>CAZZHS010000029.1:0-27186 GCA_964654275.1 uncultured Syntrophobacteraceae bacterium
CTCAGGGCGAACGGGGTTTTTGTCGGTTTGTGGTTCTCCAAAATCTTTTAAAAACGACTGTTTCTTGTCGATCAAGTTGCCATGCCCATGGCAGGGCTTACTTCGCTCAGGGCGAACGGGGTTTTTTCGGTTTGTGGTCCTCCAAAATCTTTTAGGAAAAGACTGTTGTTTGTCGGGCAACCTGCCATGCCCAGGGCAGGGCTTATTTCGCTCAGCATGACCGGCCCCACCTTTTCAGTCGCCTTCCGTGGCTCGATGAGGTATTTACCAGGGCGGCCGCTTCCAGAGGATGGCCTGCCTGAGGCCGGGAGTTTTTCCGCGCCCAGGGACATCCCAATGGGAAGAATTCCGAAACCCTCGGCCGTAACCGGCCTGGGCCTGCACAAGCCAATACTGATGATGGAGGACACCTGGACCATGTTGGATCTGAAACCCATGCAATGTCAGGATTGCGGCTGGTTGGGGAACAAGGCGGAACTGGTGAGAATCAACTTCACCATGGGTGACCCTCAGTTCTGCTGTCCCGCCTGCGGCGGAGACCGCATCACGGAGGAACGGCCCGCGGAAACAGCCGACCAGGGGACTCGGACGGAAAGGACCGCCTAGATCGGCCGGTTCCCTGGTTCCAGCCTGGGGACCAGCAAGCGGTTAAGGACTAGCACACGGTTGCACTCGTACCGCCGGGCGCAAATCCTTACCGAAACTCAACACCATAGAGCGTCAACCACCCGAGTCGCCATTCCGGCAGTCTTTCAGCCGGAATCCACCCAAAAGAACTGGATGCCGGCTTAGAAACCGCCGGCATGACGAGTCGCGAAATACAACCTTGACGAGCTTAAGAACACAAGCATGACGAGCGTAGACATGGACACCTTGACCTTTGGAACTGAATCGGGCAGCGCGGTGATTCCCGGGCCGGAGCTTATGCGCACTTTTTTTGAGGTGGATTGAGAGGGTCTGGATGGCACTGTTGAGCTTGCGGGGCGTGAGCGTCTCCTTTGGGGGCCCGCCCGTGCTGGAAAATTTGAGCCTTCAGGTGGAAAAGGGCGACCGGATCTGCCTCCTGGGGCGAAACGGCGCCGGCAAATCCACTCTCATGCGGACCCTCCAGGGGGAGATCCTTCCCGACGAGGGGGAAATCATCCGTCAACCCGGCCTGCGTGTGGCACACCTTCCCCAGGAGGTGGACCGGGAACTGCGGGGGAGCGTCTTTGACGTGGTGGCTTCGGGACTCGCCGACAGCGCCGGATCAGGAGAAAAGCTTCCCCACGGCGAAACCCACTGGCGCCGGGAGCAGCAGGTGGACCGGGTGATTTCCCGCATGGAGCTCGATCCCCGTGCAGCTTTCGAGACGCTTTCAGCCGGCCTAAAGCGCCGCGTGTTCCTAGCGCGGAGCCTCGTCCCGGACCCGGACATCCTGCTCCTCGATGAGCCGACGAACCACCTCGACCTGGCATCGATCGCCTGGCTCGAGGACTTTCTCCTGCGCTACGTCGGGACCCTCCTTTTCGTCACGCACGACCGCATGTTTCTCAGAAGGCTGGCCAACCGGATCATGGAGCTGGACCGAGGCCTTCTCGTGGATTGGCCCTGCGACTACGACACGTTTGTCAAGCGCCGCGAGGCCCTCCTGGATGCCGAGTCCCAGGAATGGAAGCGGTTCGACAAGAAGCTGGCTCAGGAGGAGGTCTGGATCCGCCAGGGCATCAAAGCCCGCCGGACGCGCAACGAAGGGAGGGTGAGGGCCCTCGAGAAGATGCGCGAGGAGCGGCGGCAACGGCGCGAACGTACGGATAGCGCGCGGCTGAGGTTCCAGGACAGCGAACGCTCGGGGAAGCTCGTGGTGGAAGCGCGGGGCGTGAGCTACAGCTACGGGTCCGTCCCAGTCATTCAAAACTTTTCCACCACGGTGCTGCGCGGAGACCGCGTGGGCATCATCGGGCCCAATGGCGCGGGCAAAACCACGCTGCTTCGGCTCCTCGTGGGCGAACTCGATCCCCGGGAAGGAAGCGTCCGCCTGGGTGCACGGCTTCAACCGGCCTATTTCGACCAGCTCCGGGCCCAGCTCGATGAAACCAAATCGGTGCAGGACAATGTGGCCGACGGCAACGACACCATCGTGTTCAACGGCAAACCCCGGCACGTCATCGGCTACCTGCAGGACTTCCTGTTTGCTCCCGATCGTGCGCGGAGTCCCGTGAGCGTCCTCTCCGGAGGGGAGCGCAACCGGCTCCTGCTGGCTCGACTCTTCAGCAAACCCTCCAACGTTCTGGTGCTCGACGAGCCCACCAACGATCTCGACACGGAAACCCTCGAACTGCTCGAAGATCTCCTCCTGGATTACACGGGGACCGTCTTTCTGGTGAGCCACGACCGCACTTTTCTCAACAACGTGGTGACGAGCACCCTGGTGTTCGAGGGCGAAGGGCGGGTCACCGAATACGTGGGCGGCTACGATGACTGGCTGCGTCAGAGCCGGCCCCAGCCTGTCCCCAAGGAACCGAAACTCAGGGCGGAGCGGCCCAGGGAAAAAGCCTCGAAACCCCGGAAGCTCACTTTCAAGGAGCAGCGCGAACTGGAGGGGCTCCCCGAGCGCATCGAAGCACTGGAAGCCGAGCAGAAGCGCCTTTACGAAGCCATGGCCGACCCGGAATTCTACCGCGGCGAGAGTGTGGAAATAGTGCGGGCGAAGGAGAGGCTGGAGACCCTGGAGAGGGAACTCCGGGAGGCGTATGAAAGGTGGGAGTCCCTGGAAGCCATTGCAGGCTGAGACGCGTTTTCAAGGAAACGTCGGTCTCCCTCCGCCGAAGCGTTCCAGGGGAAGCTGCCGGAGAGAGACCCTCGTTCGAACTTCGAAGCGGCGTCGCTTCAGGACAGGACGGCTACCTCACGACGGTCACGGTGCACGGAGCGTTCTGGACGACTTTCATGGCGGTGCTGCCCATGAGGAGACGCGAGAGGCCCGAGGTTCCCGTGCTGCCGAGGAGGATGAGGTCGAACTTGCCCTCTTCGGCCAATTTGACGATGTTGTTTCCGGCATTGATGCCGTGGTCCAGGCGCATTTCCACGCTGAGGCCCTTTTGGTCGAAGGGGGCCTTGGCTTTTTCCAGGAACCCTTGGGCATGCGCATCGAACTTGGCCTGGAGATTCGTCGGAAGCGACTCGAAATCCCAAGTCGCGTAAGGGACGACGGTCATGAGGGTGACCTGAGCACCTTCTTTCTCCGCCAGTTTCACGGCCATATCCACGGCTTTCATACAGAGTTCGGATCCATCCACAGGCACCAGCACTTTCATAAAAAATCCTCCTCCTTTGGTTGCGTTCTCGTACTGACGTCGGGCCGACGATCTGCCCGGCCCGCCAAATCTACTCCCCTTTGAACAGGGACCTCTCAGGGGGAAACTTCAGCCGACCGTGAGCAGCGTGAACTGTAAATCGAGAACCACTGAGAGCTCGGGTCAAATAAATGTATCGTAATGTATCGTAACGATGAGATGGAAACGCTGCCGGCGACAGGGGCGAGCCGGCGGCCACAGTCGGCAAGCCTTTTCAGGCAATTGTTGTAATAATAAGTTCAACCCGTTGTCTCTTCAAGGACGAAAGGTGCATTTGATGGGGGCAATGCTTCAGGCTTTCATCCCCTGCAGGATGTTGTCGATGAGATGGGGCACGGTGCCCGACAGGGAAAAGGCGTTGCGGTCCGCCATCCAGATTTCGATGAGCCCGATGACAAACGCCACGATGTTGAGGGCGGCGTGAGCGGGATCCACGTCGGAACGAACTCTGCCGCGGACACGCAGGCGCGCGAACATGGCGGTGGTCCTCTCCAGGACTTCGCGCTGCTCCATCCTCTGCTGCTGGAGCACCGGTTCGAGTTCCTCCGTGTACTCGGTCCTGTGGCGGACGATGTCCCAGAAGACCGCGTAGCGGTCATTGTTCTCGAAGTGTTCGAGAAACTTCATGATCTCGGATTTGCAGTCGCGAAGGGAATCGACGTGGTCCAGGAGGAGGTCCTCCGGCCGCATGCCCGCCGAGGCATGGATGTCTTTCCAAAGGGCCATGAAAAGATCCACTTTGTCCTTGAAATGCCAGTAGATGGCCCCCCGGGTGACCCCCGCCACCGCGGCGACTTCATTGAGTGTCGTGCGCGTGAATCCTTTCTGGGCAAAAAGATCGAATGCCGCATCCAGGATGTTTTGCCTGGTTCTTTCCGAATCTTCCTTGGTCTTGCGAGCCATCACCTCTCCATGGCGTCTCGGAGCATCGCATTTCCCTGCCCCATCATTGCGCCGCTCAGCCCGCCTTCACCCCTTTGGGGGAGGCCGAGGCCGAGCGGCTGAAGAGCGGGAGCGTCCCGCGGCACATCAGGAACCTTTTCGTTTCTTCGCCGACCATTCGCTGAAGCGCTGCAGCACCACAAAAAACACGGGGACAAAGACCACCATGAGGATGGTCGCCGAGAGCATGCCCCCAAAAACCGTGGTGCCCACCGAGCGGCGGCTGGCGGCACCGGCTCCCACAGCGATGACCAGGGGAACAACCCCCAGCACAAAGGTCAAAGCGGTCATGAGGATGGGCCGGAACCGAAGGTTCGCAGCCTGGAGCGCCGCATCCTGGATGGATTGCCCCGATTCCCGCTGCGATCTTGCAAATTCCACGATCAGGATGGCCGTTTTGGCTGCAAGCCCGATGAGCAGCACCATGCCGATCTGAGTGTACATGTTCACGTCGAGGCCCCGCATCAGGAGGGCCAGCACGGTCCCGACCAGGGCCAGGGGCACCGCCAGGATGATGGCGAAGGAAAGTGTCCAGCTTTCGTAAAGGGCGCAGAGGACCAGGTAGACGAAGAGCACCGCGAGGGCAAAGATACCTGCAGCCTGCCCTGCCGTGAGCTTCTCCTGGTAAGACATGCCCGTCCACTCGAACCCGAGGGTCGCGGGAAGCTTGGTCTGAGCCATCCGTTCCATGATTTGCATGGCCTGGCCCGAGCTGAAACCCGGAGCCGCGGAGCCGCTGATGGACGCTGAGGGGTAGAGATTGTAACGGCGGATGATCTGAGGTCCCAGTGTCTCCTCCACGTTCACGATGCTCCCCAGGGGCACCATGGCGCCCTGGTCGTTGCGGACTTCGAGGCGGCGCACATCCTCCACACGCTGCCTGAAGGGAGCCTCCGCCTGGACGTTGACCTGGTAGGTGCGGCCAAATTTATTGAAATCATTCACGTATAACGACCCGAGACAGGCCTGGAGGGTCAAAAAGATGTCCGAAAGGGGAATGCCCAGCGTCTTGGCCTGCGTGCGGTTGACATCGGCAAAGAGCTGGGGCTCGGTGGCCCGGAAACTCGAGAACACATTGGTCAAACCGGCCTGGGCATTGGCATCGTGCAGAATCTCCAGGGTCATCTGCTGGAGCGTCTCCAGCCCCACGTTCCCCCGGTCCTGCAGTTCCATCTGAAAGCCCCCCGCCTGGCCCACTCCGATGATGGCCGGAGGCGGAAAG
This sequence comes from uncultured Syntrophobacteraceae bacterium, assembly GCA_964654275.1. Classification (GTDB taxonomy): domain Bacteria; phylum Desulfobacterota; class Syntrophobacteria; order Syntrophobacterales; family Syntrophobacteraceae; genus SLCH01. The sequence continues at coordinate 5,500 of CAZZHS010000029.1, forward strand.
GCGAGCACGGTGGCCTCATCGATGGTGTAGGCCATCTGCCACAAGCGGCCCACGATGCCCATGAGGCTGACGTGGGGTTCCGTTCGTTTGTCCCAGGGTTCGAGAATGATCCAAAAGGCGGCGGCGTTGGCCGCAGTGGTGTCGTCCAGGAGTGAATAACCCGGAACCGACACGTACCCGCTCACACCCTCCATGCCTTTCAGATGCTCGTTGATGTTCGCCACCACCGCATCGGTGCGGGGTTTGGCAGCCCCGTCGGGCAACTGCACCGACAGCATCACGTAACCCTGGTCTTCATTGGGAAGAAAACCGGTGGGCAGCAGGGTGAATCCCCAGTAGGACACCACCGAAAGCACGATGAACAGGGGAATCATGAGGACGGCCCGTCGAACCATGCCGCCCACCACGAGCATGTAGAACGACTTCCCCCTGTCGAAAGCCCAGTTGAAGCCTCGAAAGAAGAGGCTGCGCCTCTCGGGCGTGCGCCGCAGGACCAGGGCACACAGAGCAGGGCTCAAGGTGAGTGCGTTCAGGGAGCTGAAGACTGTGGCCGTGGCGATGGTGATCGCAAACTGGCGGAAGAGCTGTCCGCTGACGCCCCCGAGAAAGGCCGTGGGCAGGAAGACCGACAGGAGGACAAACGAGGTGGCCACGATGGGACCCGTCACCTCTTTCATGGCCTGTATGGTGGCCTCCCGGGGTTCGAGCCCCGACTCGTCGATGTTTCGGACGGCGTTTTCCGTCACGATGATGGCATCGTCGACCACGATGCCGATGACAAGCACAATGCCGAAGAGGGAGATCATGTTGAGGCTGTAACCCAGAAACCCCATGACCGCGAAGGTGCCGATGAGACAAACGGGAATGGTCACGGCGGGAATGAGGGAAGCCCGCCAGTCCTGAAGAAAGACGAAGATGGTGATGATGACCAGGATGGAGGCGATGAGCAGCGTCAGGATGACTTCACGAATGGCGGCATCCACAAAGAGGGTGGTGTTGAAGGAAATGTGGTATTCCATCCCCTGAGGAAAAGCGGCCTGGAGCTCCCCCATTTTTTGCTGCACGCGCTGGGAAACCTCGAGCGCATTGGCACCGGGGAGCTGAAATATGGCCATGGCCGCCGAGGGCTTGCCGTTGTACTGAGCGTTCACATCGTAGGATTCCGCCCCCAGTTCCACCCGGGCGACATCCTTCACGCGGATGAAACGCCCCCCCGGTTCACCTTTGACGATGATGTCCTCGAACTGGCTGACATCCTGCAAACGCCCCAGGACGTTGATGGCGTACTGAAAGCTCTGGTCTTCGGGAACGGGAGCCCGGCCGATCTGACCGGCCGCCACCTGGACATTCTGCTCACGGATGGCCGCAACCACGTCCGCGATGGTCAGGCCGCGCACCTTCAGCTTCTGGGGATCCAGCCAGATGCGCATGCTGTAGGTTCCCCCGAAAACGAGGACCTCGCCCACGCCTTCCAGCCGGGAGAGTTCGTCCTTGATGCGCAGCGTGGCGTAATTGCTCAGGTAGAGGTCGTCGTATTCATCGTTCTGCGAGGTCAGGCTTACAAACATGACGATGTTCGTGGAACGCTTCTGAGTCTGAAGCCCGACCCGCCTCACTTCCTCGGGCAACTGGGGCTCGACCAGGGCCACGGCGTTCTGAACGCGCACGGCGGCCATGTCTAAATCCGTGCCCGTTTCGAAGGTGACGGTCAACTGGTACTGGCCGTTGTTGGAGGACGTGCTCGACATGTAGAGCATGCCCTCCACCCCGTTGACCTGGTCTTCGATGGGTTGAGCCACCGTGTCCGCGACAACGCGGGCGCTGGCCCCCGGGTAGACGGCGGTCACGGTGACGGTAGGGGGAAGGATGTCGGGATATTGAGAAATGGGGAGGGTCCTGAATGTGACCAGTCCCGCGATCACGATGATGATGGATATGACGCCGGCGAAGATGGGCCGGTCGATGAAAAAACGACTAAACATGACCGATCACCTCACTGAGCCTTTTCCATGTGGTTTGCTCCGGGTCCGGTCGGACCCCCCGCGTCTTTGAGAAGGACCGGTGAACCCGGCCGTGCACTCTGCACCCCTGCAACGATCACCCGGTCCTCAAGCGAAAGACCCTCCCGGATTTCTCTCAGCCCCCCCACCAGGGTGCCCGGTTTCACCGGGCGATATTCCACCAGCCCCTCCGGGTTGACGGTGAGCAGGAACCGGCCCCGCTGGTCGCTGCCCAGGGACACATCGGGCACGAGAAGCGCATTTTCCGTGATGCCGAGAGGCACGCGAATGCGCACAAAAAGTCCCGGCCAGAGCCGACGATCGGGGTTGGGAAAAACCCCGCGAACCTGGATGGTGCCCGTGGAGGGGTCCAGGCGGTTGTCCACGAAATCGATGAACCCCTCGAAGGGATAGCCGTCATCTCCGGCCAGGCCCAGCTCCACCCGGGCGCGACCGTCCCCGTTGGTGGGGCCGTCTGCGCCGGTGCGACGCGACTGGTAGTAAACGAAGTCCCGCTCGTTGATGTTGAAATACGCGTAGATGGGATCGTCCTGAACGATGGTGGCAAGGAGGGTGCTCTCTCCGGAGCCGACCAAATTGCCCTGATCGACCAGGTTTCGTCCGATGCGCCCTTTCGTGGGGGCATGAATCTTGGTGTAGGACAGGTTGATTTTTGCGGTTTCAATGGCGGCCAGAGCTCCCTCGATGGCAGCCTTGGCCACATCGCGGTCCGCCCGGCTCTGGATCACTTCCAGTTCGCTGACCGCATTGGCCTTGAAGGCCATTTCCTTTCGCTTGAGAGTGGCCTCCGCCTGCCTGAGCTCCGCCTGGCGCCGCTCCAGCTCGGCCCGCGCTTCGTCCAGCCGCGCCTGAAAGGGCTTGGGATCGATGGTGAAGAGCAGGTCCCCTTTCTTGACCACGCTGCCCGGTTGAAAGTGAATGCTCTGGAGAAAGCCCTCCACCCGCGCGCGAATTTCCACGAACTCGAACGATTCCGTTGTCCCGGAGAATTCGGCGTATTCGGTCACGTTCTGGACAACGGGCTTGCTGACCGTCACCATCGGGGGGGGAGGCGGAATGTATTCATTTCTGGGCTGGCAGCCCGAGAGAGCCAGGGCCAGACTCGGGATGATCCACAGGGCTGATTTTCTAAAGATCGTTGCGTTGCGTTTCATGCAAATTGTCCTTCCAGATCTACGGGGTACGCCGGCAACAAGGCTATGCCGAACTTCGCTCACAGAGACGCTTCAAAGGGCTCGGGGGGTTCCTGCGGCTGCCATCCCCCTCCCAGCGCCCGGTAGAGCAGCACCACATCGATGGCGATGTTTCCACGGCTCTGGGCCATTTGATTTTCCTGGTCAAAGAGAGACCTCTGGGCATCCAGGACACTCTGGAAATCCCGAAGCCCTTCCTTGTAGAGCTGCACAGCCAGGTCCAGAGACCTTTTCGACGCAGCCACCGAGCGCTCCAGAGCCTGCAGGCGGTTGCGCTCCTCGGCATAAGTGGACATGGCCGTTTCCACCTCGCTCAGAGCTCTGAGGACCGTCTGTTCATACTGGTGCAGCGCCTGCTCCGTGAGGGCATCCGCCACCCGGATCCGGGCCCGGATCCTTCCCGCATCGAAGACGTTCCAGAACAGCCTCGGGCCGAAAGTGTAAAAATGGCTGCCGGCATTGAACAGGTCGCTGGTGTCGATGGATTCGAGCCCCAGAGAGCCCACCAGGGAAAAAGTGGGATACAGATCCGCCGTCGCAACGCCGATGCGAGCCGTCTGGGCCGCCAGTTGCCGCTCGGCGCGGCGGATGTCGGGCCGCTGGCGGAGCAGATCGGCAGGAATTCCGACCGCGATGGTGGAGGGCGGAACGGGAATGGGCCGGACCTCGGAGAGTTCTCCCCGGAGAGCCCCGGGGGGTTCGCCCAGGAGCAGCGCGATGTTGTTCAAGGTCTGATTCAGTTCCGCCCGAAGCGGCGGCACCTGCGCCTCCGAGGCGGCGAGGACGTCCTCGGCCTGGGCCACGTCGAGGTCCGTGGCCAGGCCATAGCGGAAGCGGCTTCGGGTCAACTCGAGCACCTGCTTCTGGGATTCGATGTTGCCCGTGGTGGCCGCGAGACGCGCCTGAAGCGTGCGCACAGCCAGGTAGTTCCTGGCGATTTCCGCGTAAACGCTCACCAGAACATCGGCACGGTCCTCCTCGCTGGCTTCGTAGTCTGCCGCAGCGGCCTCGATGGAACGGCTGATGCGCCCGAAAAGGTCCACTTCCCACCCGGCGTCCAGCCCGAGCACATAGTTGGTGATGGTACGCCCCAGAAAGAACCCCGTGTTGTCACTGCTCCGCTGCCGGGTCACCCTGGCCTGCGCATCCACCTCCGGGAAAAGACCTCCGGCGGCCACATCGAGTCGGGCTCGAGCTTCCCGGACCCGCGCGACGGCGGTCTTCAAATCCAGGTTGCCGGCTGCGGCCTGCTCCACGAGGCGCACGAGGAAGGGGTCCTCGAAAACGGTCCACCAGTTGCGGGTCGTCTCCTCTCCCACCAGGAGGGCCGGGTCGGGAATGCTCGTCCACTGGGGCGGTGTCTTTGTGGCGGGCGGCACGTAATGGGGGCCGACTTTCATGCACCCCGCGGCGGCGAAGACGATCCAGGCGCAGAGCAGCGCGGGGAGGAGGGCGCAGCCGCTCTGGAGACTTCTCCTCGTGTCTGTGTTGTTTTGGAAGCGTGTTTTTCTCATGGTGTTCCCTTTTCCAGGCTCGCAGGCGCAATTCCGGTGGTCACGACAAACATTCATGATTGTATGTAAGGAGAGCCCAATAACATGCCCGGGGTTCCTCCGCAAGAACTTTTTTCATCCGCTTCCTCCCCACCCCCTAAACCATTTTCGTACCCATCCGGCAGGATCTCGTTTATCATCCACCGCGAACACGAAAAGAACTCGGAATGGAATCGTTTTTCCAGACCGAACCGGCTTTCAAACCAGGTCGGTCTGCGGGGAGGATCCGGATCAAGGAGCAATCCATGACGGTGGAAATTGCCACGGTGCTGGCCATCATGGCCCTCGCTGTCTTTCTTTTTGTCACGGAGCGTCTTCGCGTCGACCTGGTCGCACTCCTGGTGCTGGTCGCCCTGGTGCTGACGGGTCTCGTCACCACCGAGCAGGCCATCTCCGGATTCAGCAACCCCGCCGTGATCACGGTCTGGGCCGTGTTCATCCTGGGAGGAGGACTCTCCCGCACCGGAGTGGCCCACCTGGTGGGACAGGGCGTGTCACGCGTGGCCGGCACCCACGAAGTCAGTCTGATGGTGATCTTCATGGCGACAGCGGGGCTCCTTTCCGCCTTCATGAACAACGTGGGCGTCGCGGCACTCTTCCTTCCCGTGGTCATGGACATCTGCCGCCGCACAGGGATCCCCCCCTCCCGGCTCCTCATCCCCCTCTCCTACAGTTCCCTCCTGGGAGGCCTGGTCACGCTCATCGGAACACCGCCCAACCTCCTGGTGAGCGCTGCGCTGCGCGACGCCGGGCTGAGTGCTTTCAGATTCTTTGACTTCACGCCCATCGGCCTGACGGTCATGCTGTCCGGGATCGCCTTCATGGCGCTCATCGGCCGCCACCTCCTGCCCCGCCGGAGCCACAACGATGTTCCACGCCGGCACGAACGCACCGACCTGAAGGATTTTTATCATCTCCACGAACGCCTCTTCATCGTGCACCTGCCCGAACACTCCTTCCTGGCCGGCAAAACACTGGCACAGAGCCGCCTGGGCGCCGCTCTGGGATGGAACGTCATCGCCATCCTGCGAAACGGCCGGACCTTTCCGGCTCCGGGTGCTCAAACCATCCTCCAGGCGGGTGACCGGCTCTTGGTGGAAGGAGGTCCCGAACCCATGGTTGAACTCATTGGGCACCAGAATCTGGTGGAAGACGGCCAAGTCCGGGTGGAGTTCCTCGCCTCGTCGCAAACGGAATTTGCCGACCTGCGCCTCGCGCCCGAATCGCCCCTGATCGGTCAAACGTTGCGGCAGATCCAGTTCCGCCATCGATACGGGCTCACGGTCGTGGCCCTCTGGCGCGGCGGCACACCCAGGTGGACTCAGCTGCAGGATCTCAAGCTCTGCACCGACGACACGCTCCTGGTCCAGGGCCCCCCGGAAAAGATCCAGTCTCTCCAGGAGGATCCCCATTTCATCGTGTCGCAGCCCGAAAAGGCGGAAATCCATCGACTCCATGAAAGGCTCATGGTGGTGCACATCCCGTCTCGATCCAACCTGGTGGGAAAAACCCTTCAGGAGAGCCGGTTGGGAGCTGCTTTCGGCCTCACGGTGCTCGGCGTGCTCCGGGGAGGCGGCATGAAACGCATGCCCGGCCCCCAGGATGTCCTCATGGCCAACGACACCCTGATCATCGAGGGGGATCCTGAAGAACTGGCGGCGCTGCACGGCCTCACGGACATCGAAGTCGAAGGGGAACCCGGCCCCGGCCAGGAGGAACTGGAATCGGAAGAGGTGGGGCTCATGGAGGCCGTGCTCTCGCCGCACACGACCCTTGCAGGCAAAACCCTTCGCGACATTTATTTCCGGGAAAAGTACGGCCTCACGGTCCTGGCCGTCTGGCGGGAGGGAAGGGCTTACCGCAGCAACCTCGGGAACATGCCCCTGCGGTTCGGGGACGCCCTGCTGCTTTACGGGTCGCGCCAGATGCTGAAAGTCGTGGGAAGCGAGCCGGACTTCGTGGTGCTGGCCCAGGAAGCCCAGGAAACACCGCGGACCCGGAAAGCACCCCTGGCGCTGATCATCATGGCTGCCGTGGTGGGGACTGTCCTGCTGGGTTGGCTCCCCATCTACATCGCGGCCATCGCAGGCAGTGCCGCCATGGTCCTCACCGGCTGTCTGACCATGGATGACGCGTACCGCTCCGTGGAGTGGCGCGCCGTGTTTCTCATCGCGGGCATGCTACCCCTCGGCATCGCGTTGCAGCAGAGCGGTGCCGCGCGTTTTCTGGCCGAGGGTTTCGTGGGCACCGTGGGCCAGATCGGACCCTATGCCGTCGTGGCGGGACTCTTCCTGTTCACAGCCCTCGCGGCACAGACCATGCCGACCTCTGCGGTTGCCGTGCTCCTGGCCCCCATCGCCATCGATGCCGCCCGGAATCTGGGCATGTCCCCGCATGCGCTGCTCATGGCGGTGGCCATGTCCGCTTCGGCAAGCTTCATGAGCCCGGTGGCGCATCCCTCCAACATTCTCGTGATGGGGCCGGGAGGCTACCGGTTTACGGATTACATCAAGGTGGGCGCTCCCCTCACTCTGGTGACCCTGCTGGTCGTGCTCCTGGTGCTCCCCGTTTTCTGGCCCCTCTTCCCCTGACCACCGCCGAAAGGACTCTCAAATGCCCGACACCTTGGAGATCTTGCAGGAACTCCTGGAGGAACTCGAGGAACTCTACGAAGAGTTGGACCGGTGCACTGCCGAGCTTGCAGACAAGCATGCCGCTCGGCTGCGCTGCCGGTTCGGCTGTACCGGATGCTGTGTGGACGAAGTCACCGTTTTTGAGGTGGAAGCGGAGCACATCCGCCGCCGTCATGCACGATTGCTCGAGGAAGGCGAGCCGCGCGAACCGGGGGCCTGCGCCTTCCTCGGTCCGGAGGGCCGCTGCCGCATCTACGAGAGCCGCCCTTACGTGTGCCGGACACAGGGGCTTCCCTTGCGCTGGATCGAAGAACTGCCCGACGGCGAGCTGGTGGAGATGCGCGACATCTGCCCCGAAAACGACCGGGGATTGCCCCTGGAAACGTTGGAGGAAGCGGAGTGCTGGACTCTGGGCCCCTTTGAGGAGAGGCTGGCAGGACTGCAGGTGAGACTCGGGGGATGGGATCTGCGCCGTGTGCCCCTGCGGAATCTCTTCAGACGGGCACACATCGAAAAAGAGACTCCCTGACGCACCGGGGCGAATCCTCGGCCGGTCCACGGTGGACCGGGCCGAGACCCTGGCCCGACCGTTCGATCAGCTGGCTTATGAACGCGCTCGAGGGGCTTCTTCCAGGGCTTTCCTCCTCCCGCCCGGCGTGTACTTTTGCAGGTAGCCCCGCGGAGTGACCATCCAGCCGTCCCAGACATAGGTTTGGCTATTGCCCACCAGCACCACCGACTGCATGTCCACCTCGTCGAAGGGAAGCTCCCCGAGAGTGCTCACACAATGGAACTGCCCCTCCCGCATGGCCTTGCGGACGACTCCCACGGGCGTCCCCGCCGATTTGTGCCGCAGCAGGATGCTGCGCGCCTTCTCCAGGAGATCGGGCCTCGACTTGCTCTTGGGATTGTAGATCGCCACAACGAAATCTGCGGCGGCTACCGCTTCGAGGCGCTTTTCGATGAGTTCCCAGGGCGTGAGGTGGTCGCTGAGACTCACCGCTGCGAAGTCATGCATCAGGGGGGCCCCGAGGATCGAAGCCGCCGCATTGAAGGCCGCCACACCGGGAATCACCTGCACACAAAGATCGGCGTTTGTGGGTGCGGCATCATTTTCTGAGCGGGTCAGGGAAAGGCCGCGCTCGCGGCAGAGGTCCAGAACCAGCCCGGCCATGGCATAGATGCCCGCGTCACCGCTCGAAACCAGCGCCACCTTTTTCCCTTTCAAGGCATGGTCGATGGCTTCTCCACAGCGTTCCACCTCTTTCCGCATGCCGCTCCCGTGCACCTCCTTCCCCGCCAGCAGGTCGGCGATCAGCTCCAGGTAGGTGGTGTAGCCCAGCACCACTTCCGCCTGAGCGAGAGCCTCCTGAGCTTCGGGAATCATGAAGGGACGGCTGCCGGGCCCGAGGCTCACCACACTGAGGCAACCCGGGCGACGGCCAGGGTGACGTTGGTCGTTTTCTGCTTGGGAACGAGCAGGGTCTGAGTGTCTGCGCTCAGCAGAGCGGTCGCTTCGCATACGCTTGGAACTCCCACGTGTTTGGCCACGGTGTCCGAGGGACTGGGCACGCTGACCGTTGCAAGGTCGCTTGGAGAGAAAAACTGCAGGGGTCTCCTGAGGCATTCCGCCACTTCCAGGAGGCCCTGTTCATCCGTTTTGATGTCGACGGTCACCAGGTTTCGAATGGACAGCAGGGACAGGTTTTCCCGGTCGAATACCGATTCCAGGAGTTCCAGAACTTCTCCGGCCGGAGTGCCCCGATTGCAGCCCAGCCCCACCACCAGGTTCTTCGGCCGCAGGGACACGCAGACCAGGTCTTTGGGCGCATGCTTCTCCGAAACCCAAACTCCCACCGCGTCGGGAGCGGAATCTGCCGGGATGGAGGCACCGGATCCTCCGCCACGCGACGCGTGGTCGTAAAGCGCCGCCTCGATGTCCGGCAGCCCTCGAGGTTCCTCCCAGAGAACGACGGCATTCTCGAGCCCTTCGAACTCCTCGGTGATCAACTCATAGGGGTCATACACCCAGAAAGGCGTGTCTTCCAGGACGGAGCGTGTGAAGCGGCTCAGGACCTCCAGGTTTTCGATTTCAAGGCCCTTCTGCATTGCAATGAGGTCCAGAGCCGGGCGGCCCTGCACGTCCGAGGCGGTCGTGATCACAGCCTGCCCGCCGGTGAGGGACGCCACTGCGGCAGCCAGAGCGTTGGCACCTCCCAGATGACCGCTCAGGAGGCTGATGACGTAATGGCCCCGTTCATCGAGCACCACCACTGCGGGATCGGACGCTTTGTGGCCGAGGAGCGGCGCCACATGGCGCACGACAATTCCCGTGGCCATGATGCAAATGATCCCATCGACCTCTTTCCACACCCGGGGCAGGATGTCCCCGAGCCGTTCGAACCCCACCGCCCCCATGGCCGCAGCAAAGCGGTGGCGGACGGGTGCGTAGCAGACGGCGCCGGGGAATTCGCTCTGGATGCGGAAGGCGAGATTCACTCCATGGCGCGTGATGGCCAGCACAGCGAGCCGCATGTCATTGAGATTCACGACCACTCCTGTAGGCATGGGTGAAGGCGGCATCGTACAGCATGGATTTCTGAGGGACCCCGTGTTCCCGCGCCTTGAACACGTCGCCGACCATGATGAGGGCCTGACGGCGAATTCCCGCGTCACGGACCCTGCCGGCGATGTTCTCCAGGGTTCCCTCCACAAACGCCTGATCCGGCCAGCCCACGCGGTAGGCGACCACCACGGGGGTCGTCGAGGGGTAATGGGCCAGGAGATCCGCGACCACTTTCTCCATCTGCTGCACACTGAGGTAGATGACCAGGGTCGCCTGGTGGGCCGCCAGGGAAGCAAGGGCCTCCTTTTCGGGCACCGGCGTTCTCCCGGCCATGCGGGTGAGGATGACCGTCTGGGAAACGCCCGGGAGGGTGAGTTCCTGCCTGAGAGCCGCAGCGGCCGCGAAGGCGGCGGAAACTCCGGGAACCACCTCGAAGGGGATTCCCTCCTGCTGCAGCAACTCCATCTGCTCCTGAATGGCCCCGTACAGGCTGGGGTCCCCCGTGTGCAACCGCACCACCTTTTCCCCGGCCCGGTAACCGTCCCGGAGGAGTTCGTGGGTTTCGGAAAGGGCCAACGAAGCGCTGTCATGAATTCGGGTGCCGGGCCGGCAGTCATTGAGGAGGGTTTTAGGCACCAGGGACCCGGCGTAAACCACGCGATCGGCCTCCATGAGGAGCTGTTTCCCTTTCACCGTGATCAGGTCCGGATCACCCGGCCCCGCCCCCACAAACCAGATGGGATGGGTCATAAAACTTCTCTCCGTTCCCTCGCTCCGAATCTCTCGCGAAGACCGAGCGGGACAAAAGCATTGGTACAGCTCAACAGTAAAGGGGGTCCATTTGGACACTCGTCATGCGGCGGTTTCCGAGCCGGCGTCCTGTTCTTTTCAGTGGATTCCAGCCAAAAACTGCCGGAATGACGACTCGAGCGGTGGACACGCCATCGAGTTGAGTCGCACTCAGGATAAAAATCCGGTCACTTTTCCGACACGACCAGGATGAAAACGGGGTTGAGCGCTTCCAGGCGCAGCCCCTTTCCGACCGGCGTGCCCCGACTCACCTGGATCTGGCTGAGCTCCACGCCAAATCCGCGCGATTCCCAAAAGGACCTGGAAGCCTCCAGGTTGTCCAGGCGGACCATGGTCTGCACCACCCGGCCTCCGGGTCGCAGCCTCTCGGCCACAGCCTTCAGGATCTCCGGAAGATGTCCCCCGCTTCCCCCGATGAACACCCGGTGAGGGTCGGGCAGACCCGTGAAAATTTCAGGTGCCGGCCCGCAGAGGGTCCGGATCCCAAAGCAGCGGAAACGCCGCACGTTTTCGCGGATGTCCTCGACCCGCCTCGCCTCCCTTTCCATGGCGAAAATCCTGGCGGAAGGCACCATTCGCGCCGCTTCGATGCCGACAGATCCGCTCCCGGCCCCCACGTCCCAGAGGATCTGGCCTGGAAGAAGTTGCAGATGGGCGAGCGAAACCACGCGGACCTCCATCTTGGTGATGAGCCCGGCCTCATGCTGGAATGCGGCTTCGGGAAGCCCCAGGAAAGGCTGCGAGAAACGGAAATCGCACTCAGGGAGGCGAGAGGCGCAAACCGGCGCGGCACTGGGTCCTCCAAAACGTTCGTCCTGCGACCCTGCCGTTTCACGTTCACCGAGCGTCGCCGCCGGCTCTCTCCATGCCGGGAAAAGGGCCACCATGTTGAGCGGGGAGAATTCCCGCCGCGCAGCTTCTTCCAGAGCATACCACCGGACCCTCTCGGTGGGCAGTCCCAAATCCTCTCCCACAGCCATTTTCCAGTCCCGGCAGCCGGCATTGAGCATTTCTGAGGCCATCCAGGCCGGTGAGTGCTCAGGGTCCGTGAAAAACGCCAGGACTCCGGGCCGGGCGAGCCGCGAGAGCCAGGCAGAGGGGTCGGCCCCGGCTCCGCGGCCATGGAGGCTCCAGGTCTCCACGCCTTCCCAGGGCTCTTTCAGCCGCGAAAAAAACGCCTGCAGACTGGTCACGTTGGGCAGCGCCAGTACGTTTTCCTTTCCCAGGCACTCCGTCAGTCTCCGGCCGATGCCGAAGAAGAAGGGGTCTCCCGAGGCGAGAACCGCCGTGCGCTTTTCACGGGAAATGTCCCGTATTTCGTCGAGGCGAGGCTGAAGTCGACCTTTGAAAAGGACCCGAAGTCCCCGGTGGTCGGGAAAACCTTCCAGATGGCGTTCCCCGCCGGCCAGCACCTCGGCGGAGGAAATCCATGCCCGCGCCCGGTCACCGAGATCTTCCGGCCCCATGCCCATTCCCACGAGCACCACGAGAGGCGGCTTCCAGTTCCGGGGTGTCGGTGTCGCGTTCATGGCGCGCCCTCTCCCGTATCTGTGAGAAGGGTCCCGTGATAATCGAACACAAGAACGCGCACCGCCACACCGGGGCCTGCCAGTTTTCGGGACTGATCTGCCGCACGTTGCGCCACTTCCTGCACCACATCGAGGGCACAACGCTCCTGCAGCAGTTCCAGAGCATGCCGCGCCGTGTTGCAGCGGGTGAGTTCCCCGGCGAAATCCTTATCGTAGCCCCTTTCGAGCGCCAGCCGGGAGAGCGGCTCCAGATCGAGGGCCACGCGGTGAGCGTGCGTGTAGGGATGCCCCTGGGCCATTTTGACGGCCTTGCCGAAAAAAACGCTGTGCACAATGCGGCGAAAACCGAGGCGGACCGCTTCCTGAACGCCGAAGGCAAAAAAATCGGCGATTTCCACGAAACACTCCGCGGCGTAACCCGTCAGAAGTCCCTGGGCGAACTTTTCGCTCTTGCCCCCCGTGCTCAGCACGACCGCTTCGCATCCCGCCCCCGCCGCGACGGAGAGACCCGCCTGAATGGTTTCCTCGTAGGCCTCGTGGGAAAACGGCTTGACCAGGCCCGTGGTGCCCAGAATGGAAATGCCTCCCACCACGCCGAGGCGGGGGTTGAGGGTGTGGCGAGCTATTTCCTCCCCTTTGGGGACGCGGATTTCCACATGAACCCTCGTGGTGCGGCCGGGCGGGAAGACGCCGTTGGATGGAAAGGCCAGGAAAACGGGTGGGGCTGCGGATCCTTCGGGAACGGCGGCCGTGTCCTGATTCCGGCAGCCGGGAAATCCTGTTCGGACCAGTTCTTCATAGAGATTTTCCACCATCATGAGGCGCGGGACGGGATTGATGGCGGGCTCACCCGGTTTGACGGGAAGGCCGGGCTTGGTCACGTGCCCCACTCCCATTCCACCCCGCAGAAAAACACCCGACCGGGGTTCCCCATCCCCGCAGGTCTCTTCTCTCCCCAGACGAGGAGGTTCGGTTTTTCCACAGGAACACTCCAGGGTCACCGCAGCCAGGATCTCGGCATGGTGGGTCACGTCGGGGTCGTCTCCTCCGTCCTTGACGACGGTGGCCACGGCCCATTGTCCCTCCTGTTCCAGGCGGGCAATGGGAACGGGCAGGAAGTAGCCCACCGGAAGCCTCACGGACACGCTCTGCGACGTTTCGCCGGAGAGGAGAAATCTGAGGGCCGCCCGGGCTGCGGCCGTGGCGGCGGTTCCCGTGCTGAAGCCCTTGCGGAGCCGTTTGCGTGCCGTCGCTTTTTTTGCCTCATCGGCCATGATGCGTCACCCCGGAGGTTTGCAGCGGTGCGGTTTGCTCACCTCCGGAAAACTTCTCCGGGTAGAGCTTTCGAACCAGTTCCTCAACGGCATCCACGCAACGGGGCCCCGGGCGGGAATACATGAATTCGTCCACAAAAATCACCCGCCCATCCCGCACGGCGCGCACTCTCTGAAAATGAGGACGCTTTCGGGGATCCAGGGGATTCCGGTTCATGGGACCGGTCTGGACCACGTACACTTGAGGATCGGCCAGGAGGAGGCTTTCGAAATTGTATTTGACGATGGCCTTGTCGTTGTCGATGGCATTCTCCGCACCGGCTGCGCGAAGGATCTGGTGGACAATGGAGCCGCGGCCCGCAGCGGTGAGGGGCTGTTCCCGAACTTCAAAAAAGACTTTCTTGGAGGCGTCCACGTCCGCAATGGAGGCCTTGACGGTCGCCAGGCGGGCTTTCAGGTCGTTCACGGCGAGCCGGGCGCCCTCTTCGCGGCCCGTGAGCACCCCGAGCTTGAGCATGACGTCGAAGATCTCCTGGAAGGTCCCGGGAGAAAAAAAGACCACGGGAATGCCCGCTTCCTTGACGCGGGTCATCTCCGGCATAACCGCGCGGCGGCTCACACTCTGGATCACCAGGTCGGGCTTCAGCCCCACGATGATCTCCACGTTGGGTTTCATGTGCGTGCCCACCGACGGGAGCCTGGCGACCTCTGGCGGGAATTGGTCCGCCTGGGTGCGGGCGATGACCTGGTCCCCGGCGCCGATGGCACGAAGCATCTCCCCGAAGGCTCCGTAGAGAGGGATGATCCTTCGGGCGGGCTTATCAAGAATCACCTTACGGCCGAGATCGTCCTCGATTTCGAGGCACGGGGCGGGCGAAACCCACGCCAAGATGAACCAGGCCAGGAGAACTGCCAGCGATGCCGCTCTCCCCGGCCGGGGCACTCCTGAATGCGAAATAGTTTTGAAGATCATATCACAAGGTCCCTGTCCAATCTTCGTCCGTATAACCCCTGCGGTCACGGGATGAAAACCACCTGTTTTTTTCCGGTCCTGGCAATGTCCTGCACGAGCACCTCCGTGTCGTAAACGTCCTGGAGGACCTCCTCCGTGAGCACCGCCTCGGTCGGCCCGTCGGCAACCACCCGTCCCTCTTTGAGAAACACCAGGCGCCGGCAGAAAAGCGCGGCCAGGTTCACATCGTGCAAAACGGCCAGGATGGTGAGCTCTTCCCCACGATTCAAGTTTTCCAGCACGCGGAAGATTTGCAGCTTGCGGTGAATGTCCATGGCCGAAGTGGCTTCGTCCAGGAGCAGCACGGGTGTTTCCTGCGCAAGGGCACGCGCCATGACCACGCGCTGCCGTTCGCCGCCGCTGATGCTCATGATCAGACGGTCCGCCAGTTCCTCGCTGTCCGTGATCTGCAGCGCCCGGGCCACCACGCGCTCGTCTTCCACGCTCTCCACCTGAAAGCGCTTCTGATGGGGGTAGCGCCCCATGCGCACGATTTCACGGCAGGAGAAGGGAAATCTCACCTGGGAATCCTGGGCGACCGAAGCCATGGTCCGGGCGCGTTCCCGCGGTTTGAGGCGTGAAAGAGAAATTCCGTGGAAGGCGATCCACCCTGAGACAATGGGCACGATCCCCGAGAGCGCCAACAGGAGCGTGGTCTTTCCCGATCCGTTGGGCCCCAGGACCCCCACGAATTCGCCGGGCGAAACCGAAAAGGTGATTCCCTGCAGCACCTTTCGTTCGGGGTAGCCGCAGTGAAGGTCTCGCACTTCGATCACAGCTGGAGGTATTTTTTCCGATGCAGGAGCAAAAAGCAAAAGAAAGGTCCTCCAAGGATGGCCGTCACCACGCCGACGGGAAGCTCTTCACCGCCCGGCAGGATGCTTCGCGCCAGGGTGTCGGCGATGAGCACCAGCAGGCCGCCGCTCAGGATGACGGCGGGCAGAAGTTTCCGATGACCGGGGCCGAGCACCAGCCGCACCAGGTGAGGCACCACCAGGCCGACGAAACCGATGACGCCGCTCACGGCCACCGCGGCGGCTGTCACCAGCGATGCGGCCAGGAGCAGCCGGAAACGGACCTGCTGCACATTCACCCCGAGCTGCTGGGCCTGCACGTCGCCCAGCGTGAGGAGATCCAGTTCCCGGGCGAACATGAGAATGACCGCGCCCCCCAGGAGCACATAGGGGATCACGAGCAGCACATGCACCCAGCTTTTGCCCGCGAGACTTCCCATGATCCAGAAGACGATGGTGGAGATGGAGTCCTCGTTGAGGCTTTTGAGCAGGCTGATCCACGCCGACAGGAAAGTGGACACGATGATGCCCGCCAGAATGAGGGTGGTCGTGTGGATCCTTCCGTCCACCCGTCCCAGCAGATAGACGAGGTAGAGCGCCAGCAGCGCCCCTGCAAAAGCCGCCAGGGGCAGGCCGCCCACACTCAGGAAGTGGAGCCCGCTCAATCCCATGAGAATGGCCAGGGACGCACCGAAGGCCGCGCCCGTGGACACACCCAGGGTGAAGGGGTCGGCCAGCGGATTGAGGAGGACCCCCTGGTAGACGGCGCCGGCCAGGGCGAGCGCGCTTCCCACCACCAGAGCCAGACAGATGCGCGCCAGGCGAACATGAATCACGATGTAGCGCACCGATTCATCCACCCCCTCGGCCCCGGCGGGCACCACGGGCGAGATCCACAGACGCACGACGGTTTCGTAGGGGATGTCGAAGGATCCGATTCCGGAGGTTGCGAAGGCCGTCAAAACAATGGCGAGGACGAGGGCAGCAAACAGAAGCGCTGTGGGAGGGTGCAGCAGGCCGCACAAAAAACCCGGGCGACTGACTGCAGGTTCTCTTTTTCCCCTTTCGGCATCCAACGGGACATTTCCCTCCTTGACCCGCTCAGCGGTTTGACCCGCGCTGCAGACCCGCTTCGATCAGGCGTCGAGGCCCCTCTTCTTGACAATCATGAGCGACAGGTAATGCGGCTGCTCCATGCTTTCCAGTTTTTGGAAATCGGTTTCCACCACCTGGCCGTCCTGACCGCAGCGACTCACAAAGCAGCAGCTGTTCTCCAGGCCGGCCTCCTTGATTTCGCCCAAAAGCGTGCTGAAGTGTTTGTACGTTTTCATGAGCACCAGGTTGTCGGAGGCATGCACGGCTTCCCGGAAGCGTTCGCCCCCCTTGGCACCCGAAATGATGGTGATCGTCTCCTCGCCTTCCCCCAGGGGCAGCGCGGCGGATGCGGCTGCAGCCTGAAACGACGTGATCCCCGGCACCACGGTGATGGGGGCGTGGGGAAGCTTCAGGCGGATTTTGCGCATGAGATAAATGAAGGTGCTGAAGGTGAGCGGATCCCCGATGGTGAGAAAGGCGGCGTTCTTTCCCGACTGGAGGACCTGGACGACCTTTTGGCAGTTGGCCTGCCACGCATGTTCCAGACTTTCGGGGTTGAAGGTCATGGGGAAGTGCAGTTTGTCCACGGGCGTGTCCGCAGGGAGAAAGTCTCTAACGATGTCGAAGGCGACGCTGTAGTCGTTCTTGCTTGAAGCGGCCGTGAAGACATGATCCACTTCCTTCAACACTCGGATGGCTTTCAGAGTGAGCAGTTCAGGATCTCCCGGTCCCACACCGATGCCGTACAATGTGCCCAGCATAATCTCCCTTCCTCTAGTCCCGCTCTTGTTTAGCCAGTTCAAAAAGAGCGTGTAGTATGGCCACAGCGATGGAACTCCCGCCCTTGCGGCCCAGCACCGTGATGGCAGGCTGCGAGTTCATCCTCCACAAAGCGTCCTTGGACTCGGCCGCCTGAACAAATCCCACGGGCACCCCCACGATGAGCGCGGGCCGGACCCCCTCCTCCCGGACCATCCTGCAGACTTCCAGAAGCGCAGTCGGTGCGTTCCCAATGACCACGAGAGCACCGTCCAGCCGGCCGGCGTGATGCCGAAAGGCGGCGACCGAACGGGTCGTGCCCATTTCCTCCGCCCATCTCTGGCTCTCGGGCTCCAGGGCCGGAGTCACGACCTCGTTGCCGAACCATTTCAGTCGCCAGGGCGAGAGTCCAACCTGGATCATCCTCGTGTCGGTGTAGATTCGGCAACCGCTGTGGAGGGCGGCACATCCTCTGGAGACAGCCTCCGGATGAAACCGCATCCAGCGGGCAAAGTCAAAATCCCCCGTCGTGTGGATGACGCGTCGCACCACCTGCCACTGTTCCCAGGGAAAGTCATGGGCTCCCATTTCTGAATCGATGATGCGAAAGCTTTCTTCCTCGATCTCCCGTCCCGCCCGAACCAGCCCGGGACGATCCAGCTCCTGAGAATTGCCTGCTTCTGGGGCCATTGAACCCGCCTTTTTTCCTGGGGACACAACGGGAAACTGCACCCGTTCTTTCGTTGCATCAAAAAAAAAGTCCTCGAGGTTCCCGCCCGCAGGCGGGAGTCTCAAGGACTGCACCCTGTCTCTCTTGATCCTTGACGTTGACCGGCAAGGCACAGGGAAATCCTCGTTTCCCGGACCATGCCTCCTCACCCTCCATGACGAAGGGCGGTCTTCGAAGCCTTCGATGCCCGGCACCCATGAGCTTCGGGTTCCCCGGCCGCCGTGACTGAAAACTGTGACGGTGGAGGAACGACACGACGCTCAACCTTTATGGGAACGCAACGGCTTCAGGAGCTTCCAGGCAGGTTTTCTGGCTCATGGATCGATCTACTCACCACGCCTTCCCATCTCACGCGGGCTGCGCGAAACAGTGGCCCCAGTGGATTTCGTCCCCATTCACAGCGGCGGGACCGCGACGGAATCACACCGTCTTCCCTCTTGTACCCTCACGGTGGCGGGATACCTGGACTCCCCGATCTGTCAAAGAACTCAAGGCTCGACCTGTCGCTGCACCTTAAGCCGCAGTCTGCTTCCGGCATCCCCCGAGCGCGCGACGCATGCCGCACATCCCCGAAAACGAGGTAGTGCCTCGACCTTTTAAGCCCGCTCTTTCCTTATCGCATTTGCTTTTCAACGTCAATGGAAATGGGCGGGGAACAGCCCGCTGTGATCCGACTCATGCCCGACACTACCGCGCGGGAACGTCGAAAACGCGACCCACAACCTTTCCGAGCCGCATGGATTCCCGCCTGCGTCAGGTCGGGATCCTTCAGAAAACGCTGCTCATCCCGGCATGAAATAACCCGGGGGCCACCCAACAAAAGCTTTGACCAGTTTGAAGCGTTGTGGTTAGATTTCGAAGGTTTGATAACTTCGAAAATCAGGCTCGTGACAGGATGTCAAGAGAAGGAGTGTGAAATGCCCCGTGTGAAACGCTGGTTACTGTTCCTGGCAGCCGGCTTCCTGTTTTTGAATCTTGTCGTCGTCTTCCTGGCTTTGTCGGTGGCCGATTTCCTGGTCGACTTCTGGTGGTTTGATTCTCTGGGGTACAGCTTCTATTTTCTGCAGCGACTGCTTTATCGTTATGTGGTCCTCATTTCGGTAACTTTTGCATTTTTCATGTTTTTTTTCCTGAACTTCTGGGTTGCATCACGCTACCTCGGCACTTACGGACAGGAAACGACCGGGGAAGAACCTTCTCCAGCCCAGTCCAGGGCGCGAAAAACTTACAAGGACCTGATGCGGATGTTCCTGACGGGCTCTCTTTGGGTCTACACGCCCGTTTCCCTCATCCTGGCCATCATCATCGCATTGCCCCTCTTCGAACAATGGGAAATGTTCCTGCTCTATCTTTTTGCCCCCCCAATGGGCGTGACCGAGACCACCTTCGGCAAGGACATCAGCTACTTTCTCTTTTCCTACCCCATCTACACTCTGCTGTTGCGCCGCCTCCTCCTCGCCTTCCTCCTGCTTTTCGCCGCCCTCGTGATCCTGTACCTGGTGGAACGAAGAATTCTCGCCAGCCGGGATCAGAGTTTTCCCAGGGGGGCGCGCTGGCATCTGAGCGCCCTGGTCCTCGTGGCCTTTTTCATCGAGATCTGGCACTTTCTCCTGCAGGCTCACGGCCTGGTTTACAGCACCACCCACCAACCCCTCTTTTTCGGTGCGGGTTTCACCGAAATGAACATCGTCCTGCCCCTCATCTGGCTCTCGCTGTTCTTCCTGATGGGCACGGCCTTTTCGCTCATTTCCTACATGAACGCCCGCAAGGGATTGAAGCTGTTCATCGGCTTCAGCATCCTGTTTCTAATGGCCCTGGGGCTGCGCCATTCCACCTTTCTCCCCCAGCTCGTGCAAAAATACATCGTGAAACCCAACGAAATCCACAGGGAGCGTCCCTACATCGAGAGGAACATCGAGGCGACCCTCGCGGCGTTCAAGCTGGACGACGTCGAGACCCGAGAATTCTCGCCGTCCATGGTCATGGCGGACATCGACAGCCCGAGAATTCAGACGGAATTGCGCAACATCCCCGTCTGGGATGGGGAATATCTCGAGGACGTCTTCCAGCAGCTCCAGCAACTGCGAACTTATTACCAGTTTTCCAGTGTGGACGTGGCCCGTTATTACGTCAACAACGTCTACCAGCAGGTGTTTCTGTCTGCGCGGGAACTGGACCACAGCCAGCTGCCGTCGGGCGCCCGCAACTGGATCAATGACCATTTGTCCTACACGCATGGCTACGGAGCCGTGATGGTCCCCGCGAGCCAGGGCGGCGATGAGCCCATGACGTGGTTCATTCGCGGGATTCCCCCGGAATCGGAATTCGGTTTCACAATGAATCAGCCCGCGATCTACCACGGACTGGGCCGATACCCCTACGCCATTGCGCCCAATGACACGGGAGAGATGCATTATCCCCGCGGCGCCACCAACGTGATCTACAACTACACCGGCAAGGGGGGGGTGCCCGTCTCATCCCTCTTCAAGAAGCTCGTGTTCGCCTACCATTTCGGCGACCGGGACGTCTTTTTCACGACCAAGACCAATCCCGACAGCCGCATCCTGTTCCGGCAAAACATCCTGGAACGCATCAAGATCCTCACCCCGTTCATCACCCTCGACCGGGACCCTTATCTGGTCGTGACCGATCAGCGCCTCTACTGGATTCAGGACGGGTACACCACCTCCAACATGTACCCCTACGCAACACCCTATTATACGGGCCAGAACTGGGCGAACTACATCCGCAACTCGGTGAAGATCGTGGTGGACGCCTACGACGGCACGGTCGATTATTACATCTTCGAGCCCAACGACCCCATCATCACCGCTTACAGCCGGATCTATCCGGGCCTCTTTCGAAGCCGCGCCGAGATGCCGCCGCAACTGCTGACCCAGGTCCGCTACCCCATGGACATTTTCACCCTGCAGGCAACGGTCTACGCCAAGTACCAGCAGCGCGACCCGGAGGTGTTTTACCAGCAGGAGGACATGTGGGATTTTGCAAAGATCTACCGCGGCAAGGAGCCAATGAACATCACCCCTTACTACCTGACCCTTGACCTGATCTCTCCGCCCCGGTTTGATTTTCTGCTGCTCTGCCCCATGAGTCCCAAAGGGCGGGACAACCTGAGATCCCTGATGATCGTCGGATGCGATCCGCCCTTTTACGGCAAGATCATCGTCTACGATTTCCCCAAGGGAGAGCTGGTCCACGGTCCGTCGCAGATCTACGCCCTCATCAATCAGGACACGACCATCGCCCAGCAGTTCACCCTGTGGGATCAGATCGGGTCGGAGGTGGCGCGTGGCAAGATGATCATCCTGCCGGTGGGGGAGGTGATCCTCTACATTCAGCCCGTTTATCTGAAAGCCGCCACCCAGCTGAAAATACCCGAGCTGAAGCGGCTCATCATGAGCCAGGGACAGGTCGTGGTCATGGAGCGGTCTCTGGAGGAGGCCTACACCGCGCTGCATGAACGCACGTCAGAGGAAATGGAGCGGATCCGGACCCGCTTTGCCCCCATCATCCAAGCTCCCCGAACCCCCGAGCCCACCCGTTTCGACCCCTTGATCGAGGGATTGGAGAGAATGCTGAGACCCGTGCCGGAGGCGCCCCCTCCAGGTGGGACACCTCCCGAAGCAGGGATTGTAAAGGAGCCGGGTCCCGCGCCGCCCCAGCCTGAGGCACAGCCTGAGGCACAGCCTGAGGCACA
>CAZZHS010000029.1:27286-57971 GCA_964654275.1 uncultured Syntrophobacteraceae bacterium
GAGGCACAACCCGAGGCACAACCCGAGGCACAACAGTGACCGTCAGCCACCAGGTTGAGGGAACCGCATCGGGCCGAAACCCTCACCTGGAGGATTTGTCAGTGCCGGTCGTTCCCATTTTGTCCACCATCTTCTCGAAGTACTCTCCACTCTCCTCAAAGAGCGGCGACATCTTCCGGGTCATGCCCAGCTTCATGATGAGATAATTGAGCTTTTGCATCTGCCGATATTTTTCCCGGGTGTCCTGAATGCCTGCCAGGAGTTGACGGGTGGAGTGGATCTCCTTGCGCAACTGGACCTCCGGGGGCAGGCAGCCTGCATTTTTTAGAATTTTGTACGCCATGCGGATATCGGGCGGTAGGTGACTGTCGTCCTCCAGCTTCAGAGGCCGGCCTTTTCCCTCGAGGTTGTCGAATTCGCCGCGGTCCATGGCTTCACGAATCTTCTCCTCGGCGATTTTATCGAGTATGGTGAAGATGTTTCCCATTGGGAATCCTTCAGGGCTTCAAGGTGAGAGGGTGAACCAACAGGACCGCGCCGAGGAACCGCCTTCACTCGGGAGGCTTTTGGAGTCTTGCCCGATCCAAAACATTTTGAAGGGATTTCGACAAGTCGGATCCCGATGAATTTTGGCGCGATTCGAAAGCATCTCGTTTCCCCCGGACGACGCAGCCCGTTCGACGGGAAGCGGCGTACCCCATGGAGTGTCGCACTCATGAGCAGAGAAAGCTCGGCAGCATCCCCGGCCATTCCTCCTGAGTCGATCTGGATCCTGGGTGCAGGCCATTTTGGGCGCCTGGCTGCCCAGAGACTCACCAGGCGTTTCCCACACACAGATTTCACCGTCGTTGACCTGAGAGAGGACCGACTCGAGAAGGTAAGCCGGGAGCTGAACGTGCGCTGCCTTTGGAAGGATTCCATCGGCCACATCACGGAGAACCCCCTTCCCGAGGGTCTGTGGATTGTACCTGCCGTCCCGGTTCATGTGGCCTTCCTGTGGCTGACGCACCGCCTGGGAGAGGAAGGCCCCGTGGTGAGGCTTCCGGTGCCTGCGACGGTGGATGAGCAGGTTCCCAACCCCATGCGCGTCCCTTCGGGAACGGTCTACGCCAGCTATGCCACCTTCATCTGCCCGGACGCCTGCAGCGAACCGGATGACATCTGCAGCCACACCCGCAAGCCCCGGCTCGGCATCCTCCATGAGCACCTCGCGAACATCTCGGTTCCCGACTTCAAGGTGATGGTCGTGCGCAGCCACCAGCTCGCACCCGGCGTGGGCGGCTATCCGACCCAATCCCTCCAAAACCTCCTGGCTGGGGCACGTCAAGAACCGGGCGGCTATATCGTCGCCACCGCATGCCGCTGCCATGGGGTGCTGGACTGCCTGCGGTGGGAGCGGCATGCAGTGGAGAAGCCATGAGGCCTCGAAACCCGAGACCCCGCGGCAGCCCCGCACCTCATTTCTCATCCAGCTTGTCGAGCAGTTCCAGGATCCTGCCGGCCTGGCGCAGGTCCTCGATCCATGGCCGAGGGATGCCCTCCATGCCCACATGCGCCCCCAGGACCATGCCCACCACCAGGCCTCGGGCCGCCGAATCCCCGCCGGCCATGACATTCTGGATGAGCGCCTCACGCAGATCGTTTTCATATCGGGTGATGAGCTGCACCGCCGAAGGCAGGGCCGCATCGAACTCGCAGCTCTGGCCGAACTCCAGGATGGCCCTGCGGGACTCCTCCCCGGAAGCCTCCATCCCCTCCTCAACAAGCGCCGCCAGCGGGGTGGACGCGAAAGACTCGGCGACCACCTGCTTCATGGAATCCACCGGTGCGTGCCCCTGAAGCACCCGGTGGGCGACCCGCGCGAGAAACTCTGCACCATCCAACACCTGGGGCGTGTTGTGGGTCATGGCAGTCTGGGCCCGCGCGCTTGTGACGAGGGTTTCGAGATCTTTGCGACAGGCAAAGACCAGGGGGGCGATTCGGGCCGCACCTCCCAGATCGGTGGAGCGGGAACCGGAATCAGCCGGACCTTTTCCCGACCCAAAATTCTGGAGGGTCATCTTGGTGGCCTCATCGAAGTAACCCGTGTACCGATCGAAAAGCGCCTGCCATTTCCGGGCGAAATCGGTGAGGGAAAATCCTCCCGAACTTGAAAGAGATTCCAGAAGGACCAACGTCTGGTCCCCGTAATGGGTGAACTCCCCCAGTTCCTTGGTGGGGTGATAGGATTGCTTCAAGGGCTTCAGGTAATGCTCGACCCGCCCAAAGGTTTTGTCGATCGCGGTCGTGTCATAAATCCAGTGAACCCCGAGTGCGAGAGAATCTCCCGCAAACGACCCCATGACCATTCCCTTCGCCTTGTCTTTCATCCGTTCTCGCCTCCCGTGTCCCGTGCCGTTTAGAAGTAGCCGGACCCATCCCAGCAATGCGTGCAGAGTTTTTCCCTGGGCAGTCCGATGGAATCGACCAGGTCTTCGATGTGCTGATATTTGAGGGATGTCAGGCGCAGGCGGCTGCGAATCTCCTCGATCATGGCCCGGTTTTCGGTGGACCCCTCTGCGGCATAGCGGGTCAGGTCCACTTGCCCATTTCCTTCCAGATCCTGAATGACCTTGCGCCCGATGAGGTCCAGCGTGGAACGCGACGTGGAAAAGTTGAGGAACTCGCAGGGATACAGGAGAGGAGGGCAGGCCGCGCGCATGTGCACTTCCTTGACCCCGTAGTCGAACAGGATCTGAACATTGTCTTTGAGCTGAGTGCCCCGGACGATGGAATCTTCACAGAAGAGCAGCCGCTTGTCCTCGATGAGCTGCCGAATGGGAATCAACTTCATCCGTGCCACCAGTTCCCGCAGTTTCTGGCTCTGGGGCATGAAGCTCCGAGGCCACGTGGGCGTGTATTTGACGAAGGGGCGGCGATAGGGAATCTTCCTCGCGTTGGCATAGCCGATGGCATGGCCGATCCCTGAGTCGGGGATGCCCGCCACATGGTCCACGGCAACTTGGTCATGGCGAGCGAGAGCGACCCCGCAGGCATTGCGGACGCATTCCACGTTGAGCCCCTCGTAGTCGGACGCGGGAAAACCGTAGTACACCCACAAAAAGGCACACACCTGCAGAGTCGGCCCCGGCTGGACGCGCTGCTCCCAGCCTTCCGCGGTCATGAAAATCACCTCTCCGGGACCGAGAAAATGATCGGTTTGATAGCCCAGGTTCGGGAACGCGCAGGATTCCGAACTCACCGAAAGCGCGTCCTGTCGGCGCCCAACGACCAGAGGCGTCCTGCCCAGGCGGTCGCGGGCCGCGTAGATCCCCCGGTCGGTGAGCACCAGCAGGGAACACGATCCCTCGATGGCAGCCTGCGCACGGCGGATGCCGTCTTCGAAGTTCCCCTCCCGGCAGATCAGCATGGCGGCCACCTCCGTCGGATTGATGATCCCCCCGGTGGTGTCGAGGAAATAGTGTCCCTTTTGAAACGCTTCCCGGACCAGCTGATCCAAATTGTTGATCTTGCCCACGGTAACCACACCGAAGGTTCCCAGGTGGGAGCCCACGATCAGGGGCTGGGGGTCCGTGTCGCTGATGACCCCGATCCCCTTGTTTCCGTGAAAGCTCGAAAGTTCGCATTCGAATTTGGTTCGGAAATAATTGTTTTCTATGTTGTGGATGGAGCGCTGAATGCCCTGTGAGTTGTGGACGGCCATGCCGCCGCGCCGAGTCCCCAGATGGGACAGATAATCGGTTCCGTAGAAAACATCGAAGACACAGTCATTCCTGGACACCACCCCAAACAGACCACCCATTGCGCAACCCTTTTGCCGTGAAGTTTTCTGCCGTCACACCGTTTCCGCCGCTCTCCCCTTCCCTCTGCGCGTGTCCCGTAGTGCGAGGTCGCATCGAATCCGGATGGAACCCCACTCGGATCCTGGACCGATTCCGCATCGTTCATGTACAGGTGCTCTGTCGAGGGTCCCACTTCGAGCAGCAGGGGTGAAAGCCTCCCCTGCGGCCATGCACCTGGGGTTTACGTTACGGGATTGTGAAAAATTTTATAATACTTAACCCGCTAGAGGTTCTTCAAGTACGAACCGCCCAGGTTGTTCATTTGTCTTTCAATCTGCACGGCTCTTCTCAGGATGTACCGGGAAGGACTCTTGACTTGGGAGCGCTTGGGGTGAGGCAGCACCGCTGCAAGCAGAGCGGCCTCATTGCGCGTCAACCGGGAGGGGTGTTTGTCAAAAAAGACGGCCGCCGCCGCGTGCACTCCGTAAATGCCGTCTCCAAATTCGGCGACATTGAGATACATCTCCAGGATTCGCCTCTTGGGCCACAGAGTCTCCATCAGCACTGTGAACCAGGCCTCCAGTCCCTTGCGCACATAGCTCTGCCCCTCCCACAAAAAGAGGTTCTTGGCCGTCTGCTGCGTGATCGTGCTGGCACCTCGGACTCGGCCACGCGTCCGCCGCTCCTCCAGAGCTTCCGCGATGGACTCAAAATCAAACCCCCAATGATGAGGGAATTTCTGGTCTTCCGCGGCCACCACCGCCAGGGCCATGTGGGGAGAAATGCCGCCCCAACTCACCCACTGCTGCTGAATCCTGGAAGATTTGCCCTGGTCGAACCAACCCTCGATTTGTCGCTTGACCATGAACGCGCTGGTGGGGGGAGGGGCGAAGCGCAGCAGGAGAATGAGCCCCGTCGAAACGCAGAGAAAGACCAGGATGACTTTTCGCAGAAGCTTCCGGAAGGCCGCCGCAACCTCTCCGTATGACAACTTGGCGCGTGTTTTTTTGTACCTGTTCGTTGCAGGTGTTTTTCCCGGAGCCAGACCTTTTCCCTCCAGTCGTCGACACTGTCCTCATCCGTCCAGGACGACCCCGTGGGTCTGCAGCCACGTGAGCACCGCCACTTCAGCCTCCCATCCCGCCTGAAGCTCCTCGCCAAGAACTTGAAGGAGCCTGTCTGCCCGCTCCTGACCCAGGACTTCACGCAGACGGGGGCAAAGGTAGTGCAGGCAAAAATAATATCTGGCCGTCAGTTTGCACCCACGCTCCCCCACAAAAAAGCAGCTCCCGGGAATCTCCTTGCGCTCGGGCACGTCACACCCCATGAGAAGGTTCAAGAGCAGCAGGGAGAGACCGTAGCCCTCTTCGATTCCTTCGAAACAGCAACTGCCGTGGTCCTCTCGGGCGCACGCCGTGCACACCGCACCAACCCCCGCAAGGCGCATCGCATCCTGGGTCCGAACGACAAACTCTGCGTAACGTTTCAAGGCTGCAGCGAGTGCGGGCTCCAGAGACATCGGCTCCCCATGAGCCCGGAGAATCCGCTTTGCTTTCCGGATCCGCGCTGCAACGTCGGCAT
The DNA here is from genome assembly GCA_964654275.1 of uncultured Syntrophobacteraceae bacterium. Classification (GTDB taxonomy): domain Bacteria; phylum Desulfobacterota; class Syntrophobacteria; order Syntrophobacterales; family Syntrophobacteraceae; genus SLCH01. The sequence goes on from CAZZHS010000029.1 coordinate 32,650, forward strand.
CATTCATGGGACGTGTCGCTCCCTGCCTCGTCCCAATGCGCAAGACGGCCGTGCAGGCAATCCTCGGCGCGGAGACCCCGCAGCCGTCCCAGGTTCGCCAGTTCCAGCAGCATCTCCCCAAGGAAATCCGGCTTCAGTTCCGAGCCATTGCGCAAAAGCCTCGATAGTTCCTCACTCTTGGCCAGGAGTTCTCTGCTCCGGAAGGCGACATCGTCCCAGGGCGCCTTCGACTCCCCCTTGAGGCGCGAAAGTATTCGATGCGCTCTCACCAGCGCGGGAAGAGACGCGGGAACAGCGTCCACAGGATTTTTCACGGAAACCTTTTCTGCTGCCTTGATCTTTTCCCAGTTGTCCTTCACCTCCTGGGTCGAATTCACCGAAACATCCCCGAAAACGTGAGGATGCCGTCGAATCATTTTTTCACAGATGCGGTCGCAAACCTCATCGAGCCCAAAGCGGCCCTTCTCGTCGTAGAGGTGCACCAGGAAGAGGACCATGAACAAAAGATCCCCGAGTTCCTCGCACACTTCCTGCTCCTGACCTGCGCGAATGGCCGCTGCGGTCTCGTGAGACTCCTCGAGAAGATAGGTCTGCAGACTCTCGGGGGTCTGCTTTCGGTCCCACGGGCATCCGGGCTCGCCGCGCAGCTGGTCGATGATCTCCCAGATTTGTCGAACTTTTTGCCATTTGTCCGTTTCAGATTGCCGCAGGGTGGCTTCGTTCCTGTTCATTGCTGAAGGATCACCTCTCGTTTGGCCGATGGAGGGCTCTGTTTGTCAGGGATTCCGCGCTGAGACCAGTAGAGTTCGAGCTGTTTCTTCTTTTCATGAAACAGCTCCTGCACGGACGGGGGTGTGATGTTCACCGCGAAGATGGCCGCTTCCTGGACGTAGGGCGTCAGCCTGGAACGGCGCAGCAGGTCGTCTTGAGGCGAGAGGAAAAAGGTCATGGCGGAAATGATGACCACCGCAAGGACCAGTGCTTTCCCCAGGCCCACGCCTCCGCCCCAGAGCCGGTCCAGGAATCCGAGACCCGTCTTTCGCAGAAGTCCGGAAAGGACGTGTCCCGCGGCTCCGAGGCAGAACCATGTCAGGAAAAACAGCAGTGCAAAACTGACGGCCGGTGCGGACGACAGGCTGGGAAAGGCCCCGCTCAGGGCATGGGCCAGGGCCTGGTGGGTGTGTGCGGCCACGAGAAATCCGGCGATCAATCCCGCGATGCCGAATACCTGGGAAACGGCACCTCTCGTGAACCCTCGAAGCGCACAAAAGCCGGCGATGCCGGCGAGAGCCCAATCCAACCCGTTCATTCAGCCCTCCCTCCTGCGAAGCGTTTTTCACTCACATACCCTAAATGGAACGATCCTTAAAGTCCATGTTGTCATTGGTGGAAGCAAATGGTAAAAATACTCGGCTGTTAGGCCCGATTTTTTCGGTGCTTCGAGGAGTGAGGGACGGCTGCAAACCGCGGAAAAAAGCTGATATTGACGACCGGCTCCTGCAACTTGCTGCTGCAAGCTTTAAGTGCGCCCAATTGACGACAATCCGGGCGAAGAACGACGGATTTTAATTTTTATTAGGAGGAACTTCTCCCATTGGCCATGCTTTCCAGCAAAACCAAGGCACAGGACACCACGGTGCAGGTGTCTTTTGACGACATCCAGGTGATCCAGCAGCTGGCAGGGGAACAGAACAATCACCTCCGGATCATGGAAAAACAGCTGGGCGTGCGCATTCACCTGCGAGGGAACGTGTTTTCCATCCAGGGAGACCGGTCCCAGGTGGAGCTCACCGAGCGGCTCCTGAAGGAGTTGAGCGGGCTCATCCTGAAGGGACATCCCCTCTTTGCCAGCGACATCGTCTATGCCGTTCGCATTCTGAGCGAAAACATCCACCGGAATCTCAAGGACATTTTTCTCGACCGGGTGTTCATTGCATCCAACAAGCGGATCATCACCCCCAAGACGGTGAAGCAGAAGGAGTACATCGAGGCCATACGCACCCATGACATCGTGTTCGGCATCGGCCCCGCCGGAACCGGCAAGACCTACCTGGCCATGGCCATGGCCGTGGCAGCCATGAGCAAGGACCAGGTGCGGCGCATTGTTCTGGTGCGCCCGGCCGTGGAAGCAGGGGAGAAGCTGGGTTTTCTTCCCGGCGACCTTGCCGAGAAGGTGAATCCCTATCTGCGGCCGCTTTATGACGCACTGCACGACATGATGGACTACGAAAGGGCCTCGGCCCTTCTGCAGCGAGGTGCCATCGAGGTCGCTCCCCTGGCGTTCATGCGAGGCCGTACTCTCAACGACGCATTTGTCATTCTGGATGAAGCGCAAAACACCACGACCGAACAGATGAAAATGTTCCTCACTCGGCTCGGACTCGGCTCCAAAGCGGTCATCACCGGCGACATCACTCAGATCGACCTTCCCAACACGAAACAATCGGGCCTGGTGGAGGCCATCCAGCTGCTGAGAGGGATCGAAGACATCCGTTTCACATTCTTTTCCAACCGCGACGTGGTGCGGCACCGCCTGGTTCAGGAAATCATCCAGGCCTATGAACGTGCGGAACGTGGTGCATCTCACACGGACGAAACGTCCACAGAGAGCTGAGCCGATATATGGATAAAGAAAAACGGGAGCTGGAAAAACACAAGGCGAAGGGGAAGAACTTCGCCTGGATAAATTCCCTGTGGTGTTCGGTGGAGAACCGGGTTTGCAACAAAACCCTGCTCCTCGCCGGCCTCAGCCTGGCCATCGCCCTGCTGGTGACCCCTTCTTTCAAAATCAGCTCCAACCCATACCACCTGGGAGAGATTGCCGCGCAGAACATCAAGGCCACGCGCGATCTGCTCATCGAAGACGAGCTCGCCACCCAGAAGAAACGCGAGGAAGCCGCCCGCCAGTCGCCCATGGTCTACGATCTGGAACAGAGTGTCGCCGAGCAGACCATTGCTCGTCTCCACACGGCTTTTGAGACCATGCGCAACGTCCGGAGGGATGCGGAGCTGAAATTTCCCGAGGCTCGAGACGGCTCCATGGGGCGTTACAACCTTGCGGAGTTGAACCAGTTTTCCAGGTCGAACCTCCCCGGCCTGCTCCCGCCAACTCCCCCGGGCAAGAAAGACTTCGAGACGCTCCTGGGTTTTCCCGTCCCCGAGGATGTGTTTCAAAACTTGCGGGATGAGAGGTTCAGTGAAACGCTCGAAAACAAGGTCGCCACCCTGTTGAAGAAGGCTTACGAAGAGGGGATCGTCGTCAACAAAGCTTCGTTGCTCCAGGCGCAGGGGGACAATGTGGTCATCCGCAACTCGGCGACCCAGCGCGAATCCATCTCTTCACCCCCGCATTCCTTTCCCGACCTGGAAGAGGCGCGCCGGGTCATCAGGATGGAAGCTTTGAACCTGGGCGAAAGCGTCAAGGAGATGATGACGCTCTCGTTTCTGGCCAGCCAACTCCTGCGCCCCAATCTCTCTTTCAACCTCGAAGAGACGGAGGTCAGCCGGGAACGTTCCTACGCCGCGGTCAAACCTGTCTACATTCAAGTGAAGAAGCATGAAATGCTTGTGCGGGAAGGCCAGAGGATCGGGCCGGAAGAGCTGCTCAAGCTCAATGCCAACACCCAGAAAATTTCCGTCCAGAAGCAGATCCTTGCCTTTTTCACCCTGTTCCTTTTCAGTGCCGTCTGCATCTGGGTCATGGTCAATGTTTCAAACCGCCACATTCCGGGCCTCAAACTGGAATTCCAGGACCTTCTGTTCCTGAGCCTCCTTCTGGTCTTTCTCCTCCTCCTGGGGCGATCCTCCCTGGCTCTGGCGGAAATGATCGGGGAAAACAGTCCGCTCATCACCCACCGATCCGTCATCTACGCGATCCCCCTCTCGGCCGGGGCCATGCTCGCGTGCATCTTTTTCGGCGTCACGGTCGCTCTGATTTTTTCCCTCCTCCTGACCCTTTTTGCCGGCATGCTCTTTGGCAAAGACTTCAGCCTGTTCCTGTATTTTCTCATCGGCTGCTTCGTGGCGGCCCACGGCGTCTCTTCCTGCCGCAACCGGATGATTCCCATTCAGGCCGGCGCCATCGTGGGATGTACCAGTGTCATCCTGATCGTGCTTCACGCAACCCTCAATGATCAGTTTGTCTGGAGCCGCGTGCTTGTCAGCGCCCTGCTGGGGTTTTCCGGAGGCCTTTTTGCGGGAATCCTGGTGACCGGCCTCACACCCCTGGCCGAAATGATTTTCGGCTACACCACCGACGTCAAACTCCTGGAACTGGCCACCATGGACCAGCCCCTCATGCAGGAACTCATGGTGCAGGCCCCCGGAACCTATCACCACAGCATCATCGTGGGCAACATGGTGGAGGCGGCGGCACAATCCATCGGGGCCAATTCGCTCCTCGCGAAAGTGGCGGCCTATTACCACGACATCGGCAAGATCAAGAAACCTCTGTATTTCATCGAAAATCAATTCGATTGCGAAAACCGCCACGAGAAGCTGGCACCCTCCATGAGCAGCCTCATCCTCATCTCCCACGTGAAGGATGGCGTGGAACTGGCCCGGCAGCACCGCTTGGGCAAGAAAATCAAGGACATCATCAGCCAACACCACGGCAAGAGCTTCATCTCCTTCTTTTACAAGAAGGCCCTGGAGGCGCGCGAGCGGACCAAGAACGCCAAGGGTTCCGAGCCCCCTCCCATCAACATGGACGACTACCGTTATCCCGGCCCCAAGCCGCAGACCAAGGAAGCGGGACTGGTCATGCTGGCCGACGTGGTGGAGGCCGCCTGCCGATCGCTCACCGATCCTACGCCGGCACGCATCCAGGGGATGGTCAACCGGCTCATCAACAATATTTTCACCGACGGTCAGCTGGAAGAATGCGAGTTGACGCTCAAGGATCTCCACCAGATCGCCAAGCACTTCAACCAGATACTGGCCACCATCCATCACAAGCGCATCGAATACCCAGGATCCGCCCCCGGAGATGGAAAAGGAAAAGGCGATGTCCCGGATTCATGTCAGCGTGAACCCAAAGCAGATAAAGACAAGCCGGGCGCGGCTCGTGAAAACGGCAAAACAGATCTTAAGCGCCTTGGGATACATTGACGTGGAACTGAGCCTCCTCATCGTCGACGATGAGGAGATGGCGCGCCTCAACCGCGAATACCGGCAGGTGGATTCCTCCACGGACGTGCTCTCCTTTCCCATGTGGGAGGGGGAATATGGGGACGTCTGCCGGGAGCTCCTGGGAGACGTGGTCATCTCGGCACCCACCGCTCAGGCCATGAGCGGTGAACGAGGGATCTCCCCTGATGCGGTCATGGACCTTCTTCTGGTCCACGGGATCCTGCACCTGGTGGGCTTCGACCATGAACTGGGCGAGGAGGAGGCGCACGCCATGGAACAGAAAACCCTGGATCTCCTGGTGCACCTCGGGCACCGCCGGGAGGATTTTCTCTGGTACACAAAGGAGGGAACGTGGCACGATTAGCGATCAACGTGGACCATGTGGCCACCGTGCGCCAGGCGCGCATGGCACGGGAGCCGGACCCGGTCACGGCCGCCGCCCTGGCGGAACTGGCCGGTGCCGACGGTATCGTGGTTCATCTGCGCGAAGACCGGCGGCACATTCAGGACCGGGACGTGGAAGTGCTGCGTCAGACGGTCAAGACGAAGCTCAACCTGGAGATGGCGGCCACGGAAGAAATGGTGAGCATCGCGCTGCGCATCAAGCCCGACGAGGTCACCCTGGTGCCTGAAAAACGGATGGAGCTGACCACCGAAGGAGGACTGAACGTGATGGGGCAGCAGTCCCATCTCCAGGAGGTCATCGCGCGCCTCCAGGATGGCGGCATCATCGTCAGCCTGTTCATCGATCCCGACCTGCAGCAGGTGCGAGCGTCCCAGGAGTTGCAGGCGGATTTTGTGGAGATCCACACGGGCACGTTCGCCGAAGCGGCAAGCTTGGCCCGGCAGGAGGAAGAATTCAACCGCATCGTGGAAGCGGCGGTGCTGGCCGACGAACTGGGTCTCGGCATCCACGCCGGCCATGGCGTGGACTACAAAAACATCCTCTGGCTGAGAGACATCCCGGAAATCGAAGAGTTCAGCATCGGCCATTCCATCGTGGCCAGAGCCGTCCTCGTGGGCATGGAACGCGCGGTGCGTGAAATGATCGCTCTCGTGAAGGGTTGAATGGCCATCTACGGCGTCGGCATCGATCTCATTCGCACGGCCCGCATCGAGAAAATCCTGGAGCGATGGGGCCGCCAATTCATGGAACGGGTTTTTACCGAGATCGAAGGGGAGACCTGTCGCCGCAGGAAGAATCCCGCCCCTTGCCTCGCCATGCGCTTCGCGGCCAAAGAAGCATTTGTGAAAGCCCTGGGAGTCGGGATGCGCTCCCCCACGACCTGGCTCGACGTGGAAGTGCGCTCCAATGAACAGGGAAAGCCGGAGATCCATCTCTCACCCCGGGCGGAAGACTTTTGCCGCGGCAGGGGGGTGCGTGCCTGGCATGTGAGCCTCACCGACGACGGCGAATACGGAGCCGCCGTGGTCATCCTGGAAACCTGAAGCCTCCCGAGGAGAAGAAATCCCATGCTCGTGGTGACCGCATCGGAAATGGCCGCGCTCGACCGTGAGACCATCCAGCAGGTGGGCATTCCCGGAATCGTCCTGATGGAAAACGCCGCACGGGGCGCTGCAGCCTTTTTCGAACGCATCGTGCCGGGTCTCCATCGGCGCAGCATCACCGTCCTGGCAGGGGGCGGAAACAATGGGGGAGACGGGTTCGTCCTCGCCCGCATTTTTCACAGCGCCGGAGCACAGGTCAAGGTGGTCTGCCTGCGCGCACCGGAGAAACTCCAGGGCGACGCCCTCACCAATTTCCGGATCATGGAACGGCTGGAAATTCCTGTCTTTCTCTGGGATGAATCCCGGGACTTCGACGAGCAATGGCATTGGGTGTCGTCGAGCGACGTGGTCATCGACGCCATACTGGGCACGGGGCTCAACACTGAAGTGCGGGGACTCTTTCGGCAGATCATCGATGCTCTCAACAAACTCCGGGCGACCGTTCTTGCAGTGGACCTGCCTTCGGGTCTCGACGCAACCACGGGCAGACCCTTGGGCACCGCGGTTCGCGCCGCTGCAACCGCCACCTTCGGATTCTTCAAGATCGGACAGCTGATCGAACCGGGAAGCGACTACGTGGGGATACTGCACCTGGTGGACATCGGCATCCCGCCCCGAGTCGCCCGGGCCGCCGGCATCCGGCGATATTGGCTCACGGAAGAGATGGCCGCGTCCTGGATCCAGCCCCGTTCGCCGTTCATCCACAAGGGTGGGGCCGGGCATGTGGCCGTGCTTTCAGGTTCCCGGGGCAAGACGGGAGCGTCCACCCTCATCTGTGAAGGCGCCACGCGGGTGGGAGCCGGGCTGGTCACCCTCTTCATCCCCGCCAGCCTCAATCCCATCGTTGAAGTGAAGCTCACGGAACCCATGACCTTCCCCATCGCGGAAACAGACGAGCAATCCCCTGACGAATCCGCACTCAAGGCCATCGTGGAGTTCCTCGACGGCAAGGAAGCCCTGGCGATGGGCCCCGGCATCTCCCTCCATCCCCGGACCGCGGCTCTGGTCCGAGGTCTCCTGCCGCACCTGCCCTGCCCCGCCGTGCTCGACGCCGATGCGTTGACTCACGTGGCCGAGACCCCTGAACTGCTGAAACACAGCAACGTCCCGCTGATTCTGACACCCCACCCCGGGGAGATGGCCCGGCTGGCCGGTAGATCCGTCCAAGAAGTCCAGCAGAACCGGCTGGAAACCGCTCAAAACTTTGCCGCGGCTCATGGCGTCACGCTCGTGCTCAAAGGCCATCGAACGATCGTGGCCGCTCCCGACGGGAGGCTCGCCATCAACAGCTCGGGAATTCCCGCCATGGCAAGCGGCGGCATGGGCGACACCCTCACGGGCATGATCGCGGGACTGCTGGGCCAGGGCCTAAACCCCTTCGAGGCGGCCTGTCTCGGAGTCTACGTTCACGGCGCCGCGGCAGACGAGGCCTTTGCGGGTACGGCCAGCCGCGGCATGATCGCCTCGGACCTCCTTCCCCATATCCCACGCGTGCTGGGGCGGCTCGAACGCATGGAAGGGCGGTTTTGCAGCGGTTGACCCTCGACGCACCCTCCGAGGAAGCGAGCGCCCGTTTGGGCTTCATGCTGGGCAGGCTGCTGCAGCCGGGCGACATCCTCACCCTGTGGGGCGGCCTGGGTGCGGGCAAGACCTTTTTGGCCGGAGCCCTGGCCAGAGGTCTTGACGTGGACCCGGAGATCCCCATCACCAGCCCCACGTTCACCTTCATCAATGAATACGATGGGCGCCTCCACCTCTATCACCTGGACCTCTATCGCCTCGGAGACCCTGACGAACTGGAAACCCTTCCCTGGCGGGAAGCGCTGTACGGCACGGGAGTGGCCGTCATCGAATGGCCGGAACGGCTCGGCGAACTCCTCCCCGAAGAACGCTTCGACATCCGCATCGAAATCACGGGACCCCAAAGCCGCCGTTTCACCCTGGAAGCCCACGGCGACGAGCACGCTACACGCCTCCGATCCTGGATTCGCCAGCTCGAAGGCTGATGCCGGTCTGGAGCCTTTTCCTTCCGGAAGGGCCCTTAAGACGGATTTCTTCATCGCGGGCATCCATTGAATGAATAAATGCGCGGCGCACAAGCCTGACGTGTCCATGACCTGAGAGTGTCATTCCCGCGTGCACCAGGCGGGAATCCAGGACTTCCGACAGAAACCCGGCTTCCCGTCAAACCATGTGGGAATGGCGGATTACTGTGGGGTCGTCTTTTCTGTGTCGCGCGTCTCAGGGATCCGCCCGCCTCCTCTTTCCCTCCCCCTGAACGGCAGCACGCACACCGTGACCTCCGGTGAGCAGCCCCCGACATGTTGTTTCTCCGCCGCAGTCTCGAGGAACGAAAATACGCTCGTTTCGAAGCCGAGGACCGTGACAGGACGATCTCTCAGATCCAGCCTGCATTTCTTGAAGATCCCCGCTGTGAACCTCTGACCAGGATTTTTTGCTCCAACCATTGCGACATTCTCCCGCTGCCATTAGACTCAGTTTATACATGCGCATACTCATTCACCCGGACGATGCGGCTGAATTTTAAGGGGTAAAATCCATCACACAGGCAGTTCAACTGGATCATCTTTCAGCGCATCAGCTCATTTCCATCCAGACTGAATCGGTTCGACGGTCCCTCATCAGCCTCCTGTCTCTTTGAGGTCGGTCGCAAGGGGAAGGTTCCGCGGTTTCTCGATTCTGCACAGCCGAACAGACGGAAGTCCGTGGGACGCAGCGTTGCAGCGCATCCGACCATGAACCGGATTCAGCGAGACAAAGGGGCGCCCGGAATTCAACAAATCATGTCCCTGTCCTTGAGCCTGCCCGTCGAGAAAACGTGGAAGGGCGCAGCGTCTTTCTCGATCCATGTCGTTGATTGCCGACGGCGGACACGCACACGTAAAGAGGGGATCAGCACGATGGTCCAGGGCGTAAGGTCCTGAGAATCAATCGGTCGACATCCCAAAGGAGGGTGCAGAGGCGGAAATGGCCGGCAACCGGATGGGCCTGGTGACAGGTGAACCCAACGCAAATGGATCATTTGGGGGGCGAGTGCGAGCTTTGACAGGGGGGCGGGAAATGCGGTGGAGCGGAAGAGGCGGCGCGTATTCAGAAATGGAGTGATCTGGGTGTCGAGGTTTTCGACTCCTGTGATTCCAGATTTTGAGGTCCGGTTCGCTGCTCTTCGTTCACAGTCAAAATTATTTCAGAAGATTGTGTCAGGAGGTGCCTCATGTACGAAGAGGTGAAAAAACGCTACATCATCAGCTACAAGGACAGGCGGATGAGCTGCGCGGGAGCGGCAGCCGTCCTCGGCGTGGACAGGCAGGCCATTCAAGACGGAATCGAGCTGCTCGCCAGTGAAAAGGTGATCGAGGAGACCGATATCCTGCACTTCGAGGATCTCGGGGCCTCGGTTCAGACCCTTTCCGAAGATGAGGCTGAAAATCTCCGTAAGAAAGAAGAGGTGGCCGAAGTCGTCGAAGACTTCCCGGTCTATGCACTGGGTGACCGGGAACTCGGAAAAGGGGGTGTGAGGATCTCAGGGAGTGAACCCCGGACCATGGCGGAATCCTTTGAGGCCGGCTACCGTAAAGCGCTGGCCGATCTCCTGGGACAGGGCGCCGCGGCCGGACCGATGACTTCCGGGTGCGCCGGTTACTCGGGAAAGTCCGACTCACCCTTCCTGTGTCCTCCGGGGTATCGTTTCGTCGTGGGTTGTGTGCCGGTGGAGGGCCCCGGGCCTGAACCGCCACCGCCTCCCCCTCCCCCACCGCCGGCGCAGCCAATTCCCTGGAACATCGAAATGGTCAAGGCCCACAAGATTTGGGGACGTGTGACCGGGAAGGGAGTCAAAGTGGCGGTCATCGACACCGGCATCGACGACGATCACCCCGATCTGACCGTCGCAGGGGGCGTTTCCTTCGTTCCCGGCGTTGTCAAGTGGGATGACGATAATGGGCACGGCACTCACTGTGCCGGGATCATCGGGGCACGCAACAACGACATCGGGGTTGTGGGTGTCGCCCCCCAGAGTGAACTTTACGCGGTCAAGGTGCTGAGCGCCACGGGAAGCGGGACTTTGAGCGGCGTTCTGGCCGGGATGGACTGGGCTGCCCAGAACGGGATGCATGTGGTTTCCATGAGCCTTGGAAGCGACGTCACCAGCCCGGATGCGGCCTGTATCCTCGCCTTCCAGCGTGCAGCTGAACAGTTGATCGAAAAGGGCTGCATCGTCGTCGCGGCAGCCGGAAATGCGGGCAGGACCTCAACACCGTGGGTCGGCCAGCCTGCGCGCTGCCCGGGCTACATGGCCGTGGCAGCCGTGGACAGAAACGCAAATCTGGCCGATTTTTCCTCCCGCGGCCCTGCAACGCTCTGTCCGGAATGTGGTGTGGAAATTTCCGCGCCGGGCGTGAGCATCAATTCAACGTGGAATGACGGGAAATACAAGGTCATATCCGGCACCAGCATGGCCTGCCCCCATGTTTCCGGAGCGGCGGCTCTGTTGAAAGAGCTCCATCCCACCTGGGATCCGGCAAGGATTCGGGCCAGATTGAAGGCCACGGCGGCCGACCTGGGTGCGCCGGGAAACGATCCGATGTTTGGCTCGGGGCTCCTGGACTGTGAGAAGGCCGTCCTCGGGTGACCATGTTTCTTCGAGCATTGAAATTGTGCGCCGCCCAAAGTAAGAAAAGGGAGGCGGGCGGCGCACGGTCATCAACACTGTGAGCAAGCCGAGTCGGGGATTCAAGGGGTGAACCTCGAAAGATCGTCACGGCAGGGATCTTGGACGCCTTTTCCAGTGGACCTGTCCAGGGTCCTTGCCGGGTATTGGAAGGATGAAGTTCTGCAGCAGAATCGTGACCGCAAGTTCGGTTCCCGTCGAGATGTTTGACGGCGAATCGATTCGGAGACAGGAGCCGGCAATGGCCAGGATGGATCAGGAATTGGAAAGACTCTGCCGGGAAAACCCGCAGGAACAGCAAAAGGTCGTGATCACTCTCTCCAGGGAGGCCAAAGGTCTCACCACTGCGGACCTGGGTCTCCACGGAGCTGAACCCATTGGGAATCTCGGCATCTTCAAGGGCGTTTTTTCGGGCCGGCAGCTCCTGGAGCTGCGTGAGCGCCATGAAATCGAGGAAATCACCCCCGACATCGAAGTGGGAATGTTTTCCTGAGACGGCACCGCCCAACAATGTGTCCATAACTGGAGCGCGTCATTGCGACCCGCTCCAGGCGGAATTCCCAGAAATGCCGATGAACATCTGAAATCCTGTCAAAAACACGCAGGAGGGACGAGCTCGTAAAGGGTCATCGATTGGTGCGGGAGATTTCATACGCTGATTTCGTGGGGGTATTTACGTCATCGCACTTCCAGGTCCTCTCCTGATAAAATCGTTCCGGATTATAAACCACGGCCGGTATTTCCCTTTGGGCCATGAGCGCTTGCTGAAAGAGGGCATCGCAGGTTATCCTTGTGGCCGGCCATTTCATTGGGATCCACCACAGGGAAGCAGGGCAATCGAAACGATGCACCCTCGCGTGTCAGGGGCTGGACGAGCCCGGCCCATCGTGGTGTGAGCTTTGAAGGCTGGACAGTCCAACCAGGGGCAGCGTTTCGACAAACCGAGACCAGAGGAAAATGTTCATGTATGAGGGAGAGATTTCCGCCGAAGCCAGGATTGCCGCTGATCGCTACGCGGATGTCGAGTTCATCAAGATCTTTTTTACCGATTTGAACGGGCGGCTCCGGGCGCTGACCGTCAATCCGGAGTTCATGGGCCGCATCGTGGAAAAGGGGGTGGGATTCGACGGCAGTTCCGTGGCCGGCATCACCACGGTTGACGACAGCGATCGCCTGCTCCTGCCGATCCCGGAAAGCTATCGGGTGCTGGAATTCAACAGTGAGCGTGTCGGCTTTTGCATTGCCAAGATTCTCAATCTGCTGGGCGGGCGTTCCCAGTCCGATCCCCGAGCGGTTCTGGAAAAGGTTCTCGAGCGGGCGGAATCAGAATACGGGATCAGTTTTCAGGTGGCGCCGGAGCACGAGTTTTTCCTGCTCCAGAGCGATGATTTCACCAAGAACATCCATTCGGATAAAGCCGGCTACTTCCACTCCGACCCGCACGACAAGGGCGGGGCGGTGCGCAACCAAATCATCCGGACCTTGAAGCGCTGCGGCATCCGGCACGAAAAAACCCATCACGAAGTGACAGCCTCCCAGCACGAAATCAACCTGGAGCACACTGACGCCCTCAGTGCGGCCGACCGGACCCTCCTGTTCAATTACGTCGCGGAACGGGTCGCAGCCGAACAGGGCATGCACATGACCCTGATGCCCAAGCCCTTCGACGACCAGAACCGCAACGCCTTTCATCTCCACATTTCCATGTGGGACCGCGAGGGGAGGAATCTCTTCTACGACCCGGACGGCGAATACAATCTCAGCCGCCGGGCCCGCCAGTTCATCGCCGGCATTTTAAAATATGCCCGTCAGACCTCCATCATCATGGCCTCGACCTACAACTCCTACAAAGCCTATGTGGCAGAGCGCGAGGCCCCCATGGTCGTGGGCTGGGGCATCAAGAATCGCAGCTCCATGGTTCGCCTTCCCTACTGCGCGGGTCCCGAAAGCACGCGCCTGGAACTGCGCAGCCCCGATCCTTCGGGCAATGTCTACCTGCAGATGGCCGCACTCATCGAAATGGGCCTTCAGGGCATCCGGCTGGGACTTGAATGTGGTCCCCCGGACGCAGGCAGCGTCTACCGGAGCCTCTGGGATTGTCGGATCTGGGACGAGCGCTTTTTGCCTCGAAGCATGTTCGAAGCCTTGGTGGAGGCGGAACGAAGCGATTTCCTGCGGGAACTCCTGGGCGAGAACATCTACCGGAACTACCTCTGCCTCAAAATTGCCAGCTGGGAGGAGCACCGGACCCATGTCACGCCCAGGGAGCTGGGGAATTACTTGAGCATATAGTCGATATCACTCCGGAATATTTGGCCACTTGGTGGTCAGCCCCTGGTAGTTGCGCAGGGTGTATTCCTTCTCGTTCTTGTCCACGATGTAGTAGTCCGGCATCAGCGGGATCTTGCCGATGTTGGTGGCGATCACGTACATGGGCTGGGCCAGGCCGGTGGTGTGCCCACGGATCGCATCACGGATCAGTTCCGCGCCCTTCTCCACGGGAGTCCGGAAGTGGTCGATGCCCGGAGCCGGCTCACAGTAAAAGACATAGTAGGGCCGGATGCGGACGGTGAGCAGTTTCTGATGCAACTCCCGGAAGGTCTGCACATCGTCGTTGATGCCTTTGAGCAGCACCGCCTGGTTGCCCACATTCACCCCGCAGGTCAGCAGATCGTAGACCGCCTGCGCCGTTTGCTCGGTGATCTCCCGCGGATGATTGCACTGGGTGTTGATCCAGATGGGGACCCGGTGCCTCCCCGACAGCACTTTACGCAGGTTTTCGGTGATCCGCTGAGGAAGCACGATGGGCGAGCGCGTGCCGAACCGGATCATCTGAAGGTGGTCCATCTCCCTCAGCCGGGCAATGAGATACTCCAGCTTGTCGTCGGAAAGGAGAAACGGATCGCCGCCCGTGATCAGAACGTCCCGGACCTCCTTGTGGTCCCGGATCCACTCCAGACCCTCCTCCACATCGAACCGAAGCTGCAGTTCGCGATCCACCACCAGTTCCTTGCGGAAACAGTGCCGGCAGTAGTTGGCGCACACATCCGTGACCGTGAAAGCCACCCGGTCGGTGTACTGGCGTGCGATGGCATCCGGCCTGACTTCGCCGGTAGCCCGGTTTTCTTTCCAAATCAAATAGTTGGGAATTCCGTAGGTGTTCTGCTGCTCCTGCAGGCTGGGAACCACCTGGCGCCGGATGGGACAATTGGGGTCATCCCGGTCCATGAGTCCGGCAAAGTAAGGAGTGGTCCCCCAGCGGGTGGGCATGGTCGTGATCGCCCGCTCTTCCTCATCGGTGACGTTGATGAAGGCCTTGAGTTTTTCCAGCGTGTTCACATGATTTCTAATCTGATCCTGCCAAAGCTCCATGAATCTCCTCCGATTCTTCGATTACCCGCTCGATGCTCTCTCACCGGTCCTGCTCCGCATGCTGAAGCACAGACGACGCATCAAGCCTTGGCGACAAACTTGAGTGGACGTTTTGTCCTAATGACAGTTTTTCCCCGGAGTGACAAGGTGTTTCCACAAAATCCAATCACTCCGCCTTGGACGTCGATGGGAGCTCCGCACGGATTCCAGGCTTGAATCCATCCAGCAAGACACAAGCCCTTTCCAGGGGAGGATCGGGCTCGCAGTGGCCGGCCGTCATCGTCCCCGTCGGAAGGGCCCTATTCGTTCCGTGATGCCGCCCGGCATTGAAGCCTCTGCCGATCGAAAGAAAAACCGCCTCGCTCCATCTCCCCATTCCAGATAAAGACCGATGCCCGCTCCCGACAGAACTGCAGGAACTCTTTGAAGCAGGCATTGGCTTTCAGGGCTTCCTCCGTTTCAGGGACCTGGAAAAAGAAAGCCCGGCTCCCCACGACCACCAGTTTGGTCCTGGCTCGCGTAATGGCCACATTGAAACGATTGGGGTTGTTCAGGAACGGACTCAGAGTGTGGTCGGGATCGGAAGTGGTCAGCGAGAAAAAGACCACGTCTCTCTCAGATCCCTGCAAGCGCTCCACAGTATCCACGACGGGCAGGCACGTCTCCGCCCCCAGAAGCTCCCTCATACGCTGGGCCACCGCATTGTTGTGAGCGCGATGGGGCGAGATGAGCCCCAGGCGTTCAGGACCGACCCCGTGAACGGTCATCAAGCGTCCGGCCAGCAGTGCGACGACCTCCACTTCCTGGTCCGATTTCTGGCGGCATCCTTCATGGTCCATCAACACCAGGACAACGGGCTTATCAGGATCGAGAACCGATTCCAGCAACGCCTCGCCATGGGTCAGGCCTCTCCTGTCCGCAAACGTCATGACGCTCTCCCTGCAGCGGGGACTCTCTTCTCCCTCGACAATGCCTCCCCACCGGCCGTTTCCACTTTCGAGAGACGGGCTCGGCGTCCACTCCCCTTTCCGGGCGCCGTCAACACTCTGTGGCAGGGGGTTGAGCAACAGCCTGCTGCGGGCGTTTCCGGAGGCCGGGAACAATTCGCCGTCATACCACATGGTGCTGGGAAAGGCGCAGATGTCTGCGTTCATGCGGTAAGTTTCGAGGAGCCGAACCCTGTGTTCCCTGCCGTATCGAATCATGAGCTGAGACAGAATGGACGCTTCCACTCCTTCAGAAGAATCGGCAGGTAGAACCCGGCCTTCTTCCAGCCCGGACAGGGGCAAAGGTTTCTTAAATTCTCCGGACGGATGATTTCCGAGAACAATGGGCGGCAGCTGCTTCACATCTCCCAGGAAAATGGCACGACCCCGGCCGTGGGCCAGGCCGAGGAGAGCCTGGGGAACCTGGATTTGGGAAGCCTCATCGAAAATGATCCAGTCGAAAACGCGGGTGGACGCATCACTGCGACCCTTGAAAAGGCTGTGAATCCCGAAAACGGTCGCGCCCAAAATGACGTGGGGCAGGTGGCTCGCCTCATCCCAGTCCCTCAGTTCTTCGACACCCGGGCTTCCCTCAGCCCCTTCTTCGTCTCCCGGCGTACCCTCGAAGAGTTCGGATTTCCACCGTCCCATTTTGAAGAGCCGTCCGGGAAATTCCCGCAGGCCATGGCGAAGGACAAGTTCCCGCACCTTTCGAAGGACCCCGTCGATGGCCCGATGAGTGAGGGCGCTGATGGCGATGCGCAGCGGCTTTCCTCTCTCCCGCGCCCGGAGCATGAGAGCAATGAGAATCCAGCTCAACAGGTGTGTCTTGCCCGTCCCCGGCGGCCCCTCGATGAGCGCCGGGCTTCTGCAGAACGGCAGTTCCAGGGCCTGGCGCTGGCAGTGATTGAGCGTGCTGAGGGGCTCCCACTCGTCCATGACTTTTTTCACCCAGAGCCGCTCCTCTTTCGCGGCCTCTTGTTTTCCTCTCCCGGCAATCAGCGCCCCCGCCGGGTGTTCCGGGGAGTCTCCAAGTACCGTGTTCACCGCCCACACCAGTTTGTCGTGGTTCCAATCGGTCAGATCCTCCTCCAGGGAATAAGCCAGTCGCTGATTCAAGTTCAGCGCACCCTGGCGGGAGCGAAGGGAGAGGCGCGCCTCACCGGGATCGAGCCGGGCCAGCACGACCGCATGCCCGCTTTGCAGATCGGCAACCCCCACAGGGGTCAGCTTCAGGAAATCGTCTTCTCGAAACTTGGAGAGCGAATGGCTGTGGGGCATTCGAAAATTGTAGAGAAAACGGCCCTCTTCGTCGAGAGCAGTGCCCTCGTAAGTGAGAGGCCCCAAAGCTCTGAAGCGGTCCACCCGTTCCTCGAGCGAGTGCTCCTGGAGTGACAGAACATCCTCCTGTCGCAAACGCCGCTCTTCCTCCAGAAACCGGACATGATCACCGGCTGCCGTTGGCCCGGACTGCGGGGATTCCAGCCAATCGCATTCCTCGCGGTCGCTTGCCAGGTGGACGCGAGCCCATTGCCAGATTTTTGCCTGGAGGTGAAGCAACCCTTCCAGGTGTTCGACGGCCTCCTGTCGCGGATCTTCGGGAACTTGCCATGCATCGCGTGGTGCCCGGGAAACGGGGTCGGGATGAAAAAGACTTGGCCGCTCCCCCGTCCCGTCCTGCCGATGGGAACCTGCATCCGGGACAAACCCCAGAACGGATCCCACTGTCTTGAGGGTCCATCTCGCGGGAATGGGAAAAACGAAGTGCTCCCGCAGGAGATCCATCAAGTCCGTCCAGTGTGGGCAATCCGTTTGCCACAAATGACGCGGGAGATCGGATTCTCCCAAATAGGTCGCCCACTCCTCCAGACCCTGCCGGACGGTCTTCCCCGTGTGAAAGAAGTGCGGCCCTTTGCCTCCTGTGACGGAACTCCGCCAAAGCTCGAAGACCGCTTTCTCAAAAGACTGCCACACAATGGGGAGATCTTTTTCCGTCTCCACCGTCCAGACTTTCTCGGCGATGGTTTGGCCCGACTCACCCACCGCCAGGAAGCCCACCGCGCGCGGCAGATGCAGAATAGGGTCCCTCGTGAGATGCACGAAAATCGCCGTTGAAAGGTTGGATGGAACGCACCGCGTCCGGCGCCGGCGAAGGGTCACGCCGTTGGACCTCAGGGCGTTCAGGCGGGCAGCGAGTCGCTCCCGTTCCTGCGGTTCGAAACCGTCAACCGGCCTCTCCATGAGCGGCGCGGGCTCCTTCCCCGGCACGTTTCGGCTCGCCTGCAGCCAAGTCTCCGCATCTTCGAGGTTTGTAAGCCCGAGTCGGCGCAGCTTTGAGAAAACCCCTCGGCTCAACCCGGGAATGAAGTGCACCGTCTCTTTCCTGAGAGCCTCTCCATAGCACCCATCGAAACAGGGGCAGGTCGTGCAGGACTCCCGGAGCTGCCAGGGGGCGCGGGAGGGCGGTTGAAGGAGGGTCTCCGCCACATTGTGAAACAGGGCGGGCATGGCGGTGAGGAAAGGCAGGAGGTCGAAGGAATGCAACACCGCATCCCGGATACGGAAGCCGTTCCTCGTAATCAAATGTCCCGTGTGGGACACCTTCACCGTTCCAAAAGGATGCTGAGACCGGAGTCGCGCTTTCAGCAGATGGGCGTAGAAAGCCACCTGCCATTTGTGCCTGTCACGAGACCCCGAACTGCCCTTGATGTCCCCCACCTCGAGCAGGGGACGCTCAGGTCTGCCCGACAGCCGTATCCAGTCGGGGATTCCTGTCCCGTGGATGCGATCCAGCAGTGGAAATTCCATTTCTGAGGCTCGGCGATCTGAGTCTTGACGGCCGAGGGCGAAAACATCGGGCTGGAAATGTTCCTTCAACAGGGCGGGAACCCGCAGCACCGGCTGGAGCAGGTAGAAAGACCGTCGAGAATCCAGCTCTGCCAAAAGATTTTGCAATGACCGCAGCGCCTCATCGGATCGGACTTCCATGGGGAGCAGGTTTCCGCGGTCGTCCCGATCTCTTAGGGAGATAACGGAAGCCCCGGTCTTCGAAAGAGAAGCCGTCACAAGCTCTTCGAAAACATTCCCCCGCTGCATTCGTACCGCTTCCAACTCATCGTCCCGGCTGTCCCCGATGCGGCACCGCAGCTCCGGTGACAAAAAGAGGCGGCTCAAAAATCGAGCACACTGTCGATGGCGGACATAATCGCCCAGCAGGGTGCCCGTGAGAGTTCCGGACACCTGCCGCGCATCCGCCGGGACCTCATCCGCAGGCACTGCCCACCTTTGCAGCCACTTTTCCTGCTCTCGGGCAAGCAGAGGCGCACAGGCGGACGGTTGTAGAAAGACGGGCGCCGTGTCGCTTTGCTGCTGCGGCAGCAGAAGATTCTTTGGATCGCCCGAAGCGATGGTGGAGGGCAGCGACCGGTAGAGGGAAAACTGCGCGGCCACGCGCTCATCGAAGACAAAACCCGTCACTTCTCTCAAGAGCAAATCCGGCGGCAGACTGTGGGCAAAGGCGTTGAGCGGCAGCAGAAAACGCAGGGTCTGCAGGTTTTCCTTGACCCAGTGCTGGAAACCATCCCGATCCAGCGGAAGCGGCACGCTTTGAAAATCGATCCATTTCGAGCAGGTGAGTCCCATTTCATCGGAACGGGCGCTAAAATCCTCCAAAGTGCCGAACTCGGCCTCCACACTGAGCCGCAGGACCAGGTTGCCCATCGAACCCAGCCAGGTTTCGTACCGATAGAATCCACCCGCGTCCCGCCACACCTCCATACCGTTGGCGAGGGTCACCTTATGCTTTCGCCTGCTTCGCTCTTCCTCGAGCAGGAGGCGGGTGCGGCGAAAGAGCCCCTTTTCGGCTTTGCCCCTGTCGTCCCCCGCGGGACTCAGCACCTCCCGCATGGCCTGCGCGACCTCGAAGGGAACCTGGCACCCTGTTCCCAGCCACAGGATCTTCTTGTCGTCGACTCGATCCGCGGGGCGCGCCAGCACCCGTTTGCGTTCGCCCCGGTCCACAATTTCCAGCACCTGAATGGGTCGGCCCGCCAGATGAACACGGTCCCCGGGCTCCAATTGCCGCACGATGGAGCGGGGAAGGTCGGCAACAGCATCCCCGGAGACCTCCAGCGTGAAATCCTCTTCGGACTCGGGGAAATTGCTCCAGATCCTGAGGTCCAGCAGGTCTCTCCCGTAGCGCCATCCGCCTCGAAAAAGGCCGCCACACCCCGCGTTCGAAATTTCCTTCCCGGAACAGGCCGCCCTCATGGAGGCCGTGGCACGGTCCGGCCGCAGCCAGCCCTGCCGTTCCATGGCCGGAAAGAGAAGGCGAAGCTCGTCGCTGTCATGGGGAAACAGGGCCTGCATAGCGCCGAGCGAGAGGCTCTTTTGCTGGTAGAGGCACGAAAGGGTCTGCTGAATGAGCACACTGGGAAATTCATTGGGCAGGGGCGTCTCGACCCTTCCCTCCCGCGCCAGATCGAGAAGCCCAAGAAATCGGAGGAGTTGCTCGCCTGCCCGCTCTCCGCGGCAGATTCCCCAGAAATGGGTGTGGTTTGCCCTACGGTTCGACCTCCCGATGCGCTGCAGAAAGGCGGTGACGGAATCGGGGGGTTCGTAGAGCACCACCCCGTCCACATCCCCCACGTCGATGCCCAGCTCCAGGGTGCTCGTGGCGATGCACAGGGCCTTCGGGTGGCGACGGAATCGGCCTTCGACGGCGCGGCGTTCTCGAGCCTTGAGGTTGCTGTAGTGCAGTTCCGAAACACCCCGAAAAGAGCCCTGGTCCCGCACGAGCCCGAAAAGCCGGTCACACTGGCCGCGGCTGTTGGCAAACAGAAGGATTTTTTGGTATCCGTGCGCCCTGTGCAGGTCGTCGAGAAGCGCGAGGAATTCCTCATCGCGTTTCAAGTGGACGAGGTGCGGCACAATGGAGCGCTGCACGCCGTCCAGAAGGCAGACGGCATTGGGGCTGAAGCCGAAAAAGAAAAGAATCGCGTCTACATCCGCGATGGTGGCTGAAACGGCGATTTTCTGCACCGGCCGGCCGATCCGGCACTCGAGGCGCCGCAGCACATGAGCGAGCTGCCTCCCCCGCACCTGGCGCAGGAGCGGGTGCACCTCGTCCACAACGACCGTGCGGATACGCGCCGTAAATTGCTGCCGGTCCCGGTTGGAACTGCCCAAGAGGACGTCCAGGGATTCGGGGGTGGTCAGCATCAAATCCGGCCTCCCGCCCCCCATGCGTTTCGCATCCCCGGTGCGCAGGCCCAGGGAGAGGCCCAGGCGCTGCACCACTACGGGAGCGAGGCGCCGTTCCAGATCCATGGCCAGAGCCCGGGTCGGCACCAGATAAACCACGGAATCCCTGCGGCCGGACTTCAAGACCCTTTCCATGCACGGCGCCAGAACCGCTTCGGTTTTTCCTGAACCCGTCGCCGCCTGAAGGACCAGATCCCGTCCCTCGAGAATGGGAAGGATGGCCTGGCGCTGGAATGGGCGCAGGTGGGCGAAGCCTCCGTAAAAGGCCCGGTAGGTATTGGGAAGCAAAAGGAGGGGAGAATCGAGCGGAGCTTCTGAATCGGAGGGAGGAGGATTCGGCTCCATCATCTCGGGGTCGTGTTCTGTTCCTGCTGGACAAGATCCAGGCAGTCCACCAGGGCTTTAAGGCGCAGTCGGGTTTCCTGGTTTCGGGTGGCTTCCAGGCGCTCGTCCAGTTCCCGAGTGGTTCGGTTGACAGGGGGCTGCCATCGGTAGGCTCGCGCATGCAGGCAAAGGAGTTTGTGGGCCAGCAATTCCCATTCCCGGCGGGACAGGTCGCCCAGCCGGCAGATGTTCAGTTGACCCCATTCCTCGGCATAATTCCGGTCGAAAAGCGGAATTTCAGCTCCACGGCGGATCACCCTCCGCTGGTAATCTTCCTCCCGCACGCGGTGGAAAAAGTCGTCGGTGAAAGCAAAAACAGGAAAGAGCAACGAATCCCGGGAATCTGCGGAAAACAGCATGCGGTGCAGGATTCTGTAGGAGACGGAGCGGGCGGAGACATTGCCCTGCACGATGGATTCGCCTTCATCGAAAAGCAGGACCCAGCCGCGCAGCCCCATCTGCCGGAAGAGGCGGGAGAGGGCCTGAATCATCTCCCAGAAAGGTTCCACACCGCGGCAGGCCAGAGAAGCCTCCCGGTGGAAGGAAACCTGCTGATGGTCCAGCACGTTTTTCAGGCGGTGAACCGGAATCGCTTCCCCTTCCAGAGCTCGTTCCAGAAGCATGGCGATGTCCCGGGGATGAAGGGCTTCGCCCTTTTTGATACCTTTTTTCCCGGGGGAAGAAGATGCGTTTCCCTGGATCATGGCCGCCAGCACGCATTGAAACAGGTGCGGCATGCCCTGAGGAAAAAGCTCCGCCACCCCGTTGCCGGAATCCGCCTGGCCGCTCAGACGTTCCCGGGCCCAACGCTTCCACAGAAGGGAAAAAGAATCCCGGGGATCGGGAAAACGGAACCTTCGCATCAGTTCCCGGTAGACTTCCCGAAAGTTGTGAAAAGGGATCTCCCGCGGGTCGAGATTGATGAAACTGGTGGCGAAGCCTTGCCGGAGCGCCTGTTCCTGAAGGTAAAGCAGGCTGTGGGATTTTCCCTGCCCGTAAGCCCCCAGGAGACACAGATGAGGGCGTTCTCCCCTCTCCAGCTTCTC
The DNA here is from genome assembly GCA_964654275.1 of uncultured Syntrophobacteraceae bacterium. GTDB lineage: Bacteria > Desulfobacterota > Syntrophobacteria > Syntrophobacterales > Syntrophobacteraceae > SLCH01. The sequence continues at coordinate 55,029 of CAZZHS010000029.1, forward strand.
GATGCCGCGGATCATCTCCTGCTGCAACCGTTCTTCGTGGGCGGTCAGAAGCCTCACGGCCACCGGATCGAAAAGGCCTTCCCGGAGCCGCTCCACAGCCCGGCGAACGGCAAAATCGCTCTGGCGTTCCATCATCTCCCGGAAGTCTGCGTCCTCTCCGCTGAGCCGGTCTGCAAGCAAAACTGAGGCACCTTCCATCAGTCATCCCACCGTGGTTGAAGCTGTTCGACTTTTTCCGCTTCCAGTTCCCGCCTGCTGGAGACCATCTCCGCCTCGAGGTCCAGGTCGTCCTGAAGGGGGATTCCCTGTTCGGCCATGTCCAGGAGGCGGATGACCTGCTTGATGAAAAGCCGCACCTCGCTGAGGAGTCCCATGCGTTTCTGGTTTTCGCAGATCCGGTGGATGAGCCCTTCGGTCAGGAGCTCCCCCGCTTCCCAACGGTAGGCCATCTGGTGGATGGTTCGCAAAAGGAGGCCCAGGTCCACGAGTTCGTGGGTTTCCAGGGGGGTTCTGTGAAGGTCGATGAGGATGCTGCGGTAGTTGAGCCGTTTGCCCTCACCCATGGAGCGCACCCTGCTCCAGAGGGCGTCGTAGGACTTGAAGCCTTTTTCCGAGAGGATCACATCGGGAATGATGGAGAAAAAGATGTGGAGGTACTGGGCCTGCTCACTGTTGTCCATCAGCAGCCGGACATTTTCGTAAGCGGCGTTGCGCACGGAGGTGGAATGGGCGAGAACCGTTTCCAGCTCGTCGAGAAGCAGGATGAAACCTTTGCCTCCCAGATGCCGTAAAAATGCGACCAGCGAGCTCAAAAACCTTTTGCTGTTGGTCTTGTTCAACGTTTCAAAAATCTGAAAGCTCTTCAGATCCTTCCTGGCAACCTTGCCCCCCTCGAACCACTGCTGGAGAACCTCGCGGCGGCTGATGCGGTCTTCCTGGGTTTCCTTTTCGTGAAGCGGCCGGAATCGGTTGTCGAGCACCCCCCCAAGGGCGTTCGCGAAGTTGGCGTCCATGCCCGGGAGCGAGGACAGTTGCTCGCGCAGCGAATTGAACTTCTCCTCGAACGCGCCGGCATCCTGGGAGTTGAACTCCCCGGCAAGACTCTCGGCCCACCCGTTCAGGAGCCCCCGGATACCCGGTTCTTCCACCTTCAGGTTTTCGCGATTCAAAAAGGCTGCGGGGACCTGGAGCTGGCGCACGATCTCCCGATAGACCGCTTCGAACTTGTGGAGGGGCACCTCACGGGTCAGGACCACGAAGGATACGGCGAAACCCTTTTGCAAAGCCAGCCGGCGGATGACCGACATGAAGTGGGTCTTGCCGTCGCCATAGTCCCCGTTGATGAAACGAACCTTGGCCCCGCCTTCGGCGATGTAGTGATCCAGGTCTTCCTCGATGTAGGTGAGCCAGTTCTCGCGCCCCACGGTGAAAAAGGACACGTGATCCACGGGAACGCTTCCTTTTCGGAGCTCCTCGATGATGGCCCGTGCCTGAAATGGTTTGAGCTGATCGATTTCGTCTCGCTGCATCACGGTTCCACCCTTTGAAAGGAAATGCCGCTGATCTGTCGTTTTTGGCCTTCACTGTCCAGGAGCCAGAAGGAGTTGCCCCTGCCGGACCGCAGTTGGAGGGAATGTCCATCGGACGTGCCGCCTGTTCCCGCCTGGAAGGTCCGCCAGATGTCGACGGCGAACTGATCGACCGTGTAGCCGCGGAATTTCCCTTTGGCCATATCCTGGAAAAACGCTTTGCTCTGAAGGGACAGGACGTGTTCCACATAAAAGCGTTGGATGGGGACCGTATGACCGGGAGCGAAATTTTCCTTCCGGAGGATTTCCCGGTAGGTTCGCTGGAGGCCGTCCACGAAGGCCTGGGGATCGAGGGGCCGGTCGTACAGCTCCCGTTTCTCCTTGAGGAGCGCTGCCACGATGCGCCGCGGATCGATGGACTTCAAGACCTTTTTGTTGATGGTGGTGGTGCGTCGACTGAAATCGACCGTCCCCTCGATGCCCTGCAGAGAGTTCAGCCGGGGAAAGTCTACCGTCAGGGGGAGATCCGCTTCCTGCGCCCGGGCCATGAGGTCTTCAATGAACTGGATGCGGTAGCGCTCCACCTTCTCGTCGGCATAGGCCCTCAAACGTTCGAAGCTTTCCCGGCAGCCTTCCAGCTCCGGGTCGTCCTCTACCGATGCTGCCTCCCTGCTCTTGAGCAGCTCGTCCAGCTGGATGAAATCGTCGCGCCCGACACTTCGCACGCACAGGTTGATGAATTCCACCCGTTTCTGCTGCTGATTGAGGCGCTTTTGATAGGGCCGGACCACATCGAGCAAGTTTTCCTGCATCTGGCGCAAAAACACTTCACTGTCCACCATGGCGTCTCCAGAAAGTTCCGATTTCATAAGGGCACGGAATCATGAGGCTTTATAAGTGCGAAAGCCCTCCTCCCTCGGGCGAGCCCATGAGGGTGAAGGTCCCCGGGAGTCACGACCGACTCTAAGAGATTTCCGGCAATGGATCAATCCCTGTTGGGGCAAGGGCCGGCAAAATGTCCCTTTTTTTTGTTCCGACATGCGAAACACGGAGGGGAGAAGGCTGAAACCTCATACTTCACAGCCTGACTCCAGTTCCCTTCATGCGATTGAATCCCTTGAAAAATTAGTCTTCCATCTTTTCACTTTCAGCGTTGCAGCCCCTTTCTTCCGACATTATCATGCTCTCATCTATTTCGTCCCGGCCCGAATTCGATTTTCTGCCGGGAGCTTTCCCGCGAAGGATGAAGGCCTTCTGGTGAAATCGGACCCGCCTTCTCAATTTGCAAGCCCAAGAAATCTTGTTCCTTTTCATAAAGCCATGACCCTTTGGACTCGTGATGACGGGGCGGGGCACACCTGCCCCTGAGGTCACGGGGCATCGGTGTACCAGGTCCCTTCGACCTGATCATTCA
>CAZZHS010000030.1:0-32542 GCA_964654275.1 uncultured Syntrophobacteraceae bacterium
TTGTCTTGCAGGGTTTGGAATGCGGAGGAAGGATTTCTGGCTCCCTTGCGTTTCTCCGGTGTTCCCTCGGGTTCCTGGGGGTCGGAACCAGACAGACGGCTTGCGGAAGTACCTTGTTTTTCAAATCGTGAAGCGGGTGGGGAGTTGCGCTCCGCTGCTTTCCAAGAAGCCCCTTGCGCTCGAGGGAAATAGCTCTCACGCAGGTGTCCCTCCTTCATCTTGGGCTGGCGTTGGGGCTTGGGCTCGAACCGCTGCCGCTCCCTCGCCCTGTCGAGGCGATCCTCCGGGTTCTGAGGCAGAGGATTGGTGACCTTCTCCATCTCCTCTGGATTTTCAGGACGTGCCGGGGATTGGAGTGAAGAACGTCCCCTTTTTTTTGCAAGGCCATCGGGAGTGAGTGCTTCCGTTTCGCCTGCAGCAGGTCCCAGGAGTCGAAGTTTATTCTGTCGGCGAACTGATGGGTTCTCTTCGGCTTTCTCTCTTGGTGGAGCGGGCTGATCTTCGCGCTTGAGCCGTGTCGGTCCCTCTTTCGAACGGACTGGGGGGCGAGTTGTTTCCTCCCGCACATTCAAGAAATTTCGACCGGTGCGAGGGGGGCGAAGGCTACGGCCGCCATCCTCCCCCGCCTGGATGCCCTGGTCCTCCCCATCCTGATTCCGGAGATCTTGCCCCCTTCGAAGTTGTTGGAGATTTAGCCGTCTCTGCCGACCAGTCTCAGTTGCCCCTGAGGACTCCTCATGGATGACCGCACGGTCTGTTCGTGGAGATCGAGGACGGATGCGTTCTGCCGAGTTCTTTCTTTCCTCTCCCGGGTTCCACTCCGTGGCCCGCCGGTCCAATCGTCGCGGATTACCGCCCTCGTCCCGCGAGCGCGCAGTCTCCTGAACTGAATCGGCCTCGTTTCCCCGAAACTCCCGCTGTCGTCTCCGGAGCTCCCCCCCTTCCAGCTTTGGCTGGGAGGTGGGCTTGCCGACTTCATCCCCTGCCACGAGTCTTCGGGTCGCGCGCGGTTTCGGAACTGTCTCCTTGAATTCCACTTTCCTGACCCGAGTCCGCGAAAGGTTCTGCTCAATCATAGATGCGTCCTCATTGCGCCGATCTCGGGCCATGTTTTGATTCCTGAAGATTCTGTCGACCGCTGAAGGATGGGGTTTTTTGTGCACCACCCTGTCGTCCATGCGGTAGCGTTCTCTTTTGGAGCTGAAGTTGTTGATGACCGTGTTGTTGATCACCGGTGCCGCCTGGTAGTGGTTGACAATGTTGGTGTGATGTTTGTTGTGGATCCGAACCTTTCGATAGTCCTTTGCCCGGTAGAAGTCATCCCGATCTATGATGACGGCGCGCTCGATGTGGCGATACTTATGGATGTGTATATTGGGCCTGTAAATGTTCACCTGATTGATGACGACGGTTCTCGGGCCCCAGTATCGATGACCGTAATAGACCTCCCGGGGTGCAAGAGGCACCCAGCCCACGTGACGATCCCGGTGAATCCAGGCCACCCGCCCAGGGTACCAGGAAAAGGTGATGCTCAGGGGGGAAACCACGTGCACGGGGCGTCGAGGCACAGGTGGAGCCCAGTACCATAAATTCCCAATGTAGATCCAACTCCCGTAGTGATGGGTGACGTAGCCGAAGGGTTCGTAGGGAATCCAGCACTGGTCGCCATAGTACGTCGTCCACCGTCCAACGCTGTAGGGACTCCAGTCTGTGGAAACCCTTTCAGGGCGCCACATGCGGTGGTAGTCGCCGTCGTAATAGACTTTTTCCCATCGCCCATGATCATCCAGGTCGGCGGCGTCGTAGCGGAGCCCTTCGGGCAGATATTTGGCGGAATCCCCCCGGACTTCTACCCTTTTGGACCAGAAAGAGTCCCGCTTCTCATTCCAGTCATTCCAATCCCGGTCCACAATGTTCGATCCCGCGGTCACATCCCGACTGTCGGCAATGAGCGAGGTCGTCCCGGCCTTCACCTCATACCTCGCCTCGTCGGGTTCGTGAAGGAAATCCACCTGTCCCTTCACCGCAACGACCTCTGCCGATTGATTCCCCACATAGACGTCAAAAACGGTCCCGGGTTTGGCAACGACCTGTCCGAAGGGTGTGGTTGCCCGGATGATCCCGGTGGCGCTTCGGTTGTGGAAACGGGCGACTCCTGAAGCGACATCCACTTCAGTCAGATCTTCCTTCAGTGCCAGCATTTGTATTTGGGAATTTTCATCGACTCGCACCCAGGTGTTGTTGGGCAGGATGAGCTCCGCCCTGGAATTGTCTCCCGAGCTCAAGGCATCGTCCAGGCCGAACGGCGCATCCTTGGCGGTCGAAACCCAGTCTTTTTCCTCTGGGACATATCTCAAAAGTTCCCCTTCGACATGCGAGATGCGGCCCACAAGCACCGTGTCTTCGCGTTCCTGCGAGAGGGCTCGAGGCGGTGCGGCTGCCTGGAAGGTCAGGAAAGCGGTGGTCAGAAGTAAGGTGAGGAACAATGCCCCGTTGCGTCTTCTCATATCCAACTCCTCTTGCTATGGGCTCGAGAGCCCGGTGCGAACGCGGTGTATTCTCGGGATGCCGGCCCCCCCGTCTTATTTGACTTGATCTCCACAGGCGAAGATGTTTTTGTACCTGTGTGTGCCGGGTCTCGTCGAATGAGTTTTCCTGTATTTGGGAGAGTGGCCCCTGTCGTCAGTCCCGGGGAGACTTCCATTGGGAAACCAGCCGTTTTCTCCAGATCCATCATCCCTATTGCATTTCGTTCCCTTTCCCTGAGTTGAACTGGATTTGAGCAACGGCTGTGCCATGAAGCTGTTTTCGGCAGGGGGTGAGCGTCAACCCTGGCTCGGCATCTGCGCAGGTCGCGGGATATTTTGAATCGATTACGATTCTTGCACAAAGGTTACGAATTGTGCACCCTCGACGAGGAGAATTCCCGGAGCCCCATCCTTCCCACATCAGCTTGAGCCGTTGCCCCCCAGATACTTTTCAGGAGCCATATCTCTATGATCAGACGCGTTGTCGTTCACGACTACATGGCCCACAAACAGACGACTCTTGATCTTGCCGACGGGGTCACGGTGATCACAGGTCCGAACAACATGGGGAAAAGTGCTCTCGTGGAAGCGATCAGGTCTCTGGTTCAAAATCCCCCCATGAAACACGCCATCCGTCACGGAGCGCCGAAGGCGGTGGTGCTGGTGGAACTGGACACAGGCGAGGTCATCCAATGGGTGCGCACAGAAAAGAATGCGTTCTATGAATTGAGACGGGCATCCGATGGGGAGCCGGAACGGTATGCCAAGTTCGGCCGCGGAGTTCCCGAGGATGTGCGAAAGCTTCTGCGCATGGATCCGGTGGAGACCGAGTCGGGCAGCGTGGACATCCACATCGGAAATCAACGTTATCCCATTTTCCTCCTGGATCAGGCCGGTTCTCAGGCCGCCAGCTTTTTTGCCGCCTCTACGGAAGCCGCCTACTTGTTGAGGATGCAGCAGGCGCTCAAAAGGCGGGCAGATCGCGCCAAATCCAGACGAAAACAGATCGTCGAAAAACTCGAAGGGCTCCAGAAAAGCCTGGCAGCCTACACGATTCTGGATGCGGCGGAGGCGACCCTGCTTCTGGCAGAAACCTTGCGCGAGGATCTCGTCATCCAGGAACGGTCCCTTCCCCAGTTGGAGGAGTGCCTTGGTGAGCTCTCCGGGGTGCTTGATGGAGCAGTCCGAATCTCTCTGCTGCTCGATGGTCTGGATGACCTGCAGCCTCCTCCGCGCCCCGGTGAAGTGACGCCTCTCTCCCACACCATCAACGAGTTGAAGACCCTCCAGGTTTTGGGAACCATGCAAACCATGAAGAGCGCGGCGCTGGAACCCCTGGCGCTGCCTCCTCGATTGCTGGATGTATCCGGCCTTGAACGTCTGGGCCGGGATCTTTCGACACAGCATGCCGCCTGGGAGTTCCTGGAACTCGAGGGAACAGCTCTCGGAAATCTTCAACCCACTCCGCGTCTCAATGCCACCGAAGACCTGCATCGTCTGCTGGACCGGCTTTCCAGCGACGACCGGGCGCTCCATAGCGCGCTTAACCATTTGGAGGTTCTCGGGAAAGTCGAGGCTCCACCTCCCCTCCACGAGGCGGACCAACTTGCGCGGAGCCTGGAGGTTTTGCAGCAAGTACACGGGCAGGTTCTGAAAGAAACCGCCCGGTATGGTCGGGTCTCTCTTTTGAGGCCGGTTCCGGAAGCGGTGAATCTCTCCGACCTTCAGTCGAGCCTCGCCGGGATAGAAGCCTTGCTCGAGGCGCAGCAGGAGCACGAAAGCCGCCTGAGCCTGGTAGAAGAGGTGCGAACACCACCCGCACTTCATCCTGCCTGGGAATTGGTGGAATGCGTTGAGCAACTGGAGAATCTTGAGAGAGACGCCGCAAGCATGTTTTTTCGAGGTGAGTGCTGTGCACCTTTGAGACAGCCTCCGGAGTTGCAGGACCCGGAGGCATTGATTTCGCTGGTCTCCTCTCTCGAGGCGATGGAGCGCCATGGGTTCGTGCTGGAGAAGACGCTCGGGGAGGTGAATTTTCTCTCACCACCCCCGGAGCCTGCGGTATTGAACGAATTGGAGGGGCTGCTGGCTCAAGCCGGGGAGCTCGAGTCACAACGGACGGCGATCGGAGATGCCGAGATGCGACTGGAAGCGGAGCTTCGAGCCACGCAGTTCGAGTTGCAGTCTCTGTTCGACCGCCTGGAGTCCTGCCCTCTGTGTGGACAGGCGCTGAACATGGAACATTTTCTGAGGAGTGCACATGTCTGAGATGCCCGGCCGGGCCGCGGAGAGCATGGAAGTGGAGGAGCTGGACCAGGATTATCAGGGGATTGTGTTCATCGGGGATCCCCACGTGGCTTCTTATCCTCCCGGGCACCGTCGTGACGATTACCAGAGGTCGATACTCAACAAGCTGCAGTTTTGCATGGATTTTGCCCGAGAACACCGGTGCCTGCCGATCATTCTGGGGGATCTTTTCCATGTGCCGAGAAACAATCCCAACCACTTGCTGGTGGACCTCATGGAGATCTTCGCGCCCTGGCCGCCCTGGGTTCTGGTGGGCAACCACGACAAGCACGAAGCACGTCTCACCCGGGATGTCTCGTTGTGGGTGCTCCACACCGCAAGAGTCATCCGGCTTTTGAATGACGAGCAAAAGGCCGCATCGGTGAGGGTGAGACAGCAGAAAGTTCTGGTTGGTGCGGCTCCCGACTGGACCCCTCTGCCCTCCGATGTACACAGGCTGGGACACGACTGGGTGATCTGGGTGACCCATCACGATCTGGCCTTTCCGGGCTATGAAGAGGCGCGCTATCGGCTGCGAGAGATTCCGGGGATCGATCTGGTGGTCAACGGCCACATTCACACTCCCAAGGCCCCCGTGAAGACGGGAGGGACTCTGTGGGTGAATCCGGGAAGTCTTGCTCGAATCACTCGAAGCCGATTCACAAGGGAGATGAAGCCGAAGTTGTTTCACTGGCAACCCCCGTTCGATGACCCTTGTTTCATTGAAGTGGAGCATTTGCCGTTCGAGGAAGTCTTTTGCCCTCTCGAGGAAGGTGAGCAGGGGGGTGGCGCACCGATGGACGAATCTCTTTTCATCAGGGGGCTCGAGAACCTGGCCCTCAAGCGAACCACCGAGGGAGTGGGGTTGAAAGCTTTTCTGGAGGACAATTTAAGACAGGATGATCCGTTGGATCGAGTGATCTGGGAGCTCTACGAGGAGGTCATGAGCGATGGCGAAGACGGATGAGGGGCAGGGGATGGTTTCAGCGGACCGGGACAGGACCGTTCAGCTCAAGCTGGAACAGCTGAAGGAGGAATACGGGAAACTGCATGAGTTGAAGATCGCCACGGCCCAGAACAAGAAGAACCTGGAAGCACAGCTCGAGGTTCTGAGGCAAAAAGCTGAAAAGGAATACGGGACGAGTGATGTGAATCAACTCCGCGAGCTTCTCGAACAGCGGCGGAGAGACAACGAGCGGATGGTCCGTGAATATGAGGAGCACATCGTTTCCATAAAGGAAAAGTTGGAGTCCATTGAAAAGGAAAAAGGCTGAGCGATGAGTGAGCTCATGTCGCCACCCGCCGGGGGAGACGCCGGAGAAACGAGGCTTCCTGAAGTCACCCCCTTGCGCAGGAAGTTCGATGCCCTGCGATGGGAAGAAACGGGCCTCAGGAAAGAGATCGACGAAAAGCAGCGTGAACTGGCTGTCCTGGAAGAATTTCTCGACATTTTGCCCGGCATCGCAAACCGGCTGGAAACCCTGTCCCAAGGGCTCTTCGGCGAAATTCTGGATGAGGTGGAGCGCAATCTGACCTATGCCCTGCGGGAGATCCTGGGCCAGGATCTTCGCGTGGTGTCAACGCGGGAGATTCAACGGGGCAAGGTCAACGTGCACTTCGGCATCGATCGCAACGGCCGATATGAGGACATCATGACCGGCCAGGGCGGGTCAGTGTGCAACATCCTGTCCGTCGGTCTGAGGCTCATCGCACTGTCTCAACTGGACGAGAAGGAGCACCGGAGATTTCTCGTACTCGATGAGCAGGACTGCTGGCTCAAGCCGGACCTCGTGTCCCGCCTCATGTCCATCGTCTACACCATTGCACGGCGGCTGGGTTTTCAGATCCTGGTGATCAGCCACCACGATCTTCATCATTTTCGGGAATTTGCGGATTGCATCTACCGGGTCAAACCTCCCGTCAGGGACGGCGAAGGGGTGACGCTGGAAAAGGTCGAGGGGAGGGAAGAGTCGTGTTCCGGGAAGTCATTGAAATGAATATTAAAAGCATCCAGCCCAATGTGCGCATCGTCTGCTCCCGTGAGAGCATCGATGAGCTGTGTTGCAGCATCCGTCGGCTGGGACAACTTGAGCCCATCCAGGTTTGGTTCTCAGGAGATGCCTATAGGATTTTGGACGGAGAGAAGCGTTGGAGGGCCTGCAAGAGGTTGAAAATGACCCGCATCAAGGCCATCGTGAGCGAGTGATCCCGGAGGAAAACTTCCGTGAGCAGCGGGAGAGAATGGGGCCGGCATCCAGTTGTGTTCTGTGGATTCCGGCTTTAAGACTGTCGGAATGACGACTCGAGTGATAGCCATTTTACCGTGTTGAGTTGTACTCAGGGTCTCGACGCGCCAACATCATTTCTTTGTTTTGGGGAGGTCTGTTCGCATGCACACAGTCTGCTGCATCAAGCAGGTGCCCGACACGGCTGAAGTCAAGATAGATCCGGACACCAATACCCTGGTGCGGGCCGGCGTGGAATCCATTTCCAATCCCTATGATATGGTAGCGCTGGAGGAAGCTGTCTCCCTCAAAGAGCGCCATGGAGGAACCGTCACCGCGGTGTGCATGGGGCCGCCTCAGGCGGAGGTGTCTCTGAGGGAGGCGCTTTCGCTGGGGGCGGATCGGGCCGTCCTCCTTTCGGACCGCGCCTTTGCCGGTGCAGACACGCTGGCCACGAGCTACACGTTGAGCAAGGCTTTGGAGAGGCTGTCCCGGGAGCAGCCCGTCGACCTGGTCTTTTGCGGCAAGCAGGCCATCGACGGCGACACGGCTCAGACGGGGCCGGGCATCGCGACCCGGCTGGGTTACACCCAATTCACGTATGTGCTGAAGGTGGACTGGGTCGACCTGAAAAAGCGGCAGATCCAGGTGACCCGCAAATGTGAAGGGGGAAAGGAAGTCATCCGAGGCCCTTTGCCCGCGCTGCTCACAGCTGAGCTTGAACTGGCCGTTCCGCGCAGAGCCTCTCTGCCCATGCTCATCGATTCGCTGCGGCGGGAAGTGGAAGTGTGGGATGCCGCGGCCATGGAGGCTGCCGTCGGCGAACTGGGCATCAAGGGTTCACCCACCTGGGTGAGAGCCATCACCTCGCCTCCAGCCCGAGCAGGCGGTCCGACCTTCGATGTGGCCCGGGAGGGCGTGCCCCAGGCTGTCACCAAGGCCCTGGACGCGCTCATGGATGAGAAAGGCTTCCTCTCTAAACTGCTCAACAAGTGGGAGGCATAGCGGGTTCATGGCGAAGAATTCAAAGGGCGTTGAAGTCGCTGAAATTCTTCCGGACAAGTGCATCGCCTGCCAGATCTGCATTGGTGAATGCCCGGTGGGAGCCATCGAACTTGCACCCGAGGGAGTGGCTCGCGTCGATCCGGAGCTGTGCATCGGCTGCGGGAAGTGCCAGGAAAGCTGTCCCGTGGATGCGGTGCGCTTCGAAACGCGAAAGAAGAAAAAGCTGTCCCCCGAAGCGCGTGGCATGCCGTCCACGGGGGTTCCCGGATACGAAGGGGTCGCGGTTTTCATTGAGGTCCTGGACGGGGAGGGGGTTCACGTTTCCTGGGAACTCATGGGAAAGGCGAGGGAACTGGCGGACACGCTTTCGACAAAAGTCCTGGGATTTCTTCTGGGGGACGGCATTCAGCACGTTGCGCGGGAGGCTTTCGCCTACGGTTGTGACGAGGTTCACCTGATCGATCACCCGCTCCTGGCCCGCTATCTTTCCGCTCCCTTCGGGCATGCTCTGACACATCTGTGCCGGCGCGTGAAACCCGAGATCCTTCTGGTGGGCGCCACGCACTTGGGCCGGGACTTGGCCGGCATTGTGGCCACCCACCTCAAAACGGGTTTGACCGCTGATTGTACCGGACTCGCCATCGACGACAAGGCCCGGCTTCTGCTCATGACCCGCCCCACCTTCGGGGGCAACATCATGGCGACCATATACTGTGAGCACCGGCGTCCCCAGATGAGTACCGTGCGGCCAATGGTCATGAAGCTGCCCGAAAGGATGCCGGAGCGCCAGGGGGAGACGGTGATCCACGATTGGTCACCCCCTCCCATGGATCTGCCTGAAGTCGTGGAATTCATTCGCGATGCTTCCGAAGGGGGAGTGGACATCGTCAAATCAGCTGCCCTAGTGGTGGCGGGAAGGGGAGCGTGCGACCCCGGTGCCTTCCATCTGCTCCAGGAACTGGCCGACCTCGTGGGAGGGACCCTCGCGTGCTCCCGTCCGGTGGTGGAGGCCGGTCTCCTGCCCTACGAACGCCAGGTAGGCCAGACAGGCAGGACGGTGGCCCCCAAGCTTTACATCGCCGTGGGAGTTTCAGGGGCAATCCAGCACCTGGTGGCCATTCAGGGTGCGCAGAAGATCGTGGCCATCAATCCAGATCCGAACGCTCCCATCTTCAGAGTGGCGGATGTGGGCATCGTGGGGGACTATGCACGCGTGATCCCGGAATTCATCGCGCAGCTCAAACACAGGATGGGAGCATGAGAGAAAGCTTCGAGGTGGCCATTGTGGGGGCGGGGCCCGCGGGGATCTCGGCCGCGTGTGTTCTTGCTGAAAAAGGAGTCAAAACCATCGTTTTGGAACGAGGGGAATTTCCGGGCGCCAAGAATATGTTTGGAGGGGTCCTTTACGGACACGATCTCGCACAGATCGTCCCCGATTTTGCGGAGAGAAGGTGCCCTGTGGAGCGTAACATCGTTGAATCCCGCATCTGGTACCTTTCCAAGGAGGCCGGCTACAGCCTCGCTTACCGGGATCGGGCATTTTCCGAGGAGCTGCGTCACAATGTCTTCACGGTGGGAAGAGCCAGATTTGACCGATGGTTTGCGGATCAGGCCAGGGCAAGAGGGGCTCTGGTCGTGTGTGCCACCGTCGTGACGGATTTGCTGCGGGACGGCGCGGGCAGGGTCTGCGGTGTTCGCACGGACCGCCCCGATGGGGATTTGAGAGCGCGCGTCGTTCTCCTGGCGGACGGCATCAATTCACCCCTGGCCCGGAAGACCGGTTTTCGCCCTGAGCCCAGACCCGAACACGTGGCTCTGGCAGTGAAAGAACTCATCGATCTCCCCGAGGAAACCATCGAGGCACGGTTCAATGTCGAACCGGATCACGGGGTCACAACGGAAATTCTCGGCGAAACCACCTGGGGCATGAATGGGGTGGCATTTCTCTATACCAATCGTTCCTCCATTTCCCTGGGCATCGGCGCAAATCTGGCGACTTTTTCCAAGCGGCGGGTCAGACCCTACGAGATGCTCGATGAGTTCAAGAAACATCCCATGGTGGCTCCCCTCATCAAGGATGGCAAGCCCAGGGAATACCTGGCGCATTGGCTGGCGGAAGGGGGATACGACACCATGCCGAAACTTTGTGGTGACGGCTTCCTCATTGCCGGGGATTCAGCCATGATGTTCAATGCGCTCCATCGGGAAGGGTCCAACCTGGCCATGGCCTCGGGGCGCTTCGCTGCGCTGGCCGTGCTGGATGCTCTCCAGAAGGGGGATGTGAGTCAAAAGGGTCTGCAGGGTTACACGGAGCGTTTGCGCGATTCCTATGTTCTGAAAGATCTCAGGAAGTATCGTCGATTTCCCTCCTTCCTCGATTCCCATGAGGAAATCTTCTCGTCGCTGCCCCGGCTGAAATGCATGGCCGCTCGGGAAATGCTCACCGTGAACGGTGTCACCAAGAAGGAAAAGCAAAAAAAAATCTGGAAGAAATTTCGCGGGGAATTCTCTCTGGCAGCGCTCGCCAGACTGCTGTGGGATGGATGGAGGAGTGTCCGATGACGGTGAAGGTTGAAGACAAGCTCTTTCTCGACCGGTTCCGGGTGGATGAGGAGTCTCACCTTGTTTTGAAAGATGACCGGGTGTGCAGGGAACAGTGCGAAGAGCAGCCCTGCCTCTATATCTGCCCCGCCGGTGTTTACAAGCTGGAAAAGGACCGTATCAGCGTCGGCTACGAAGGTTGTCTCGAGTGCGGTTCCTGTCGCATCGGCTGCCCCCACTTCAATATTGAGTGGCGCTTTCCCCGGGGGGGATACGGGGTCCGGCACAAGTTCGGCTGAGACAATGCCTCAGGGGTCAAAGGGTTCCTCTCTTGCAGAAACACACAAGCCGGCGTCCAAGGCTGGGTTGCCCGGCTTGTGTGCTGTTTTCTCGAATCCTGCCTGAATGGATCACATCCGAAAGTTTCTGCGCCGGATTTTCCACGAGGCCATTCCCAGCATTCCGGAGGCGAAAAGAAGCAGGGTCGAAGGTTCAGGTACGGGTGCCGGAACGATCCCTTCAATCACGTCGTTGGCACAGGACATGGTCCAGTGGAAGCCCAGAGAATCTCCTGTGATGTTCAATTTGCTGAGGTCGATCCCCAGGATGGAAAGAGTAGTGTTGGTGATATTCCAGGAGCCGCTTGCCAGCTGCAGGGCATTCGTCCTGGCGGGGTCGAAGGCCCATTCCTGTTTTTCCCGATAAATGGCGCTGGACAGGGGGTCCTTGCTGGAGAGGAGAATCCCTGCCTCGGACAGTCCTTCTTGAGTTTGACTGTAACTTGGAATGGCGTACAGCCCATACGTTCCGCTTGTGAGGATCTCATGAGCTGTTTTGTTGCCCAGCACCACCACATACTCCCACTTTTCGCCATTGAGCGCAGTATCCAGCTGATAGGGGCTCGAGCCGTAAGGGTTCCATCCGTTGGTGCTGATGAAGAGATCGCCCAGCCTCATCCCATAGGTTTGATCCCTGACGTAGTGCTCGAAGAAACTTCCGCTGACCGTCACATCCATCCTGCCGCCGAGGTAGTTCACCGTCATGTTGTCGATCTGGAATCGGCTGCTTGAGTCGGCGATGACGTCCCGCACGGAGCTGTCCGTTTCACGGTCTCCTATGTAATTGTCATGAATGACATGGGGTGCGGCGTGCAGGGAGGGTGAAAGGAAGAGGGCCACCCAAAATATAAGAGAGACGACCGAGAGTTTGTTCATGTGGGGTTCCTCCTGACTTCAGGTTGAGGTGAATTCCTATTGACATCAAAAGCAGTTTATGCATTACATTCATGCTGCATGCCATGACGGGGGAGAAGCCGTCATCAACCAAACTGTTGTTTCAAGGATTTAATTTTACAGGGTTTATTTTGATTCTGACGAGACCTGAGAGGTTTGAGCTTCTCAGTTGGTTGGAAAAATGTAGCGGAAAATTGTAAGCGAAGCCGACGCTGACGGCTCCATGGGAATCGAAATCCTTTTTGTGGAGCTCATCTATCGCGCGATTTGAAATGTGTAAATTTTCCCGACTGTGGGCTTGGCCGGCAGGTGTTTCAATGCCCATCACGGCATTTCGGTTCTCCTCGGAAGCCCTGCAAGCAGGTGTTTTGCCTCATTCAGTCCTGGAAAAAGCACGGGCGGCCATCCAGTGCAAGACACAGGAACTCGAAACAAGACAAGCCGAGGCCAGGATCAGCGCCTGCGAAACGCCCACGGCCTTGGCCACGGCTCCCCAGAAGACGCTTCCCAGGGCCATGCCGCCAAAAAGGAGGAACATGTAGGCGGACATGCCGCGGCCCCTCAGATGGGCCGGCACCGTGACCTGAACGGTGCTGTTGGTGCTGGCAAGAAACAGGAGCCAGGACGTGCCCGCAAGGATCAGGCAGGTGCAGGCTGCGGCAAAATGAGGAATTTGGGACACGACCGGCAGAGTCGCTGCGAAAACCGTGGTGGCTGCCAGATTCATTCTTTCCAGGGAAAGCCTGGATCGGATCCACGGCAGAAGGAGAGCGCCCAGGACCGCTCCCGAGCCGAAGGATGCCAGGAGGATTCCGAATCCCGCAGCGTCCGTTTCGAGATGCTGCCTTGCCAGGAGCGGCAACAGGGCCATGAGAGCGCTCGCGCACACGGCAAAAGCCGCCGCGTTCATCAGGAGTTTTCGAAGGGACGCAGTGGCCCTGATGAACAGGAAACCTGTCCACATGGCCTTCCAGACGTTTTTCCCATCCTTTTCTATCGGGTCGATGGTCTCTTTCCATCGGTAGAGCACCAGAATGACCCCCGTGTAACTCAATGCATTGAGCAGGTAGGCTGTGTCCACTCCGTAAAGGCCCACAATGAGCCCCCCCGCGGCGGGGCCGACGGATCTGGCCACGTTGAATCCGGCGCTGTTGAGGGCCACTGCGGAGGGTATTTCGTGCGGGTCTACCAGGTCGGGGATGATGGACTGCCATGCAGGGGCATTCAGGGCGGCCCCAAAGGCCAGCAGGGTGGTGAAGGCGAGAAGGGTCCAGGGATGGATGTGACCCGTGGCCGTGAGAAGCCCCAGGGCGCCGGCGGAGGCAAGCATCCACGCCTGGGTGAAGAGGATCAGGCGCCTTCGGTTGAACAGATCCGCGAGGGCCCCGGCCGGAAGTACGAGGAGAAAGATGGGCAGGGTGCCGGCCGTCTGCACCAGGGAGACCATGAGCGGGGAAGTGGTCAGGGAGGTCATGAGCCAGGCCGTGGCCGTGCTTTGAATCCACGTGCCGACGTTGGAAAACACGCCGGCGAGCCAGAGGCTCCGAAACATGGTGTGACGAAGAGGACTCCAGGGGGCTGTCCCCGAGTTTTCGGTTCTGCCTGCGAAATCTTCTGAGCGGGCTTGGGGACCTTTCTTTTCCATTCCCTTCCTCGGGCGGCAGGGTTCTGAATCCGGCCGCATTTTAAACCTGCGATCGGGCAGATCCGAGCGATTGTTTTGTTGAAAATCTATCTTAGGCCTCCCCCCGCCATTGCACAACCGTCTCAACGATGAAATGGGACTCGGCGGCTTCGGAAGATTTCTTATTGTGCTTTCAAGAAGATCGAATATAGATTGATAGGAAGACGTTCGAGCTGAAACGGGTTCGCCCATGAATCCGGTCGTCCAGGAAATTGTTGGAGGTCTGCCATGGCCCGCGGCACTTGCATCTCGATGGATGGGACGAGGCCTTACGGATGATCCTGTCCACATTGATCATTGTTGCCTTGCTCATCGCCGTCAATGCCCTCTACGTGGCCGCGGAATTTGCCGCGGTGGGCGTCAGGAAGAGCAGGATCCGCCAACTCGCCGAGGAAGGTAACGGCATTGCGCGCCTGTTGCTCCCCTGGATTCAGGACTCACGACAACTGGACCGCTACGTGGCCGTCTGCCAAATCGGCATCACGCTCTCCAGCCTGGTGCTCGGGGCGTTCAGCCAGGCCACCCTCACACCCTCTCTGGCTCAGGTTCTGACCGGAAAAATGGGAATGCAGGACCTGACGGCACATTCTCTTGCAGCGGGCATCGTTCTCACAGTGCTCACAGCCCTTCAGGTGGTCCTGGGTGAACTGGTTCCCAAATCCCTCGCACTTCAATATTCCTCCAGTGCGGCCCTTTACACCTTCCTGCCCATGAGGTGGTCTCTCGCCGTTTTTTCCTTTCTCAGCTCCGTCCTCAATGGAAGCGCACTGCTCGTGCTGAGAATCCTGCGGATCCCTCAGGGTGCACACCGCCACATCCATTCTCCCGAAGAGATCGAAATGCTCATCGCAGAAAGTCGGGACGGGGGCATCCTGGAACCCGGGGATCATCAGCGCCTGCAGCGAGCTCTGCAACTTGGAACGCGGCCGGCCCATCAACTCATGGTGCCGCGTCGCTACATGGCGGCCATCGCCTATGAAACGCCCATCGAGGAGGTGCTCCGGGAAATCGTTTCCAGCCCGTACAGTCATCTGCCCGTTTATGAAGGATCCATGGACAACGTCATCGGCATGGTGCACACCAAAGATGCCGTGATTCACTACATTGACCAGGGAGAAATCCGCTCCCTTGACGACATCATGCGGCCGGTGCTCAGCGTGCCCGAACACGTTACGGCGGATTCGCTCCTCAACCTCCTTCGACAGAAACGCACACGCCAGGCCGTTGTGGTCGATGAATTCGGAGGGACGGAGGGTCTCTTGACCCTGGAGGATGTTCTCACTGAGTTGCTGGGGGAAGTGGCTGATGAGTTCAAAATGGATCAGCCTCAGCCCGAAAGGCTGCCCGACGGGCGTGTGCGCCTGCCGGGGCTCATGAGGCTGGACGTCGCTGAACCATGGCTTGGAGTGCTTTGGCAAGGGGAGGCGGACACGATCGGGGGGCATGTCATCGAAGTGCTGGGCAGGGTACCTGTTCCGCACGAGCGGCTGACGATCCAGGGCGCTGAGGTGGAGGTGGAGGCCGTGGACCATCACGCCGTCGTTTCGATCCTTGCCAGGCCCCTGGTTCCGGGTGAGTATCCGGAGGCGGGTCCATGATGATCACCGTGCTGGTCATTTGCGCCCTCATCCTGCTCAATGCCCTTTTTGTGGCTGCCGAATTCGCCATTGTGGGCGTCCCGAAGGCTTCCATCGAGCGCAAAGCCATGAAAGGTCACCGCAGGGCCCAGCGCGTTCGCACCATACTGCACGATCCCATGCTTCAAGACCGTTACATCGCCACGGCACAGCTCGGGATCACTTTTGCCAGTCTGGGGCTGGGGATGTACGGCGAGCACATGCTCGCACAGTGGTTCAGCAGCACGCTGGAGAGGATTCCCCTGCCCCACTGGATTGCTGTGCATGCCCTGGACAGCATCCTGGCCGTGGCAGTGCTGACTTATTTCCACATCGTTTTCGGAGAGATGATTCCCAAATCCATCGCGCTGCAGTTCGGGGAAAGGACCGCTCTGTTCATCAACCCTGTCATGACGTGGGTACGGAGAGGCCTTTACCCCCTGGTTCTCCTCCTCAATGGAATCGGCAACGGGGTGCTCAAGCTGATGCGGGTGGATCGAAAGATCACCGTGGGTCACTATCTCACTTCGGAAGAACTGCAATACATTGTGAGCGAGAGCGAGGAGGGGGGCCTGATCCGTGCCGAGTCCGGGCAGGTCCTGAGGGACCTTCTGGAGTTCGGGGAACTCACTGCGGCGGAGGTGATGGTTCCGCGGGTCCGCATCGTGGGCATTCCTCTCGATGCCTCCAGCAGTGAGCTCAAAAGGATTGTGAAGGAATCGGCCCACAGCCGCTACCCCGTCTTTGAATCAGACCTGGACCACATCCTGGGGATGGTGCACATCAAGGACGTGTTGCGCCTCATTCTGGAGGATCTGCCCCTCAGCCGCGACAATCTGAGACACGTTCCCTATGTGCCCGAGACCTCCCGGCTGGATTCCGTGCTGGCAGGCATGCGGCGAAGGCGCACCCATTTGGCCGTGGTCATGGACGAATATGGGGGGACAGCCGGGCTCATCACCATCGAGGATCTCTTTGAAGAGGTTGTGGGAGACCTCCAGAACGGGGCACCCGGCCACGATCATATCTACCAGGATGAACAGGGAAGAATCCATGTCCCCGGCACCATGCGCCTGGAGGAGGTGGGTGAATACCTGGGAATGGTCCTGGAACACGAAGAGGTCTACACCGTGAGCGGGCTCGTTCTCATGCTCCTCAACCGACAGCCGCGACTTGGGAATGTCGTGACTTTCGGCCGTTTGCAGTTCGAGGTGACTTCCGTGAGGGGGCATGGAGTGGCGGAGTGCATCGTCTCCGTTTTGGGGGAGGAGGACGAAAGCGCAACCTGAGTTTCGGCAACCGAAGGCTGGGATGCAGATCATGCGAAAGCTGCGTGAGGGAATCGGAGGCGTTTTATGACCAAGAAGTCCCGGGAAACCCTGCCCGCTGGGGGGCTCAAAGGCAGGCAGCGGTTCCTGCTTCTTTGCTCCACAGCGCTGGGTCTGGGCCTGTCCCCTGTGGCTCCGGGGACATGTGGCACCTTGCTGGGCGTCCTCCTGCACGGAATCGTGGTGATTGTCTTTCCCGATGCCTGGCACTGGGCCGTCCTCAGCCTCCTTCTGGTTCTCTCCTGCCTCGCAAACCGGATGACTGCTCCCTGGGCCATGGAGCACTGGGGGAGTGAAGATCCCAAGCATTTTGTCCTGGATGAAGTGGCGGGATACCTGGTGGTTCCCGTCCTGTTCCGGGGGGGAGAAGCCTGGGAGGTCATGCTCTGGGGCTTCGTGGCGTTTCGGTTTTTCGACATTGCCAAGTTGCCCCCTGCCAGGCAGATCGATCGCTCCATGCCGGGAGCCTGGGGAATTCTTCTGGATGACTTGGTCGCCGGGGTTCAAGCCGTGCTGGTGCTCTATGCGCTGTGGGGTTTTGGGGTGATCGGGTGAGCGTTTTTGTGCCGGCAATGGAGCCAGACCCGGTAACGGAATGCGGGGTGCCTGCCCTGGAATCGTCGGGAGCGCTGCCGGTTTTCAGCCTGCATGAGAGCGGCTTCGGGTCTGGAATAAATGAGTGACAGGGGCGGCATGTTCACTCCACGTCCTCCGCCACCAGATATTTGTGCCACAACTCCACCGTCCTGGGTCCAACTCCTCGGATTTCTTTCAGTTCTCCCAGATGCTTCCAGGGTCTTCGCTCCCGCCGCATCACAATGAAGTCGGCATGCTCCGGTTTCATTCTGGGAACGAGGCTCAGAGCCTCCCTGGTAGCTGTGTTCACATTGAGCTTCTCCCCCCACACCAGTTTCAGGGTTCCCTCCAGGGGCGACGGCTGAAACGAAAAATTTCCCGGCTCCAGGCGCTGGACCGTCAACGTTTGGCCGAGGAGCACCTGTCGTTCCCCGGAAAGGGAAGCCGGGGCCCTGCCTTTGAAATCCCTGAGACCGCCCGCTGCATCCAGGACGCGCTGCAGAGACAGGCTGCATGTTTCGTTTTCTCGGCGGCCCTTCAGAAGAAACACGCCGGGAGTGTTGACTTCCCCTTCCACCGCCAAGAGGCCCCAGCAGTCATGCTCCTGGATCGGAGCCGGCTCGCGTGTTTCGGGCCCCTGGCCGAGGATCATCCAGAGGAGAAGGATGCTCAACAGGGCAACGGCCAGGTGGCGGTTTCTTTCTCGGCTGGTTACCGTGGTTTTCATGGAGAGTCATCCCGTTTCGCGGTGCGGAGGGTTCAAAGGGTCTAATGGGAGAGTCGTCCGGGAGACCGGCATTCGTGATGGATTTTCTCACTCTCCCAGAAACACGGGATTTCTTTTCTCTCGAAAGGCGCGACACCCTTCCCTGAAATCCCTGCTTTCGAAAACGCTTCTGCGAAGGTCTTCGAGGTATTCGAAGGCCTCAGGGGAAATGGGGATGGCATCGCTCAGGATGCGTGTCTGCTCCTTGATGACCTTGAGGGTGAGCGGGGCGTTGCAACTCATTTCCCGTGCCAGTTCAAACGTGAACGGTTCCAGGTTTTTCTGAGTCACCACATGATTGAGGATCTGAAAGCGCAGGGCGAGGTCGGCGGGGATGGGGCGCCCCGTGAAGAACATCTCCTTCACCACGTGAAGGGGCAGTCTTTTGAGATACCGTGCAATGCCGCGTGTGCTGTAAGGCAGGCCGATCTTTGCGGGCGTGGCTGCAAAGGAGCAGGTTTCATCGCCCACAGCCAGGTCGCAGCTGAGAACGATTTCACACGCCCCACCCCAAACAGAGCCGCTGACCATGGCGATGACGGGTCCGGGGAAACGGCCGAGGGTCCGGAGGAGGGTGTCGAAGGGGCTGCTGTAAACGCCGGTGAGAAGCGTCTGATCCTCGGGGAGGTCGTTCATGTCGTAGCCTGCAGACCATACTTTCCCACTGCTTTGGGACTTCAGCAGGAGGACACGAACTCCCGTTTGCTGGAAGTTTTCAATGGCATGGATGATCTGGGAGATCATGTCGCGATCGAAAGCGTTGCGCCTTTCCCTGCGATTGAAGGCGATGATACCGATCCGGTCAGCCTCTTCCACGATGATTTTCTTCAAGGACCAGCCTCCCTGCTCAGTTGAAGGTTCGGATCAGGGCGGGTTTTTCGGTCAACCCCCCGGGGTCTGCGAGCAGCCGCCGCACGGTATGTGTCGCGCTGTGATCCGTTGGTTCATGCACATCCAGGTCTGTTTCGAGGCCGGCTCTCTTCAGCCGTGCCAAACAGGGGTTGACTCTCAACGCGTTTTTTTTGCAGTATGAAGGGCTGAAAGTTGCCTGCAGCGGGATGATTTTCAGGGGGCACCGGAATTTCATTTGGCTCTCCAACTTGTCAGTTTCGATTCACGACCGGTTCCAAACCGATGAGAAAGGTGTATGTGAAATGATCCAGGGCAACATCTCGTCCTTCATGAAGCGCCATTTCCGCCATTTCAATGCCGCCACCCTGCTCGATGCGGCGTCCGCTTATACCAGGCATCTGGATGGGGGCGGTCACATGTTTTTGGCGATGGCGGGTGCCATGAGCACGGCGGAAATCGGACTCTCACTGGCGGAAATGATCCGCCGCGAAAAAGTCCATGCCATCTGCTGCACCGGAGCAAACCTGGAGGAAGACGTTTTCAACCTGGTTGCGCACAACTTTTATTTCAGAGTGCCGCACTACCGATACCTGACGGCCCAGGACGAACTGGAGTTGCTCGAGCGGGGATTGAATCGCGTCACGGACACCTGCATCCCTGAAGAAGAGGCCATCAAGCGCATCGAGGGGCACATCAGGGAAGAGTGGATCCGTGCCGATCGCGACGGAGAACGCTTGTTTCCTCACGAATTCTTCTACCGGCTCCTGCGCAGCGGTCGGCTCGATGCCCAGTTTCAAATCGACCCCGCAAACAGCTGGCTGGTGGCGGCCTGCGAGAAGAATCTGCCCATTTTCGTGCCCGGCTGGGAAGACTGCACCATCGGAAACATCTACGCTGCTCACTGTCTGCGGGGCACCATCAAGAATGTCCACACCGTGCGCACGGGGATGGAATACATGCTGGAGCTGATGCGGTGGTATCCGCAGTCCTGCCGGAAACATCCCCTGGGTTTTTTCCAGATAGGGGGCGGCATTGCAGGAGATTTTCCCATCTCGGTGGTGCCCCTCCTGAGGCAGGAGCTTGCGGTGAAAGACGCTCATCTATGGGCCTATTACTGCCAGGTCAGCGACTCCACCACCAGCTACGGCTCCTACTCCGGGGCTGTTCCCAACGAAAAGATCACCTGGGAGAAAGTGGGAGTGGAGACACCCAAATTCATCATCGAATCCGATGCCACCATCGTGGTCCCGCTCATCTTCGCCTATGTTCTCGAAACGTCCTCGTGATGGCCTTTCCGCGGTGATTCAGCTGTGACGGCGCCGTGATCTCACAGCCCGCCACCCTCGGGAAGCCACAGGTAATAGAACCCGCTTTGCAGGACGGGAATCGAATCCAGAAAGCCGAGGTCCGTCAGGGCGACCGTTCCCGTTCCCGGAGCCTGGGCTGAAGTGTTATAAATGTTGTCGTCGGCCTGTCTCTGACGGCGATAGATCACGACCTTGGGATCCGGTGCCAGTCCGGCCAGTTGCCGGGCCTTTTCCACCGCATCGTCCAGGAATCCGATTCCGTCGATCAATCCCAGCGCCAAAGCTTCCTCAGCCAGAAAGATGCGTGAGGTGGACACCTGTCCCAGCGCCTCCGCATCCAGGCCCCGATGCCGGCTGACCAATTCCAGGAAGCGGTCCCCGAGCGAAGTGATCAGAGCCTGAAGGATTTGACGTTCTTCGGGGGTCGCTTCCCGGAAAGGTGACCCCATGTCCTTGTTTTCTCCTGATTTTTCCACAGAGACATGTACGCCCAGCTTTTCCATGAGCCCATTCCATTGCGGACGCATGAAAATCACCCCGATGGAACCCGTCACGGTGGTCGGGTGGGCCATGATGAAATCCGCCGGCAGAGAAATGTAATACCCCCCTGAAGCTGCCGTTCCCATCATGGCCACCACCAGTGTCACGGTGGATGTCTCCTTGAAAGCCTTGATCTCCTCGTAGAGGGCATCGCTGGCAAATGTCGACCCGCCGGGGGAATCCACTTTCAAAACAACTGCTTTGATCCTTGGGTCTTTCTTGGCCTTGTCCAGTTGGGATACAATCTCTTTGACCACATTGGGGCGGGACCTGAAGGCGATGCGCTTCGAACTGTCGGAGATGAATCCCTCGACGGGGATCACCAGGATCTTTTCCCGCCCCTTGCCCTCAAGGGTGTATTCCTTGAGCGGCTCGCTTCTGTCTGGAAAAATGTGGATTTTGGGTTTGATACACCCGCTCAGCATGAGGGAGCAGGCGAGGGCCGTGATGGCGGCAATGGTTTTTGGCCTGGCCGACATGTATGAGTGACCTCCAAACGAATCTGTTTTCAGGTTTGTTTCATCGGGTAACGCTGCCCCTTGATTCATTCTCCGGGTAGCATTCAGGGGGCAGCTGGACCTTCTTTCTTTTGCCATTTTGACAGAGCACCGGTGAGGCATGGCGGATGACTCCGCTCGGTTGATCTGCCCATTCCCACGCCGGAGCATTGGAACGAGGGAGGATTCCTCTCAATCCCGATCGATAAATGCACAGGGAGTTGCGCTCCTCCGGACTGGTGCACTCAGACGGAAACGACCTTCCGGATCTGCTCGTTCCTGAGTACAACGCTACACAAGAGAGTGTCCATCACTCGAGTCGTCCTTCCGGCAATCTTTGAGCCGGAACCCACGGAAAAGGGCTGGATGCCGGCTGAAAAACCGGCGGCATGACGAGCATCGAGATGGGCGCCCTATACTGGAGCGCTAAACCAAGCTCCAGCTTGGCAAGCGGCAAGCGGTTGAGGACTTGCGCCCGGCACTGCTGATCGGGTCTATTTTGAAACGTTCAGGACCGGTTTATCAAGCCCGGAGTGGTGGAGAGATCCCATGCCATTGAAAATCTGGAAAAACTTGTTCTTCCTATTGGTTATGACTGTGCCGGTTCTCGGCACGGGGTGTGCCACAGACCCGTACTCAAGTCCGTATTACAAAGTCTCAGAAGATCCCCCCTTCTCGGATCAGGGCGGGCGAGCCCCGATTCTGAGCGCGCGGGATCAAACCTACATTCTTGACATCGACGATCGAACTCCTTTTGGCCTGTATCGACTGCCGAGAACCATGGACCTCCTCTACAACCGGGGCTATGACCAGGTGAGACGGGAGCGGGATGCCGACTTTGCCATCGACATCTCCTTCGGGGTGGAAACTCATCAAAATCCTCAGGTGAGAGCCTGGAACACCTTTGGCGGGGCAGTGACCGGTGCGGCTGTCGGTGCCATTATCGGCGGTGCACTGGGAGACCCGGGGCCGGGTGCGGCTGCCGGAGCGGCAGGTGGAGGACTTCTTGGTGCGGTTTTGCCTGCCCCGACCGACCTGGTGAGGATCGACATTCAGATCCACAGCTTCACGCAGCGTCATGGTTCGCGGATGAGCGCCGTCGTGGATCTGGCTTCGGTGCCCTCCTACGATGTGGCCCATGTGATCGACCACCAGGTGGCCAGGATGCTTCGAGGGCTCCCTCGAAGATAATTGTCGGCAGGTGCGTCAGAGAAACCCTTTGTCCTCGAGAATGGTCCTGATGGTCGTCCGTTTTTGCCGCAGGTAAATGGCGGTCGTGCTCATGAGCGCATGGCCCAGAATGTCCCGCACCACGCCGAGCGGCACGCCCGCGTCCAGGAGCTCCATGGCCCGTGTGTGCCTGAGAATGTGCGGGTGGGACAATTCTCGAGGTATTTGAGCCTCTTCGGCTCGCCGATAGAACTCCCGCCTGAAGTTCCCCTGGTCCAGGGCGAACACTTTTCCCTTCATCATGGGAAACGAGTTGAGATAGTGGATCAGTTCCTGCACCACTTCGGGGGGGACCGGGATGGTGCGAAGAGGGCTGCCGGACGTGCGAGACGCCGAAGGAATTCTCACCTCCCCTCGATTCAAGTCGATGTCCCTCCCATCATCCAGACTGAGAATTTCCCCGATCCTGGCTCCCGTATGGCGGAGCAGAATGAACGTGAGCCAGTACCTGCCGCGCACGCGGCGCGTGTGGTCCGTGACGGCCGACTCCAGCCATGCCTTGAAGGCATTTGTCAGCCGGTTCAACTGGGATTCGTCGAGGCAGCCGGGGTGTCCCCGCATGTCGGTGCAACCCGTTTGCGGAGGGCGATCTTTATCACGTGGTCTTCTCGTCATGTTCCCATCGCTCCCTGCAGAGCCAGGCCGTTCTCATTTAATACCAGGGAGTCGTGTCCCTCATCGCGGCACATCGAAAACCTGAACCTGGACGTTCTGCCGGCAGCAGAGTCACGGAATTTCCTGAGCCTGGAATACTGCGGCCCGGAAATGAGGGCCGGTTGTTTCCGGCACAGCAGCCAGGGGTAGGATCGTCGGCCGCGCCTTTTCTCAAGAAGCAGGGCATCCGTGTATGACTTTACATAGGCATTCAAAAAAGCGAAATCAATTACACGAAAACTTTTTTTTGCGTGTATTGACACTCCACCACCCCAATCTTAATTTCTGCTCGAACGGCTCAGACAGCCCTTCGAGGGCAGTAATGCCGGCCCTTGCGGAATCCGGCGCGAAAATTTTCGGCCGGCCTCGCGACAGGCCGCTGACTCTGGGCCGTCCTTAAGCGCAGCATTTGAGCTGCTCAACTCCAGATGGTATGGACCTGTGTACAGTTGAATCTCAGGAAGTAAACTCGTCAAACAGGAAAGGAGGTATTGAACATGGCCATTGTGCGCTACCCCAGATTTTTGGACTATTCCAATCCCTTTCAGGAACTTGAGCGCATGAGACGGGAAATGGATCGTCTCTTCTCCGGTCTCATGGGGGAAGCCGGCTACCGGTTGACTTCCGGGGTGTATCCTGCCGTAAACATCTTTGAAGACGGAGAAAATTTCATCCTCGAGGCGGAGCTTCCTGGCATGAAAAGTGACGAGTTGGACATTGCCGTTGAAGGAAACACTCTGACGCTTCGCGGACAGCGAAAAGGCGAGGAGGAGGAGGGCGTCTCCTACCACCGTCGCGAGCGCAAATTGGGCACCTTCCACAAGGCTGTGACGTTGCCCGCGGATGTGGACCCTGAAAAGGTCACGGCTCATTTCAAAAATGGGGTGTTGAGGATGGTTCTGCCCAAGGCCGAGCATGCGAAACCTCGGAAGATTACCGTCAAGATGGATTAGTCAACCACCCATGAGGCCGTCACATTCGGCGAATACAGAGGAGGTCGAACATGGCTGAAAAAGATCTTCAGGTTCAGGAAAAGAAAGAACTGCAGACTCCATCCGAGAGCACGCGAAACGTTCCCATTTTTGTGCCCGCGGTGGATATCTACGAAAAGGAAAATGCGCTGGTACTCCTGGCGGACATGCCCGGCGTGGCCATGGAAAATGTTGAAATCGATCTGAACAACGATCAACTCACCATTCGAGGCATGGTGACTCTGGAGGAACCCAAGGGAACCGCCTTGCTGAAGGAATATTCGGTGGGTGATTATTACCGGCAGTTCACACTGTCCAACGTCATAGATCAGGGCAAGATCGAAGCCACCATGAAGGATGGAGTTCTCAAACTCCTGTTGCCCAAGGCAGAGGCGGCCAGGCCGAGAAAGATCACTGTGCAGGGGGCATGATCGTCCACGGGCCGATTCCAGGAATCGGCAATCGCTTCCGGTCCTGCTTGGATGGATGGAGTGATGGTGCCAGAATCCACTCACGCTGTGGTTGTATGACTCGATCGGTCCAAGGTTCCTTGCGCTGCGTTTCGGCATCCATTTCCTGCGAAAAGCCACCCCTCCCGGGGTGGCTTTTTTTGAGGCCCCCTTCAGTTTCTGCACCTTCGGACTCCCGGTTCGGTTCCTGTTTGTTCCCCCTGAATTTGTGTGTATGATTTACAGGAAAAAAGTCAATGAAGGAGTAACGCACCTTCATGTCCTCTTCAATTCTGCCCGAGGGTCGCGGCCTCCGGTTCAAGAATATTTCCCATGTTTTCGAAAAGGGACCTTTCTGCTCGGGCAGGCATGCGGCGAGGCCACGCACGCCCGATGATTTCATCATGCCTTGTCGACGCCGGGGACTTTTCTTCTTTTTTTTGCCGAGATCGGGGGGCGCGTCTCTCTTCGCCAAACCGCCGTTCTCAAGCGTCCCACATCAACGCGCTGATTGACGCCTCACCCTTGCAGGAGGATTGCCATGGCACTCATCGCCCGTTGGGGCCGGAATCTTCTGATCCTTGGGGGTCTTGCCCTCTCGCTGGTGCTTCCTGCCCCGGTTGACGCCGATTCCACCGAAGAACTTCGTGAACGCTTGATTCGGGAAATCGAGGCCGATGTGCGTGCCACCAGCGGTCGCATCGGCAAGAATGCACTGGCTCCCTTCGTCATGGACGCCATGCGAAAGGTGAAACGCCATGAGTTCGTGCCGCCGGATCAGCAGCGCTATGCTTATCAAAATCGGCCGTTGCCCATCGGGTACGGACAGACCATCTCCCAGCCTTATATCGTGGCCGTCATGACGGATCTTCTGGACTTGAGTCCTGACCATGTGGTCCTGGAAGTCGGGACGGGGTCGGGATACCAGGCCGCCGTTTTGGCGGAGTATGTGACAAAAGTTTATACAATTGAAATCATTGAGCAACTGGGTAAGTCGGCCCGCGAGCGCCTCCAGAGGCTGGGTTATGAGAACGTGGAGGTCCGGCTGGGGGATGGCTATTACGGCTGGCAGGAACACGCGCCGTTCGATGCGATCGTGGTCACGGCGGCCGGCAATCACATCCCGCCGCCCCTCCTGGATCAGCTGAAGCCCGGAGGCAAGATGGTGATTCCTGTCGGCAGCCCCTTCATGACCCAGCAGCTCATGCTGGTGGAAAAGACGCAAGAGGGCGGTATCACGACGCGGCAGATTTTGCCTGTGGCATTTGTGCCTTTGACAGGGGGGCACTGAGCCTCATGACCGTGGGAGTGGCGGTTTTTGTCCTTTCGTTCTCAGCACTGGGCTACGAAGTGCTGTTGATGAAACTTCTGTCCATTTCCCAGTGGCACCACTTCGCCTACATGATCATCAGCATCGCTCTCCTGGGTTACGGCGCCAGCGGCACGTTCCTCACCTTTCTGGAAAGATCCAAAAGGATTTCGCCCCTGAGCATCTTTGTGGGGAGCGGCGTCCTGTTCAGCCTCTCCGTTGTGGTCTGTTTCGCGCTCAGCCAGCGGGTGCCTCTGAATCCCCTGGAGATTCTGTGGGATCCATCTCAGTGGGTCCACCTGTTTCGGGTCTTCCTGATCCTCTTCTTCCCGTTCCTCTTCGCGGCCACATTCATCGGCATGGCCTTCATCAGATTCAAGGGCCGGATTCATTCCATCTACCTCTGGGATCTTCTGGGGGCCGGAACGGGCGCCCTGGCAATGGTGCCCTTGCTGTTCGCTTTTCCTGCGACAGAGGTTCTGAAGGTCTTCTCCGGAGGGGGACTGCTGGCGGCCGGACTGCTCCTTGGGGCGGAGAAGAACGGGAAACGCCGGAGTTCCCTCGTTCTGATCGCGTGTGCTGTGGCGCTTCCCTTCCTCTGGCCTTCGTCAATGCTCCAGCCGAACATTTCCCCTTATAAGGGAATTCAGGGGGCGCTCAACCTGCCCGGAGCTCGAATCGTTCACGAACGCCATGGGCCGTTGGGGTGGCTTGCCGTGGTGGAGAGTCCGAAGGTCCCTTTTCGCCACGCGCCGGGTCAAAGCCTCAACTGCACCGTGGAGCCGCCGCAGCAGGTCGCTGTCTTCACCAATGGCGACGGGCTCAGCCCCATCACCCGGTTCGAGGGGGACCGGGCCACGCTGGCCTACCTGGACTGCGTCACGTGGGCGGCTCCCTACCATCTGCTGGAACATCCCCGCGTTCTGGTGCTCGGTGCGGGCGGGGGCACGGATGTGCTCATGGCCCTCTATCATGAGGCGCGGGCCGTGGACGCCGTCGAGTTCGATGCCAACGTCGTTTCCCTTGTGCGGGAAGAATTCGGCGCCTTTTCAGGCCACCTCTACGACAACCCACGGGTGACTGTCCACGTGGAAGAGGCGAGAGGCTTCGTCGCCGGAAGACGTGACCGGTACGATCTCATCCAGGTGTCCCTTCTGGATTCTTTCAGCGCCTCAGCGGCCGGGAGCCACGCCCTTGCGGAAAGTTATCTTTACACCGTGGAGGCGCTTAAGGAATATTTTCAGCATCTCGAACCTTCGGGAATTCTAGCGATAACGCGGTGGCTCAAAATCCCCCCCCGTGATGCCCTCAAACTTTTTGTCTCCATGGTCGAAGCGCTGGAAGGTCTTGAAATAAGCAGGCCCGGGGACCACCTGGTCCTGATTCGGAGCTGGAGCACCACCACGCTCCTCATCAAGAGGAGCCCTTTTACGGGAGAGGAGGTGAAGCGTGTGTTGGATTTCTGTCGTGAGAGGTCGTTTGATGTGGATTTTCACCCGGCCATCCAGCCTCATGAGGTGAACCGTTTCAACCTTCTGGAAGAGCCCTTCCTCTACGAGGGGACCGCTGCCCTCCTCGGGAGCGAGCGCCGGAGCTTCATGGACCAATACAAATTCTATATCGAACCGGCGACGGACGACCGTCCCTATTTCTTTCACTTTTTTAAATGGCGGATCCTGCGAGAGGCTTGGGATGCCCGGGGTCGGGGCGGACTGGCCCTCATGGAATGGACCTATCCCATCCTTCTGATCACGCTGGGGCAGGCTGCCCTGGCGAGCCTGATTCTCATCGTGCTTCCGCTCCTGGCGAGGCGGATTCCTTCCCGCGGAGAGCTTCCCCGATGGCGCCTGATCCTCTATTTTGGGTCCCTGGGTCTGGCGTTTCTGTTTGTGGAAATCGCCTTCATTCAGAAATTCATCTTGTTTCTCAGCCACCCGATCTACACGGTTTCCGTGGTCTTGAGCGGTTTTCTCGTGTTTGCGGGTCTGGGGAGCCGTGCCTCGGGGTGGATGAAAGAGGCGTGGCACGAGCGGTATGGGCCGCTTCACGGAGGCGCTTTCATCACTGCGGCGATCATCGGTTTGACCACGGTTTCCCTTGTGTATCTGTGGATCCTGCCCGAGGTGTTCCGGGTCTTCCTGGGCTCCTCCAATGTGTTGAAGATCCTTGTCTCTTTAGCCCTCATCGCGCCGCAGGCCTTCCTGATGGGCATGCCCTTCCCGTTGGGGCTTTCCATCGTGGCCCGGCATGCGCCCCAGTGGATACCCTGGGCATGGGGCATCAATGGGTGCGCCTCGGTGGTGAGCGCCGTTCTGGCCACCATCCTGGCTGTTCATTTCGGGTTTTCGGTGGTGATCTGGATCGCGTTGTGCCTGTATGCGGCGGCTGCGGCCTGCTTTTGGGGTTCCATGACCCTGGACCCATGAGAGGGGAGCCGGGAGCGGTGTCAATCGGTGTCAAAATCTGTTATGAGCCTAAAGGACGCGCAACTCACGGAAGAGGCAATCTGCCCGCTTTGATGCTGGAACCCGGCGACGAGGTCGAGAGGGCGCGCATTCAGGCCCTCGATTGGCCTCATCGCTCAAGATCATGATCGTAAGCTGAATTCCGAAAGCTTTCGACCCGAACGGCACGGTGTTATATTTTTGCCGCAGCCTCGGGGCACAACGCGATCTTTATTGGGAAGGAGAGAATGAAAAGATGAAAATAGTGGATGGAGTGCATGCATTTTTCTGGAATTCCATGAGCGCCAACAACTGCAACACCTACCTGCTGAAAACAAATTCCTCCTGTGTGCTCATCGACCCTGGGCATTTGAGGCTGTTCGATCACGTTGAGGTTGCATTCCGGCGGGAATCCCTGCGTCTCGAGGATGTGAATCTGGTCATCTCCACCCATTTCCATCCGGACCACATCGAAGCGGTGAAGCTTTTCAAGGACAAGGGGGTTCCCTTTGCGGTCCATGAAACCGATTGGAATCTCTTGAAAGAGGTGGGGCGCCACATGGGAGCCGGGGGGGGCATTGAAACGTACCGGCCCGATTTCTTCCTGGACGAGGGAGACCTTCACGTGAAGGATCTGGCGCTGGAAATCATTCACACTCCAGGGCATTCGCCCGGTTCCGTTTCCATCTACTGGCCGCTCAGGAAGGTGCTCGCCACCGGGGATGTTCTGTTCCGGGACGGCCTGGGGCGGACCGATCTCCCCGGCGGCAATGGACAGGTGCTCAAAGAAAGCATCAGAAGGCTTTCGACCTACGATGTGGAACTGCTCCTCCCGGGGCACGGGGACGTGGTTTCGGGCAAGCAGGATGTGGCACGCAATTTCAGCCGGGTGGCGGAATATTGGTTTGCCTACATTTAGGAGGTGATCAGGGATTCAACCTCCCTTTTCACTGCTTCCAGAACCCTGTGGGCTGCCGTCGATTCGGTTTCGTTCCACGTTGAATCAGCCGCCAAATTTGGTCGAACGGCTCTCCCGTAAATTTGACGGCTGTCCCTCAGTTCCTTTTTCAGCTCTGCGATCCTTTCCAATTCCATGGCGCGGACCTGGCTCAGGTGGTCCTGCAGAAGCTTTTCGATTTTTCCAGCCTCGATGCCGCAGATCTCCGAGAGGATCTGAAGGTGTTTGTCGTTTTCGCCACGAGGCGTTATTCGATGTAGTACCTCCCCCGCAAGGATTTTTTCAGTTATGGCCCCTGCGGGCCTTTCCATTTCGCGCATCTTTCGCCGGAACTGGTCGAAGTCCATGTGCCCTTCCAAAAACTTGTGGAGCAATCCATTGAGCTCCTGGCGGAATTGGTTGAGCGCTGCTTCCCGTTTCTCTTCATCGGAGAGGGTCATGTTCCGTGTTCTTTCCAGTGCCAGTTCGAGAGTGCTTTTGATTTCGCTCATTTCATACCCTTCGAAATTGTGTCGTCCTTAGAATTTTCGCGCACGGATGATGTTATAGATGAGCCACAGTCCCATGACTGCGGAAATGATGTAACCGACGATGCCGAATGCGGGAAAGCCGAAAAGCAGGGGTTCCACGCCCGTGGTGATGATCATGGAGGAGCCGATGAGCATGGCCGCGATGATGAGGCCGATGGTCAGGCGGTTGGCAACATTTTCCATGGTGTCTCGAAGCTCCTCCAGGTTTTTATGCTGAAACTGGATGGTGAGCTCCCCCCGGTCGATTTTCCCCACGATCCTCTCCATCCTTGCAGGAAGCTGTTTTTGAAGTTTGTAGAGCTGATACAGGCTGCGACGAAAGTTCCTGAAAAGGTTGGCGGGCTGCCACCGTTCCAACGCGAGCCTTTCGAGATAGGGTTCGGTTTCGGCCATCACGTTGAGTTCGGGGCAGAGTTGGCGGGCGGTGCCCTCTGCCGTCACCAGCGTCTTGACCATGATGGCCATATCCGTGGGGAGCTTGATGCGGTGTTCGCGAAGGAGGTTGGAAACTTCCCAGAGGAGGTCGCTGAGGCTGAGTTCTCCCAGGGGGACGTTGTGGTAGACATCGAGAATGTCCATGATTTCTCTTTGGAGGAGACGCTCATTGACGGTGTCTTCCTGGCTGGAAAAGCGTAGAACAATGTCCACGACCCCCCTGCTGTCCTTCTCCACCACGGCCTTGATGAGATCGATGAGCTCGAACCGTGTTTCCCGGGTGAGCCGCCCCACCGTGCCCCAGTCGAGGAGGCAAATCACATCCTTGTCAACGATGAAAATGTTCCCGGGGTGGGGGTCGGCATGGAAAAAACCGTCCTCAAGGATCTGTTTGATGCTCAGACGCAAACCGCGTCTGGCAAGACTTTCACGCTCCGTCGGCGTTTCGGGCACCACATCCCGAAGTCGAGTCCCCTGGATGAGTTCCATGGTGATCATTTGCTCGGTACAAAACTCGTCGTAAACCTTGGGGATTCGCACATCCTCCATCTTCGCAAGGTTGCCCTGAGAAATCTTCATGTTGCGGGTTTCGCGCCTGAAGTCCAGCTCGTGGGTGAGGTTTCTTTTGAACTCCTGGACCAGTTCGGGAAGATTGTAGATCTGGACGCTTTCCATCCGTTCATGAAGTTGATGCGCCAGAATGGACAGAATGTGAAGATCGGTCTCGACCATCTGGGCAATCCCCGGCCTCTGCAGCTTGACCGCCACAGCCTGTTTGCTTGACTTGAGGACGGCTCGGTGCACCTGCGCCAGGGAAGCTCCCGCAATGGGTTCTTCTTCAAATATTTCGAATATTTCTTCGACAGGGGCCGTGAGGTTTTTTTGCAGAATTTCTCTGATTTCGGGATATGGGACCGGAGTGACCTCATCTTGCAGGTTCTGCAATTCCAGCAGAAGGGGCAGGGGGACCAGGTCGGGCCGCAGGCTCAGAATCTGCCCAAACTTGATGAACGTCGGCCCGAGTTCCTCCAGAGCATAGCGGATGCGTTGCCACGTGTTCATGGCGTCATGGGAGGGGTGGATTTTTTCAATGATCATTTTGCCCGGCACATCGAAACGTTCCACGACATCGTCAAAACCGTATTTGATGAGGGTCATGACAATGTCCTTGAAACGTCCCAGGTGAGCGAGCGTCTTAATTTGCATGCCCTGTTTCCTTTGCCCTGGCTAGGGCGGTCTCCAGCATGGCGGTGCGCTTCTCAAGGTTTTCAACACGCAATTTCAATTCCTGGAAGTCGCTCCTGCTGCCGATGTCCAGGTTGTCCAGTCCTTTTCTCACGGTTTCAGAGATCTTCGACTGCACATCATTCCATTGGTGTTCACCATCCCGGATCAGATCTTCTGCGATTTTTTCCGCTTCTTCCGCAGAGATTTTTCCCTGCTCAACGAGGGCCCTGGTGGCATCCTGAATCATTTGTTTGGTGACTACGGCCGCCCCAAATCCGGCGAGCAGACTTTTCTTGATCATTTCAAGCACTGGGTGTCTCCTTTTGATTCCTTGTTGCACACTCTGTTTCAATTTCAAATAGAATATCATCCAGGTCGCCCGCACACAATCCGTCGCCCGTCCGGCAGGGAAACCGTGAAGCAGGGGTCTCGGGCGCCATGCCGGCGGGAGAAACCCGCGCAACGAGGAGGAGATGCTGCGTGCAGGACACGTTGACAGATGCTGCCATTGCTCTTTCAGCCATGGGACCATGGGTGTTCGGGTGAACCCATGAATCCGCGCATCGGGAAATCATGAGAAGGTGAGTGTGGCTGTGATCCGCACAATGATGAAACAGATTCGAAGGGAACTGGAAGAGATGAGTGCAGTGCCCGTTTTGACGGCAACGAACATTCTTGAACTCCCCGAGGCGCTCAGACATTTCGTGGCGCGGATACTTCTCAACAGAGCGGTGACCTGTGAGCAGGCAGCCCTTCTTCTTGGGGAGACTCAAGAAAACGCCCAGAGCCTTTTGAATGATCTCTCGGCACGGGGTTTCATAGAACGGCTACCCATCTGCGGGGAACCCCGGTTTCGTGTCTGCCTCGAGCCAAGGCGTCTGAGGCTCCCCACTGACCTGATGGATCGCCTCGAGACTCTGTGAGCAGTTCTGCCGTCGTCGGCCCTTCCCCATGCCCGTGGCCCTTGAACACTACCCTCCACGACCAGATCTGCCACCGGATCGGCCTGGTCCGCTGGAATGATTGGAGCGGGATGAACCTCCCCCTCGGGAAAAGGAGCGGTTGCCTGAACCGCCGCGGGCTCGCCCGCTGCTGAAGCTTCTGGATTCCCCGGCATTCCTGCCCGGCGATCTGAGGGACCGTTCAGCACCTGAAGACGACTGGTTGAAGTTGACGCGGCCGCGGGTCTGGATTCGTTCCGTCCGATTGCCGGAACTCCGGTTGATTCGCTCGGAACGCCATTCGCTCCGGTTTCGCTGGACTGCTTGGTTCCGTTCCAGCGAACTCCTGGTCCGATTTTCTCCGAGCCGGGGACTGTTTGTGCCCTGTGGGGCGGTCTGCCGGGAACGTTC
>CAZZHS010000030.1:32642-57312 GCA_964654275.1 uncultured Syntrophobacteraceae bacterium
TTTCTCCGAGCCGGGGACTGTTTGTGCCCTGTGGGGCGGTCTGCCGGGAACGTTCTCTCCATTCAGCCCGGTTTCGCTGGACCGCCTGGTTCTGTTCCGCCGAACTCCTGGTTCGGTTTTCTCGGAGGCGCGGAGAGCTTGTGCCCTGCGGGGCGGTCTGCCGGGAACGTTCTCTCCATTCAGCCCGGTTTCGCTGGACCGCCTGGTTCCGTTCCGCCGAACTCCTGGTTCGATTTTCTCGGAGCCGGGGACTGTTTGTGCCCTGTGGGGCGGTCTGCCGGGAACGTTCCCTCAAGCCACGTGACTCAGCTGCCCGACTCCTCTGCCGGCTGATTTCACTGGACGGGGCTCGCTGAACATCCCTTCTGACGACGGACGTGGGATCTTTGCGCCCTTCACGGTGGCGAATCTCGTTCGGTGTTCCGGATATCGAACGAGATCCATGGAGACTTCTGCCCCGGGGAGCTTCCCGAAATCGTCTCGCCGAGTCCACGCGGGTGATTCTTTGTTGGTCACGGTCGTAGAAACGATTGCTCACCTTCTTGACGGCGCTTCTTTTCTCGCCGCGTTGCACGATGAAGACGCGGCGCGGGAGGTGAAAGTCGCGGAGGACGTAGTAGCCGGTGAAGTGAAAATGGCCCCACCAGAAAGGATAGGGCACCCAGCTGTACAAAGTGACGTAGGCCGGAGGGGGTGTGTAGTAAGTCACAACAGGTGGCCCCTCTTGATGATAATAGTTGTGA
Organism: uncultured Syntrophobacteraceae bacterium; assembly: GCA_964654275.1. GTDB lineage: Bacteria > Desulfobacterota > Syntrophobacteria > Syntrophobacterales > Syntrophobacteraceae > SLCH01. Next base: position 33,386 of record CAZZHS010000030.1, read on the forward strand.
ATGACCGTCCGATCTGAATATCTGCCGTAATTGGGCGGCGGCCGATCTTCCGCGTACATCCGTTCACCCTGGAGTCTGATGGGCAGATCCAGTTGCACCAGGAGCCCATCGAATCTCCGCAATGCTTCCTGTCGGTGCAGGGCCAGGTCACCCCGGTCTGCAGCGAAGCCAACCGCTTCGTAGAGTTCGTCGATCACACCGGGTGTCACCGGGTAATCGCTGATCCAGCCGTATTGAGGTGCGATGCCCAGGGCAGTGAGGTCTCGTTCTGCTTCCGTTTCGCTTTCCGCCCTGCCCACGCCGAGGATTTGAGCCAGGCTCAGGGCGAAGTCGCCCTCACGCACAAGCGTCTGTTCCACGGGGGGCGCTTCAGAAACATAGGGCACGGCTTGTGCCCTGATGTGCATGGGAAACAGGAGCAATGCGGCTGCGAGGGCCACCCATGTGGTGGGCATGATTTTCATGGCCTGCTCCTTTCTTAAGTTTACATAAATATGCTAAACATCCGCCGTCGCTCTCGCAAACCGTCACAAGTTCCCCCTCACCGGTGCTTGCCCGCCTCCCGGCACATGCGACCGACCCGCTGCGAGCAGACATGATCCTGGGATGAACGTGGCCAAATGTTGCCCGAGAATGCCCTGTAGAAATTCGTCTCGGACAGACTGCGGCGTTTTGCCCCGCTCGGGTCTCTGCTCGGGTTTGGGCCGACGCGAGCACGAAAATTCGACTCTCAGTACAACTTAACCCAATAGATTGCCCACCACTCAAGTCCTCATTCCCGCGGTCTATCAGCGGGCATCGACAGAATAAAACTGGATACCGCCTCGCGACCTTCTGGGTTTGCCGGATCAGTCCCGGCCATTGTTCACGTTGGCTACGGCGCGTGAAAGAGCTTGACGGAAAAGTGGGCACCTGCTATCCGGGAGTGAAAGCGACCGGTTTTATCAGCGTGCGGATTGTCATCCCCCATGAGTGTGAATCAAGTCGGGGACCTGGTTTGTGGACTGGAAGAATCATTCACCGGGTCATAAGCCGGCCTTAAACTAAGGACCGACACTGAGGAGGCCTAATGATGAAGAAAGTATTCCTGTTTTCATTGCTGGTTTTTTTTGCCTTGGGTGCTTCACCCGTGTTTGCTCAGAAGAAATATCCGCTGGGCTTTGCCAATCTGGCTGCAAAGGTGGATTATTTCAGGTTCACCGACAGCGGCATGAGTGACCTGAACGCTGAGAATGGAGTTTACTTTGGCGTTGAAGGATACATGGCCTTACTGCACCCAAATATTTATGTCGGACTGGAAGTGGGATGGGCCGGGACATCCGGTGATGCGGAATATCCGGGCATCCGGTATGATGTGGACGTGTATTATGTGCCTATTGAGTTGAATGCCAAGTATGTCTATGAAATCATGCCGGATTTTGTGGTCGACGTTGGTGCCGGTGTTGCGGCGAACTATTTCAATGCAGACATCGATAAGAATGGCGTCTCTCGTGATGCGGATGACTGGATTTTTGGGGGGCAGGTATTCGGCGGTTTGAATTTCAAAATGGATCCATGGTTTATTGGTGCCAATCTCAAGTATCAGTACACCGATTATATTGACATTGCCGAGTTTCGAGATACCAGGGCATCAAATTTTCGAGCCGGCGGTCAATTTGGGTTTATGTTTTAGCGCTCTGGCGCAGCGGATGACTCCAGTGGTTTCGTGTTTCAGTTGGGAGGCTTCACCGGCGCGAGGATAATGCGCTTGACTTGATGGGGTGAGGTCGGTATTGAAAAGTTAAAACAACGGCGGTAGAAGCCGCTTCGCTTTTCCGTTTATCCAATTTGAGTCAACTGTTGGTCCTTTAGCTTTCAGACACTCCCCGGCCCCATGGAAGTCTGGAAGTTTTCTAATGAGCCACGAAGGCCTCGATCCCTTGGGGAAGGGGCCTTTGTGGCTTTTTTTGTGGAGCCATACTACAGCCGTCCTTCTCTTTGCCATTGGATCTCCGGTCGCGGCTCTTTGCCGGGTGATCGACCTGCACAGCGGGCTGAAGTCGCAGGTCACTTTAAAGAAAATGCGGGGCGGGGTGTTGTGGATCTGATGACCGGGCAGAACCGTCAGGGGAGGGGGTTGGAAGTGACAGGCAGGAGTTGCGCCATCCGCAGGTTGAAATTCTGGAGCTTCATGTTCCTGTCTCTGGCATATGCGACGGGTTTTCTTTTGTGGAACGTTCCGACGGCTCGCGGCAATGAAACGGTCGCAGAGATCCGCATTGCGGACAGCACCGGGGATTTCGGTTACCCCAATCCTTTCCTCCACTATCCGCGGGGGCCCGGGTATGTGCGCATGAGCTGGGTGTTCGACACACTGGTCTGGAAAGACCGTGATGGGATTGTGCCTGCTCTCGCTGAAAGCTGGCGCTACGATTCGGATGCCGAGGCCTTCGAGTTTCAGATCAACCCCAAAGCCAGGTGGCATGACGGCAAGCCGGTGACGGCCTCAGACGTCGCCTTCACCGTCTCCTATTTTAAAAAGCACCCCTACCGCTGGATCACCCTCGATCCCGTCGATCGGGTGGACGTCCGCGACGATCTCACCGCCCTCATCTACCTGAAAAATCCCTACGCCCCTTTTCTCTCTGAAATTGGGGGATCCATGCCGATCCTGCCGCAGCATATCTGGGAATCGATTGAAAATCCCGAGACCGAAACGAGTGCGGCGGTTTTTGTGGGCAGCGGCCCGTATCTCTTCAAGGATTTCAATAAAGTCCAGGGGACCTACCTCTTCGAGGCGTTTCCTCACTATTACCAGGGACGCCCCAGGGTGGACCGTCTTATCTACATCCGCTCGGGAAAACCGATGGTGTCTTTGAGCACAGGGCAGGCCGATCTGGCCGGCATTCAGCCTGAAATGGCGTCCGCCCTGGAGAAGAAGGGCATGATCATCCTCCGGGACGAGCGGGGCTGGAACAGAAAGCTCATGATCAACCATCGGAAGCCCCCTCTCGATGACCGGCGTTTTCGTCAGGCTCTCGCCCACGCCATCAGCCAGGAGGAACTCATCCGGAAGGGACAGCGCGGCCTGGCTTCCCCTGCGTCCTACGGGTTGCTCTCGGTGGATCATGAAATGTTCAATCCTCAAACGCCGGCCTACGCCCACGATCCGGACAAGGCCAGGGCACTGCTGGAGTCCATGGGTTTCGTTCGAGGTTCGGACGGCACCTATGAAAAAGAAGGGGTTCCACTGCGACTGGAACTCCTCTTCTCGGGCATCACCGCGGGCGGTGAAGCGGGTTCGGACCGAGACGGCATCATCATTCGGCAGCAACTGGAAGCGGTCGGAATCCGTGTGGATCTGTTGACCCTGGAACTGGCGACCACCGACAGCCGTATCCGAAACTGGCAGTTTGATTTGGCCGTGTCCGGTCATGGGGGCATTTCGGGCGATCCCAAGTTTCTCAACGAGATGATCTCCCCTGTTTATGGAGCAGGGTCGGTGAACAGCGCCCGCTACGACGCCAATGCACGCCTCAATGATCTGCTCGAAGCTCAGGTGAGAGAGATGGATCCCGATCGAAGGAAGGAGCTTGTTTACGAAATTCAGAAGATCATTGCCGAGGACCTGCCTTCCATCTCACTGTATTATCCGCAAACTACGGCTGCCTATGATCCGCGGAAAGGGATTCACTGGTTTTACACGAGGGGAGGGATCGGCAAGGGGATTCCCATCCCCCAGAACAAAATGGCGTTGATTCCCCGTACTCTCCCTGCGGAATGAGGGCCGAAAGGGGCGTTGCCTTCCCGTGATGAGGCTCGATCCCCTCCAACATACTTCGAGCCCGCAGACTCTTGAGAGCGGCGCATCCATCATGGACCCAGGACTTTAAAGAACTGGAGAGGTTCACGGGCGGGAACAGGGGACAAGAAGGACCTGCATTGAAAAGAAAGCTGGAACTGGCCTCCACCTACCTCCCGGCGGTGATTTTGCTGGTCGCGCTCGGTTACTGGCTTCCCAGAATGCTTCCCGGGGATGTTGTGACCGCCCTGTACGGCAATTCGCACGTGGTCCTCAGCGCCGACGATGAGTCCGCCCTGAGGAGCCTCTTCGCAGGGCAGGAAAGTTTCCGGGGCTATGTGAAGAGCCTGCTCACTCTCGACTGGGGGTATTCCCATGCCTTGATGGCACCCGTCTCGGACCTGGTGCTCGGAGCCCTTCCCTGGACTTTGTTGCTGATGGGCACCGCCCATGTCCTTTCCATGGTCCTCGGGGTTTGGGCCGGGGTCGAGGCGGCCTGGCGTCGGGGCAGCCTGCTGGAAAAATCTTCGGTGGGTTTCATGACCGTGCTGGAGGGAACCCCGGAGATCAGCACAGGGGTGATCCTTCTCCTGGTGCTTGCGCTGCATCTGGGCTGGTTTCCCACTGCGGGCGCGCAAACGGCTTACGCGCAGCAGACGGCGCTGCAGCATTTCGGAGATGTGCTGCATCATCTGACCTTGCCCCTGGTCACACTCATATTGGCTTACACCCCGGGAAATTTTCTCCTCGCCAGGGCCGGCATGGTCGGGGTGCTCAGGTCGCGGTTCATGGAAACCGCCAGGGCCAAAGGGTTGCCCCCCCTGCGGGTGCGATACGCCCATGGGGCGCGAAATGCCCTGCTGCCCCTGGTCACCCGCTTTGGGCTGCGCATCGCTTTCATGGTGACGGGAGCGCTCGTGGTGGAGACCATCCATTCCTACCCCGGCCTGGGAACCCTGCTCTTCAGGGCCATTGCCATGCGGGATCTGCCGCTCATTCATGCGATCATGCTGCTTTCGGCCTTCATGGTCCTGGGGGTGAACCTCATTTTGGAGCTGGTCTACCGGCGACTCGATCCGAGGGTGCGCGATGGCTCCTAGGATTTTTCGGGAACTCGTCCGAGATCGCTGGTTTCTTGTGGGGATCGTCCTGTCGCTCCTGCTCGGATTCCTGGTCATTCTCGGCCCTTCTCTTGCGCCCTACGACCCTCACGAGATGGCCTATCTGCCCCTGAGCCCGCCCTCCACCGCCCATTGGCTCGGTGTCAACGACGCGGGCATGGACATCTTTTCCGAACTGCTCCACGGAATTCGCAACACGGCGCTTTTCGGGCTCATCGCCGGGACCGCGGGCCTGGCGCTGGGAATCCTGGTGGGCCTGGCGGCGGCGTGGTACGGCGGCTGGGTGGATCAGTTGCTCATGCGGGCTGCCGATGTCCTTCTGGCGGTTCCTTCGGTCATGGTTCTGGTCCTGATGGCGGCTTTTTTTCGCCCCTCGCCCATGACCCTGGCCCTGACTCTGGCGGTACTCTCCTGGCCCGCCACGGCGCGGGGCATTCGGTCTCAGGCCCTGGTGGTGAAACAGAGCCTGCACGTTGTCGCCGCCCGGCGCATGGGTGCATCCAATGGCTACATCCTCACCCGGCACCTCTTGCCGGAACTGTTTCCTCTTTATGTGATGGGCTTCGTTTCCAGAATCCGGGTGGCCATGTTCATGGAGGCATCCCTGGCTTTTCTCGGACTGTTCGACCCGGGCCGCAAGACCCTGGGCATGATGATCCGCTACGGTCTCCAGTATTACTACCTCGACATCTGGTGGAACTGGCTCCTGCCGCCCATCCTGTGCCTGACCCTGCTCATCATGGCTGTGACCTTTCTAGCCGTGAGCCTCGAAAAGCGTTTTGATCCGCGGTTGAAGGAGGCCGAATGAACGCCCGCGTGGAAGAGTTGACGGTGCTTTTCCGGGATGGCGACCGGGCCCTGCTGGCACTCGACCGGGTATGCCTGCAGCTCCGCCCGGGACAGGTGACGGCCCTCGTGGGGGAATCGGGGTCGGGAAAAACCACCTTCGGCAAAGCGCTGATGGGGTTGTTGCCGCCCAATGCCGAGGTGCGCGGCAGCATTCGGCTGGACGACCTGGAAGTGGCCTCCCTGAATGAGGCGGCCTGCCGCTCCTTTCGATGGAGCCGGGTGGCCATGGTTTTTCAGAATGGAGCCGCCAACCTGAACCCCGTGCATCGGCTCGCGGAGCAAGTGGCCGAGCCCCTGGTGCAGCGCGGAGGCATGAACTGCAGGGCGGCGCTGGAGTTGGCTGAAAAGGCCTTGGAAGAGATGGGGCTTCCTGCATCCCTTGCACGTCGGTATCCCCATGAACTGAGCGGCGGGCAGGTGCAGCGGGGACTTCTTGCCATGGCGCTCATCCTGGATCCGGAACTTCTCATCCTGGATGAACCCACTGCGGCCCTGGATGCGGGCTTCAAAAGTTTTGTGGGCCGGCTCATCAGAGACCTGAGGAATCGCGGCAAAACGGTTCTGCTCATCTCCCACGACCTGGACCTGGTTCGAAAAACCGCCGATTGCGCAGCCGTGTTCTACCTGGGGCAGGTGATGGAAATCCTTCCGGCGAAAGATCTCCTGCTCGCCCCTCGACATCCCTACACCCTCGCCCTGGGGCGGGCTTTCCCCGGACTGGAAACGCTTCGAGACCTGGGGGGAATTCGAGGGGATGCCTTCTACCGGCTGGTGCATTCCCACCCCATGGAGAGAGGGGAACGCCGTGCTCACGCGCACGTCGCTTCCGGGGGTTCCCAACAGGAGGAGCGGCACGCAGTGGAGGGCGGGTGCCTCTTCAGACCCCGCTGCACGCAGTCCGTGGACGACTGCCGGCACAAGGACGTTTCCATGACACACCTCGACACTCATGAGGTGAGGTGTCTGCGCGGCGGGATCGTTCAGATTTTGAAATTGGAGGGGGTCGCCAAGGCTTACGGCGAAGTCTCAGCCCTCAGGCCCACGGATCTGTCGGTTCAGGCCGGTGAAGTTCTCTGTCTGGTCGGGGAGACAGGTTCGGGAAAAACGACCCTGGCCATGATCGCCGCGGGGGCTCTGAGTCCCGACGCGGGAAAGTGCCGTTTCGAAGACCGGGACATGGCGGCCTGGAGGAAGGCGGACTATCGATCCCTGGCCAGGAAAATCGGCATCATCTATCAAAATCCCGAAGAATCGGTCAGTCATCGCTTCACCGTGTTCGAAATGGTGGCGGAACCTCTGCGCATTCACCGGGAATATTCGAACGGGGAGCTGCTGCGGCAGCGGGTTCTGGAGGTCCTTGCCGACGTCCACCTGCCCACGGGGGAGGACTTTCTGGGGCGCTACGCCCATGAGCTCAACATGGGGGCCATTCAGCGCATCTGCATCGCCCGGGCTCTGGCCCTCTCGCCCGTGCTGCTCGTGGCCGATGAGCCCACCAGCGCCCTGGATCCAAGTGTCCAGGCCAAGGTCCTCAAGATGCTGCTGCACCTCCAGGTCGAGAAAGGGCTGTCCCTCATTTTTGTCACCCACGATCTGGGGCTGGCGCGCAAAGTTGCGGATCGGGTGGGCGTGATGCTCTCCGGGCAACTCGTGGAATTGGGCCCCGCAGCGCGGGTGCTGGGGGATGCCGTGCACCCCTACACGCGGTTTCTGCTCAAAGCTGCCGGGGGGGAGGCTTGCGAACCGGTCGGAACGGGAGGACGGGAGCCCGGGGGATCCGGGTGCCCGTTTCGGTCCCGCTGTTCCCTGGCCCGGGAATCCTGCAGCCTCGAGCCCATCGTTCCGGTACAATTGAATGGTGCGGGCCACATGGTGTGGTGCCCGCTGCCCAACAACGCTGAATCTTCTTTCACCCGGGAATCGTCTCAAGGAGTCCGACATGAATCCTGCAGTTCTTGATGCACAGCTCATAGAAAAGACAACGGAATTTCACGGACACTGGTGTCCCGGCCTGGCCATCGGCATCCGGGTGGCCCAGTGGGCGCTCCAGGAGATGAGAAAATCGCCCGACGAGGAAATCGTCGCGGTCGTGGAAACGGACATGTGCGGGGTGGACGCCATCCAGTACCTGGTGGGGTGCACTTTCGGCAAAGGAAACCTGATCCACAAGGACTACGGCAAGAACGCCTTCAGCTTTTACCGGCGCCGGGACGGCAAGGCGGCGCGCCTCGTGGCCCGCCCGGACCTCTTCGGGGAAGCGGGCCGCAATCTGTCGTCACTTCACAAGAAGATGCAGGAGGAGGGGCTGACCGAGGAGGAGAAACAGGCGTGGAACGAAGCCCGTCAAAAGGTGTCCGAGTGGATCATGGAACGGCCCATCGAAGAGCTGTTCCTGGTCCAGGAGATACAGGGGCCTCCGCCGCAGAAGGCCCGCATCATGGCCAGCCATGTCTGTGAGGTCTGCGGGGAGGCGGCGATGGAGACGCGCATCCGACGCTTCGATGAAAAATATCTCTGCATTCCCTGTTTTGAAGCCCTGGAAAAGCGATGAGGAGTCACACCTCAGGAAGGTTCCCTCTCCCGGGGCGTGGTTGACGGCAGGGAGAGGGTGAAGACCGATCCTTTTCCGGGCCGGATTTCCGGGTGGTCCCGGAGCATTTCCGCCAGGATCTCGGGAGGCAGAGGACTCTGCACATCGATGCTGCCTCCGTGATCCCGGGCGATGCCGAAGGTGACCGAGAGGCCCAGACCCGTCCCTTTGCCGACGCTCTTGGTGGTGAAGAAGGGGTCGAAGATCTTGTCGATCCTGTGGGCCGGAATGCCTTCACCTGTGTCGGCAACGGAAAGATGTACCATCCCCGTCTGAGAGTCCCAGCCGGTTGAAACCTGAATGATTCCGTCGGACCCGATGGCGTCACGGGCGTTGTTCAGCAGGTTTACAAGGGCCTGTCTGATCTTTTCCTCGTCGCCCACGATGTTCGGGAGTTGCGGTGCCAGCTTCCGGACGATCATAACCCGTTCCAGCCCAAACGTGTGCTGCACCACCGAGACGATGTCCTCGACGGCCCGGTTCACGTCCACCGGGGAGAGAGCCGATTCCGTGTGCCGCGAAAAACGCAGGAGATCGGCAACGATCTTGCGGCAGATCCGGGTGTGCTTCTCGATAGTTTTGAGGTCGTTGTGAAGGTCGCTGCCCGGTGGGGCGTCTTCCAGGAGCAGTTGGCTGTAACCCAGGATGATGCCGAGCGGTGTGTTGATCTCGTGGGCGATTCCCGCCGTCATCTGGCCGATGGTTTCCATCTTCTGGGCCTGATAGAGCTGGTCCTGAAAGGTTTTGAGGTCGGTGATGTCGCGTCCGCTGCACAGAAGGCCCGTCACGTTGCCGCTGTTGTCCCGCACCGGAAGTTTCACTAGGTGAATCCATCGCGTGGTGTTCCCTATCCGGATCTTGTCTTCCTTCACCAGGGGGTTGCCTGACTGGAGCACCTCAAGGTCCTCCTTGCGGTTGGATTCGGCCCGTTGCGGCCCAAAGAGGTCTGCATCGCACTTTCCGATGATGTTCGTTTCATCGCGGCCCACAAAGTCGCAAAAGGCCTTGTTCACGACCATGTAGACGGAGTCACGGTCCTGGAGGGTGACAAAGTCCGGCGTGGCGTTCAGGATGGTCTTGAGCAGTGCCTGCTGGGCCGTGAGGGAATCCTCCACGGCCTTGAGGTCCGCAAGGTGGTTCTTGAGGGTTCGCACCATGAAATCGAACGAATCGGCCAGCTTCTGAATTTCGTCTCCGGAGCAGGTTTTATAAACGGCGCAGGAGGCGCAGTTGACGATTTTGGAGGAGTATTTTCCCTCATCGCATTGAGGGCACAGCGTACCCGCCAGGTACCAGCAGCGGATGTGCGGTTCGTTGTAGGCAGGACATTGCTCATTGCGACATTCAGTGAAGTCCCAGCAGTTTTTTTTGAGGGGAAGCGAGGTCTGCACATCGAGATCCCCGCGCAGAACCTTGTCGATAGAACGGTGGAGGGTTTCCACACGCTTGCCCACGTTGCGGGCGAGTGCGGCGCCCAGGAGGCCCGAGAGCATCAAAAAGAGTGCGGTGGCGAAAAACATGGTCTGGGAGAGATTTTTGATGGCCTGCTGAACGCCTGTTTGCAGAAGGCCGATGCGGACGGTTCCAAACCGGTTTCCCTCGATGGAGACGGGGAGAGCATAGTCGTAAACGAGATCCGCGCCTGTATCGAGGAGGATCCGGCTGTAGGTTTCGGTGGCCTGGGGTAGATTGACCGACCTGAGCTCCACGGGGAATCCCCCCTGGAAGGTGTGGACGAGGACTTCGCCGCGGGCGTTGGTGATGAAGGCGTACAACACGTCCCTGTTGGTCAGGAGGACTTCATCCACAAGGTTTTTGAGCCTCAGGAAGTCCATGGCAAGGATAGGCTCGACGGCATGGGAGGTGAGACTTCGGGCGATGACAAGGCCTCGCGTTCGGTTCTCTTCCAGGACGGCCTCGCGCAGGATCTTGCTGGCGGCAAAATAAGCCCCGGCTCCGAAGAGAAACAGCAGGGAAAAGAGCCCCATGTAAATTTTAGCTTTGAAGCTCATGCGCATGTTCAGTTCAGCCTCACTGCTGTGTTTGAGGTTTGCTAGGCCGTGCTGCCCCGGGAAACGGGTCCCCGCCAAGGTCGGCGTGAATGCTGTTTGAAATGGAGTTGCTGCCGAGAGCCTTCGGGAATCAGGGAACGGGGTAAAGGCAGCCTGACGCTGCGGGCTTGGAATCCGGAGGATCAGCGGTCGAGGGGGATGTCCAGATTTTTCACAAGCTCCCGCACGGAGTCGAAATCCTTATCTTCGATAGCGACGATTCCGAAAATGTCTGCGGCGTCCATGATTGGTTTGTGCTCTGGATTGCTGTAATCAAGCCGGCACATGGCTTCTTGAACCTTGCGCAGGGTTTCCTCGCTCAGACCCTGTCGGGCCGAAAAGACCCAGCCGGGGTAAAATCGTGACTGAGCCACAACCCGGATCTGGCTGATGTCGATTTTGTCAGCCACCACATTGAGGGTCCCTTCTCGAATTGATCCGATGTCGTATTTTCCCGCATACACTGCCAGCACGACTTTTTCCTGCTGGCCCCCAGGTCCCGGAGCGAAGTCAATGACGGCGAAGTCTTCTCTTCTGAGGCCGTGCTCCGCAAATAAACCGAGGGGATAGATGAATCCTCCAGCCGATCCGGGGTCCACGGCGATCCAGGTCTTTCCTCGACAGTCCTCGAGGGTTTGAATGGCGCTGTTGTCGGCCCTTGTGATGATCTGCCCGCGGAATTGATCTTTGCCATACACTTCGACAGCCTGGGCAAATGCCCTGGAATGGAAGCGGTGCGCCAGCTTGATGTAAACGACGGGATTGGTGTAAGACACGTCGATCTTCCCCTGACCCACCATCTGGATGTGATCGTCGAAGGTGCTGGGAAAAACCTGTTTGAAATTCAGCCCGGTTTCCTGCTGCAGATAATCCAGGAGAAGGTGGTGTCTCTCATAGGAAACTTTGTGCGAATACTGGGGAAGAAACGCATAGGTCACCACATCCCTGTCTTCGGCGATGGTCACGTGTTCTCGTTTGTCGAGATCCACCCTGTGAGGTTTTTCCTCAGGTCCGCAGCCCCAGAGGAACAACCACAGCGTGGCAAAGAACAAAAGAATAGAGGCTCGATGCTGTTGCATGCGCTAGGACCCCGCTGCCTGTGAGGCGCTCCGTGAACTCCCCTCAATTCCGGTACCAAGGTATTTCCAATTTATTATAGCGGATCTGTCGCCAAGTGCCAAAACACCCGAAGGAATGACCGGTTGACGACCCGCCATGACCGCATGAGCTTAGAAAGGTTACGCTTTTTCGTCAGGATTGTTCCCCAATGGGGATCCAGTTGGAAGATGGACGCTTGCTGGGAAACGGAAGCTTGATTGTGTGTCGCGGCCTTAGTAAAGCTTCACAGTGTAAGGTGTCCATTTCGACACTCGTCATGCCGGCAGGTTAACCGGCATCCAGTTCTTTTCTGTGGATTCCGGCTAAAAGAATGCCGGAATGACGGCTCGAGTGCTGGGCACTCAATTGTGTTGAGTTGTCCTTAGGCGTCTTGCTGAAGATTTTTGGAATCGTCCGGATTGAGCGGCAGGAAAAAGGTGAAACTTGTGCCTTTTCCTTCCTGGCTCCGGACGGTGATCTCACCGTGATGGTCTTCGATGATTTTGTTGCAGACCGCCAATCCCAGCCCGGTTCCTTTTTGCTTCGTGGTGAAAAAAGGCTGGAAAAGCCTTTCGCGCACCTCCTCGGACATCCCTCTGCCCGTGTCCGTGACCGTGATCCACATTTTCTCCTCGTCCCACCGGGAAACGATGGAGATTTTTCCACCCTCGGGCATGGCTTCCATGGCATTTTTCAACAGGTTGATGAGCACCTGTTTCACCTGCCTGGGATCGCAGCAAATCAAGGGGGGGGCGGGGGGCAATGCGGTCTCGCATTCAATGTTAGCCGCCGTCAGAGATTCTTCCATGAGTTCCAGGGTCTCCTGGATGCAGTCATGCAGAGAGCACCACTCTTTCTGTGGTTTGGAGGGGCGCGTGAAGTCCCTGACGTCGTCGATGAGGGACTCCAGGCGCCGGGTCTCCGACTCGATGATCTCGAGCTTCTTGAGGTTGGGATCCTCTTCGGGAAAAGCCCGGGAGACCTGCCGGGCGAAACCTCCGATGAGCATCAACGGGTTTTTGATCTCATGGGAGAGGTGTGACGCGGCTTCCCCGATGGCTGCAAAACGTTCGGAACGAATGAGCTTCTCCTGGGTTTCCAAGAGTTTGGCCATGCTGGCTTTGAGCTGCTCCGTTTCCCTTTGAAGTTCGGATTCCGACCGCCGCAGGTGTTCGGTCTTTCGGTCCACTTCCTCTTTCAGGGTCTGGGACCATCGAAGGCTCATGTACAGAAAAAGGGATAGGGACACAAAGACCAGGCACAAAAACAATCCGGCCAGGATCCACTGGCGAATGAGGAGGGAACGGAGCAGACCCGAGACTTCTTCTTCCGGGGCGACGACACCCACCGACCACAGGTTCCCCACCCCATCATCGTCCTGCAAAAAGATGGGGCTGTAGGCGAACAGTTTCTTCATCTCGGCGATGACGCCCGCATGCCAGCCGGAGATGTACCAGTCCATCCCCTCCTCCCCCCGGAGCAGGTGATCCCGCACCAAGCTGTTCACGCGGTCGAAGGAAATAAGCGGATTCTTCTGTTGGCGGACGGTGATCGAGTCTCTTCCCACAAAATCCGCTTCGTGATGGGCCATGAAATAGCCCTTGTGATCGATGATCCATGCATATCCTGTCTTGCCGGACCGGACATGTCGGGTGTACCTGGCGGCGATGCCCGTGGCATCGACAATGAAGAAGTTCAGTCCTGAAAAGAGCTTGCCCGCATCCGAGAACCCCGGAGCGGAAGGGGAGAGGTGTGTGGGAGTGACCATGACCATGATCCAGGAGTTTCGAAATGGGCCGGACTCAGGAATGAGGGTCTTTCCGATCAAGACCTTGCCCCTGTTCTGAACTTGAGCGGCCCATTGCCGGTAAGGGTTGAAATCAACTCCCACGTCTGTGGAGGAGAAATCACCTACAAGTGCAATGGTGGGCTCCTCCTCATCCATCGGAAGATGGCCCATGGCCAGCACATCCCACGTTTTGAGCAGTTCAAATACCGAGAACGCATCCTCCTGTGGATTCTTCCCCTGTTCCAGGTCCCGAGCCCAATTGTGGGAGAAGGTGAGCAGGGCCGTTTCCAGAAAGTGAAAATGCTGACGGATGTCCCCGGAGATTTTTTTTGCAATGATGAGTTGCTGACTGTTGAACTGATCGGAGACGATCCGCTCAGTTTCTTTGACTCCATGGTGAGCCACCAGGAGCACCACGGTGGTCAGCGCCGCGAAACCCGTGATGGCCACAGCGAGAAACTTCCTGTGCATGGTTCCTGTCCTCTTTTGCTCTTCAAATGGTGTGAGGCCCCAGGGGGGCGGCCCGAGCTTCCAAATGTCTAACGTCTCTCTCGATGCTCATAAGCCCTCTGGGCAAAATCCTCATAGATCTTCTCGCACGCCTTGAGTTTCTCCAGCGCTGGTTTCCGGAGAGGTGCTCCCATGAGATCTCTTTTCTCGATCTTTCTGAGCCACTGCTGCAGTTTTTTCAGTTCTTCCTCGTTTTCTTCCACCTCTGCAAAAATAAAATTTTCGTTCCGGGTTTCATTTTGAATCTCTTGGAGGAAATCGTCGCACTTGTGGATCAACTCCTGGTATTCCTGGTCGCGAGCCTCCGCGAAAAGACGGAGGATCTGCTGCTCGTGTTCGGGGACGAGCACCTTCCCATCGATGAGCAAGCCTTGTCCCCCCAAGTCCTTCATTTCACCGAGGAGCTTGTTGAATTCGTCCACTCGACGCTTTGAAAAAGGCAGAACCCAGAAAGCCTGGCAGTTTACCGCACCCAGCTTCCTGAGTTGCCGCCACATGTAAACCCTGGGCTTGGAAGGTTTGGCGGGAAGGGTGTAGGAAAAGAAAAGCCATTTTCGTTTCATTATTTAACCACCGTATTTCAGGGGAACCAACAGGAACGCAAATTTTCGGCTGCACGGGTTCACTTTACACTGCAAGTCCCGTTCACGCCAGATTCCCGTGCATGGATTTAGGCATCGGTTTCTGTTTTCAGCCTGAGGCCGCACTGATGATGTCCCGCAGGAACCATGTGGCGATGGAAAAATAGATGAGCACCCCGCCGATGTCGGCGATGGAGGTGATGAGCGGGGCGCTGGCCGTGGCCGGATCCATCTTGAGCCGGCTCAACACAAAAGGCAGGGACATGCCCACCAGGCTCCCGAAAAGCACGGTGCACACCATGGTGACGGCCACGACGGTGGCCACCTGTGGGCCGGCACGAAAAACGCCGATGAGGGAGACGGCCGCTCCCATGCACACCCCGAGAGCCAGGGCCACCAGGACTTCCTTGCCCAGGAGGTAAAGCCAGTCCTTGAGCTGTGCCTTGCCTGTGGCGAGAGCGCGCACCATGAGCGTTGCAGCCTGGCTTCCCGCATTGCCCCCGCTGTCGATGAGAAGCGGCAGAAAAAAGACCAGGGCCACCGCTGCCGAGATGGTGTCTTCGAAATAGGCGATGCCCGCCCCGGAAAAAATATTCATGAAAACAAGCACCAGAAGCCAGGGCAGGCGTTTGCGGATCAACAATCCCAACCCCGCGTCGCGCATGTTCACGTCCGTCAGATCCGGCGCCTTGTGTGACAGGCCGGCCATTCGGTGGAAGTCTTCGGTGCTCTCCTCTTCCATGACGTCCCACACGTCGTCGAAGGTGACGATGCCCACCAGTTTGTCGTTGCCGTCGATCACGGGGATGGCCACCAGGTCGTACTTGCTGAGCTTGCGAGCCACTTCCTCCTGGTCGACCTCAACCCGCACGGAGACGGGGTTGGTGATCATGATGTCCCCGATTCGCACCTCGGGACGACTGGTGATCAGTTTGCGGAGAGAGACGAGGCCCAGGAGCCGGCGCTCTGCGTCGACCACGTAGATGTAGTAGATCGTTTCCTTGTCGGACGCTTCCGCCCGCAGTCTTTCCAGGGCTTCCTGGATGGTGAGTTCGGGCGTGAGAGCAACAAAGTCCGAGGACATGATGCTGCCGGCCGTCCCTTCGGCATGCAAACCAAGCCGGTGGATGTCTTCGCGCTCCCCCTGGTCCAGCAGGCCGAAGATGCGTTCTCTGCGTTCCAAGGGCAGACGCTTGAAAAGATCCACCCGTTCGTCGGAGGGCATGTGGGTGATGATTTCGGCCAGGTTGCGGTCGTCGAGAGATTCCACAAGTCGTTCCTGGTCGTCGGGGCCCAGGCGGCCGAGAAGCTCTGCAACGGCTTCGTTCCCGAGAATCGAAAATAGCCGGAGCCGCTCCTCTGTGGTGAAGCCCGGCAACCGGGTGGCCAGGTCTTCCGGGTGCAGCGACTCACAAAAAGCCCTGGCTTCCGGTTCGTTGTTTGTGGCGAGATGTCGACGAAGGGTATCGAGGATGGACGGCTTTTTCATGACTCGTTTCCTGCTTCAGGATGCGCCCGGGCCCGAAGGGCGAGACGCGAGTCACGAAAGCCTCAAAAGGGGGAAAGGCTGGTCGAAACTCCGGCGGTCTCCGTCCACGGTGCGCATCGTGGCTGGTTGTTCGAGTGGATCCCTGTGGATCCCTGGATTCTCGAAAAGTGACTGCTGCCTTCTTCCAATTCTTCGGTGCTCCTTTGTGAGGTTTATAAACTTCCCGCCGCCTCCCTCATTGGGTTGCTCCGGAAAGTCCTGAGTGACGGGTCCTTCGCCACGGTGATGATCGATGGAGCAGACCCGGATCACTCCTTACAGCTTTCAGGGAGTAATAGGAACGATGCTTTTTCTGCTCCCCGATCACCACGCGATCTTTAAACCATTCCTGATTTGACCGTCAAGAGACAAATCCGTGTCGGAGTTCCACGTCATACCTCCATGCGCATGCCCAGGAGCACGGCACCGACAAAAACATAGAGCGGCATCCACCCCATCCCCGCCCAGCGAGAGGTCTGGCAATACCGGACGATGATGAGCAAAACCCGCCGGCTCAGGATCACGGCAGGGAAGAAATACTCGAGGGCGACCTTTTCCACCTGCAGCGGCCGAATCAGGGCGCATATGCCAAGTGTGAAAAGCAGCTGAAAGAAGAAAGAGCTTCCCGCCACATTGCCGATGACCACTTCGGGATGGCACTGCCTGGCCGAAAGGATGGCTTCGTCGACCGGTTGTTCCGGGATCGGGATTCAGAAATAATTCCGGAGAAAATGCGCCAGCTTTTCGGGTCGCTGGATGATGATTTCATTCTTGAGGAGCTTTTGAAAATAATAATCGTCCGTTCGGTGATGCGGCATGGCGTTCTGGCGGTTCACCAGTCTTAGAAAGCACCGGAATTCGGGAGAATAGCGATCCACGGGGCCGCTGAAACACGAGAAGTTGAACGTGGAGAATTTCATCTCGTGGTAACCCCGGAGCACCCTGGAAATTCCCTCGGCCATCTGTCGTGTCTCTTCGTCGCCCCATTCCAGGAAATGAGAGGTCCCGGGCCAGACCGCGTTGACTTCATTGGCCCCCAGGGGAGCGTAGGCCGTAAACCAGCAGCTTTGGTCCATCCGGGCGATCCAGCGTTCCCCCCGCGCCTTTTCCTCTTCCACCAGATCCAGCCAGTAACAGGAACCATGGGCTTGATGATAGGCGAGGCTTTTTTCCAAGAGCAACCGGTGGTGAGTCCCCGGATGAGGTGAACCCAAAAGTTGAAGATGAGGATGCATCACGCTGGCCCCGGCGGGGAGCAGGAAATTGGCGTTGATGGTGAAATAGCGGATGGAGGGGTCATGGCGGTGGCATTCCCTGAAGTACTGGATGCAAAGGGAGAAGGCATCCTGGAGAAGATTCCCCTGGATTTCGTTGGGAAGGCGAAAATGGCGATCGCCGAGCATGACCACGGCATGAAACGCCGCCAGGGGAAAGAGGTTGGGGAAGAGGACCGCTTCTCCCCGCTGCAGCCGGCCTTCGGGGATCAGATCCTCAGGGTAGGACGGAGTCGCGGTGCGCCATTTCCCGTCGCACATGAAACACTGCGGTTGGGTCGCCTGGGCCCTCTCTTCCAGGTAGGCGTAGTCCGTCTCGGGAAACAGGATCGACACCTTGCCTTCCAGGCCGGGATTGAAGGTGCTCTGGTGGCCGGTCAAAGGATCGACGCGCACTTCGATCGGCTGGGTGTCGAGCCGTCCGTTCTTCAGGGGACTGTGGAAAACGGCGGTCTGCTGCCATGATTCGAATCTGATCTTAGCCATGAAACGCCTCCGCAAGATTCAGGAATGCCCCATGCTCATCCATTCAATTTTCTGATTTTCATTCATTAATACACACATAAGTAAATAAAACCAATGGATAAAATGGATTTTGGATTTGGTTTGTGATCTCAAAGTTCCAATCATCGGAATTCATGGACTCACCGGGCTGATCGAAAAAAGAGAAAGTCAGGACTCCTGTCGCTTCCCTCGCTCCCTGCATGACGATCCCCATCCGGTCCGCTACCGAAGACCAATAGACACCGTAAACCCTGCAAGATTTCTCGTGTCCATGTCATCCAATCCCAAGAACCTGTTCGTGTCACACCCTCGTCTCATGTGCCCACCGGCATGTGCAGGAGAGAATCGTCAAGTCCGGGCGTTGGCATGATAGGGTACAAACGTTTCAAACTGAATCCGATTTTGTTTGGAAAAATATGTATCAGATATTACGGTTTGAGTTAACTTCATTCAACTTCAAAATGTATCTTTTCCTTATCATCTGAATCAAATAACAGACAACTGAAAGGGAGCGGATGTTAAGGGTAAAAGTTTGTCGATTGAAGGAGTGGGCCTCTTGGGGTTGTTTCTTGGCCGGAACATCGGCTCCCACTCCACGGGAGCGACGATGGGCAGGGCCTATGGATCGGGGGTGATCAGGAGTCCACTCACGGCAAGGGTTTTTTGAAGGAAATCCTCTGGGGAAACATGCCTCAACAGGTGATTGAGTACAACGAGAAGCCGGTTCCGTTGGTGAAGTGAGGGGCCGGCCGCCCCCGGCTCAATCAGCGGCATCCAACCAACTGATCAAGGAGAGAGCAAAATGAGAGTAATACTCCCGGGCGCAAGTCCTGAAGCACTTGCTGTTTTCCAGGCTGGAGCCTGGAAAACAGGCGATCTGGGCAATCATTTCTGCCCGGCTGTAGCAGTGAGTTATACAACACGCAATTTGGCGGATTCGAAGGAGGCTCCAACGCCCGGTACTTCAAGATCATCGAAGTGATCCGGTCGATCAAGCCTGATGCAGTGCTTATTTAGGAGGCCAAGGATTTTCACGTGAACGGCGATGGCCCGGTGTCAAGGATGGGATGGCCTCAGTGCCGGGGGAGGAGCTTATTCGGCCGGGCGCAGACCTGACGTCAGTGTCCGGATATCCTCTTCGCCCAGGGTCTCCTTCTCCAGCAGGACCTGAGCGCTACGCTCCAGAATGTCGCGGTTCATCTCCAGGATGCGCAACGTGCGTTCGAACACGTCCATAACGATGGTGCGGATGGCAGCGTCGATTTTTGTCTGTGTGGATTCGGCTACCCGGCAACCACCGGCGACATATTCCTGTACGTCGAGAAAGCGTGGACGCTGTGCCTCGAAAGCGATGTATCCGAGTTCTTCGTCCATGCCGTAGCGGGTGATCATGTCGCGCGCGATATCGGTGGCGCGGGCGAGATCATCCGAAGCGCCGGTGGAGATCTCGCGGAAGACCAGTTTTTCTGCCGCGCGCCCGCCCAGCAGCACGGCGATTTTGTGCTCCAGTTCGCGCCGCGTCATGAGGTAGCGGTCTTCGATGGGCCGTTGGAGCGTGTAGCCCAGTGCCCCGATGCCGCGCGGCACAATGGAGATCTTGTGCACCGGATTGCTGCCGGGCAGGGCCAGGGCCAACAGGGCGTGACCCATCTCGTGGTAGGCCACGATGCTGCGCTCGTGCTCGTTGAGCACCCGGTTTTTTCGCTCCAGCCCCGCAACGATGCGCTCAAAGGCAGCGGTGAGGTCCTGCATGGCCACGGCCTCGGCATTGCGCCGTGTGGCGGCCAGTGCCGCCTCGTTGATCAGGTTGGCCAGGTCTGCGCCTGAAAAGCCGGTGGTGAGGCCCGCCACCTGCTCCAGGTCTACATCGGACGCCAGCCGTACCTTGCGCGCATGCACCTTCAGAATTTCGTGGCGGCCCTTTTTGTCCGGGCGGTCCACCAGCACTTGGCGGTCGAAGCGGCCGGCGCGCAGCAGTGCTGGATCGAGGATCTCGGGACGGTTGGTGGCGGATAGAATGATGAGGCCCACCGAGCTGTCGAAGCCGTCCATCTCGGTGAGGAGTTGATTGAGGGTCTGCTCCCGCTCGTCGTGGCCGCCGGCCAGCCCTGCGGCGCCGCGTGCCCGGCCCAGGGCGTCGAGCTCATCAATGAAGATGATGGCCGGGGCCTTGGCTCGCGCCTGTTCGAACAGGTCGCGCACGCGCGCTGCGCCCACCCCCACGAACATCTCCACGAACTCTGAGCCGGAGATGGAGAAAAACGGCACCCCGGCCTCACCAGCCACCGCTTTGGCCAGCAACGTCTTGCCCGTGCCGGGCGGGCCCACCAACAGCACGCCCTTGGGGATGCGCGCGCCAAGCCGACCGTATTCCTGCGGGTGTTTCAGAAAATGCACCACTTCCGTGAGTTCCGCCTTGGCCTCGTCGACGCCGGCCACATCGGCAAAACTCACGCCGGTATTCTGTTCGACATAGACCTTGGCGCGGCTCTTGCCGATGCTCATGAAGCCGCCCATGCCCTGTTTCTCGGCGAACTTGCGGAACAAAAAGAACCACACCGCGAAGAACGCCACCGCCGGCAAGATCCATGACAGCACGTCGCGCAGAAAAGTGCTTTCCACCACCCGGGCATAGGGCACGCCGAACTGCCCCAGGCGCTCTGCCAGGTCAGGCTCGACCCGGTTGGCGACGATCACGGTCTTGCCCTTCTTGTCCGGAGACTTGAGCTTGCCGGTGAGGGTCTTTTCACCGACCAGAACTTCCGCCACCCGGCCTTCCAGCAGCGCCTGCTCGAATTCGCTGTAGGGCACCGGCTGCACGGTGCTGGCGGTTTGCCACAAGCTTTGCAAAATCAGCAGCAGCATCAGTGCCACCAACCAGTAGCCCGTGTTCCAAGTCTTTTGCTTGTCCATGGGAGAGCTCCTCCATCATGCGTTGGATGTCAGCGCCACAGCCCACCGACACGCCAGCGCGGCGCGGCGAGGGGGTGTAGAGAATGCACACCGACGGCAGGCCAGACGGACATGGCTTTCTCTTGCACGATCAGCTGCTGCAGGCGTGCAATGCGCTCGTGCGTGGACGGGTGGGTGCGTAGCCAGGAGGGTTCCGGATTGCGCCAGCCCGGCAGCAGCCAGGCGCGCCAGGTACGGCTGACCTGTTCGATCTTGGCCAGGGCGGAGGCCAGCCCCATGGGGTCGCCGGTGAGTTTTGCCGCGGCAAGATCGGCATCGAATTCACGCGTGCGGGATAGTCCGAGCTGAGCCAGCAACGCAAGTTGCGGTGAGAAGGCGAGTGCCAGGAGTCCCCACACATTGATCTCGATCGCCCCCGCGAGCACTAAAGGCAGCATCACGACGATCATGAGTTGTCCCGTCATGGCCAGGAGGTGGGTCAGGCGGCTGATGTAGTCGGCCAGCCCCATCACCCGCAGGTCATCGTGAGCGATGTGTGCCACCTCATGCGCGAGCACCCCGGCGAGTTCACGCGGGGCGAGGGTGCGGAGCAGGCCATCGGTGAGCGCAACCGCCGAGCGCCGGCGCGAACCGGTGGCAAAGGCATTGACCACCCGACTGGGGACGTAGTAGGGCGCCGGCACCGATGGAAGCCCGGCACGCTGTGCCAGTTCCTGCAACATGAGATGTATGCCTGGCGCCTCATGAATGCCGAGCGGTCGGGCGCCATAGAGGCGCAAGGTCAGGATCGAGGTGGCGGCCGGCTCGACCAGGAGCGCCGCAGCGCCAGCCATGAGAGCCAGCCAGAGACCCTTTACGCCCAGGAGCAAGGTGCCGGCGAAGGCACAGATGCCGAGAAGGGCCAGCACCAGAACAACGGTTTGCAGCCGGTTGGCGAAACGATGCCGGTGCCAGCCGGCGGGATCGATGGAGGGCATTCAGTCTTTCTCGCTCGCTGCAGCTTGGGTCGCAAGACGGTCGTCGCGCTCCCGCAGCAGCCAATAGGTCACCCCGAGCGCCAATATCGTCCCGGCCAGGCCGCCCAATTTGGCGGGGCTGATGTCGGGCGGGAGGATGATGAACTTGCGGGACAATGCCAGGATCGAGATCAGGAGCACCGTCTTGACCTGGATGATGCTCTCCTTGCGCTGTGCCACCTTGATGATGGAGTGCTTGAACTCCATGGCGATCAACACTGTCATGATCGCTCCGAACACCGTCTGGAACACCGAATGATCGAGTGGATTGAGGGCATCCACGAGCAGCAGGGTGAAGACGACACGGATCAACTGGAACATCGAGATCACGATGACGACAGCGATGACGCCCGACAGCACCAGCGCGATCAGCTGTTCAAAGCGCTCGTAAAAGCTCATCAATCGCCACTGCGCGCGCATTTCGCCCAACCAGGTATCTCTCTTGCTCTCCTGCATCAGGATTTCCTTGACGTCGGTTGCGGCGCGGTTCATCAAGTCTCGACACTGGGAAGTTCTCATCCCTGCCCCTTGGGGCACATCCGGCAATCAGCAGCTAAATGCATTAAAATGGTTCAAAGTAAATTTCAACTAAAAAGCGGACATACCTCATCCACTCCTGTGCATGATCATGGAAACCGAAATCCATAAAAAGAGTGTCCTCATCATGTGGTCTACCCGTATGGGTGTCCAGGAGAAGATCGATTTTTTATGGAAGCCCCCCGGAAACTGGGGCGGCCTCAGCTATGGCCAGTCGGCCCAGCTCTTCCTCGCTTATGTCATTCATGCGCTAAACCATCGTCCCCCCTGTGTTAGCGTAGTTGTCGCATATCGGGCACGAAAATCTCTCGCTGGAGCGCATCGCCCGGTCCACGAGCGAGTGGATCAGACGAACTTCCCAAAGCCGTCTCTTTTCTGCGCGTTCGGCAACCCTGCCCTTTTCCATGCGATGATCTCCTTATCTGTAGGTTCGGGAGATCACCGCATGTGCAGAATCCGCTGAAAAGAAGGGGTTCCCCGGACGCTTTCGACGCTATCCGGCATGAGCTGAGCCGGCTGTGGGGCCTGAAGCTCTTTAGAAGCCTTCGCTCCTGCTCAGGAGGTATTCGCCTTCCGAATTCAGGTGAATAATCAGGGCTTCGACATTTTCCAAACGACTTATCATTTGTAGGGCTTGTGTGCTGTCCATGACCATCAGGGCGGTGGCCAAGGCGTCAGCCAGTGCGCAGGTGTCCGCAGTCACAGTGGCGCTCACTGTGCCGTTCAGGGCCGGATATCCGGTGGCAGGGTCGATGATATGGCCGAACACCTTGTCTTCAGTACGGAAATAGTTGCGGTAGTTCCCGCTGGTGGCCACGGCCCCCGTCTTCATTTCAAATTTCTCGATCACATCTTTCAGGTCAGCTCCGGGAAGCGGCTTGTCTATCCCTATGCGCCAGCTTGAACCATCCGGCTTTGGCCCCCTGACGCGCGTGTCTCCCCCAATGGATACGAGGAAAGATTTCTCTCCCAGATCTTCCAGCAGCTTGGCAATTTCATCAACGGCGTGACCCTTGGCCACTGCGGAAAGGTTGAGCCTGATCCCGTCTTTTGCCTTGCTCAGGCAGCCGGACTGGTCCATGTGCACGAACTCCAGCCCCACCCGCTCCATGGCGGCTTCTATCTCCTTCGGTTCTGGTTCCTGCCATGAAAGCCCATCTTCTCCGAATCCCCATAGGGCTATCAGCGGGCCTGCGGTGGGATCAAAGGACCCATTGCTCAACATGTGCACTTTATAGGCAATGCGCATGACTTCCTGAAATCTTGGAGAAACGCACAGGCTCTCGGTGGCGGGCATCTCATTGAAACGGGAAACCTGGCTTTGCGAATCAAAAACGGACAGCTCCTGGTTTATCTCTTCCAAAAGGTCCAGGATCTTTGCCCGGATCTGCAGCAGCCTGTCTTCTCCCGCCTCGGGCAGAACGATCCGGTACACCGTGCCCATGGTGTGTCCGCTGACAACACCGGGCTGCGTTTTCCCGGCATCGTTGGCCCAAGTTTCAGAGGCTGGGGTGCATAAGCTCAAAGCCACAAAAATCCCTGCCAGGCCAACCAGAATTCTTCCAAACAAGGCCGCTTTATTCACGACAATCAGAGGCAGAGCCCAAACGATGTTGTCGACCAAAGACAAGACCGGCGATACGGCTGGTGGTTTTTCAAGGCCCATACCCTTTTTCATGCCCGCTTCGCAAACCGCGTTCATTTTGAAATCCCTCTGTAATTTATAGAAACGATTGAAGAAATTCTTGTATTTTGGGCTGTACGCTTTCTCAGGCGGGTTGGCGG
>CAZZHS010000031.1:0-2313 GCA_964654275.1 uncultured Syntrophobacteraceae bacterium
TCCAGGATGTGGGGGTGCTGCGATGCTCAGAGTGTGAACTTCCTTTTGCTGTGGGTGTCCGCCAGCATTCTGATTTCCCGCATCATCCTGGCCTTTTTATCGTGTATTCATAAAGTTTCCTCAAATTTTTTACGACCCTGCAATGGCCTTCTGACTATAACGCACTTTGGAAGAATATCCAGGAATTGGAGATCTCACGAGTGCTCACCATCCCTTCAGCATTGCAGGAACGATTTGCAGCCTGCCTTCGGGAGAAAGGCATTCCGGGGACTGCGCATGGCTTCTATATGAAATGGCTGCGCTCTGGTTTCTTGTCGCAGGTATCATTTTCCTCGAGAATAGACAGACAGCCTCACTCAGTTTGTGGTCAAGTTGCGTGAGAAAAGACGGACCCAGACGCACCAGCAACAAGCCCTCGATGCCATCACGCCTTATCATGATCTCCTCCACCCAGCAAAACGGCTTGCGTGCCTGTTCGACTCAGACCTCCATTACGCACACAAACACTGCCGATGAGTGCTTGCGCTACAGAAGCACGAAGGACGCAGGATCTCTACGAGAGAGAACATCCAGACGGATTGGGATTCGAAAATCGAACCGGTTTTCGTCGGTGTTCGGCCCATGTCGGGCGATGATTCGCTCCCAGGGCGGCGAAGGCCACGAATTTGAGTTCACCACACCATGCGCAAAGGGAGGCTGTCGGCCAGGAGGAAGCCCTGGCGGGTGGGGATCAGCCTGCCGTCTTTTCGGATCACGAGGCCAAATTTTTCCAGCTCCGATGCGGCGGCCTGCATGGGATCGTCGGTCTCCAGCAGGTGGAGGTCGATGCCTCTTCGGGTCCTGAAGCCGAAATAGAGGGTTTCCAGGAGCAGCTGGTCGGGGGTGAGGGATTCTTCTCCTTCTATGGCGAGTCTTCCCTGAGCGAGGAGGGAGGTGTAGCGGCGGACGGAGCGCACGTTCCACCACCGTCTGCCCTGCAGAAACGAGTGGGCGCCGGGGCCCAGCCCGAGATAATCCACGTGTTTCCAGTACTTGGAGTTGTGACGGGAGACAAGCGCTTCCGTGCGGGCGAAGTTCGAAATTTCGTAGTGGAGGTAGCCCCGCTTTTCCAGGAATCTCGAGGTGGCGAGAAAGAAGCGGCGCCCGGCTTCTTCGTCGGGAAGCTGCAGTCCGCCCTTCGTTTTGAGCCGGCCCAGGACCGTCCCCTCCTCCACCGTGAGCTGGTAGCACGAGAGATGTTCCGGCTGGAACTCCAGAGCCCGTTTGAGGGAAAAGAGCCAGTGGGAGAGAGTCTGGCCGGGGAGTCCATACATGAGGTCCACACCCAGGTTTTTGAATCCCGCGCGGCGGATCTCTTCCAGGGCGCGTTCGGCTCCCGCCGCCGTGTGGCGGCGCTGGAGGAACCGGATTTCCTCTTCGCGGAAGGATTGGACGCCCAAGCTGATGCGGTTCACGCCGAGGTCCTTCCAAGCCGTGAGTTTTTCAGGGGTGATGTCGTCAGGGTTGGCTTCCAGGGTGACTTCAGAGGACGGGGCAAAGGTGAAGGCGGCGCGAAGGGAGGTGAAGACTTCGGCAAGTTGATCCGGGTTCAGGAGCGAGGGGGTGCCGCCGCCCAGGTAGAGGGTGTCGAAGATCTGGAACGAATCGCGATAGTGCTCGGCTTCTTTTTTGAGAGCCTCGATCCACGTCTGGACGTTTTTCAGGGTGGTGACGGAATAGAAGTCGCAATAGGGGCATTTGCTTTTGCAAAAAGGGACATGGATGTAGAGGCCCGGCTCTTCTTCAGCGTGGTTGGGTGCAGGGGGGATGGTTGCGGGGAGTGTTTTCTTCTTCATGAATCATCCGCGAGTGGGTTTTTCCGGTTGGTTGGTTGGTTGGTTGGTTCGGACGGTTTTTATGAGCTCAGTTCGAGGTACACGTGTGAACGATTGGCAGCGGACAGGGCCTTGAGGGAGGATATTGCCGGGCTGGGATTCTTCGATATCAGGTTCGCTGATTTCTCGTTCGGGAGCGACCCAGGCATTCGTTTTCTCGGTCGTCAAGGGTGAGTATGTTTGCTGCCCTGGAGCGCTGAAAGCAGGAGGGTGAGGACAACTGAGCGCTTTTGCCACCGCCACGCGGGAGTCCGCAACGAACAAGCGATGCAACTGTCTGAAAGTAAGAACAAACACCCCCCCTACCCCCCCTCAAGGGGGGAATTGTATTTGGGCAGCGGTTGTGCCGGGCGTGTGCGGTTCCCTGGGATGCGCGCGGTTGCTCCGCCGTGTGTGTGGGTGCTCCGCCGTGTGTGTGGGTGCTCCGCCGTGTGTGTGG
>CAZZHS010000031.1:2413-54670 GCA_964654275.1 uncultured Syntrophobacteraceae bacterium
CCGCCGTGTGTGTGGGTGCTCCGCCGTGTGTGTGGGTGCTCCGCCGTGTGTGTGGGTGCTCCGCCGTGTGTGTGGGTGCTCCGCCGTGTGTGTGGGTGCTCCGCGGCACGATGCTTGGCACGTTGCTTCATAAGACCGCATCCGGCAGGTTGCTCCGGGGCGCCGGGAGATGCTGTTTTCCTTCAATTCAGCGACCGCATGCCGGCCGGTTGGTCCGGATGTGCCGAGAGATATTTCCTGACTGCGGAAGGGCCCCCTGTCTTTGGCACGCCGTCGGGAGGCCATCACTCCTCGTTGGTGCGCAGCACCGCCACGAAGGCGCTCTGGGGGATTTCCACCGAGCCCACCATCTTCATGCGGAGCTTCCCCTTTTTCTGCTTTTCCAGGAGTTTGCGCTTTCGCGTGATGTCCCCGCCGTAGCACTTGGCCGTGACGTCCTTCCTGAAGGCGGAGATGGTCGACCGGGAGATGATTTTGCCCCCGATGGCCCCCTGGATGGCGATCTTGAACTGGTGGCGCGGGATCTCTTCCTTGAGCCGGTCGCACACCTGGACGCCCCACTCCCGAGCCCGTTCCTTGTGCACCACCATGGACAAAGCGTCCACCTTCTCCCCGTTGACCAGGATGTCGAGTTTCACCAGGTCCCCTTCGCGGTAGTCCGTCAATTCATAATCGAAGGACCCGTACCCCTGGGTGACCGTCTTCAGCCGGTCGTAGAAGTCGTAGATGACTTCCGCCAGCGGCATGTCGAGGATCACCTCGACCCGCCCCGGGCTGGGGTAGTTCATGCGGGGATTCTCGGCCCGCCGTTCCATGCAGAGCTTCATGACGGCCCCGATGTAGCGTTCGGGAATGATGATGGACGCCTTGATGAAGGGTTCCAGGGCCGTCTTGATCTTCTGCTGGTCCGGGTAGTACTGGGGGTTGTCCACCACCACCGTGGACCCGTCGTCCAGGATGAACCGATACTGCACGCTGGGGACGGTCATGATGATGGACTGGTCGTATTCCCGTTCCAGCCGCTCCTGAACGATCTCCAGGTGGAGCAGTCCCAGAAAGCCGCAGCGGAACCCCTGCCCCAGCGCCACGGACGAATCCTTCTGATACTCCAGGGACGCGTCGTTGAGCTTGAATTTGGCCAGGGCGTCGGCCAGCGACAGGTAGTCGTCCGATGAAATGGGGTAGATGGATGAAAACACAACGGGCTTGGCTTCCTTGAATCCCGGAAGAGGTTTGGCCACCGGCTTCGCATCCAAGGTGATGGTGTCGCCCACCCGGGTGTCGCTCACGGTCTTGACCCCCGAAATGATATAGCCCACCTGCCCCGCTGCCAGCATCTTGCGGGGCTCCCGCTGCAGCCGGAAGACCCCCACCTCCTCCACCTTGTATGTGGCCTTGTTGTGCATGAAGCGGATCACATCCCCCGGTCGCACCACGCCGTCGAAAACACGGCAGCTCACAATGGTGCCCCGGTAGGAGTCATAGTTGGCATCGAAGATGAGGGCCGCCAGTTCCCCCTCTTCATTTCCTTTGGGCGGGGGAATTTTGGCGATGATCGCCTCGAAAATGTCGTCGATTCCGATGCCTTCCTTGGCCGAACAAAGGATGGCGTCGTCCGAATCCAGTCCCAGTTCCGTCTCGATCTGCTCCTTCACCATCTCCACGTCCGCCGAAGGGAGATCGATCTTGTTGATGACGGGAATGATGGTGAGATCATGCTCCATGGCTGCATAGAGATTGGCCAGGGTCTGAGCCTGCACCCCCTGAGAAGCGTCCACGAGCAGCAGCACCCCCTCGCAGGAAGCGAGAGCCCGCGAAACTTCATAGGAGAAATCCACGTGGCCGGGTGTGTCGATGAGGTTGAGGTCGTATTCCGTGGCGTCCTTGGCCTGGTAGTGGAGGGAGACCGTGTTGCTCTTGATGGTGATGCCCCGTTCCCGCTCGATGTCCATGGTGTCGAGCATCTGCTCACGAAACTCCCTGTCCGAAACCATGTGCACGTGCTGGATCATGCGGTCGGCCAGGGTGGACTTGCCGTGGTCTATATGTGCGATGATGCTGAAATTTCTTATTTTTTGCATGCGCCTGACGTCTCGTCCTGTTGCCGGGTTGATGAGGACCGCTAAAGAGCTTGTTAGAATATCCGATTCCATCAGCCGGGTAAACCTTTAACCCCTCATCAAAAACTCCAGGCCCCCTTCTCCTTCAATTCATCATGGACACGGTGAGGTTAGCATAGTAAAAATTAGGCTTTCCGGAGGCGGGTCTTTGCCGGGGCCGGGGGTCTTCCCCGCACGGCGCAAATGGAAGCATTCATTCACTTCAAGGAGGGTTTTCTCATGAAATCCGTTCGTTTTGGCTTGGCATGCCTGCTCGTTTTTCTCATGGCCTCATGCACCATGAAGCAAAGTCTGCCGCTGACGGGCAAGTGGAAAAACGTGGACACCGGTCAGATCGTCGAATTTTCCAAAGACGGAATCATGAAATGCACCGTGGACGGCAAGACGCACCAGGTCGGCTACCGGTTCCTGGCCCCCGACAAGGTTGAATTCTCTTCCGGTCCTGTCATTCTGGGGTCGGCGGAACTTCGTGTGGACCGCGAAACCCTGACCCTGGTGGACGCAGCAGGAAAAAACCATCGTTATGAGAAAATCCGCTGACCCCCCGGGTCATTGGCCCCTTCGATCTCTCCGAGAAAGTTCCTGATGGACGCACAAAACCTGGAAAAAGAGCTGGCGGGAGTTTTCACGGAGGGCTGGACGGTCACGGCCACAGGAACAGGTTTCCTGGTGGCCACCGACTGGCTCTGGCCCAACGGAAACGCCATCGAAATCTATGCCCGTCACGTGGGCGAAAGCGAGACACTCTTCCTGGTGACCGACGGGGGGGAACTCTTCAACTGCCTCTTCCTGGAGGGCCTGGATTTCACCCAGGAC
Organism: uncultured Syntrophobacteraceae bacterium; assembly: GCA_964654275.1. Classification (GTDB taxonomy): domain Bacteria; phylum Desulfobacterota; class Syntrophobacteria; order Syntrophobacterales; family Syntrophobacteraceae; genus SLCH01. The sequence continues at coordinate 5,350 of CAZZHS010000031.1, forward strand.
GCGCCGACCCTCCGTGTCGTGGAACAGATGGCTCAAAACCACGGCACGAAACTGGTCGAATACCAACTCGCCAAGGGAGCCGGCGAAGCCACCCTCGCCCGCAGCATTCGAGAAATGCTCGAAACCGTCAAGGAAATCTCGTTCTATCTCTGGCATCGTGTGGGTGAGGGCGCATCCACAACCCACTGACGATCGAGCGCATTCAAAAGCCGTCCCCCTGCGGGGCGGCTTTGCACCTCTCCCAGCCTGACTGCTCTGTCGAACAAAATCGTCCACCACACCCCAGTTCCCCTCCAGAAGAGAATCAAGGGGAGGGGTTACCCGCCACAGCAAATCCGAGGGAACACCACGACACCCTACAGGCGGGGCCCCCGTCCACCCCACCTGCACCTGATCGCCGGCCAATTCAGCAAATCCCCGCGATCGTGCTAAAATTCAACCCCCTGGGAAAAGACCGGCACCGGCGGGAAACGGAGGGTCTGCGACTACTGGGGCAGCGTGATGTCCAAAAAGAGCTGATTCACGTCCTTTCGGCGGAGTTTCACGAGCCCCTGGTGTTTGTGGATGATCATCTTGGCGAGCGGGAGGTCCAGTTTCTTGGTCCTGTCCGACTGGGTGGTGAAAGGGTAGAAAAAGTGCTCCACATCGTCATCGGAGACGGAAGCCCCTCGGAGCAGCAGTTCCAGGTGAACGGTGTTCTCTCCCGCATAACTGCGGATTTCCAGCTTGCTGCCGGGCTGGCTCACGTAAAGCATCCCTTTGAGAATGTTGTCAATGGCTGACTTGAACATCACGGGATCGAGCGACACCGGAGGCAGGTTCTTGGCAAGTTTGCCTTCACACACCACACAATTTTCGTCCAGAAGGTCCTGGAGGTCTTTCAGACTGAGCAGGACCAAATCGTTGAGGGACTGTCTTTCGGAGAGGATTTCAAAGGGTCTCAGGTACGCGATGGTCTTCTCCAGAATTTTTTCCAGCCGGGCCACCTCCTGCACGATGATGCGCACTTTCTCCTTGTTGGGATCCTGGTCGGGAAGTCCGCTGAGCAGCCTCCGGGCAAACCCTCCGGCCGCCACCAGGGGGTTGCGGATTTCGTGAGCCAGCCGCGCTGAAATTTCATTGAGGGTACGCAACTCCTCCGTCTGGATGATCTGCTTCTGGAGACAGTGCCGCTCGGTCACATCCATGAAGAAACCGTCGACGATCTCCACTTTCCCGCTCTCATCAAATACGGGAAGGGCGCGGTCCAGGACAAAAACCAGCTTCCCCGAAGTGTCCTGGATCCGATACTCGGCCTTGAATTCATCCCCGCCCTGAAGACATCGGTCCATGAGCGGCCAGACCCGGGGGCGGTCTTCCTCCCAGACTTTTTCCTTCCAGAAGCCGGGGTTGTTCAGCACATCCCGGTAGCTGATGCCGAGCACCTCTTCCACGTAATAGTTGATGAAAATGGTCTTCCCGTCCCCCAACAGCCGATAGACCACCAGCGGGACATTCTCCACCAGGGTCCTGAACTTTTCCTCCGATTCGCGCAGGGCCCGGGTGCGTGCGTGGACCATGACCTCCAGATTTTCGGTGTACTCCTGGATCTTGAACCGTGATCTCTGCAATGAAACCAGCATTTCCTCGAGGGCTTCCGCCAGCACTTTCAATTCACCCGTGGGCGATTCCTTGAGGGGCGTGACCCTCTCCTCCTTGGCAATCTGCCGGGCGAAGGTCACCATCTCGCCGATGGGCCGCATGAAGTAGGCGCTGATGGCATAGATGGCCCAGACGGAAAACACCATGCCGACAATTCCCACACCCAGCATGAGGTTGCGGTAATGGCTGATGACTGCGAGAGTCTGGGTACGCTCCACACAAAGTTCCACGAGGGCCACCCGCTCTCGCTTGTGGTCCTGAACGGCTTTCACCAGAACGGCAAAGGGAGTCCCGTCGATCACACGGTTGAGGATGGCCGGGGTTCCCGCTTTGAAGACTTCTCCGTAGTCGGGGTCATCGCGGATCACTGCTTCCGGAAACGTGGTGGCAAAACTGTGGAAGCGTTCGTCGGAGTCCTTGGGCTCCAGGAGGGACGCCTCGATGCCGAACTGTCGCTTGAGTTCCTCCAAAAAGATGATCCCAAAATTGAAGCCGACCTCCACCGTGCCCACCAGTTCCCCCCTGTGGAAGACGGGTGCCACACCCCGTATGCCGTGCCCCGTCAACCCCCTTTCCAGCCCATAAGTTTCATGGTGGCTGACAAGCGTGTCGATGATGGTCCGCCGGTAGCTCAAATCGTCCCCGAACTCGTAAAGCCGGTGAAGTCTCAGGAACATCCGGGGGGGAATGGTGTGAAAGTTGAACTGGCTGATGCCGTAGGTTTTCCGCATGAAGACATAGGAAGGATAGGCAAGCTCGACGAGGCGGAGGCGATCCCGCTCCGCCAGCGCCAGGGCGACTTCGGGATTTCGGGCAAAGCTCGATGCCACGCTGACGGCCCATCTTCCCTGGAGATCGATGTTGTGATCGAGGGCTTGCCCGTACCCGTAGAGCCTTTCGTGTTCCTCCTGGCCGATGACCTCCCTCTGGCTGATGAGCGCCAGGGCCACCAGAGTCAGGGTTCCGATGAGTGCGAGGAAGAAGAACGGGATACTCAGGCGGTAGCGAAGGGGCATGTCACGGAGCTTGGGCATAACCATGTCGCTCCTTCCAGTGGAGAGACAGTCCGACGAAGGTCGGCGTCCTGCGCTCAACGAGCGCAGAACCGCCGTGGGATGATTCTTGATGTGAGCCTAATTCTCGCCCTGCTTTTCCATATACTCAAGAGCTTTTCGCAATCTTTTTAGCACCACCGCTTTTCCCAGAACCTCCATGACTTCAAAAAGTCCCGGGCTCACCGTACCGCCCGTCAAGGCGACCCGAACCGGCTGGGCCACTTTGCCGAACTTCAAGCCCAGTTCGGTCACGACAACCTGCTCAAAGACTTTTTCCAACCCCTTTTCATCGAGATGATCCATGCCCTCCACGCCCGCAATGAGCCTCCGGAAAGGATCGATCATCTCGGGTTTGAGGAATTTTTTGGCGGCGGCTTCCTCATACTCCAGGTCTTCCACCAGGTAGTACTTCATGTTCTCGGCCATCTCCACCAGGGTTTTGGACCGCGGCTGCAGTGTGCGGACCGCCCCGGCGAGGTAGGCGGGGTCTCTGGGAGGATAGCCCCGATGTTCCAGAAACGGCTGGAGCAGAGGCACGAGGTCCCGGGGGTCTGACTCCTTGATGTAGTGGGCATTGAGCCAGAGGAGCTTTTCGGGGTTGTAGACGCTTGCCGATTTGCCGACATTTTCCAGGCCGAACTTTTCGATGAGCTCCCGAACGCTGAAGATTTCCTGATCTCCGTGGGACCATCCCAGGCGCACGAGGTAATTGATCAGACTCTGGGGAAGATACCCCATCTCCTTGTAGGCCATCACCGACGTGGCTCCGTGCCGCTTGGACATGCGGGCCCGGTCCGGGCCGAGGATCATGGGCACATGACCAAAGTGCGGGAGGGGCTCTCCCAGAGCCTGGTAGATGAGGATCTGGCGCGGGGTGTTGTTCACATGGTCGTCACCGCGAATGACGTGCGAGATCTTCATGGTGATGTCGTCGACGACCACGGCGAAATTGTAGGTGGGAATCCCGTCGCTTCGCTGGAGGACCAGGTCGTCCAGTTCCCCGTTGTCGAAGAAGATGGGACCCTTGATGAGGTCGTTCAAAACGGTGGTTCCTGAGTCGGGGCAGCGAAAGCGCACCGCCCTGTTGGGGCCGGGTCCCAGGTTTCGGCCTCTGCACCGGCCGTCGTATTTGGGCTTCCGCCCTTCGGCCATGGCGGCTTTTCGCCGCGCGTCCAGGTCGTCCGGGGAGCAGTCACAGTAGTAGGCGTGGCCGGTATCGAGCAGGCGCTGCAGGTAGTCCCGGTAGAGGTCAAAACGGGCCGTCTGGTAATGAGGACCCTCGTCCCAGTCCATTCCAAGCCATTCCATCGCATCCAGAATGGCCTTGATGGATTCTTCCGTGGAGCGGGCCTGGTCGGTGTCCTCAATTCTCAGAATGAAGGTGCCGCCGTGGTGGCGGGCAAACAGCCAGTTGAACAATGCAGTCCTTGCCCCGCCAATGTGGAGGTATCCTGTGGGGCTCGGGGCAAATCGGGTGATGACGGGTTCCATGAAGGCAATACTCCTGTCCAATACCATGCTCGCACCCGTCGCCTCGCCATCGTCTGCGGCGGAAGGAGTTTCACCGCAATGGGGACACTTCGATGGACCTGTGCGACGGGGGAGAAGATCATTCCATACGCGCCCGGAGGCTCGCGACGGGGTGCATTCAAACGGGCCGGAAATCTTGATTTCAAGAGATCCCGCGGGACGGACTCCCACCGCAGATGAATCGGCTGTGGGGTGAGCCGGCAGCCACGAAAACCGCTTCGCTCAGGATGAAACCCCTCAGCGGAACCCCCCGGGATACGTCAAGACAGCCGCATGAATCACGAGAATGCCATAGCACAATCACCTGCCGAACTCAAGGAGGACGCCAAAGAGGAGGAAGACCACGCCATGATTTCCCCGACCGCGGCGCCTCTCGGAATCCAGTCAGGGCCACGTGAGAACGGCGGAGGGGAATGGGAGCGTTTTTTGTTTGGCTCTTCCCCGAGATCCATTAAAATTCGCTGCTGTGTTTCCTGACCGGTGAATTGCGACCCGATCTCACCCCACAAAGGAGCAGGAGGAGCAACGAAATTTGAAACTTGCAGTTTTTTCAGTCATCTGACACTATATGCCGCGTTTTTGAATGCGCCGCGAGGCTCATCACCTCCAAAGCCGTTGCAAATCCGTGTTTTTTGCGCCTGTCCTTCACAACAGAGCTCAGGCCACGAAAATGCCATCGAGAAAATGACGAGGACCCATCATATGAATATGAATAAGCTGCTTAAACCGGCCTTCGTGACTCTCATCCTGACCGCCCTGCTCGCGTGCGGAAGTACTCAGGAGGAGACCCGCTTCACACCCGCCTCTCCGATTCAGCCGAGCGTCAAGATGCGAGTGACCGACGTTTCCAACAAGACGACCGAAGTCTTTGACGTGGATGTCATCGGGAACTTCTGGAATGCGCTGGACGCTACGCTCCACCAGAGAGGGCTCCTGTGGGATGGGAAACCCGGAGTGCGGCCCCTCCAGGTGCAGGCTGAAATCCTGGAGTACCAGAAGGGCAATTATTTTTTGCGAAACATCCTGCCTCCCTGGGGCAAGACCACCATCAAGGCCAGGTGCATCGTCATCGACGAGGGGCGGGTGATTGCGTCGTCGGAAACAGTGCAGAGCATCACCCTGGGAGACGGATCGTTCACCACCGAAGCCTGGAGAAAGATATTCATGATGGCAGCCGAGGACCTCATCAGCCAGATCGTCACGAAGCTATAACCGGCGGGGCAGCTTCAGGGGCAACAGTCAAAACTACTTGACAGCTTTAAGGCAAATTCTATACTACGTGTTTCGCAAAATCGGACCCTCGATAGAGGAGAGTCATGCGCATACGCGTTGATGAGATACCGGATTCAGGGCGCTTTCTTCATTTCCACTGGGACTGGAATCGCCTGTCTCAATTTCTGCCGCCCGACGATCCCTTTGAAATTCGGCTGCCTCGACCGATTCAGGCGGGCCTGGAGCTGCAGCGCCGTCCGGATCATGTGAAGGTCACCGGAAAAATCACCGGGACGCTCGAGGTGGCCTGTCACCGGTGTCTCACCTTCTTTTCTTTTGCCCTCGAGGAAATCATCGATCTGGTCATGATTCGTGAGGAAAATGCACCGGACGAGGAAGAGACGGAACTGGAAGAGGAGGAGCTTGAATTTGATTTCTTTGACGGGGAAATCATCGACATCGATCATCTCGTCGTCGAGCAGATCTTTTTGGCCCTCCCCGTCAAAGTGCTCTGCTCGGAGAACTGCCGCGGACTGTGTCCCGGCTGCGGCGCGAATCTCAATGAAGAACCGTGCCGGTGTTCGAAGGATCGATCATCTTCGGCATTCAGCAAGTTGCAGGCGGTCAGGACCAAACTGCCGCCCGATACCCGCAAGTGAACGAACATGGAGACCCCCCGGGGCTCTTTGTGACCGATTGCTTAACCTGATGGAAAAACCTTTCTAGGAGAGTGAACATGGCAGTCCCCAAGCGAAAAGTGTCCAAAGCACGCCGCGACAAGCGCAATGCGCACAGGGCCCTGTCCCTGCCGGCCCTTTCACGTTGTCCTCAGTGCAACGAACAGCGAATGCCCCACCGCGTGTGCCCCAGCTGCGGACATTACAAGGGCCGTACGGCTGTGGAATTCGAAGAAGAATAGGGTCTCCACTGGAAAAGGGTTGAGCTTCGCACCGGCCTCACCTGCGCATCAAGGGCCCATTGCAAAAGCTGGGAACGCAGTGTGTCGGGCAGGGGCTGGTCGAAGTGACGGCACCGCAGCGGATTTTCCGCCAACCTCAGTAAATCTCAACAATTGAGTGTTGAGTGTCCACCGCTCGGCTCGCCATTCCGGCAGTCTTCAGCCGGAATGACGAGTGTCGAAATGGACACCTTACACTGTGGAGCCGCACTGAGTGGTCGGCGGAAGGAGGGTGGTCGTGAGGTCGAGAACCTTCGCCCGTCCCTCCCACACCGCAGTGCATCGGCCTCAGGCTGAAGAGCGGGGATCGCGTCGGATCGACCGGCAGGCAAGGGAGGGGTCGCTTCTCATCCTCAAGCGTCATTCTCGCATTCCACAACAGCCACCCACCTGTTCGCATCTGAAAGCATGAGCTCGAGCCACCTCTCACAAAATATCCCCGTATGCATCTTCTCCGGCAACCTAGTCCTGGTCGCCGGGAAAGAGGCAACGGGCGGGTTGCAGGGAACACCTCATCCATGGATGAAATGACGGAGTTCAGAAGGTTTTCGTGGAAAGTCCCTGCAGAACCTTTCTCTACCCTAGAGCCGGAACGGCCTGCACCAAGGCCGATTGAAAAGCCATCGCGACCTGGAGAGGGCAGGTGCGGCTCTCGCCGCGCCGGCATTTCCGATGTCCTCGCCCCGGGAAATTCACACCCGAGCGTCATCCCCACCTTCGAGCCGAACGAAGGCGAATGAGGAGAGATCACTGTGGATTACTTCTTGACGGAAGAACAGAAAATGATCCAGGAATTGGCGTATCAGATCGCCAAGGAAAAGATCAGACCCATCAAGGCAGAATTGGATGAGGGAGAGGAATTCCCTTGGGAAATCATGAAGATCCTGGCTCAATCGGATCTCTTTGGCCTCTACATCCCCGAAGAATACGGCGGCATGGGAGGCGGTATTCTTGAAAACTGCCTGGCCATCGAGCAGCTGGCAAGAGAATGCATCGGCATCGCCACCTCCTTTGCCGCCAGCGGGCTCGGCGCCTACCCCATCCTGCTCCACGGGGGTGAGGAACTCAAAAAGAAATACCTGCCCCAAATCGCCAGCGGGAAAAGGCTCGCGGCCTTCGGCCTCACGGAATCGGGAGCGGGCAGCGACGTCTCGGGCATTCAGACCACGGCCGTCAAAGACGGGGACCACTACATCCTCAATGGCACCAAGCAGTGGATCACCAACGGCGGGGAGGCCGAAATCTATTCCGTGCTGGCCATCACCGACCGCTCCAAGGGAGCCCGGGGTGCCACCTTTTTTGTGGTGGAAAAGGGCGATCCCGGCTTTTCCTTTGGGAAGAAGGAGAAAAAGCTCGGCATTCGAGCCTCCGCCACCCGCGAGCTGGTTTTTCAGGATTGCCGCATTCCCAGGGATCGAATGATCGGAAGAGAGGGAACGGGTTTCATCGCGGCCATGAAGACGTTTGACAAATCCCGCCCGGGCATCGGCGCGCTGGGCGTGGGGCTCGCCCAAGGGGCCCTGGACATCTCGGCAGAGTATGCGCGCAAACGCATTCAGTTCGGCAAGCCCATCATCAGCTTTCAGGCCATCCAGCACAAGCTCGCCAACATGGCCACCAAAACGGAGGCAGCCCGGGCCCTGATCTACTCCATTTCTCGATTCATGGACACTGACCCGCCTGATGTGAGCAAGCTGGCGGCCATGTGTAAGCTGTTCGCGGGTGATGTGGCCATGGAGGTCGCTACGGAAGCCGTTCAAATTCTTGGAGGCTACGGGTACATGCAGGATTACCCTGTGGAAAAGATGATGCGCGACGCCAAGATCTTGCAGATCTATGAAGGCACCAACGAGATTCAGCGCAACATCATCGGCCAGGAACTGAACAAGGAGTACGGTCGAAAGAAGGATACCTTTTTCTAATTCCCCGCCGAGGAAAAGGACGGATACATGCACATTGTCGTTTGCATCAAACAGGTTCCCGACACCAAGAATGTCCGCATCGACCCAGACACGCACACGCTGGTGCGACAGGGCGTAGAAAGCATCGTCAATCCCTTTGACCTGTTTGCCGTGGAAGCCGCCCTCCAGATCAAGGATCAGAACGGGGCCAAAATCACCGTGATCACCATGGGGCCTCCCCAGGCCCATGAAGCGCTCAGAGACGTCATGTCCCGCGGCGTCGACGACGCCGTCCTGTTGAGCGACCGTGCCTTTGCCGGTTCCGACACTTGGGCGACTTCCACCACGCTGGCCGCGGCCATTCGGAAACTGGGCGATGTGGACCTGGTGCTTTGCGGTAAACAGGCCATCGACGGCGACACAGCGCAGGTGGGGCCTGAGATGGCCACGCTCCTGGACATTCCTTACGCTACCTTCGTGAAGAGGCTTGAAATCCTGGACGCGACCAGCCTCAAGGTCGCCCGGCAGACGGACGAAGGCACCGAGATCTGGAAAGTCCCCACACCGTGCCTCATCACGGTGCTCAAAGAGATCGGGGAACCGCGGATGCCTTCGCTGCGTCACAAGATGCGCGCCAAGAAGGCCGAAATTCCCACCTGGGGAGTGGCGGATCTGGGCCTGGATCCTGAAAGCGTGGGACTCAGCGGTTCCTTCACCCAGGTGGTTCGAGTCTTCAGCCCGCCGGTTCGAGGCGACCGCGTCCTTCTCCAGGGAACCGTGGGTGAACAGGCCGAGCAACTCTACAACTTTTTGAAAGAAGCCAAGGTGCCGGGGATATGAAAGCGATTGTCGACCGTCAAAAATGCACAGCGTGCGGGGTTTGCGTGGATGTCTGTCCCTTTGGGGCCATTTCCCTGGAGGAGACCCGCCTGGAGATATCCGACGAGTGCACCCTCTGCGGCATGTGCGTGGACACCTGTGAATTTGGCGCCCTTTCCCTCCCCGAGGTGGGAGCCGGTGCTGCAACGGATCTGTCAAGCTACCGGGGGATCTGGGTCTTTGCCGAATGGCGCGAAGGGTCCGTCCACAAGGTGAGCTATGAGCTTCTGAGCGCGGGCCGTAAGCTGGCGGACAAGAAAGGCATCGACCTCTCGGCAGTCCTCCTGGGACACAACCTGGACCCTGCGGTTTTCCAGGAGTTGATCGCCTATGGTGCCGATGTGGTGTATGCCGTCGATCACCCGGAGCTGGCCCATTTTCGCGACGAAACCTACTCCCAGGTGGTTGTGGAACTGGTGCGCCGGAAAAAACCCGAAATCCTCCTGGCGGGCGCCACGACCATGGGGCGTTCCTTCATTCCCCGGGTGGCGGCGCAGCTTCAGACCGGCCTGACCGCGGATTGCACCGAACTGGACATCAGCGAGGAAGGGCTGCTCCTTCAGACGCGTCCCGCCTTCGGCGGAAACGTCATGGCCACCATCCTTTGCCCGCATCGGCGGCCTCAGATGGCCACCGTGCGGCCCAAGGTCATGAAAATGGAGCGGGTCGCAGACCGGCAGGGGAAAGCGGAGATCGTCACCCTTCCCGATGCCTGCTTCCGGAGCCGCATCGAAGTGATGGAGGTGCTGCCCGAGATGGATCAGACGGCAAAACTCACCGAAGCGGATGTCATTGTCTCGGGGGGGCGCGGGCTGCGCAAGGGCGAAAACTTCGCGCTCATCGAAGAAATGGCCAGATTGTTCAACGGGGCCGTGGGGGCATCCCGGGGCGCCGTGGAAGAGGGCTGGATGCCGCCGTCGCACCAGGTCGGCCAGACAGGGCGCACGGTGGCTCCGACGCTTTACATGGCCGTCGGCATCGCGGGTGCCATCCAGCATGTGGTCGGCATGCAGGGTTCCAAAATCATTGTGGCGGTGAACAAGGACCCGCAGGCACCCATTTTTGACATTGCCACCTATGGTGTGGTGGCCGACCTGTTCGAATTTGTCCCTGCCCTGGTCAAGAAAATCAAGCAGGAACAGGGTCTTTCCTGAGGGGGGCCGCAGGGAACACCGATTCGCAGCCTGTTTGTGTGTCCCCTCGTTTCCCTGATTGCCGCGAATCGGGGCCGACCGGACATGCGGCAAGAGTGAGCTGCGCGCACACCGCCTTCCAAGGAAACAGGGAAACTGCGAGGCGGACGCGTCCGGGGCTCAGATTCGCGCGGCGGTGCCTGGGGGGGACGCAAGAGGTGAGTTTCAGGAATATCACCCCGGGATTCATGAGAGGGAGTACAGCATGAGCCAGAGAAAAGTGGTCGCCATCACCGGAGCCAGTCGGGGAATCGGGCGAGCCGTCGCCGTGGCCCTGGCGGGAGACGGGGTGGACGTGATCGTCAATTTCAACTCGAACCCCGACGCCGCCAGGGAAACCGCGGGCGCCGTGGAGGCCAGGGGTGCAACACCTCACCTACACGCCTTCAATGTCTCGGACCCCGACGCAGTGAGGGACGCCTTCAAGGAAATCACCAAATCCTTCGGGCGGCTGGACGTTCTGGTGAACAACGCCGGCATCACACGCGACAACCTGCTGGCTCTCATGAAGCCGGCCGAATGGGACGCGGTTCTCGACACCAACCTGAAGGGCGCCTTCCTCTGCTCCCAGGCGGTGGTCAAGACCATGATGCGACAGAAATATGGTCGCATCATCAACATCACTTCGGTGGTGGGGGTAATGGGCAACGCGGGGCAGACCAATTATTCCGCGGCGAAGGCAGGCATTATCGGCTTCACAAGGTCGCTGGCGCGAGAGCTCGTCACACGGAACATCACCGTCAACGCGGTGGCCCCGGGTTACATCGAAACGGACATGACCCGCGAACTGCCTGAAAAAGCCCGGGAGCTGCTGGTCGCTCAGATTCCCGCAGGGCGCATCGGGAAACCGGAAGAAGTGGCGGCGGCTGTCGCCTTTTTGGCCTCCGATGACGCCGCGTATATCACCGGCCAGGTCCTCCATGTGAACGGCGGGATGTTCATGGGCTGACCCGCCTGCCCTCTTTGCCCAGGTGAATCCAGCCTGGAACTGCACCCGTCGGGGGCAGATGCCTCCCCCTGATCCGTCTTAATGCCGGGAGAATGTTATGGAATCCAAACCACCACGTCGCGTTGTCATCACCGGGCTGGGCCTGGTGTCCCCTGTGGGAATTGGTGTCGAAGAGAACTGGTCCAACCTGGTGGCCGGAAAATCAGGCATCGGGCCGATCACGCTCTTCGATGCCAGCGGATGTGCCTCACAGATTGCCGGGGAGGTCAAGAACTTTCGTCCGGAAGAGTTCATCCCCAAGAAGGACCTGCGCAAGATGGATCCCTTTCTCTGTCTGGCGCTGGGAGCATCCCGGGAGGCCTTCGAAGACAGCAAGCTCAAAGTCACCGACGAGTTATCCCCCAGGATCGGCGTCTTCATGGGCTGCGGCCTCGGCGGCCTCAACACCATCGAGGAAACCCACAAAACGTTGCTCTCCAGTGGTCCCAAACGGGTGAGTCCTTTCTTCATCCCGATGCTCATCGGGAACATGGCTCCAGGCCTCATCTCCATTCACCACAACGCCCGAGGACCCAACCTGGCGGTTCAGACAGCCTGCGCCGCCGGCACGCACGCCGTTGGACAGGCCTTCCACATGATTCGCAGCGGCCTTGCGGATGCCATGGCCACGGGCGGAGTCGAGTCGGTCGTGACTCCCCTGTGCATCGCCGGATTCAATGCCATGAGGGCCCTCTCCACACGCAACGATGAACCGGAAAAGGCGTCCCGCCCCTTTGAAAGAGACCGCGACGGTTTCGTGCTCAGCGAGGGCGCCGCGGTGCTCATTTTGGAAGAACTGCAGATGGCGCTCGAGCGGGGTGCCCGCATCTATGCGGAAATCATCGGCTTTGGAGCATCCGGTGACGCATTTCACATGGCGGCGCCTGCGCCCGAAGGTGAAGGCGCCGCCCGTTGCATGCAGGCCGCGCTCAGGGACGCGAACGTGGCGCCGCATGAAGTGCAATACATCAATGCCCATGGCACCTCCACCGATCTCAACGACAAGTACGAAACCCAGGCCATCAAGACCGTCTTCGGGGAGCACGCCTACAAGTTGGCCGTCAGTTCCACGAAATCGATGACCGGGCACCTTCTGGGAGCCGCGGGAGGAGTCGAAGCGGCCTACACGGCGCTCACTCTCGACACGCAGATGATCCCGCCGACCATCAATTACGAAAATCCTGATCCCGACTGCGATCTGGACTACGTACCAAACCAGGCCCGGAGCGCCGCCATCGAAGTGGCGCTGTCCAATTCCTTCGGTTTCGGCGGCACCAACGGGACCCTGGTTTTCAGGAGATGGTCCGGCCGTTGAGAATTTTTGACTCCGGCCCTCATTCTCAAAATCAGGCCTGCGGGGGATTTCGCGTTCATCAGGGTGATCCATGAAATCACCCACGACAGATCCGTCGGGGAAACACTGGGCACCCTTGCATCAAGAATCTCTTTCTCCACTTCGAATCGATGGTAAGCTTATGAAGATCATCATCGGCTGTGATCATGGCGGCTATGAGCTGAAGGAGAAGATCCTGCCCCACCTCAGGAGGTTGAACCACCAGGTGGAAGATATCGGCACGCACACCCGTGACTCGGTGGACTATCCCGAATACGCTCTCAAGGTCGCCCGGGCTGTGGCAGAGGGGAAGGCCGATCGCGGCATCCTCATCTGCGGCAGCGGCATCGGCATGTGCATGACGGCCAATCGTGTCCCGGGTGCCCGCGCCTCGCAGATCTCCGAACCCTTCGCCGCCAAGATGAGCCGCCGTCATAACGACAGCAACGTTCTTTGTCTGGGAGGACGCTTCATCGGCGATGAAATGGCCCTTGAAATCTTGGAGACATGGCTCAGCGAGCCTTTCGAGGGCGGGCGTCATCAGCGACGCGTGCAAATGATCGACGACCTGCCCCGCGCATCCAGAGATGACGAGAACGCCTGATCTCCAACATGCAAACCGACTCAAAAGATTGAGCATGAACGAAAGGTTAAGGGAATGACCCACATTGAGCGCATTGATCCTGAAATCGCACGACTGATCTCGCTTGAAGCCGAACGACAAAAAGGAAAGCTCGAGCTCATTGCCTCGGAAAACTTCGTGAGCGAAGCTGTGCGCGAAGCTCAGGGGTCTGTTCTCACCAACAAGTACGCCGAGGGCTACCCGGGCAAACGGTACTACGGCGGCTGTGAGTTTGTGGACTCTATTGAAACCCTGGCCCAGGAAAGGGCCAGGAAGCTCTTCGGGGCGGCTTACGTGAATGTTCAGCCCCATTCGGGATCTCAGGCGAACATGGCGGTCTATTTCGCGGTTCTCCAGCCGGGTGAGACCATCCTGGGAATGGACCTGAGGCAGGGGGGGCACCTCACCCATGGCAGCCCTGTCAGCTTTTCAGGGCGGCTCTTCAAGGTGGTGTCCTACGGGGTGCGAAAAGACACGGAAGAAATCGATTACGATCAGGTGCGGGCTCTGGCGCGTGAATATCGGCCCAGGATGATCATCGCGGGAGCCAGCGCCTACCCGAGGATCATCGATTTCGCAAAATTCCGTGAAATCGCCGACGAGGTGCAGGCCTATCTCATGGTGGACATGGCGCACATTGCGGGCCTGGTGAGTGCCGGGGTTCATCCGTCTCCCGTGCCGCACGCGCACTTTGTCACTTCCACCACCCACAAGACGCTTCGGGGGCCGCGGGGAGGCCTCATTCTCGCGGGGGAGGAGCACGCCAGGGTCCTCAACAGCCAGATTTTTCCGGGAATTCAGGGGGGGCCCCTCATGCATGTCATCGCGGCCAAGGCCGTTGCCTTCCAGGAGGCCCTTCAGCCGTGCTTCGTCGAATACCAGAACCGTGTCGTGGCCAACAGCCGGACTCTGGCCGGTGAACTCATGGCGCACGGCTACCGCCTCGTTTCGGGAGGCACCGACAACCACCTCATGCTGTTGAACCTGACCCCCCAGGGACTCACGGGAAAGGTCGCCGAGGAAACCCTGGACCAGGCCGGTCTCACCGTGAACAAAAACGCCGTGCCCTTCGACACCCAAAAACCGCAGGTCACCAGCGGCATCCGCATCGGCACTCCCGCCCTCACCACACGCGGCATGACTCCGGAGGACATGAAAAAGGTGGCGAGCATCATCCATCGCGCGCTGCAGGCGGTGGGCGACGAGAAGACGCTCAAAGCCCTCAAGATGGAAGTGGCTGAATTTTGTTCGAATTTTCCCCTATACCAGAAACGGCAATGAGGGGCGCGAGAGAATGCCGCCCTTCGCAAACGCAAGGCCCGTTCAGCAGGAATGAAACCCATGGACCCTGAGCACCAACACGACCGGGAGCACATGCGGGAGGCGCTTCAACTGGCCTGGAAAGGGCTTGGACACACCAGCCCCAATCCCATGGTCGGAGCGGTCGTCGTCCGCGACGGGAAGGTGGTCGGGAGAGGCTACCACGCACGGGTGGGGGAGCCGCACGCGGAGGTCCATGCTCTGCGGGATGCCGGCGAAGCCGCCATGGGTGCGACACTTTACGTGACCCTGGAGCCCTGCAACCATTTTGGGCGGACCCCTCCCTGCACCCAGGCAATCCTCGAGGCCGGTGTCCGCCGCGTGGTCATCGGCATGATGGACCCCAACCCCCGCGTGACCGGCGGAGGAGCTGCATTCCTGGAGCGCGAGGGGGTGTCGGTTTCGCTTCACGTCCTCGAAGAAGAGTGCCGGGAACTGAATCAGCCTTTTATCAAATGCATTTCGACGGGCCTGCCCCATGTGACGCTCAAGGCCGCAGCCACCCTGGATGGGCGCATTGCGACCCGCACCGGCGATTCCCGCTGGATCAGCAACGAAGAATCCCGAGCCTTCGTCCATGGGCTCCGTGCTGCGCTGGACTCCATCCTGGTGGGAATTGGAACGGCCCTGGCGGACGACCCGCTGCTCACGGCCCGCACCTCAGCCCCCGGTCCCGTTCGCCAGCCGGTTCGCATCGTCGTGGACCCCCAGTTGAGGCTTCCGCTGAATGCCCAGCTGGTCCGGACGGCCGGGGAGGCTCCCCTCTGGGTTGCCTGCAGCCCCGAGGCCTCGCAGGACCAGGAAAGAGCTCTGCGCGATGCGGGGGCGAAGGTCATTCGCCTGCCCTGGGAAGATGAGCGGCTCGATCTTCGGGTGCTCCTTCGGGAGCTGGGAAACAACGCCCTCACCAGCGTCCTCGTCGAAGGGGGTGCCCGCACGCTCGGTGCTTTCATCGAAGAAAGCCTTGCCGACGCGTTTCACTTTTTTTTTGCCCCCAAGATCCTGGGGGACCCCGAAGGCATCCCCATGATCGTGGGAAAGCACCGTTCGAAAATGTCCGAGGCCATCCCGACCTACGGCATGAAGATTCGTCGTTTTGGGAACGATGTGATGCTTTCGGGCAGATTCCGTGAGAAGCTCTACTAGGAGAATGCGCACATGTTCACTGGCCTCATCGAGGGCACCGGGACCCTCCTTCGCATGGATCGCAACGGGCCCGACGCCCGCATGGTGATCCAGGCCCATTTCGACATGGGCCGCATCGTGCTCGGAGAAAGCATTTCCGTGGACGGTGCGTGCCTCACGGTCACCTCTTTTCAGGGCAATGTCTTTTCCGTGGACGTCTCGGCGGAAACCCTCAGCCGCACCACCCTGGGGAGAAAACTCCCCGGAAAGCGGCTCAACCTGGAAAGAGCCCTGCGTCTTGGAGATCGACTGGGCGGACACCTGGTGAGCGGCCACGTGGATGCGTTGGGAAAACTCAAGGAAAAGACCCGGGAGGGAAAGTCCTGGCGTCTGTCGTTCCAGGTGCCTCGGGAACTGGACCGGTACATCATCGAAAAAGGCTCCATTGCCATCAACGGGATCAGTCTCACCGTCAACGGATGCGGGGCGGGCTCGTTTCACGTGAACGTCATCCCCCACACGGCCCGGGAGACCACCATCGACGAGCTCCAGACCGGGGACGAGGTCAACATCGAAACGGACCTCATGGGAAAATACGTGGAAAAGATGCTCCTGGCCTGGAAACCCGAGGGCACCTCCCCCGGCCGGGAGAGCGGGATCGACCTGGCATTTCTCGCCAAACACGGGTTTTCCTGAGAGGCCTGGTCCTGCGCTTGTGCCGCGACAACGGGAGTTGAGCCGTGCTATGAGATTTTTTCACCGATCGCTCGTTCAGCGGGGTGTATCCTGACGCAAAAGCGGTTAAGCTATTCGAGCAGATTTGAAGGTGAACCTGCACTGACAAATTTTCGGGGCCCAAAGGCCCTTCAATGTTTTCATGTGAGAAGGAGCAACAACACATGCCTGTGGCATCTATCCCCGAAGCCCTGGAGGACATTCGAAAAGGCAAGATGGTCATTCTGGTTGACGACGAAGACCGGGAAAACGAAGGCGATCTTTGTATGGCTGCGGAGCTCGCCACTCCTGAGGCCATCAATTTCATGGCCCGTTACGGGCGCGGCCTCATTTGCCTTTCGTTGACACCCGACTGGGTGGAGCGCCTCGAGCTCCCCATGATGGTGAGTCACAACCGGTCGCCCTACCAGACCGCCTTCACCGTTTCCATCGAGGCGCGTGAAGGCGTCTCCACCGGAATCAGTGCGGCCGACAGAGCGCACACCATATTGACGGCCATCCGCGACGATGTGAGGCCCAGCGATCTGGTCAGTCCCGGGCATATTTTCCCCCTGAGATCCAGAAAGGGCGGTGTTCTGGTGCGCACGGGGCAGACCGAAGGATCCGTGGACCTCGCGCGCCTGGCCGGGCTCAAACCGGCAGGGGTCATCTGCGAAATCATGAAAGATGACGGCACCATGGCCCGCATGCCGGATCTCATTGAATTCGCCAGGGAACACGACCTCAAAATCGTGACCGTGGCCGACATCATCAGGTACCGCATGCAGCACGAGATGTTCGTGCATCGGGCTGCCACGACCCTTCTGCCCACGTCCTTCGGCCGGGAGTTCCAGCTCATCGTCTACACCAACGACATCGATGAGTACAGTCACCTGGCGCTGGTCAAGGGCGAGATCTCACCGGAAGACGAAGTGCTGGTGCGCGTCCATTCGGAATGCCTCACGGGAGACGTTTTCGGTTCGCTGCGCTGCGACTGCGGCAGCCAGCTTCGAGCCGCCATGGCGCAGATCGATCGTGAGGGCAAGGGCGTGGTCCTCTACATGCGCAATCACGAAGGGCGCGGCATCGGAATCGTCAACAAGATCAGGGCCTATGCGCTGCAGGAGCAGGGCATGGACACCGTGGAGGCCAACAAAGCGCTGGGTTTTCAGGACGATCTGCGCGATTACGGCATCGGGGCGCAAATGCTCGTGGATCTGGGCGTGAGAAAGATGCGCCTCCTCACCAACAATCCCAAAAAGATTCGAGGTCTCGAGGGCTACGGGATCACGGTCACCGAGCGCGTGCCGCTGGAAGTCCCGCCCAACGATTGCAACATTGCCTATCTCAAGACCAAGTGCATCAAGATGGGCCATGTGATGAGTTGTTTCGCAGACAAGAAGGATTGAGTTCATGAAAATCTATGAAGGGAAACTGCAGGCGCAAAACCTTCGATTCGGCATCATCGTGAGCCGCTTCAACGACTTCATTGGAGAGCGACTGGTGGGAGGGGCCCTGGACGCTCTCAAACGCTGCGGCGCTCAGGAGGCGGACATCGACATTTTCAAGGTTCCCGGCGCTTTCGAAATTCCCCTGGTGGCCAAGAAAGTGGCGTCGAGCGGTCGCTACGATGCCGTCATCTGCCTGGGAGCGGTCATCCGCGGCTCGACCCCGCATTTTGACTATGTGGCCAACGAGGTGTCCAAGGGCATCGCATCTGCGAGTATGGAGACGGGCATTCCCATCCTCTTCGGGGTGCTCACCACGGACACCCTGGAGCAGGCCATTGAACGGGCAGGTTCCAAGGCGGGCAACAAGGGCTGGGAAGCTGCCATGGGTGCCATCGAAATGGTGGGGTTGCTGCAGCAGATGCCCTCCTAGACTGTTTTGAAAAAACCCGGCTCGCAGCGGCCGATGCTGAAAACAACCCCTGGGGTGGCTCGGGGCCATCCCGCTTTTTTCCTTTATGGGAACAGTGAATTGAAGAACAAAGTAGGAGTCCGCCGGCGCGCCCGGGAAATGGCTCTTCAGATGCTCTACCAGATCGAGCTCTCTCAGACGCCTCCCGAGGACGCCATTCCACTTTTCTACGAGATTTTCTCAGGCGAGGAGGATCTGGAATTCGACGTTCCCATGGCCTCGAGACCCTTTGCGGAGGATCTGGTCATCGGCGTGGAGACGCACCTTGCCGAGATCGACAGGACCCTTGCCCAGACCTCTCAGCACTGGAGACTGGAGCGGATGACCCTCATCGACAAGAATATCCTGCGCATCGCCCTCTACGAGATGCTTTATCTCAAAAGCATTCCTCCCAAGGTGTCCATCAACGAAGCCATCGAAATCGGAAAATCCTTCGGCACGGAAGACTCGGGGGCCTTCATCAACGGCATCCTGGACCATATCCTGACGCACGGGGAGGAAAGAGAGCGGGGGGCCGACCCTCCGGCACCCGGCCAAGCCCATCCCCAAAAATGAACGGGGGGCCCATGAAGAGCCCCCCGCCGCTTGATCAGGGTGATCATTTGGGAAACTTGATGGTCACCTTCTGCTCGCCTTCCTCTTCCTTCACTTTGACCAAGACTTCGATGCTGCTGTCCCGAATACCAAGAGCCAGGGGGATGCTCCCTTTCTTTCCCTCGATGTGCGTGATCTGCTTCACGACATCGAAGATCTTCTCCCCCACCGCTCCACCGGGCGTGGGCAGTTCCGTCTTTTTATACTTGGCCGTGACGTGCACCTCTCCCTCCGGAGTCCTGCTGATGGAAATCTTTTCGGCACCCGCATTGATTCCGTGCAACACCGCCAAAGCCATCCATTTGAGAGCCCCTTCCTCTTTGTCGGCTTCCGAATGGACCGTGCTCATCTCTTTCAAATAGTCCGTGGTCGCATAGCAATCACAGAATTCCTGCACCTTCAGATGCAAACCACCTTTGTCTTTCATGATCGACTCCCTCCCGTTTGAACGACATGCGGTGAATGGCCCCACAAACCTGTAAGACATCAATATACATAAAAATCTAGCCACTGAGGGAACTTCGTCAAGCAGCGCCCGTGGAATTCTTCGAGCCGGCCGGCCCGGGAACGTCTCCCGCGCTGCAGCCAGGAACGCTGGAAGAGGAAAAGGTGTGGGAGAGGCCGGCAGGTGGAAAATTTTCTGAAGGGCGATCCCCGTTGACGTTAAAGGATCGCTCTGGAACCGGGGATCGGCGCTTCAGAAAATTCAAAGCCTCCACATGGCTTCCGAGGAGAAGACAACGGCCCGGAGAGGCATGAAGATGAAAGACGTGGGCGATGGCAGGGTACCGGGTGCGGCAATGAGGTGGACAGCCGTTATTCCTTATCGGATTTGTAGCTCTCCTGGTAAACCTGCGGGTTGATGTTTTTGGAATCCGGCCCGCCACATTCGGGAATGTAGCAGGATACATCCACAAATTCACACTTCTGCTTGCACGATGGGCAAATATCGGGAGGCGTCATCACATCAATGGTATTGCCACAGTTGTTGCACTTGAAAATTGCCATTTCTTTCTCCTTGTACACAAAAGTCTGTTGGTGAAGATTTACTTCCCGGGGAATGAGCCGTATCAAAATTCATCTCTATCGAATATAGCTGCATGAAAAATAAAAATCAACAAAGCATCCTTTTGGGATTCCACGCTTCTCAGGAATTTCTTTCACGGATCGACAGCGTTTCCCGCCGGTTTAGGAATCGGCACCCCGCATCGAGGTCCCGCCCCTCCAAGTGTGCACTTCGTCGCATCGGGACATTCTTTTGCCTTGCATTTTTCCGAAGGGTTGTGCTTCAAATCCATTTGCCGCCTCGCCGCCGACCTGAAATTCTCTGCATCGGAAGCCGCGATGGTCCCGAGGGTGCACAATGCACAATGCACCTTGCTTTCGTAACCAGCTGGGAGCAGAACAAAAACATGGCACAAATGAACGGAATTCTCCTCGGCTTCATGATCCTTTTCATCTTCCCGTGGTTCTGCGGGCTCTTCATCGGCCACCTCAACACGCGGCATCTTCGAGCGCACCAGGATCGAATCCCCCCAACTTTCCAGGAAATCCTGGATCGAGACCAATATGCTCGAATGGTCGCCTACACCGCCGAAAGCCAGCGCCTCGCCATGGTTTCGGGCAGCACCCGCCAGGGGATTCTCTTCCTTCTCATTTTCAGCGGTTTTCTCGGGGGAACCGCGCATTTCCTTAAAACCCTCCACCTGACGTTTTACCTGGAAGCCCTCGCCTTCTTTCTCGTGCCGGGAACCCTCCTCTACCTGGCGGCTCTGCCGTTTGATCACCACGACACCTTCGTGCTGGAGGAAAAATACGGGTTCAATCGCTCCACATTGAGAACGTGGATTGTGGATCACTTCAAATCGCTCTGTATCACCTCCGTGCTGTTTGCCCTGGTGCTGGGGGTGATCCTCGGGCTTCTGCAACGATATCCCGAGACCTGGTGGCTCATGGCCTTCTTTGCCCTCTCGGCCCTGCAAATCGGGCTGGTGCTCATCTACCCCGTGTTCATCGCCCCACTTTTCAACAAGTTCGAACCCATTCGCAACCAGGACCTCGGTCGTAAAATCGTCTCGCTCATGGAAGCCAACGGCATCCGGGTCAAAAAAGTCCTTCAGATGGATGCGGGACTCCGCAGTCGTCACACCAACGCCTATTTCACCGGGCTGGGAAAGACCAAACAGATCGTGCTCTATGACACCCTGCTGGAAAGCCACACCGAGGAGGAAATCCTGGCCGTCCTCGCCCATGAAGCCGGCCACTTCAAAAAGCGGCACGTGCCCAAACAGCTTTTTCTCGCCCTCGGGTCTCTGCTTGCGGCCCTCTATGGCCTTTCCCTGTTGCTCTCCTGGTCTCCTTTTTTGACCACCTTCGGCTTTGAAGACACTCAAACCTACGCAGGCCTTTTCCTCGCGGGAATCTTCTGGCAGAAAGCCGCTTTTTTCCTGCAGCCCCTGCCCATGGCGCTTTCCAGACATTTCGAAAGGGAAGCGGACAACTATGCCGCCCAAATCATGGGAACACCGGATCCCATGATCGAGGCGCTCAAGCGACTCGCCGTGGACAACCTGGCCAACCTCAATCCTCACCCCTGGTTCGTCCGGTTCAACTACTCCCATCCTCCCATTGTGGAAAGGATCGAACGTCTCAAGAGGTTCGCGTCCTCCTGACACCGAGAACCCTGCCAACCCTTTTTGCGGACTCTTCATCCGACTTCGGAAGGAACATGATCTCATGGTCGGCACCTTCATCAATGTGGGCAGCATCCTGGCAGGCACTTCCCTGGGTGTGTCCCTGGGCAGCAGGCTCCCTGAAAACATGCGCGACACGGTGCTTCACGGCCTGGGTCTCGTCACCACGTTAGTGGGATTGCAGATGGCCCTCGAGACGAAGAACATCCTCATTGTCCTGGGAGCCATCCTGGTGGGCGGCATCACGGGGGAATTGCTGCATCTGGATGGAGCACTTCAGCGCCTGGGAAGGACGCTGCAGACCGCCCTGGCCAAATCGGGAGGCAGCACTTCTCTCAAGAATTTTGCCGAGGGATTCGTCATGGCGACCCTCGTCTTCTGCGTGGGTCCCATGGCCATTCTCGGCTCCATCCAGGACGGGCTCACGGGTGACTACCGAACCCTCGCCGTCAAATCGGTGCTCGACGGGTTCGCATCCATCGCCTTCTCCGCAAGCCTGGGATGGGGCGTGGCCTTTTCAGCCGTGTCCATCTTCATCTACCAGGGCGCCCTGACCTTGTTCGCGGGACTCTTCGCCAGCCTGCTGACCGATCCCATGATCACCGAAATGACCGCCACAGGCGGCGTGATCATCATGGGAATCGGGCTCAAGCTTTTGGAGCTCAAAGAGATCCGTCTCGCCAACTTTCTGCCCGCCCTGGTGATCGCACCTGCTCTGGTGGCGGGTCTGCCCTGGTTCCTGTCCTTTTTGGGAAGTTAAGAAGGGCTGCCCGCCAACCCGCTGGAAGGTTTCTGCCCCGCACCGTTGTGCAGAGACTGCAGGTGATGGTAGACGCCCTGTCGACGCATCAGGTCCTGGTGAGTTCCCTCCTCCACAACCCGACCGTGATCCAGCACCAGGATCCGGTCTGCACGCCTGATGGTCGAAAGGCGATGGGCAATCACGAGGCTTGTCCTGTTGGAGAGCGCCGCCTGGATGGCTTTTTCGATGAGCATTTCCGTCTCCGTGTCCACATTGGCGGTGGCCTCATCGAGCACCAGGATGCGGGGATCTCTGGCGAGGACCCGCGCAAAAGCCAGGAGCTGTTTCTCCCCGGCCGAGAGGTCCACGCCGCCCTCGCCGATGCGCGTCTGGAGTCCTTCGGGTAGGCGACTGAGCAGTGACGAGAGCTGGGAGAGTTCCAGAATTCGCTGTAGCTCGGAATCTTCCAGGCTCATATCCAGCACAATATTTTCGCGAATGGTTCCGGGAACGACGAAGACCTCCTGCATGACGAGACCCACCAGATTCCGAAGCCAGTGTTCATCCATATCTTTCAGGTCCACGCCGTCGACCAGGATTCTTCCCTCCACCGGGTCGTAGAATCGTTCCAGGAGATTGATGAGGGTCGTTTTGCCCGATCCCGTCGCCCCCACGATGGCGAGGGTTTCCCCCGGAGCCGCGTGGAACGAAATGTGGCTCAGGACGGGTCGATCTGCCGAATACCTGAAACTGACGTTTTCGAAGCGGATGTCCCCTTCGACAGACAGTGGCCTGACGGGGCGCTCCGACACCTCCAGCATGTCCCTGGTTTCAAACAGCTGGAAAATCCGCTCTGCAGAAGCCATGGCCGACTGCACGATGGAGTATTTCTGGGAAAGCTCACGCAGGGGCTGAAAAAAAAGCCTGATGTAGGAGATGAAGGCGGTCAGGGTTCCCAGCGTCATGTGCTCGCGGAGGATTTCCCCGCCGCCGTACCAGAGGATCAGGGCCATGGCCACGGAGCTCATGACCTCGATGAGCGGCATGAAAATCCCGAAGATCTTGATCTGATACATGGCGCCGGCATAATAGCGGTCATTGAACTCCCGAAACTCCCGAAGGGTGTCTTTCTCCCGGAGAAAAATCTGGATCACCGACATGCCCGAAAGCATCTCCTGGACGTACGCGTTGATTTCCGCAAGGTGTTTCCTGATTCTGCGAAAGGCATTCCGGCTGAGTCGTCCAAAAACGATCGTGATCACCAGCATGGCGGGAAAGATGGCACACAGGACCAGAGTGAGACGCCAGTTCATCCAGAACATGATGGCCAGGATCCCCACCAGTCGCACGCCGTCGTTGAACAAAGTGACGATGACCGACGTGAACATTTCGTACATGTTCTGAATGTCGTTGGTGAGCCGCGTCACGAGCCGTCCCACGGGATGGGCGTGGAAGAAGGAAAGGTTCAGCTTGATCATGTGCTGAAAAAGTCCCTGGCGCAGCGCGTGCATGATCTTCTGGCCGGTCCATTCCAGCGTCACCACCTGGAGGAAATTGGCGACGAAGCCCACCAGGATCACCCCAAGAAACACCGCCCCCAGATAAGAGAGGCCCTGGAAGCGTTCCGCGGCAGACAGACTTTCGTTGAGGATGTAATCGTCCATGCTCAGCTGGACCAGGCGCGGCATGGCCAGGCTGGTGGCAGTGACCACAAAGGAGAGCAGCACCGCACCGGTGAGGCTCCGCCACCGCGGCAGGATGAAGGGAAACAGACCCTGCCACAGCTTGAGATCCCGCATGGGAGCGTCTTTTTCCCCCTCCTCATATCCCGGATTTCGCCGCATGCTCAGGTCCTCTGCCTTGTAATTTCCCCACAAAAAGCGGGACTAATCCTCGACAGTCTGCTGCCGATAAATGTTGGCATAAAAACCGCCCCGCTTCAGAAGATGCTCATGAGACCCCCGTTCCACGATCCTTCCCTCCTCCAGCACCATGATTTCATCGGCATCGGCCAGAGGGGCCACCCGGTGGGACACCACGATGCAGGTGCGCCCCGCGAGGTAGCCGGCAATGGAAAGGATGATGGCGTGCTCCGTTTCCATGTCCACTGCGGACAGACCGTCGTCGATGATGATGATGGGCCGTTTCAGAAGCAGGGCCCTCGCGATGGCGATGCGCTGCCGCTGCCCTCCCGAGAGCTTCACGCCTCTCTCGCCGATACGGGTGTCGTAGCCGTCCTTCATGGCGAGGATCTCATCGTGAATGGAGGCCGCCCGGGCCACCGCCTCGATCTCCTCCGGACATGCGTCGCCTTTGCCCATGGCGATGTTGTGAGCAATGGTGTCTGAAAAGAGGATGACCTCCTGGGGCACATAGGCGATGGCTTCCCGAACCGCGCTCAAGGAGAGCCGATTCACATCCATGCCGTCAAAGAAAAGCATGCCGTCCTCGACCGGGTAGAGTCTCGCAAGGAGATGACACAGCGTTGTCTTGCCGGACCCCGTCCTTCCCACCACGCCCAGGAAGGTCCCGGGGCGGATGTCCAGATGAAGGTCTTTGAGAGCGGGCTCCTTCTGGCGGGGGAACGTGAAGGAGAGGCCTTCCAGCCGTATGGACCCCTTGAGGGGACCCATGCGCACCGCTTCTTGAGGCGCTTCCAGAATGGGTTTTTCCTGAAGCAGTCCCTGGATGCGCGCCAGGGAGGTCATGCCACGCTGGAAGAGGTTGGTCACCCAGCCCAGAGCCATCATGGGCCAGGTCATGAGAAAAAGGTAGGCAATGAAGGCCACGAAATCCCCGACGGTGATGGTCCCGGAGATGGTCATCCGCCCCCCGTAAAAAAGTACCAGGAGCATGCTGAGGTTCCCGATGAACCCGGAAATGGGAAAGAGTGTGCCCTGAATGCTTGCCAGCTTGAGGTTGTCCTGGACGTAGGTCTCCCCCAAGTTGTCGAACCTGGAGACTTGGGCGGTTTCCTGGTTGTAAGCCTTGATCAGGCGGATGGAGGAGAGGGTCGAGCGCACAAATTCCGTCATGAGGGAAAATTGTTCCTGAACTTTGCGAAAACGACGGTGCAGGCGACTGGACAGGAAGCGAGTGAGCAACGCCAGCACGGGCATGGGGGCGATGGCGATAAGGGTCAGCGTCGGGCTGATGTAGGCCATGAAGGCGATGGCGGCAAATCCCATGAACAGCGCATCGACCAGTGCAACCAGCCCCATTCCGGCGGCCAGTTGCACCGAGGAGAGGTCATTGGTCGTGAGGGCCATGATTTCACCGGGGGTTCTGCGCTGGTAAAAGGCCCGATCGAGGGTGAGAAGGTGGCTCACCATGCGGTTTCTGAGATCGGTTTCCATGAGCCGCGAAAAGCCCAGGAGCAGATAGCGCCACACATAGCGCAGCACGGCGATGACCACGGCAATGAGGGTTACATAGGCGCCGTAGAGCAGCAGCAGGTTCGGCGTGGCCTCGCCCATCCGGAGGCTGTCCACAGCCAGCTTGATGACCCGTGGAATGAAGAGCTGCAGCGTGTCCACCACCATGAGCGCCAAAAATCCCAGAAGAATCCTGCCCGTATGCAGCTTGAAATACGGCACCGCCAGGTCTAAGGATTTCCAGGGACTTTCCCTCTGGACCTTCTGTTCAGCGCTCTCTTTTTCCGGACTCATCCCCGGGACTGCTTGCCAGGCCAATCGTCTCAAACTCCTTCCGCGCGGCTCATTTCCTTCCCAAAATCAAAACCTGCACGATACGCCTCCTCCAGGTAATCGGGGTGTTCCAGCACGTCCCCTTCCAGGTCGAGGCCCCGATAGAGAAGACTTCGCCACAGTTCCATGTCGAGCGTATCAAAAAAATAGCGAACCGTGAGAAGCGTCCCTTCGAAAAGCTTCTTCCCCTTCGTGGCTCCCACACTGATGAAAAGGCCCTTGCGGGTCGGCTTCCTCGCACCGAAGCGTTCCTTTTCCAGCCAGTATTTCTTGATCCACAGCGACTGGCAACGATCCATGAGTATCTTGACGTGGGAACTCACTGTGTAGAAGAAGATCGGGGAGGCCAGAATCAGTCCCTGCGCGTTCAGGAGTTGATCATAGATTTCCTGAAAATCGTCCTGGATGACACACCTCCCCGTGGTCTTGCAGCCATAGATTTCGAGGCAGGGAGACATTTTGAGATCCCTCAGCACCACCTCCTCCACCTGCCCCCCGGCATCCCGCGCTCCCTGCACCGCGCGGCGCAGCAGCCGGGAAGTGTTCCCCTCACGGCGTGGACTTCCATGAACAGCCAGAATCTTTCCCATGCTCCCTCCTCACAGCAAAATTGGCCTCATGGCGACCATTCCCCAATTCATGCCACCCTTGATAAGCACCACCGGGCCAATGATCCACTTGTCCCCCGATAAAACCTGCCTGTTCAGCGCCGCACAATATGGTGCGGTGTACCTCGGGGTGTCGTTTCCAGAGAATTCGGGCGGGAAGGCTCAACTGTCGGTGAAGATCCGGATTGCCGCCCAAAAGCGGCCGGGGATGACCACTGGGCAACGGGTCACTGTTTTGGGGGGCCCTGGTTTCAGTGTGACACCCAACTCCGCCCATATCTGCCGTCCAAGACAGGAACGCCATGCCGGCCCCAGCGTATTCACCGATTTTGGCGGCGAATCTCTCTCCACCTTTAAAACTTGGTTTCTCCCGCCTTTTGTGTGTAATATGCTCCTGTATTCAGTCCACTTGACGGTGGATTTCATGCCCCGATACCTCGAGGTCCCGGCCCGGGACCCGAGAGGTTCGCCCGGTGCGCGGCAAGTGGTTGAGGTGATTGGGAGATCATTGCCCCAGGAAAGCGTCGTAGATGTCGACACCACTCTCTAGGAGGAGGATCACGAACTGATGGATTACCGAATCATACTACCAGAAAAAGATTTGCCTAAACAGTGGTACAACGTCCTTCCCGACCTTCCGGAACCCCTGCCTCCGCCCCTGCACCCGGAAACCCTCAAGCCCATCGAACCGCATGAACTGGCTCCCATCTTCCCCGATGCTCTTATCGAGCAGGAGGCTTCTCCTCAGCGGTGGATCGATATTCCCGAACCTGTGGCGGAGGTCTACCGACTCTTCCGCCCCACACCCCTCGTGCGTGCTCATCGTCTGGAGGCCGTACTGGGAACCAAAGCCAAAATTTTTTATAAAAACGAATCAGTGTCCCCTGCAGGCTCCCACAAGCCCAACACCGCCATCCCCCAGGCGTACTTCAACAAGACAGCAGGAGTCCGCCGCATCGCCACGGAAACGGGTGCCGGCCAGTGGGGCACGGCGCTGGCCTTTGCCTGCCGGATGTTCGGCATCGAGTGCACCGTCTACATGGTCCGCTGCAGCTATGAACAAAAACCCTATCGGGGGATTCTGATCCGGGCTTACGGAGCGGAAGTCTTTCCTTCCCCTTCCGACCGCACCCACTTCGGGCGGCACCTGCTGGCTTCGGATCCCCAGTGTTCCGGAAGCCTCGGTGTAGCCATCTCGGAAGCCATTGAAGACGCGGCCGGCCGGGAAGATACCAAGTACGCCCTGGGCAGTGTGCTGAACCATGTCGTTTTGCATCAGACCATCATGGGCCTGGAAACCGAGCAGCAACTGCGGCTGGCCGGGGAAAAGCCCGATGTCCTCATCGGCTGCGTGGGAGGCGGGAGCAATTTTGCCGGCCTGGTGCTTCCTTTTGTGCCGGCCAAACTTGCCGGGCAATCCATGCGATTCCTTGCCGTGGAACCCCAGGCCTGTCCGACCCTGACCCGAGGTCAATATCGCTATGATTACGGGGACGTGGCACGACTCACACCCCTGTTGAAAATGCACACCCTCGGGCACAATTTCTTCCCGCCCCCCATCCATGCGGGCGGTTTGCGATATCACGGCGAATCCCCCATTTTGAGCCACCTGGCGCGCCTGGGCCTGGTGGAAGCCAGGGCCTATTACCAGACAGAGGTTTTCGAGGCCGCGAAGCTTTTCCTGAACACCGAGGGATTTCTCCCGGCCCCGGAAACGTCCCACGCCATCCGGGCCGCCATCGATGTTGCCAGGGAGGCCGAACCGGGTACGGTCATCGTGTTCCTCTATTCCGGGCACGGATTGCTGGATTTGGGGGCTTACGACCACTATCTTCGGGGGGAGTTGAAAGACGAGGAGTTCACGCAGGAGCAGCTGCAGACCGCCATGCAGTCGTGTCCGAATGTTGGTTTTTGACGGGGTGACGTCTCGCAAGGATTGTCGTCTCGCAGATGTGTCTGAGCCCGAGATCATGAGTCTGGGAGGTGTCCCGGACTCATGATCTCGGGGATGTCAAAATTTTTACCCAGAGAAGGAAGGACGAGACATGAGAAAACCATTTCTGATCTGCTTTGCTTTGCTGCTGGCGGGCGCGATGCTGCTTCCGGCCTGTACCACCACCACGAGTTCTCTGGGCACTCCCACGGACTACTGCATGGTGGTGAAAGAGCCGAACCCTCTCCTCCTTGGGGGATGGTCCATCGTCTACCCGACAACCACAACGGACGGAAAACCCGAATCCGACAGCGTCAAGTACAGGCTTATCCAGGTTGGCGACCGATATGCCCTGCATTTTGATCGCGTCGTGCGTGGAGGCAAGACTCGGCACAGGGGATGGAGAGGCTGGACCATCAATGGGGACGAGATCACATCCGACACGGGCGTGAGGATTTTTGCCCAGGATGGAAAGGTGTATTACGACTGGAGGGGGCAGGGCCCCAAAGAAATGAAACGCCTCAAGGATTGAAAGGCGAACGGCCGCGTCCCTGCTACAGTGTGTGCTTCAAACGCAACGAAAGATCCTGGATGGCTTCGCCTCGCTTGGGGGTTCGATGCCTTCCTGAATCTGCACGGCGGAGAGAGAGGAGGAGCCATGATCAAAACCTTTTTCGCCTCCCTTGCACTGATTTTGGCCGGTATGATGTTTTTTCCGGCCTGCGCCACCACCCAGACCCAGGACCGGCTGGGCGACCCCACAGACTACTGCACGGTCGTGAAAGAGCCGAACCCTCTCCTGCTCGGGGGGTGGTCCGTTGTTTACACCAGGACCACCGAGGACGGAAAGAGTGATACCAATTCCGTCAAATACAGGCTCATCAAGGAGGGCGACCGATACGCTTTGTATTTCGACCGCATCACGCGGGGGGGAAAGAAGCGTTACATGGGGTGGAGAGCCTGGACCATCAATGGCGACGACATCACATCCGACACGGGCGTGAGGATTTTTGCCCAGGATGGAAAGGTGTATTACGATTGGAAGGGTCAGGGTCCCAAGGAAATGAAGCGGCTCAAAAACTGAAAGGCGCAAGATCGATTCCATGCAGAACAAATGGCTTCTCTACCTGGCTCTGGGATTCATGCTCTTCGGCATGATCGGCTGGACCCGGACGGCCTACTATCTCTGGACCAATCCCGATGCCTATCAAGAGCGGCAAACGGCGCCGCCGGAGGATCAGCGCGGCATGAGTACGTCCGGAGTGAACCCTCACGAAAGTCACCTGCAGGAAAGAGCTGCCGCGGATGTGACACACACGGAAAGCGTGGTGCAAAAGGCCGTCAGTCAACTGGCCGCTCTCACGCGCCTCCAGCCGGAGGCCGTCGAGGTTCTGGAAGTCACAAAAATCATCTGGCCGGATGCGAGCCTCGGCTGTCCCAAACCCGGAATGGTCTATGCTCAGGTTCAACAGGAAGGACTTTTGATTCGTCTTCAGGCCGCCGGGCGAATCTACAGCTATCACTCGGGCCCCGACGGCAAGCCCTTCCTCTGCACTCCCTGAAATCCCGGCCGAACCCCCGGGACCCTTCCCCAAAAAAGTCCCGGTGCACTCGCTCTCGAAAGGGCCCTTCTCACCCCCCACCACCCGGTATGGCCCCCGGACCCCAGATGCCTGCCCCAACGGGGCATTCAGGCGGCCGGGAAAGACCCTGCGCCTCTGCCTCGAGCACTTTGAGCAAGCACTGAAACTGTGGCGAGCCCCGCAGCAGCTTGGGCCCGATGGCAATCAACCGGTCGACCTGCTCTCGGCTCAGCTTGAAGGAAGTGGGCAAATCGAGATAGTAGCGCGAGTCTTCCCCGGGAAGCTGCGCCACGGCTTCGAAGTTGATCTCCACCACATAGGGATCGATCTCGCCTCCCAGCGGTATGGGCGCCGGGGGATCGGGACAGTGCGCTTCCAGGAGACGCCGGCAGTCTTCCAGGTTTCTCTGGGTCTGCACTCGTTCGTATAAAACGGACCGGAGCTGCTCGACACTTTCGAAACTGTAATTGTCCATGGCGACCGTTGCCGTTTTCTCCGCGACGGTGAAAAGCCCCGGGGGTTTTTCCCTGCGGCTTATTGCATCCTCGCTCTCCGTGCGGGCATTCACGACGATCACCACCAGCCGATCGATGACCTCCCTGCCGATTCGGGTCCGGATGAACCCCCTGTCGTAGGCGTCCAGGATGGCCCGCGCTCCGATGTTGTCGGACAAGCCCCCATCCATGAGGTGGACGTGGGTGTTTTCGTCCTGGAAATAGAACTGGAGATTTCTGGCCGAGTGGTACCTGCGCGTGGCCCGATCGCGGGATTCCATTGCGCGGTCGTACCACCAGGGCGGCTCGTAGCCTTCGGCCTGGGGATAATTTTTGAGACTGATGGGGCTCAGGAGAAACGGAAATGCAGAAGAGGCCGCCACGGCCCGCGAAACGGGGTAGAGATCCAGGCGCGAACCCATGGCATCGAAGTAATCCTGGGTGAAATCGAATCGCCTGCCCGACCCGAGATTGGTGGCGTTGAGGACTACGAAGGGACGTCCCTTTTCTTCCAGGGCAGAAAATGTAGCCGATTGGAAAATCTCCCGGTCGTAAAGCTCTGCAGCGAGATCGATTCGTCCAAAGTATGGGGAGCCGAGTCGAAGCAGGTTGAAGGGGTTGAAGAGTTTGAGCGCAAGGGCTCCCTGAATGTTCCGATCGAGAAACTTTTCCCGAAAGTCATCGAAAAGCTGCTCTCGGAACAGCCCGTAGTAGGCAGCCGTGAAGGATCCTCCCGACACGGAGGAGATACAATCGACCTCATCCAGGAGGCGCTTCTCCGTCCCGTCCAAGTGGATGCGCGTGTCCCTCAACTCCCGCATCACCCCATAGGACAGAGCAGCCGCCCGGGTGCCTCCTCCTGAAAAAAGGAGGCAGACAAACAGGGAATCGGTGTTCAGAGCCCCGGTTTCCAGTGTATCGAAGCGATACCCTCCCGCTTTGTCGAACGTGAGGCTCTGCTGATTGACGGGATAATGGGCGCAGGAGGACAGCTGGATGACCAGAGCACCCGCGCAAATCAGCCACTTGATCCAGAAACTTGCCACGGATTACGACTCCTCGAATTGGATGATTTTGGGGCTGATGATGGTGGTGTTGATCAGCTCCACCTCCTGCTCCTCCGGAACAAAATTGGGTGGAGGGCCCAGTGCAACCCGATAATGTCCCCCCTCCAGCTCCAGGCGTCTGTTGGTAAATCCCATGAATTCGCCATTGATCAACACCTCCCGCTTGCGTGGAAACAGCACGACCAGGTACTCGTAGGCCATGGTGGAATCTCCCTGGATGTCTTGAAGACCGTTTGATGTGCACGGGCTGGAGGGGTCGGAAGTTTCGAACCCCGGACCTTTCCCGACTGCCCGGCCATTTGCAGCGGCGGCGGTTTATGCACTGGATTGCAGGAGTCGAGCAGTTTCGGGAGCCGAAGGCGATTCTGTTCTGCAGCAAAAGGGGACCGGGGGGTCTTCACCGATTCGTCGGCTCAAAGCGACCGGATCAGGCGAAAGAGAATGGAGAGGTATTTTCAAGAAATACGGCAACGAAACGGGAAGAAGGAATGCGAGGCTTTCTGCCCCTCCCAATTTTTATATTGATACTCTTTTATCCAAATTGTATCCCAATTGCAAACCCCTTCGCTTGGAAAGACCCTGCAAAAACCCATACTCCAGGGAAGGCGGACGGCGCAGGGCCAATACCGCAACCGAATCTTTCCTCGTCGTGTTCCTCAAATCTGCCCGGAAAACCGGACGTTACCTCAGGTTGGGAGCGCGATGGAGTGGACCTGTCAGGAACTCAGAGGCTCATCGTGTCGGGGAATTCCGATTTTCCTCTCCAGGTGAGTCCAGGAACTTTCTGACGCAAAACAGTGGGGGACAGGCGCTTGTGGCGGTCTTTTATTTTTCAGGATACAGTCTTGTTGGCCCATGGCCGTTCTCTCACTCTACCCACGACTCGTCGGAAGGGTCGGGCTTGCAAAGATCGTTCTCACCCTCCTGCAGAAACGTGCCCTGCTGCGCATTGAGAGCCATCTCTTCGGCCTGCCGCAAGTCCTGGAAGGCTCCGCCCGCCTGCAGCATGTAGCGGATGCATTCTGTAAGGATGATGGGGTTCGGAGGTTTCGTGATGAAATTCGTCGAGCCCACCGGGAAAGCCTTTTTGATGAAGTCGATGTCACCCATTCCCGTGGCCATCAGAATGGGGACATCCCGACCTGCCTTGAGATTCCGAATGGCCTGGCAAACCTCGAACCCTTACATGTCGGGCATCTCGACGTCGAGCAGGATCATGTCGGGTTTGCGTTGCAAGGGGTATCCCCACGGGCTGAAGGGTGAACAGATTCACCTGGGAGCCCGCATCCTGATCGTTGCAGACGTGTTCGATGCCATGCTCGCCAACAGGCCTTACCGCAACGGCCTGGCCCTGGAAGAAGTGATCACCCATATCCGGCAGGGTGCGGGCTCTCATTTCGATCCCCATGTGGTGGAAGCCTTCGTCGGGAAGGTTGTGTCTCAAAAAGAATTGGAAAAAATCTTCGGACTGCACGATTGAAGGCCATCCACCTTCGGCCGTGAAGCGCAGGACAGCAACCGGAACATCTCCTGCCCTCATTTGAGCGTCCTCCACCCAACCGCCCTCTCCAGAAGATGCCTGCGCACACCGGAGGGTTCCGGAGACCATTGAGGCACACAATCCCGGGACCGCAAAGCCACCTGGTGCAGCCGGGCGCAGGTCCTTAAACGCTTGCCGGTTCCGAGGCTGGAGCCTGGGAACCGGCCGATCCGGGCGGTCATTTTCGCCCGAGCGTACCCGCCTGTCTGTGGCTTCTTCCCCTTGTCCTTTCCTGGTTTCTCCTTCTTCCCCTCCACTCTCCGTTTCCCATCTCGCTGATGATTCCCGGTTCCGGACGAAGCATCCTCCCGGGGTCCGGTTTGCATCCGGCAGGGCAAGCCTTGTGATCCATGAGCGGCATTTGAAATACGGCTGGCATCAAAAGGCGGAATCGTGAAATAATGGGGAAAAGTTGGCGTGGACCGATACGAATCCAGGAACCCTGACGGAGGAGAATGGAGATGAGACGATGGGCACCGGCGTTTCTTGCAGCGGCGATTTTTCTTGGGAGTTCAACGGCTTGGGGAGCCATGAACATCAAACTCGGGGTGGTCACCAAACCGGGTTCGGCACAGAATATTGCTGCGGATAAATTTAAAGAGATCGTGGAGGCACGCTCGAACGGCGACATCACGGTGCAGATCCTTCATTCGGGCTCCATTGGAAGCGAAACGGAAATCCTCCAGCAGATCCAGATGAATGCCGTGCAGATGGGGGTGATCACCAGCGGTCCCTTTGACGCCTTCGATCCCATTGCCCGTGTCATCGACTATCCCTTCCTCTTCAAAAACAATGAACAGGTGGATCAGATTCTCAACGGCCCTCTTGGCCAGGAAATTCTGGACAGCCTGGAAACCTCGGGCTTCAAGGGCTTGTGCTTTTCGGAAAATGGATTTCGCAATCTGACCAACAGCAAGCGACCGGTCAAAACCCCGACCGACGTGGAAGGGCTCAAAATCCGGGTCATGGAATCCCAGCTCCATCGGGCTATCTGGCAGGCTCTGGGGGCCAACCCCACGCCCATGCCCTGGCCCATTTACACGGAACTTGAGCAGGGGGTGATCGACGGCCAGGAGAACCCGCTCTGGGTGATGGAAGTCTACAATTTCCACGAGATCCAGAAGTACATGACCATGACCCGACATGTTTATTCGGCCCACATCGATGTGGCATCCCTCACCTGGTGGAAGTCCCTCGACGCCGGGACCCAGGACCTGATCGCAACGGCCATGCGTGAAGCGGCGGCCTTCCAGGTGGCCGACAACCGGGCGAAGGATGCGGCACGCCTCCAGATGCTCAAGGAAAAAGGGATGCAGGTGGAGGAATCGCCGGACATCGACGCGTTCCGGGCCAGAGTGGCCGGGATCAAGGATCTGGATCTTTTCAAGGACTCCAGGGTACAAGCCCTGCTGACGAAGATGATGGAAGCCGCCAAGTAATCCAGTCCTGCAGGGGTTTTCATGACCTGGCTCACGGCGTTCAGCCGAATCGTCAACCAGGGGATCGAGCATTTGCTCTTCCTGCTCGGATTTGCCATGGCTTTCGTGGTGGCACTCCAGGTTTTCTTCCGGTATGTGCTCAATGCATCCCTTTTCTGGTCGGAGGAACTGGCCCGACACCTCCTGATCTGGCTCACCTTCCTGGGGGCATCGGCGGCCTACTACCGGGGAAAGCATCCCGGAATCGACACCCTGGTAAACCGCTTGCCCCCGGCCTGGAGATGGAGAACAGCCGTCCTGGGGCACTGCATCGCACTGGGCTTCTTCAGCGTCATGGTCTGGTATGGGTTTCGGTTTGCCTGGTTTGTGCGGCTCCAGGAAACTCCGTCCCTCCACCTGCCCAAGTGGCTGGTCTTCGGTGCAGTGCCCCTCGGCGGCCTGGTGTTGATGTTTCATGCCGTGACCTTTTTGATACAGACCCTCCAACAACGCCATGATCGCTGAGACGCTTCTCACCGCACTGCTGATTCTTTTTGTCCTCAATGTGCCCATTGCCGTGGCCATCGGCGTGGCCTCTCTGGCCGCCATTTTCGTCCAGGGCCGGCTGGACTTCATGATGGTGGCGCAGCGGTTGATCGCCGGACCGGACTCCTTCCACCTCATGGCCGTTCCCCTTTTCATGTTCACGGGAGTCATCATGGAGGCGGGGGGCATCAGCCGGCGGCTCATCGATTTCGCCAATGCACTGGTGGGCTGGATGCCCGGAGGGCTGGCGGCGGTGACCCTGGTCTCCTCCATGTTTTTTGCCGGTATTTCGGGCTCTGCGGCAGCCGATGCCGCCGCGGTGGGGGCCATCATGATCCCGGCCATGAAAAAATCCGGGTACGATTCCGACTTCGCCGCAGCCGTGCAAGCTTCCGGAGGTTCCATCGGGGTCGTCATTCCTCCCTCCATCCCCATGATCCTTTTCGGTTTTCTCACCGGTGCCTCCATCGGTCAGTTGTTTGCTGCGGGGATTCTCCCCGGCCTCCTCATGGGTTTTTCCCTCATTGCCGTGTCCACCTTCATCTCCGTAAAACACGGTTACGGCCGGACGACGGCATTTTCCCCGAGAGCAGTCCGGCGGACGTTCTTTCATGCCCTTCTGCCCCTGGGGACCCCCGTGATCATCCTGGGCGGGATCCTGGGCGGCATATTTACTGCCACAGAATCGGCAGCCGTGGCCGTGGTCTACGCACTCCTTCTTTCCATGGTCCTTTACCGCAGTATAGGAGTGAAAGACCTCCCCCGCATTTTCAGAGACGGCGCCATCACGTCGTCCATCGTCATGTTCATCATTGCCGCCGCTTCGGTGTTCAGCTGGATA
Organism: uncultured Syntrophobacteraceae bacterium; assembly: GCA_964654275.1. Taxonomy (GTDB): domain Bacteria; phylum Desulfobacterota; class Syntrophobacteria; order Syntrophobacterales; family Syntrophobacteraceae; genus SLCH01. The sequence goes on from CAZZHS010000031.1 coordinate 41,507, forward strand.
TCCGCCATGGAAGATCTGCCCGGGCAGCTGGCCGGCGGCCTTCTGAGCCTCACCGAGAATCCCATCGCTCTTCTGCTGCTCATCAATGTCCTCCTTCTGGTGGCGGGAACCTTCGTGGAAACCACTGCCGCTCTGCTCCTGCTCGTTCCCATGGTGGCCGCCATGCTGCCCGCACTGGGCATCGGCATGGTCCAGTTGGGAGCCATCGTGGTGGTCAATCTCGCCATCGGCATGCTCACCCCTCCCATGGGCATCTGCCTCATCGTCTCCTGCGCCATTTCGGGGGACGGCATCGGGGCGGTGAGCCGACGCATCCTGCCGCTTCTTTTCATTCTGATCCTGGACCTTCTCATCATCACTTTTTTCCCACCCCTCACCCTCTGGCTGAGTTCCATGGTGGCCAGGTGACGCCACATCGAGAAGTGTAGAATCCCTGGATCACGGGAACCCATCTTCAGAGAAAGCCAATTCGCTCTGCAACGGCATTCCTCACTTGCACCATCTGTCTGAACTGATTAACCTACCAACGTGTCGGACGCCTCCGGGTTGTGCCCGTTCATGAAAAATATCGGTGGTCGGTTCCCCGAAACGCCGCTTCGAGATGCGTCCCTTTCGTGCGCAGACACAATAATGATGCGATGGCGATCGGGTGGTGAATCTCTGATGCTTTAACATGCGGAGGGTCGAAAAGTACCCGTTTCAACAGTCTAAAACCGGCAAGGTCAATCAACGAGGAGTTTGAAGATGGATCAGAATGTCAGAAAAATGCAGAGGGAAAAGGTCATCGAGGTGTTGAACAAGGCTCGCGCCATGGAATTGCACGCCATTCATCAATACATGAATCAGCACTACAATCTGGACGACATGGATTACGGGGAACTGGCGGGCAAGATGAAGCTGATCGCCATTGACGAGATGCGACACGCCGAAGCTTTCGCTGAACGCGTGAAGGAACTGGGCGGGGAGCCCACGACGGAAGCCGCCGCGAAGGTCCAGAAAGGCCAGGCCGTGGAGGCCATGTATCCCTTCGATGCCGACCTCGAGGACAACACCATCGCCGTCTACAATCAATTCCTTCAGGTGTGCCGGGAAAACGGCGACAGCGTGAGCATGAAAGTTTTCGAGCAGATCATCGAAGACGAACAACTCCATTTCAACTACTTCGACAACGTCGGCGAGCACATTGAAAAACTCGGCGCCGTCTACCTGGCCCAGATCGCCGGGACCCCCTCCGCCACAGGTCTCCAACCCCAGGGCTTTGCCATTCAGAAGGGCGGGGGTGCCTGATCCACTTTCCATGCCCCACGGTCACCTTCCTTTGGAGCGGCTGGCGGCCCGACCAGGGCCCAGCCCCTCCCTCTGAAAGAACTCCGCCGCACCTGATTTCCCCCTCCTCACCGCAAAACGAAATCATTTTTTGCAGCAGACCCACCAAGGTTTTTTCTTCCCACCGGCCCACCTGAAGGATGCACAACACGCTCGCCTTTGCCTTCCCCCCACTTCCGGCATGGCGCTGACCCATTCAGGATAAGGATGGGGCCGTCACCCAGGCCGCAAAGTCCTCAATGGCAACCAGGGCGGCTCCAGGTTGAGCCTGAAGCAGAAAGTGAGGGCCCCGGATCCGTCTCACTCTCAAATCGGGAACGGCTTCCGTGAAATCAAAGAGGGAACGGGGCGGCACGGTTCTATCACCCGTTGCCTGGAGGTAGAGGCATGGGATTTTCAGGCGAGGGAGGTGAGGCCGGACATCCACTTCACTGAGGATTCTCAGCCTGTGCACGAGCACTTCGGCAGGAACCAGAGCCTTTACCCTCTGCCACAGGGCAAGGAACAGATCCGTGGGTGGATCCCCGCCTTCGATCAGATGCTTCAACAGGCATCGCGGCGGCGGCAGACGCAGAAGACGCGCCAGGGGCAAACGCCCCAGGGTCTTCCAGAGCAGCGGTCTCGGAGATCGGGCAAAGGTGCAGCAGAGAATCAGCCCTTTCGCCTTCACCTGCCCTGTACTCACAAGGGCAACAGCCACGGGACCGGAAAAGGATTCCGCTATCAGGATTCCCTCATCGCAGGGTTGAATCTGGTCACGGGCGCATCGAACGGTTTCATCAAAATCGAGAAACCGGTCTGGAGGATACCGAACGATCTTCACGGAAGCATCCGGGGGGAGCAGTTCCGCCAGGGGTTCGAAAGAGATGCCCGTCCCATCCAGGCCGGGCATGAAAATGATGGGTTGCCGCCCCAGGGCGCTCGGGGAATTCAGAGGATCCATCTCCTGTGAATGTTCTTGAGGCTGAAGAAAAAGAGCAAGACGCAAAAGCCGGTGATGAGGGCGAAATCCAGGCCCGGGGACATGCGGTTCGTCCCCTGGATCGCACCGTGGAGAAGGTCCGCACCGTATGTGAGAGGAAGCACGTAGGACAGCGGCTGCAGGAACACGGGCAATATTTGAATGGGGAAAAAGAGGCCGCAGAGAAAAATCATGGGAAACCGAAAGAAATTGGAAAATGTTTGTGCTTCGAACACTTCGCTCACGGACACGGCGATGAAGAGCCCCAGAAATGTGGAGGCGACGGCGATCATGACCACGGCGGGCAGGACGACCGCCCAGTTCACCCGGGAAAGATCAGTCAGAAAGGAAGCCAGAATGACCGGCACAAAAGCGTTGGCCACACCGAAGAGGATGGCGCCTCCCGTCTTGGCCAGCATGAGCAACTCCAGAGGAATGGGCGCGAGGAGCAGCCGTTCGAAAGACCGGCCCTTCTTTTCGAAGGTGACCGTCACCGCCAGCATGGAGGTCGTGCCGAAAAGGATGGAAATGGAGATGAGCCCCGGCAGCAGGGCGGGAATGCTTTCCGCGCCCGCTCCTGATTTGATGAAGAACATGCCCGTCCAGGCGACGGGAAAGAGGAGTCCCCAGCTGATGTTGGGCGGTTTGAGATAATAGGCTCTCATGTCCTTGAGCATGATGTTCCAGAAGGCGATCCAGCGTTTCATACGCCACCTCCGGCCTTTTCCTTATCTTTTCCCATGGCGGATGCTTCGATGCCGGTGATCCGCACAAAGACTTCCTCGAGAGATGGCCGAAGCCGTCGAGCTTCCAGCACTTCGGCCCCCATCTCTTCCAGCAGGCGCACGATGGGACCGACACGGATGGGCGTTGCCGACTCCACACGAATGCGACCACGGGAGAGTGTCTCAAACTGCAGGTCTGGAAAAGCCGTCGTGAAATCCGTCACTGCGAGTCCCTCGGCATGGTCGGCGGAGATGAGCATGGAATGTCGGTCTTGAACGGGCTGAAGGAGGTTCGCAACCGTGTCGATGCGGATGACACGCCCTTTCACGATGAATGCGATGCGGTCGCAGAGCCTCTCCGCCTCTTCGATGTAATGGGTGGTCAGAAAGATGGTCGTCCCTGCACGGTTCAGATCCGCAATGAGCTGACGAATGCGGCGCGCGCTGGCCACGTCGATGCCCGTCGTCGGTTCATCCAGGAACAAGATGCGCGGGGCATGGATCATCCCTGCTGCAATGGTCAACTTCCGCTTCATTCCTTTGGAATAGCCGGCAAACTTTCGATCCGCCGCATCAAGCAGGTCGAAGGCATCCAGGAGGTCGCGGGCGCGTTCCTGCCGCTCTTTTTTGCGCATGCCGTAGAGGGCGGCACAGAAGCAGAGATTTTCGAAGCCCGACAGTTCGGCATAGGGATTGCTCTCGTCGGAAACCACGCCGATTAGATGCTGAGCCGCCCTGGGTTTTTTTGTGCAGTCCAGCCCGCCGATGCGGATGGTGCCCGAGTCGGGCCGGGCGAGCCCCGTGAGCATGTTGATCGTGCTGGTCTTGCCGGCGCCGTTGGGCCCGAGGAAGCCGAAAAGCTCGCCCTCCTGCAACTCAAAGGACACCTCCTCCACGGCGGTGACCCCGGCATAGCTCTTGGAAAGTTTCTCCACCTCAATCAATGCATTCACATCCCCGCCTCCATTCAGGCGGAAGGATTCAGGGCATCGTCCGAGCCACGGAGTCCGGCTTGGTTTTGAAGACCGAGTCGGTCACTTTGTCCGGGACAAGTGTCCCTGGCCTGCCGCCCCAGATGGATTGTGCATGAAGTAAAAATGGATTGGACTCCACGATTCTTCTCTTGATTTTACTGATTAAACCACTCATGCTTCCAGCGGGATTTTCACGAACGGTGTGGACCGGGCCGGAGCGGGCCCTCTCATGGGGTCCCTAGCGGGCCCAAATGGCGCAGATCCCGGCCGGTCAGGACAGGCTTGACCGGGGACAGCCCGCATGTTCCGAACCCATGGAGGAAAAGCAGCGATGGATATCAAGATGCCTCTCAAGTTTCACGGCACGTATCACATCACCGTCCGCGAGGGTGATTCAGAAAAGAGAGAAACCTGCCAGAAACTGGTCATGTCGAAGTTGAGCCAGGATCCTGCTTCTTCGGCAGACCCCTCGGGGGAAAAAACTCCCACCCATCTCATCGTCTATTACAGCTTCGGCTGCAAGAGAATGATCGAGGGGCGGCTCAAGGAAAACCTCGACAACAAGGCCGTCTTCCAGGTCCTGAACAAAGAGTATGAATTTTCGACCCGGTGATGCGGCTCAGGCGGGGGGCTGAAAGGGCGGCCATTTCCCACTCCGATTCGAGCTGCTCGTCTCCCCGCGATTTTTCACCTCATAAAGGCGGCAGATGCAAGCGGGTGCGGCGGTTGCCCGCGGGAGCAATGGACGGCTGATCCCCTCACCTGCGACGCTTCCCGGGTTTTTTGAACAGGCTGAGAAGCATCTCGTTGATCGACTCCAGATCGAAGAAATCCGGGTCGAAAGGCTCCCCGAGCCACTCGCGCATGTCCTCATGCTCGGGGTGCTCGGGATCAGCCAGCGCCGCCAGGAAATCATAGTAGCCATAAATTCCGCCCACATCCTCTGGAGGGCAGGCCCGTTTTCCCGCCACCACCACAGGGTAGTTCACTCCCTGCGCCGGTTCCTCGACGGCCTCGAGAACCACCTGGTGCTCCCAGGAATCCCCGAAATCGTATTCGTAGATCATCTTGTCCTTGGGACTGTGCAGGACATCGTGGAGACGCGTTTTCACCTCGCTTTCGCACTCGAAGCCGAAATCCGGATCCGGCGGTCCATAAAACACGTTGCCCCGGATGAACTGATGGAGATGACAGTTCATCCAGCCCATCGCCACCTGGAGGACCGTGTGGAGTTCCTGAAGGGAAATGTCTTCATAGACCTTGATGCGCCTCCAGATGGGAGGTTTCGAGGAGCGAAGCGTCACCTTGAGCCGATAGATCTTCCTGTCTCCGGCCATCATTAGTCTCCTTATCTCCGAAAGCTCATGATAGGTCCTCAAGGCACCGGAAGTGCCTTTGCATCCCCTCGATGCCCTTCACGACCAACGCATGGCCGGCTCAGCGCTGGATGATCCTTGGAGATCCCCCAAGCCCCGGTGTTTCCACCTCTTGACGCCCATCGCATCCGGGGAGATCGGACCGAGTTGCGTTCCTGAGCCGGGTGCTCCTGTTATCCTCCCACCGTCATACAATTTCTTCCTGCTCGCTTGCTGGCGTACAAAAGGCTGTCGCCTCTCTTCATGAGAGACTCCAGGCTGTCGTCATCCCTCGTCCAGGTCGCTCCGATGGAAATGGTGACGTGCAGTCGCCTTTCCTCCACCAGAATGTAGGAATTTTCGACGAGAATCCGAAGGCGATTGCCGAGTTCCTCGAGTTGCTGAGAGCCCACATTTCTTATGATGCCGATGAACTCATCCCCTCCCCAGCGGCCGAACAGATCGAACGGCCTGGAATTTTTCACAAGGGTCTCGGCCACAAACTTGAGCACGCAGTCTCCCACGTCGTGGCCGTGCGAGTCGTTGACCTCCTTGAAATGGTCGATGTCCATGAAAAGGATCCCGAAAGTGACACCGAAGCGCTTCTGTTCCTCGAAGCGCAGACGGATTTCCCTCTCGATACCGCTTCGATTGGCAAGCCGGGTGAGATGATCCAGCAAAGCCATTTCTTCCAGTTCCTTGATCCTCGCTTCGCAGGACCCGTTGTCGCTTCGGTCGGTGAAGAGTTCCGCACAGGCGATCACGCGACCTTCCGCATCTTTGAGGGGGATCACGCGAACGGAAACCGGAACCCTGTGGCCGTCTTTGTGGTGCAGGAACACATCGGCGTCGCGCCCGGCCCCATCCTCAAGGGACACGGCGAGAGGGCACAAGCCTCTGCAGAGATCCGTGCCGCTGCTGTCCACATGGGTGAGGACGCTGTCCGCACAGGATTTGCCGATGACTTCGGCGGCTTTGAACCCCGAGATCTCCTCGGCGGCCTTGTTCCAGTATCGGATGACGCGATCGCGGTCCACAATGTACAGACCGTCATATAGGTTTTCCAGAATTTTGCTGCAGCAAGTTTCGTTCAAGAGCATGAGTTCGACACTCGTCTTAGACGCCAACGCCATTCCGCTGTCACTCCAGGACTCACCAGCTTCCGCCCCCGCCGCCGCCAAAGCCTCGCCCCGAGGACCCACCGCCTCCACGCCCGCCGCTTCCTCTCGGGGCGGAAAACATGGCCGCGCCCAGCGTGGTGGTCATGGTATTCAAGGAGCGGGAGAAGGCCTGCGGACTGAAAACCCTGAATTGACCAGGCCGTGACGATGTGTACCACTGGGGCGGCTCCTGAAAGATTCCCGTGAAAGCTTCCGACCAATTGTCCACCACGTCGAGCGCAACGGCATAGGGCAGGAACTTTGAGAACAGGTTCTTATCCCCCATCCGCTCCAGGCGATCTTTTTCCGCCCGGCTCAGAAATTCCTCAAAACCCAGGATCTGGGCGTGTGCCAGAGCCCCTTCGGCGGTTTTGGCCGGCATGTAGCGTGCCAGGATTGCAACGGGTACTCCCGTCAGCAAACCCGCAATGATCCGGACCTCGCTTTCGGGCACCAGCACGGCCAGGGCAACCGCCATAGAGCCGCCAAGCACCACACCGGCGCCCAGGTAGGTCTTGCGAACCGCTTCCGGACTCACGGCGAAATAGCCCTTTTTCACCAACTCCTTGTAAAGAGTGCTCTGCAATAGGCTTAAATGCTTGTAAAATTTGTTCCTCAGCTGGGACATGCGCACCTGGTTTGAGGAATCGGAAAAGATCTTCCCGAGCAGCAGCCTCTCGAACTCGGTGAGACCGGCGTCCGGTTCCTTGACGAGCTTGAGGACATAATCCATCGTGTTGAAAACCCAGCCCTCCTCAACCCGCTCCTCAATGCGCAGGTAGCCTTTGACGGCAAGCCCCACAATGGCAGCCGTTATGTCCCGGGCATCGACCTTCTCGTCCACGAGCGTTCCCAGTTCCGCAGGGCTGAGTGCCCTTCCTTCGTGCTCGGGTGGTCCGTAAGCCACTGTGACCGCTTCCCGAACTTTCGGGTCCCGCCCCCTCCTCCTCCACTGCCGTATCATGAACAAGGTCGTGCCGAGGGGAAACAAAAACACCCAGTTTTCACCGAAATTGACCGCCCACAGGAACTCTTGCCACGCCGACGGAGGGTCGACGAGGCCCTTCCGCCAGGCAAAACTGATGGTCAACCCTTCACCGGGTTGGAGGGGGCGGGTGGTTGAGAAATGAGCGCCTCCCATTGCCTGCTGCATCCGGCAGGCGGCCTCCCGGGATCCCTCACGGCCCGTGTAACAGGATGTCGAGGGTCCATCACCCGGCATCACTGCTGTCAGCCTCACATCAGCGGAAGCGGTCTCAATGAGCGCCGGCCAGAAATTCCCCGTCACATTCCAGTAAAGTTCATCGTGCTCCTCCAGGAAAAGCAGGGCATTCTGAACTCTGTAGCTGAGGACATAGGTCTGCTGTCCCGTGACATACTTTTCAGGGTCGCCGATCCGGACGTGGATCACATTTCCAGCCCGGGTCACGCGGTATTTCAGCGGCGTGCCCGTCGTGTCCGTGACGGAATGAATCTTGATAGGGGTTTTGAGTGTGCGGCCCAGTTCGTCAAAATATCTGTCCGGTATCTCCCGATAGATCCCGTGCCTGGGGCGCAGGAATTCGACCTGGATCGTCTCGGTGATCTCAAACGAGGAATCTTGATGTATGGTGATGTCCGCGTGAAACCCGTTGATGTTGAAGTCCTGACCAAAAACGGGGGAGGCCAGGACGGCAAAAGCAGACCACAGCGCCCCAAGCAGGAGCAGGCTGCGAATGGCGCATCCTTCTGTGCGGATTTTCATCCAAATCCAGGCTTTGCGTGCAGGGAGGAAGGGTTCCATGGTCGACCTGTCAGGAAAAATCGACTTTCACGGGGGACCGCTCCGCTGCTGCGGATTCCAGTTCAAAGAACTCCCGTTTGTGAAAACCGAAACGAGATGCCACCAGATTGGAGGGAAAAGACTCCGTGAGCGTATTGTAGTCGCGGACGACGGCGTTGTAATAGCGCCGGGCGTATTCGATGTTGTCCTCGATATCCCTGAGCTGGGACTGAAGCTGAGTGAAATTGGCATTGGCCTTGAGATCCGGGTAGGCCTCGGCCACCGCAAAGAGGGTCTTCAAGGTGCTGCGGAACATATTCTCCGCAGCGGCCTTTTCCTCCGGGGAACCGGCCTGCATGGCCTGAGATCTCGCCGCAGTGACATTCTCCAGCACGGTTCGCTCATGAGTGGCATATCCCTTCACCGTTTCCACCAGGTTGGGCACCAGGTCGTAGCGTTTCTTCAGGTGCACATCGATGTCCGACCAGGAGGATTCCACCGTGTTTCGCAACCGGACCAGTTTGTTGTAGATGACCACGGCAGCCACAGCCACCGCCGCCGCAAGGCCCAACACTATCAGGATCACCGGCACATTGCACCTCCTCGCGGGGATTTCCCCGGAAATCCGAAATCATGGTTTGCTCAAGTGCAGAACATTCAGCAGGAATTTTCCAACGAAGCGAAGCAGAGCACCCTGAATCGCCCCCCCGCACCAGCATGCAGGCAGTGGTATGCTTCGGGCGATCACAGCGACATGGGAGAAGTGCCTCGGCAAATCCCCTTGCGAATCGACAGGGGACACCCCGTTCCGTCAGGACAAACACTCCAGCCGACAGGGACACACTCCCGTGCTCACTGGTGCAGCGGCTTTCCGTGTTTGATGAAGGTCCCGTTACGGTACTCCTCGAAGGCGACCTTCAGTTCCTCCTGCGTGTTCATCACGATGGGGCCGCCCCACGCGACCGGTTCCCCGATGGGTTTGCCCGAGATCAGAAGGAATCGAAGCCCCTCTTCCCGGCTGCTGATGGAGACATGTTCACCTTCGGCGTAAAGAATAAGGTCTTCGGCACTGCAGAGGCACTCCCGGTCAAAATCAAAATAGTTCCTGCCGACGACATCACGGGAAAAGGAATCCCGGTTCTCATCGAAATAGCCCTTCCCTTCGATCACGTAGGCGAACGCAGTGTGTCCCCGCTGGATCGGATGTGTGAACACAGAACCTGGCGGCATGGACACATCGAGGTACTCCGGATCGATCACGATGTCGCGCACCGGGCCGCGAACGCCCCTCACTTCGCCGCAAACGATTCTGACCTTGACGCCGCTCTCTAGGGAAACCTCCGGGATCTGCGCCTTCCGAATATCCCGATAGCGAGGCTCCATCATTTTCATGGACGCGGGAAGATTGGCCCAGAGTTGAAATCCGCCCATGCGCCCCGCCTCGTCTCCCTTGGGCATTTCCTGGTGAATGATCCCACTTCCGGCGGTCATCCACTGAACGTCTCCAGCTTCGATGACTCCTTTGTTTCCCATGCTGTCGCCATGTTCCGCCTTTCCGCTCAGCATGTACGTGATGGTCTCGATGCCACGATGCGGGTGCCAGGGGAAACCGGGCAGATATTTGGCCGGGTCATCGGAGCGAAAGTCATCCAGCATGAGAAAGGGGTCGAAGCGAGGGACCTGGTCGTAACCGAAGGCTCTCTTGAGATGGACTCCCGCCCCTTCCACGGTGGGCCTGCTCTTTAAAACTGTCTCGACGCTTCGGATAACGCTCATGGCATCTCCTGTTCCCATGGGTGACAGGCCCCTATTTTCGCAGCACTGCCTTGCGAAGCCTCAATGCGCTGGGGGTTACCTCCACCAGTTCGTCGTCATCGATGTATTCCATGGACTGCTCCAGGGTGAACTGACGCGGGGGAATGATGCGGAGGGCTTCATCGGCACCTGAAGCTCGAATGTTGGTGAGCTTTTTTTCCTTGGTGATGTTGACCCACATGTCTTCGGCCCGCGAATTCTCGCCCACAATCATGCCCGCATAGACCGGGTCTCCCGGATTGACGAAGATCGTCCCACGAGGCTGGAGGTGGTGGATGGCATAGGCCACGGCCTTGCCGTCACGATCGGACACCAGCACACCATTGGGCCTCCCCTTGATTTCCCCGGCATAAGGCGTGTGGCCGATGACCAGGGTGTTGATGATGCCGGTCCCCCGGGTGTCCGTCATGAACTGATTTCGAAAACCGATGAGCCCGCGGGACGGAATTTCAAATTCCAGCCGCACACGTCCAAAGCCGTTGTTCACCATGCGAGTCATCTGGCCGCGGCGGGAACTCAGCATTTCCGTGACGATGCCCACGAAATTTTCAGGCACATCCACCACCGCCAGTTCCCGAGGCTCCATGGACTTCCCGTCTATCTCCCGGATGATGATTTTCGGCTTGGAAAGAGAGAGCTCAAACCCTTCCCGCCGCATGGTTTCCACCAGCACGGCCAACTGAAGCTCCCCTCGGGCGCTCACCCGGTATGATTCCCGGCTCTCCGCCTGTTCGACGCGGAGGCTCACATTGTAGAGGAGTTCTTTGTCCAGCCGATCCTTGATGTGACGGGAGGTGAGATACTTGCCGTCCTTCCCCGCAAGGGGGGAGGTGTTGACGGAAAAGACCATGGAGATGGTCGGTTCCTCGACGGTGATCGTCGGCAGGGGCCGGGGGTCTTCCAGGGAACCCAGTGTGTCCCCGATGTAAATGTCCTCAACCCCCGCCACCGCTGCGATGTCTCCCGCGGAAACGGCCTTGCGTTCAACCCGGTTGAGACCTTCGTAGGTGTAGAGCATGCTGAGGGTCGCCCGCCGGGGTTCCCGGCCTTCCTTGAGAAGCGCCACTTCACGCCCGGCATGCAGTTCGCCGTTCACGACTTTTCCCACGGCGATGCGCCCGACGTAATCGCTGTGCTGCAGGTTGGTCACCAGAAACTGCAGGGGCATCTCGGGGTCATGGGAAGGCGCGGGGATCGAGGTGAGAATCGCTTCGAAGAGCGGCACGAGGTCCCGCCCTTCCTCGTCGGGGTCGTTGAGGGCGATGCCGGCCTTGGCATTGGTGTAGAGCACGGGAAAATCAAGCTGCGCTTCGGTCGCGTCCAGGTCGATGAACAAATCGTAGACTTCATCCAGCACTTCGCTGATGCGACGGTCCGGCCGGTCGATCTTGTTGATCACGAGAATGGGCGGAAGACCGCGTTCCAGAGCCTTCCCCAGCACAAAGCGGGTCTGCGGGAGCGGCCCTTCGGTGGCATCCACCAGGAGCATGACCCCTTCCACCATGTTGAGCGTGCGTTCCACTTCGCCCCCGAAATCGGCATGTCCGGGAGTGTCCACGATGTTGATCTTGGTGCCCTTGTAGTTGATCGCCGTGTTTTTGGCCATGATGGTGATGCCCTTCTCCCTCTCGAGATCCAGGCTGTCCATGATGCGTTCCGCAACCTTCTCGTGGTCGCGAAATACGCCGCTCTGCCAGAGCATGGCGTCCACAAGAGTTGTTTTGCCATGATCCACGTGGGCAATGATGGCCAAATTGCGAATGTCTTGACGTTGTTGCATGGGATCCCTGTAAGCGCTGTTCCCAGTGTCGTCCCGTTGCAGGAGGAAAGCACAAAGGAAGCGCCCTCATAAGCGTTTGAAAGTATACGAAAACTCTCCTATGGCCAAAAGCTCGCCATAGTCTCCCATTGGACCTGCCCGTGTCAAGCAGGATCGATGCCGCACACTTTTGCAGGAAGAGGCCTGCACGACGGGTTCACACCGCGCACAGACAGTTCCAAAACTTTGAACGGTGCGAGACGTTCGATCCCGGCTGACACACCCTTCGCCGCTCACAAACGGTCCCAATCGCAACCCCCCGGAAGTTGCCTGTCTCAACAATACGCCTGGACTTGCACGCCGTTGTTGGAAAAAATCCAGTCCACGCCGCGGTTGAGCTCACGATAGAGGCACTTTCGGGATCCCACATAGCCGGTGCCTACCCTGGAACCCGCACGGTGGTGCCGTTCCAGCATGGAATCGCGCAGGAGCAGATAGTGCCCGGCAATTCCCCCGATATTTTCCTTCAAGGCAAAATCACTGATTTTTTTCAACTGGGTGGTACCGACTGCCACCCAGGCCTTGCGGGGCAGAAAATCCACTTGGGTGAACAACTCAGGATTCAACGCGAGAATGTGGAAGTCTTCCATCGGCTCCAGGGATGCCAGCAGCCCGCGAAGAATCGCTTTCTGCCGCTCCGGCTGGGGACAGGAATTCTGCTTGATCTCAATCATCAGGTGCAGCTTTCCGCCGTAACGGACCAGGACCTCTTCCAGAGTGGGAATCATGGGAAAATCCTGTTTCACTTCCTTCAGAGTCATCCGCGACAGGAGCCTCGGGATTCCATAGAGTCGCAACAGGCTTGCATCGTGATGGATCACGGGGTGCAAATCGCGAGTCCAGCGCACGTCCAGTTCCGCCCCCCACACCCCTCCTTCGAGGGCCTGATCAAATGCGGGGAGGGTGTTTTCGAGAACGGTGCGGTTGTCGTGTTCCCCGCGGTGGCAGATGATTTTGCAGTTCTCGAGCACTCCGGGGGGAGGGGTGGGCTGCGGCCAGCGGGCGAAAGCCAGATCCAGGGTTCTCATAAGCTTCTCTTGGACCGTGTGCAGGATTTCCTTCATAACCTTAAAACCACCCGTCTTCAAACTCAAACCCGAACCCGAACCATCTCCCAGGCAAATGACGTCGCCTTCGGTAAGGGCCCGACTCAACTTTCAAACTTGACTTGAGGATCCGGCCCAAGGACCGCCCCGCACTCCTTGTTTTCATCCATCAGGCTGCGGATGGCCTGCGCAAGGTCCCTGAACGTGGCGGGTTTTGGGAT
>CAZZHS010000031.1:54770-56575 GCA_964654275.1 uncultured Syntrophobacteraceae bacterium
CCATCAGGCTGCGGATGGCCTGCGCAAGGTCCCTGAACGTGGCGGGTTTTGGGATGACACACCCGATGCGGGCCCGTTTGATGTCTTCCTGCATGGCCACCTGGCGGTAGCCTGTGCAAAGGATAACGGGAATGTCAATCCCGAGGGCGCGCAATTCCATTGCCAGCTGGATGCCCGTCATCTTGGGCATGGTCATGTCGGTGATGAGAATGTCGAACGCGGAGGGATCCCGGCGAAGCCAGTCCAGGGCCTCGACCGGGCTCAATGCGGCCGTGACGCGATAGCCGATTTCCTGGAGCGCATCCGTGGCGATTTCCAGCAGAGCGGCCTCATCGTCCACGAACAGGATGCGTTCGGAGCCCCTCAGCTCCACATTGGGCTCCCTCGACGGGGGGATCACCTCCGATTCATCGGAGACGGGGAGATAGACATGGAAGGTCGTGCCCTCCCCCACTTTGCTGTCGAGAATCAGGCCGCCCCCATAGGCCTTGAGAATCCCGTGCACCGTGGACAATCCCAGGCCTGTTCCTTCGCCCGTCTCCTTGGTGGTGAAATAAGGTTCGAAGATACGCTTGCGAATCTCCTCGGGGATGCCGCTTCCCGTGTCCCTCACCCGGATCGCCACATATCTGCCGGCCTTGAGGGACCAGTTCTCCTGCTCAATCTCTTGTGAGACAAAAGCATCCTCCACCTCAACGGTCAGGGTACCCCCCCGCTCCCTCATGGCCTGATAGGCGTTGGTGCACAGGTTCATGACGATTTGATGAATCTCGGTGGCGTCACCTTCTATGGAAGCCGCCGTCTCGATCCTCAGCTGTATCTCGATGGTCGCAGGCAAAGCGGGCCGCATCAGCCGCATCGCTTCCTGGACGACAAGACCCGGCTGGACCGGTTTCGGACTTCGATTGGTCCTCCGGCTGAAAGTGAGGATCTGCTGGATCAGATCCCGCGCACGCAGGCCGGCCTGAATGATTCGCTCCAGCCGTTCCCGGACCTTGCTCCCTGGATCCGCGGAAGCGGCCACAAGCTCCGTGTAACCGATGATCGCCGAGAGGATATTGTTGAAATCGTGGGCTATGCCTCCGGCGAGCGTCCCCAGAGCTTCCATCTTCTGCGACTGGGCAAGTCTTGCCTGAAGTTGCTGCTGCTCAAACTCGAGCTGCCTGCGGTACGTGACATCGCGAACCACGTGGATAAATCCCTGGAAATCCCCGTTGCCGTCGACCCTCGGCACAGACCGCACCTCAAAGTGGCGCTCCCCATGGTTCAAGCACGTTTCCTCCGCACCGTGAGGCAAAGGAAATACGCCCCCGGCCCCCTCCGCAGACCCGGAATTCCTCTGGCCCCTGTTCAGGCGCAACCGCTCGATACAGCGTTCACGCAGTGTTTCCAGCAGATCGGGGTCGAGTTTCTCGGATGCGGTCCGATTCATGCGGACCACCCTGCAGCCCCGATCATAGAGGATGATGCCTTCGTCCAGAGAATGGAAGGACTCTTCCCAGTCCTGCTTGGCCTGAATGAGCAGCACCTGCATGTCTCGCATGCGCCGGACATAACCCGTCACACAGGCGGTTCCCAAAAGCCCAAGGTAGGCCGCAGGGGGAATCCACAGGTTCGCAGAAGCCAGGAATCCGTAGGAAACGGCAAGGACAAGAACCGTCCCCCCCAGGAAGAAAAGAAGGAGGTGGACCGGTCTCCCTCGTTCAACGCACCAGAACGAGACCAACGCCGCAATCAGCAGGGAAATCCAGAAATTTTGCAGCCCCGGGAACCGGCTGGAATCGAAATTCCAGGGGCATCCTGTT
>CAZZHS010000032.1:0-35259 GCA_964654275.1 uncultured Syntrophobacteraceae bacterium
AAGAATCCGTAACCTACTCCCTCAAAACCGTTACGTCAACCCCTTTTTTCATCCCAAAACTCTCTCGGCCACGCCGACTCAAAATCGTCGCCTCCAAGACAGAAACGCCTATCTACACTCTCCCCGCTCCACTGTCAAACACTTTCTTCAAAAAAAGTTTCCCTTTTGTCCGCCCATCGACTCCAACAGACCCCAGCCCGCCGCAGCGCATCCCGGAAAGTCCATCCCCATGAGACGTCGCTCCCAAAAGGCTTCACCCGGGAATCACGTCACAGGCCTGCCGGCGGGGATCAGCACCAGGTAGCCGTTCGGCAGCGCCGGGTCGGCCTGCGTGGTGGAATCACGCGTGACGCCCAAAAAGATTCAGACGCCCTGAACACCCCAAGGCCCCATTCCTGTCCCTACTTTTCCACCAGCACCCGATGAACCCTTTTCTTTCCAGCCTTCAGAAGCATGCCTTCCGCAAGAAGATGTTTCACGCCGATGGGATGATCGAACTGCTCCAACCGCTCTCCATTGAGGTAGGCGCCTCCCTGCTGAATCAGACGACGAGCCGCCCCTCTGGACTCACAAAGCCCCACCTCGGCGAACAACTCAAAGGCCGGTACGCCCCTCTCAAACCGCTCCAGAGGCACCAGGGTCGTGGGCACAGAATCCACATCTTCATTTGCCGCTCTCGGAATGCGACTCGAGGGCAGCAGATCCGCGGGAATCGTCCTCCTGCCGAACACACCGCCGGCAGCCTCGTGAGCCGCAAGCCCCTTTTCAACGCCATGGGTCGTCGTGGTCACTTCAAACGCGAGGATTGTCTTGACGGCATTCAATTCCTGACCTTCCAGCCCCGCCACGGCGTCAATCTCCTCAAGGGGCAAAAAGGTGTAGAGCTTGAGGAAGCGAACCACATCACGATCGTCGGTGTTCACCCAAAACTGATAGAAATCGAAGGGACTGGTTCTTGCCCCATCCAGCCACACGGCTCCGGCAGCCGTCTTGCCCATTTTGGCGCCGCTGGCGGTGGTCAGGAGAGGGAAGGTGACCGCATGCGCCGTTTTGCCTGACTTTCTGCGGATCAGTTCGATGCCTGCCACAATGTTGCCCCACTGATCGTTGCCCCCCATCTGAAGGAAGCATCCGTGCTTCCGGCTCAGAAAATAGAAGTCATAAGCCTGCAACAGCATGTAGTTGAATTCGATGAAATTCAATCCCGTTTCGAGGCGAGCCTTGTAGCTTTCGGCGGCCAGCATGCGATTCACGCTGAAATGGCGTCCGATGTCCCGAAGGAATTCGATGTAGCGAAGATCGAGCAGCCAGTCGGCGTTGTTGACCATGAGCGCCTTTCCGTCACCAAACTCCAGGAAGCTCGAAAGCTGCGACTTCAGTGCTGCCACATTCTGCTGAACCTGTTCTTCAGTGAGGATCTGCCGCATTTCGGTTTTTCCACTCGGGTCCCCCACCATCCCGGTCCCTCCGCCCACCAGCACAATGGGTCGATGTCCGAACCGCTGTAGGTTGGCAAGGGCCATGATCGGCAGCAGGTGCCCCACGTGAAGACTGTCGGCCGTGGGGTCAAATCCCACGTAACAGGAAGCAGGGGTCTCCAGGTAGGCGCGAAGCGCTTCAACATCTGTGGATTGCTCAACAAAACCTCTCTCACTCAATACATCGAACGCATTTCTTAGCGTGGACACTCCAGCCTCCTCCCAACCTGCTCAACACAACATTCCACTCAAAATTTCAACGCCGCTCACATCGAACTTCCGCACCCCACATCAAACCCAAAACCATCCCGACTTCGCCGTCTGCCTGAGGCCGGGATGAAACGCCAAGCACGTTCGCGGCGAACACGCCGCCCTCCCGACGAACAACCTCATCAAACAACCCTTACTCCGGCGCGCGACGCTTGACAAACAGACTCGTGGACCGTGCAAAACACCACCCTCCTCCTATTTGGCATACTCAACTGCCCGAGTTTCCCGGATGACGGTCACCTTGATCTGGCCGGGATAGGTCAGTTCATTTTCAATCTTTTTCGCGATGTCCCGGCTCAAGAGGACCACGTCAGCGTCGCCGACCCGTTCGCTCTCCACAATGATCCGCAGCTCCCGACCGGCCTGGATCGCATAGGCCTTGTTGATCCCCGGAAAGGAACCGGCAATTTTCTCGAGACCTTCCAGGCGCTTGACATAGGTTTCAAGCAGTTCCTTTCGCGCTCCGGGCCGAGCTCCGGAAAGGGCATCCGCTGCCTGCACGAGGATAGCGAGAACATCTTCGGCCTCCACATCTTCGTGGTGTGCGGCAATGGCGTGGACCACCGGGGAGGACTCGCCGTATTTTCTTGCCAGATCCGCCCCAATCGTGGCATGCGGCCCCTCCATTTCGTGATCCATGGCCTTCCCGATGTCATGCAGGAGCCCCGCGCGCTTGGCCTGCTTTTCGTTGAGCCCCAGTTCGGCGGCCATGATTCCGCAGAGAAAGGCCACCTCGCGGGAGTGCTGCAGCACGTTCTGAGCATAACTGGTCCTGTATTTCAGCTTGCCGATGAGCTTGATGAGTTCCGGGTGTATGCCGTGCACGCCCACATCGAAAGCCGCCTGCTCTCCAGACTCCCGGATGGCGACCTCGATCTCCTGATTGACCTTTTCCACAATTTCCTCGATGCGCGCCGGGTGAATTCGTCCGTCGGAGATCAATCGCTCGAGGGAAAGCCTGGCCACCTCCCGACGAATGGGGTTGAAGCCGGACAAAATCACGGCTTCGGGCGTGTCGTCAATGATCAGATCGACCCCCGTTGTGGCCTCAATGGCACGGATGTTTCTGCCTTCACGGCCGATGATGCGCCCCTTCATCTCTTCGCTCGGCAGATTCACCACGGACACCGTCTTTTCCGCCACGTAATCTCCGGCGTAGCGCTGAATGGCCAACGAAATGATGTTCTTGGCCTTCCTGTCCGCCACCTCTCGGGCTTCCGTTTCGATGCGCTTGACGGTCAACGCCGCATCGTGGCGCGCTTCATCCTCCAAAGACTTGACCAGCATTTCCTTGGCTTCCTGAGAGGACATGCCCGAAATATTTTCCAGTTTCCGTCTCTGCTGCTCGAGGACTTCCTGGAGCTCCCTTTCCTTTTCTTCCAGCTCCTTTTCCTGCTGAAACAGCGTCTTCTCGAGCTTCGTGATGGTCGCGTCCCGCTTCTCGAGAGACTCTGATTTCTTGTCGAGGTTCTCTTCCTTCTGCAGGAGCCTCTTTTCAAGGTTCTGAAGCTCTTTTCGGCTCTCCTTGCTCTCCCTTTCGAACTCCGTCCTCAACTGAAAGAGACTGTCCTTTGCCTGAAGAATGGCTTCTTTCTTTATGGTTTCCGCTTCTTTGCGCGCTTCAGCAATGATGTTCTGAGCCTGCTCCTGAAGCTGCTCATTCCTCCTTTCGACCCAGTAGTAGCGGAGTGCAACCCCCAGCCCGACACCCCCCAGTAGTCCCAAAATCAAAACCGCCGCACCCATCGCATAGCCCATATCTTCCCAGTCCTTTCACGTACACGTCCTCATTTTCAAAGAACAGGTTTAAGATTATAAAATAATGGCAAAATTACAAATCAATCCCCCACACAGTCCCCGAGGGCGCCCCAGCTCCCCTGCGAGGTACCCTCAACCGAAGGATGGTTCAGGACCTTGGCAATGGAAACGATCGACGAAGGTGATCCTTGCAGGATAAGACGGCTTAGGCAGGCTTTTTCAAGCACGCATGAGCGAAGGCAGGCAATTCATCTACGGCAGAGGGTCAGACGAACCCGAACAGGTCGGGGGGGAGACAATGAACCCCCGCATCGTGCCGTGTTGGCAGTCGGCCTAGAACCGATCGGTGAAGGTGGGCACCCCATGTCCCCTTTAGGCTTTCAGAAATCTGACATGCACACCAGGGCCAGAGGGAGTTCCCGCTATACTGCGTGTTGGGTCAGGAACGTTCCACCAATCACGGACACAGCAGGGGGACATTCTTTGATCGTCCAAGCGCCGGTGGTTCACTGCAAACACAGCGCCGGACAAAAACTCTCTTTTTCATCCAGGTCCTCGGAGGACTAGGGTCCCCACATTGCCCCCCTCCCCAAGAACCGACTTCACGTATTCAGACCACGCCGGCACGGCACCCGACTGAACGCATCAAGAAAGCCGCGACCGCATTTCCATGGCTCCAAACTTTCGTGTAAAAACACCGACGTCTCTGCAATGTGACGAATTCACAGCTTCCCGTTCTCAGACAGGAGTTATGATGAAGCCCCGCGCGCTTTCCCCGCGATATGGAGACCACCCTTTTTGAACATCTCTCCTCCCGCAAGAACCGACCGCAACTCGATGCCCCGCTTCGCTGCATGTCCTTGTTCCTGCGGGCCCATGAGAACCCATATTCCATATATCCGCTTGCATTTTATTCAAAAATGGAAATCCAAGTCAAGCGGTAACTCCTCGCGGGTTGGTCGTGCCGACTCACTCGACCGTCACACTTTTCGCGAGGTTTCTTGGCTGATCCACATCAGTGCCTCTCAGAACCGCGATGTGATACGCGAGCAACTGCAGCGGGATTGTGAAAAGAATGGGCGCAAGCCAGGGAGACGTTCTCGGAATCACGAGCAAATGCTCATTTCCCTGCCGTTCGGCAGCCCCATCCCCCTCCAGCACGGTCAAGACGCGCCCCCCCCTGGCCCGCACCTCCTGGACGTTGCTGAGCATCTTCTCATACAGGGGACCCTCCTGCACCAAGACCACTACGGGGAGTTTTTCATCGATGAGTGCTATGGGGCCGTGCTTCATTTCTCCTGCCGCATAGCCTTCTGCGTGGATGTAGGAGATTTCTTTCAGTTTCAGGGCGCCTTCGAGCGCGATGGGGAACAAGATGCCCCGGCCCAGGTACAGAAAATCCGATGCCTGCATGAAGTCCCGCGCCCAGGCGATGATCTTGTCCTTGTCGGCAAGAATCGTCTCGATCTTCCGCGGCAATTCCAGCAGATCCTGAATGTGTCCGCCAAGCTCGCTGCGCGAAACTTTTCCCAGGGCCTTGCCACAATACAGGGCAAACAGAAAAATGGCCAGGAGCTGAGTCACAAAGGCCTTGGTGGATGCAACGCCGATTTCCGGTCCGGCATGGGTGTAGATCACTCCTTGCGACATCCTTGCCAGACTGCTTCCAACCACATTGACGATGGCCCGGCAAAGAGCCCCCTGCTCCAGACCCTCCTGCAACGCCGCTTTGGTGTCCGCAGTCTCGCCGGACTGGCTGATCACCAAGAGCAGCGTGCGGTCGTTCAGAATCGGCTTCCGATAGCGGAACTCGGACCCGAGATCCACCTCGACCGGAATGCGGCACATCTCCTCGATGATGTACTTTCCGACCATGCAGGCGTGATAGGAAGTTCCACAAGCCACCAGAAAGATCTTCCGAATTTCCCTGACCTGCTCGGCACTCAGATTGAGATTGTCGAGCACGATGTCCTCATGATTGAGATTGATGGCGCTGCGAAAGGTGTCGATGAGCGCCCGCGGCTGCTCATAGATCTCCTTGAGCATGAAGTGCTTGTAGCCGGCCTTTTCCGCCATGACGGGATTCCAGTCTATGTACACGGAATTTCGCTGCACCGCCTCCCCCTCCAGAGTCTGAATGCGCGAGCCGTCTTTTCGCAGAATCACCACATCACCATCCTCGAGATAGGTGATCTCCCGCGTGTAAGGGAGGATGGCCGGGACGTCCGAAGCGAGGTAGTAACCGTCAGCAGCGAACCCCACAATGAGAGGGCTCTCCTTTCGAGCCGCGATCAGTTGTCCGGGTTCTTCCTCGCTGAGCAGGACGACTGCGTAACTTCCCCGCAACTGCTTCAAGGTCCGGGTGACAGCCTCCACAGTGCTTGCACCTTTTTGCCACTCGTGATCCACGAGGCGGACGATGACCTCCGTATCCGTTTCAGACGAAAAGCGAACCCCTCCCTGCTCCAACCGGGCTTTCACCTCGGCGTAGTTCTCGATGATTCCGTTGTGCACCACGACAAACGGTCCCGAGCGGTGGGGATGTGCGTTTTCATCGGAAGGCTTGCCGTGAGTGGCCCATCTCGTGTGCCCGATGCCCACGTGGCCATTGATGGGGAAATCTCGAAGCTTTTCCTCGAGAAGAGCTATTTTCCCCTGAGACCTCACGACGTTGAGCTTTCCGTCGCTGCCGATCATGGCGATGCCGGAACTGTCATAGCCCCTGTATTCCAGACGTTTGAGTCCATCAATGAGGATGTTGAGCCCCTCCTCAGAGCCGATATAGCCGACGATACCGCACATCTTGAACCTCCTACGGGCAGACGTTGAATGTCATGGTGAGCACATGCGCTTCTTTCCAGCGCCTGATCATACACTATCTGTGCCACGCCACAACAGACAATAAAAAAAGCCCTTCCTCAGGGAAGGGCTTTCACAGTTGAACGATCTGATCCGAACTATTTCTTTTCAGCGATTCTGAGTCTGGCAAGGGCTCTCTGCAGTGCGGCCTGAGCCACCGCGAATTCATACCGGTCCTTGGCCTCTTTCAGCCGCCGCTCTGCCCGTTCGCGGGCTGCCCTGGCACGGATCACATCGATGTCGGTGGCTTCCTCTGCAGCGCTTGCCAGGATCGTCACTCGATCCGGCAAAACCTCCGCATACCCCCCCATGATGGCCACGTACTTGGTGCTGTTGCCCACTCGAAATCGAAGCTCCCCCACTTTGAGTTTGCTCAAGAACGGGATGTGGTTCGGAAGGGCCCCAAACTCGCCCTCCTCCCCAGGTGCGACGACGATGTCCACCGTCTCGCTGAGAACTTTTTTCTCTGGGGTCACAATCTCCAGAAAAATTTTATCCGCCATAAGCTCCCCAATCTTTCAGCCTATGAAGACATGGCACTAGATTTCTCAAGGGCCTCTTCGATGGTCCCAACCATGTAAAAAGCCTGTTCGGACAAATCGTCATGCTTTCCGTCACAGATTTCCTTGAAGCCTCGAATGGTGTCTTCCATTTTCACGTACTTGCCCGCAACACCGGTAAAGGTTTCAGCAACGTGGAAGGGCTGAGAGAGGAAACGCTGAATCTTCCGGGCCCTTCCAACGACAATTTTGTCTTCGTCGGACAACTCGTCCATCCCGAGAATGGCGATGATGTCCTGCAAGTCCTTATATTTCTGGAGGATTTGTTGAACCTCACGGGCAGTGTTGTAATGCTCGTCGCCCAGCACATTCGGATCCAGAATGCGCGAAGTGGAGTCCAGCGGGTCGACGGCAGGATAGATCCCCAATTCTGCGATCTGCCGCGAGAGAACCACGGTGCCGTCGAGGTGTGCAAACGTCGTGGCGGGTGCGGGGTCCGTCAAGTCGTCGGCGGGCACGTAGACGCACTGCACGGAAGTGATGGATCCCTTCGTGGTGGAGGTGATGCGCTCCTGGAGAGCTCCCAGGTCCGTACCGAGCGTGGGCTGGTAGCCCACCGCGGAAGGCATGCGGCCCAGGAGGGCGGACACTTCAGCGCCTGCCTGAGTGAATCGGAAAATGTTATCCACGAACAGGAGCACGTCCTGCCCTTCCACATCACGGAAGTACTCCGCAACGGTCAACGCTGAGAGGGCCACTCGTGCACGCGCCCCTGGCGGTTCCGTCATCTGGCCGTAGACGAGGCCTGCACGCGGGAGCACTCCCGAATCCTTCATTTCGTGATAGAGGTCGTTTCCTTCTCGCGTTCTTTCACCCACGCCGGCAAAGACGGAAATACCGCCGTGCTGCATGGCGATGTTGTGGATCATTTCCATCATGACGACGGTCTTGCCCACCCCGGCTCCGCCAAACATGCCCATTTTCCCGCCACGGGGAAACGGAACGAGCAAGTCGATGACCTTGACACCGGTCTCGAGCACCTTCACGGAGGTATCCTGTTCGGTAAAAGCAGGCGCAGGGCGATGGATCGGCATGTACTGATCCGTTTCGATAGTGCCCAGCCCATCCACGGTACGACCCACCACGTTGATGACCCGCCCCAGTACAGACTTCCCCACAGGCATCATGATGGGCTTGCCGGTATCTTTCACCGGCATGCCACGCACGAGTCCGTCCGTGAGATCCATGCCGATGGTCCGCACCACATTGTCACCCAGATGCTGCGCCACCTCCAGAACCAGGTTGTCTTCCTCGGGGCCGAGACCCGGGTTGCTCACAAACAACGCTGTCATCAGGGGGGGAAGATTTCCCTCTTCAAACTCCACATCGACAACGTTACCAATCACCTGTACGACTTTTCCCATGTTCATGGGTCTTTAACCTCCTTGACTGCAGAGTATGGTGCCGTGGACTCCCGTCACTTCAGGGCTTCAGCGCCACCGACGATGTCCATGAGTTCTTTGGTAATTCCAGCTTGACGAGCCTTGTTGTAAGTGAGGGTTAGTGAGCGCACCAGCTCCTTACAGTTGCTCGTTGCATTCTCCATGGCAGCCATGCGCGAAGCATGCTCGCCCACCGCCGTCTGGTAGATGTATTCCAGCAACTGAACATAAATATGGTTGGGCAAAAGGTCGTTCAACAAAGCTTCGTGGGAGGGCTCAAAGAGGTATTCCATGCCTTCCGACTGACCTTCCTCCGCAGCAATGGGTTCGATGGGCAGCAACTTCACCATGGTGGGAATCTGCCGCACCATGCTCACAAAACTGCTGTAAATCACATAAACTTCGTCGCACTCGCCGCTTTCAAACCGTTCGATGAACTCCTGTCCCAAGCCCAGTGCATCGTCGTAGCTGGGCTTGCTCAGGAGGCCCGTCAACCTTTTTCCAAGATTGTAGTGCCGACGCCTGAAGTAATCCGCCCCCTTCTTACCGGCACATGAAACGGTGACGCCAACGCCCTCCTCCATTTTGGCCTTGACGAACCTCTCGGCCATCATGATGAGATTGTTGTTGAAACTGCCGCAAAGGCCCCTGTCGGCGGTGATCAGCACCAATTCAATGTTTTTGATTTCCGCCCGAGGAGTGAGCAGCGCGAATCCACCATCTTCCTCCACACCCGCGGCAAGCCGCCGGATCACCTCTTTGAATTTCTGAGCGTACGGGTGGAATTTTTCCATATTCTGCTGCGCACCACGGAGCTTTGCGGCCGCAACCATGTTCATGGCCTTGGTGATCTGCGAAGTCTTTTTGACGGCGTCGATTTTTCGTTTAATGTCCCTTAAAGTGGCCATATCAAACGCTCTCTCTTCCTCTCAATGATGGATGATGACGCCACGAATCAAAAGACCTCCGCGAACTCCTGCAACGCCTTCTTCATCTTTTCATCCAGCTCGTCGCTGATGACGTTCTTTTCCTTCAGTTCCTGCAGGATCTCAGGGTATTTCCTCTCGATGAAAGCCAGCATCTGGCTTTCATATTCCTGAACGCGCTCCACAGGAATCGTATCCAGGAAGCCCCTGGTGCCCGAGTAGAGCGACATGACCTGCCTCTCGCCGGACATCGGCTGATACTGGGGCTGCTTCAGAAGCTCCACCAGGCGCATACCTCGGTTCAACTGAGCCAGGGTCGCCTTGTCCAGGTCGCTTCCGAACTTGGCAAAAGCTTCCAGTTCGCGATACTGGGCCAGTTCCAGGCGCAGACGTCCCGCTACCTGCTTCATGGCCTTGGTCTGAGCGGCACCGCCGACGCGGGACACGGAGAGACCGACGTTGATGGCGGGACGCACGCCGGCAAAGAAAAGGCTCGGCTCCAGGTAGATCTGCCCGTCGGTGATGGAGATGACGTTCGTGGGAATGTATGCGGAAACGTCACCGGCCTGGGTTTCGATGATGGGCAGCGCGGTCAGCGACCCGGAACCCAGATCATTGCTTAGCTTGGCGGCCCGTTCCAGCAGACGCGAGTGGTTGTAGAAAATGTCGCCGGGGTAGGCTTCCCGTGCAGGAGGACGGCGCAGGAGGAGCGAAATCTGACGGTAGGCCGCGGCCTGCTTGGAAAGGTCATCGTAGATGATCAGGGCATGGCGTCCTCTGTCCCGGTAATACTCGCCCATGGCGCAACCGGCAAAGGGAGCAATATACTGCAGAGCAGCGGGATCGCTGGCGCACGCGGAGACCACGATGGTGTAGTCCATGGCGCCGTGACGACGAAGGGTCTCGACCACCTGTGCCACCGTGGACTTTTTCTGACCCACCGCCACGTAGATGCAGATGATGCCCGAATCCTTCTGATTGATGATGGCGTCCACCCCGATGGCCGTTTTGCCGATCTGGCGGTCGCCGATGATCAGTTCGCGCTGACCGCGGCCCACGGGCGTCATGGCGTCCACGGCCTTGAGACCGGTGTACATGGGTTCATTCACCGACTGACGGGCGATGACGCCGGGAGCGATGACTTCGATACGCTGATAATCTTTGGCTTCAATGGGTCCCATGCCGTCGAGAGGGTTGCCGACAGAGTCCACCACGCGCCCGAGCACGGCATCACCCACGGGAACCTCTGCGATGCGGCCGGTGCGCCGGACCTCCGAACCTTCTTTAATGTGAATGTCCTCCCCCATGATCGCGACACCCACATTGTCTTCTTCCAGGTTCAAGGCCAGGCCGTAGATGTTGCCCACCTCAGTAGGGAACTCAAGCAATTCCATGGACATGCACTTTTCAACGCCGTAGACACGAGCAATACCGTCGCCCACGGAGAGCACACGCCCCGTCTCGCTGAGCTCAACCTTCTTCTCGTAGTCCTTGATCTGATCCCTGATGATCTGGCTTATTTCTTCTGCTCTGATTTCCATCAAACTAACGCACCCCTCTTCAAAGATTCTTTAAAGTTGAGTAACTGTCGCCTCACGCTCCCATCCAAAACCAAATCGCCGATCTGAGCCACAACACCCCCGATCAAGCTGGGATCCTGCTGGAACTCTATGACGATTTTCTTGCCCGTCATCTTCTCCAGTGTCTGCACGATGGCCTGCACCGCTTCCTCATCCAATTCGGAGGCTGCTCTGAGTTGAGCGCGCGCGATGTTGGCGTTTTCATCCACGAGCTTCTGATAATATTCAACGATCTCCGCCAGGTGCTGCACCCGTTTCTTTTCGATGAGCAGGTTCACAAAACTGCGAACGATGGGAGAAACGCCGACCTTGTCGGCCACCGCAGCATAGACTGCCTTGCGGGTTGCTTCGGGATAGAGGGGATTTTGGACGGCGTCGGCCAGATCGGGATTCTGACCCAGGAGCTGCGCAAAAGCCTCCACCTCCCGCCCGTACTGCCCAATCCAGCCCCCTTCCACAGCGAGATTGAACAATGCTTTAGCATAGCGTTTTGCGATGATTTGATTCTTCACAGTGCCTCCAACACTTCCCGTCACAGGGAAAAAGATTGCTCATCCACAGATCTCCATCAGCCTCCCGGTCCTCACTCTCCCTCACGAGTCAAGGCATCAGCTGGGCTTACCCTGTGAACGACCGGCTTCCTCAACCCTCGACAAGAACTCCTGAATCAGGCGCCCCTGATCTTCCGCCTGCATGTGCTTTCGCAGCAACTCTTCGGCGGCCTGAACGGACATTTCCGCCACTTCCTGCTGGAGGCTCTCCTTGGCCAGCTTCACCTCCTGCTGGATGGCCAGTTCCGCCTGCTGACGGAGATAGTCCGCCTGGCGCCTGGCGGCGGCAATGATCTTGTCCTTCTCAGCCTCCCCCTCGGCCACCAGTTCGGCAATTATCTTGTCCGTTTCCCCCTCAAGCGTCGCCATCTTGGCGCGGTACTCCGCAGCCACCTTTTCGGCTTCCAGTTTTTTGGACTCCAACTCGGCCAGCTTGGCCTGAATGCTCTCCTGCCGGGAAGAAAAGAAACTGGCGATGGGCTTTTTCAGCAGCTTGTAAAGAATCGCAACCAAAATGACGAAATTGAGGGAACGCAGAAAGAAATCCCACCAGTTCAAACCGCCTTCGTGCCCTCCCCCTCCGGCTGCGAGCGCCACGCCACCGAAGGCCATCACGAACCCCCCGGCGAGGAAAGTCTCCGTCAACCTCCTTTTCATCTTGCCCCCTTTCAGTGCTTTCGGCATCAAATGTTCCTTCCCAGTATCCTTTGCGCCAACTCGACCGAAAAGGCCTGCACCTGCCCCTTCAGCTGATCCCGAGCGGAGCTCACTTCCCCGCGAATTTTGGCCCGGATGTCCTGGAGCTTTCTGGAAACCTCATCCACGGCCTCCTGAAGCAGAACCTTCTCCCGTTCATAGCCGGAGGCCTTCAAGTCCTGAATCCTGGCACGCCCGGCCTGGCGGGCATCCTGAATCTTGAGGTCGAATTCCCGGACAGCCTCGGCCACCTCGGCATTCATCCTGTCGATGGCCGCCTGCCGCTCTTCGATGACCTGCTGGCGCTGCGCTAAAATCCGGCGAATGGGGCGATAAAGAATGAAATTCATCAAAACGAGGAAAACCAAAAAATTGACCATCTGAATCAAAAGCGTCACATTGATGCTGATCATTTTGCCCTTCCCTCACCTTAAGTGTTTGAACATTGACACATTCAATATGTCAAACCACCGCACAGGCAGTCCACATCTGCTTACAGATTACAGAAACAGCCCTAGTCTCCATCGCAGGATTGGCACTCTCGTCACGGGGGCTTTTAACAGGAGCGGGATATGAGCGAAGCTGTTAGCACAAGAGCGTGGGATTGGCAAGCATAAAGTAATAAAAATCACAATTGGCGAAGCCGCTTCAGAACAGGGACTTCCTATCTTTTCACTGGGTGTGAAACGTGTAGCGCCGCATGCTCACATTCTGGATGATCCCCATGGCAAAACACAGCGTGATGAGGGACGACCCCCCGTAGCTCACGAAAGGCAGCGTGATCCCCACCACCGGCAGCAGGCCGATCACCATGCCGATGTTGATGAGCACCTGCCAGAAGATCAGGGCCGTCATGCCCACCACCAGCAGCGCCCCGAAGCGGTCCTTGGACCTGCGCGCGACCCTCAGGGCCAGGAAGACCAGGCAGCCGAACAGCAGAAGCAGGAAGACACATCCCACGAATCCCCACTCCTCCGCCCAGACGGAAAAGATGAAATCCGTGTGCTTTTCCGGAAGAAAGCGCAGCTTGTTCTGCGTCCCGTTCAAGAACCCCTTTCCCCACGCCATCCCTGATCCGATGGCAATCTTGGACTGCCGGATGTGATAGCCCGCTCCCAATGGGTCCAGCTCAGGACTGAAGAGGATCAGGATACGACTCTTCTGGTAGGGTTTCAAGACATATTCCCAGATGGGATAGAGGGAGGGGATAACGGCAAGGGCGGCGGTCACGATATAGCGCCACCGCACCCCCATAAAAATGATGACCGTCATGCCCACGGCCAGAACCACCAGGGCCGTGCCGAGATCGGGACCGGCAAGGATCAGCAGAACGGGCGCCATGAGCATGGCCAGGGCCGGCAGCAGCTTTTTCAAACCCGGATAGGCGGGAACGTCCTGAGACCCGAAGTAGGCTGCCAGCTGGATTACGATCACGATTTTCATGAATTCCGAAGGCTGAAACTGAAACCCTCCGAGCTGCAGCCACCGTTTGGCTCCATTCACCTCCCGGCCCACGATGAGCACCAGCACCAGCAGCAGCAACAACAACAGGTAGCTCCACCCGCTGATTGCTCTCAGGCGATGATAGTCCATCAAAAGCGTGGCAAAAAGCACGCAAAAACCGACCGAGAGCCAGATCAACTGCTTGACGAACAGGTTCCCGGTGGGATTGTCCTGGATCTGGAGGTACAACGCACTGTAGACGCTCATGAGCCCCACCCCGATGATGGTCAAGAGAACCCAGAGCAACCCCCAGTCAAAATTTTCAACGAGACGTCTGTCTATCATCCGTCACTCCGCGGGACCCGCCCTTCATCGGCCCTCTCCCGAATTGGGCGCTTCCTGAATCGCGTCCTCGGAGGTTCCCTTCAAATAGGCGGAGATCACCCGCTCCACGAGCGGCGCGGCAGCGGACGAGCCGTGCCCTCCGTGCTCCACCATGGCACAGACCGTGATCTGGGGATTGTCGGACGGCGCATAGCCGACAAACCAGGCATGGTCCCGTTCCTTTTCCTTGGCCAGTTTGGCCGCGAGCTTGCGATCCACGTTGTCGGCCAGCCTCACCACCTGCGCCGTTCCGGTTTTTCCTGCAATGTCGAGCGATTTGTCCTTCACCGCCGAGTGAGCCGTCCCCCTCTGTTCGTGGACCACCCCGCGCAAACCCGCCCGCACGACGCGCAGATGCCTGGGGTCGATGTCGATCTGCCGCTTCAACTTGCCGCGAATCTCGTCAATCTCCTGGCCGCTGCCCCCTTCGATCCGTCGAACCACATAAGGCTGCCAGACCTTTCCACCGTTGGCCAGGGCCGAATAAGCCAGGGTCATCTGGAGCGGCGTGGTCTGGTTGAACCCCTGGCCGATTGAGATGGAGAGTGTTTCCCCTTTCTGCCAGGGGACTCCCGTGGCCTTCTTCTTCCAGGCGGACGTGGGAATGAGGCCGGGATGTTCGCCATGGAGTCCGATGCCCGTGCCGGAACCCATGCCGAAGAGCTTTGCATAATGAGCAATCCGGTCCACACCGAGACGCATGCCGGTCTGGTAGTAGTAGACGTCGCACGACTGCACGAGGGACCGCTCCACCTCGACACTCCCATGCCCTCGTTCCCGCCAGCAGCGGTACCTTCGGTTGACAAAAAAGTAGAAGCCGGGGCAGTGAAACGAGGTGTCCAGAGAAATCACCCCTTCGGCGAGACCGGCCAGGGCCATAAAGGGCTTGTAGACGGACCCGGGAGGATAGGCCGACCCTATGGCGCGATTGAGCAGAGGATGGTCCGGGTTGCTGCTCAAGGCCTGCCACTCCTCACGTGTGAACCCTCGAATGAATTTTTCCTGATCAAACGTTGGACTGCTGGCCAATGCCAGGATGGCTCCATCGTTGGGGTCCATGGCCACAATCGAGCCGACCCGACCCTCCAGAGCGGCCTCCGCCACCCGCTGCACCTCGATGTCGATGGTCAGCCAGAGATTTCTGCCCGGAATGGGCAGCACCTCCTCCAGGAGCCGCATGCGCCTCCCCAGCGCGTCGACCTCCACCTGCCGGCCTCCCCGTCTGCCGTGCAGATACTTCTGGAAGGCGCTCTCAACCCCGTAGCGGCCGATATCCTCGCCAGGGTAATAACCTTCAAATTCCGGACTTTTGAGTTCTCGCTCGGTGATTTCGCTCAGGTAGCCGATGAGGTGGGCGGCAACACCATTCCACCGATACTCCCGCTTGGGCTCCAGCTGCACCACAACCCCCGGCAGGCGGACGCGGTGGGCCTCCACTCTGGCCAGCGTGTCACGGTCCAGATCCGCCATCAGTCTCACGGGCATGAATTTGGGGTAATGCCGATTGGCCTCCAGAATGTCGCGAAACTCCCGGCTGTCCCGCCGGCAAAGAGCCGCCAGCTGCTCGATGGTGCCCTCCAGGTCCCGCACATCCTCTCGGATGAGCTGAAGGTGGTAAGCCGGCCGGTTCTCCACAAGCGGCACGCCGTTACGATCGAAGATGATGCCCCTCGGCGCGGGAATGTCCTCCAGCCGAATGCGGTTGTTTTCAGATTGGTAGCGGTACTTGGCCCCATGCAGGATCTGCAGGTGCCAGAGGCGAAAGACATACACCACCAGCACCAGGATGAGCACTCCCGTGAGAAGGAGATATTGGCGGCCGAAAAGACTG
Source organism: uncultured Syntrophobacteraceae bacterium (assembly GCA_964654275.1). Classification (GTDB taxonomy): domain Bacteria; phylum Desulfobacterota; class Syntrophobacteria; order Syntrophobacterales; family Syntrophobacteraceae; genus SLCH01. The sequence goes on from CAZZHS010000032.1 coordinate 15,719, forward strand.
TTGTCGTTCTCGGTCCAGTTCAGGAGCTGCAGCGTTTCCTTTTTCCTGTTCTTCTCAGCCATAAAACGCACTCGCCTCCCTACCTCGCGGGAACCGGTCCCCAGCGCATTCGGAATCCGGGGCTCCCGTCAGCCGGCAAAAATCCGCGAGAGCCCCCTCACCCCCCGCGTGGGCTCAGCTTCCGGAGGGGCTGAACGATGAAAATCGCCGCGAAGGTCATGACGACCGATCGTCCCAGAAGGTTCCACCACACGTCCTGAAGCATGCCGGGGGTCCCCGGCTCGAGCCAGAGAAACAGGCCGAGAACGATGGACTGCCCCAGCGAGCAGAGCCCGATGAAGAAGAGGTGGAAGAGGGGGTTTCCCAGTTCCAGGCGGTCCATGGTGATCGTCACCAGGCAGCAGGTGACCACATAGGATCCCACATGAAACCCCCAGAATTTGCCGGAGAGCAGATCCACCACGAACCCCCAGAAAAAAGCCCAGAAGAGGGCGCCCAGCGGGGGCCAGATCAAGGCCACGCCAAACGTCAGCGGGATGAACAGGTCAATGCGCAGTGCCTGCACGGGCAACCGGGAGACCCAGTGCACCTGAACCATGAGGAGCACCAGGGTGTAAATGAGCACTTTCAGGAAGTGGTAGTGACGAGCGGGCTTGCCGTAGAAAACCTGAACCACGCGTGAAGGCCCCATGAGCCCCGGGAAACGGCGAAAATCACTCCGCCAGCATCTCCTCAGGCATGTTGTTGTCTCGTTTGATGATCAAGACCTCTTCGAGGGCCGTCAGCCTCACGAGGGGCTTGACGTGGATCCTCTGAAACAAGTCCACGGGGTCTTTGACGATTCCCTGCACCACCCCCAGCCTGAGCCCCTTGGGATACACGCCGTCTTTCCCCGAGGTGATGATCAAATCTCCCACCTGTACATCCTGGTTGCCGCGCACGTAGCGCAGAAAGCAACTGTTCGAATCCTTCCCGCTCAAAACGCCCCGCACCCGGTTCCTCTGGACAAGCGCGTCCACCGCGCTGCCGGGATCGGTGATGAGCAAAATCCTGGAGTAGCGATCGGAGACGTCCAGAACACGCCCCACCACTCCCTCGTCATTGACCACCGCCATGTCCGGGGCCACTCCGTCCAGGAACCCCTTGTCCACCATGAGGGTCTGAAACCATCCGGTCAGGTCGTGAAGCACCACCTGAGCCGCAAGGGTTTCAGCGTGGATGGTGCTCTTGAAATCCAGGAGACGCCTCAGCCGGAGATTTTCCACGTAGGCTTCGCGATAGTCCGCCAGTCGCTGCTCAAGCGCCGCCACCCGCTGCTGCAGAAGTTCGTTCTCTTCCTGGACCTGCCGCAGCCACACATACCTCTTGACGGTGTCTTCAAAAATGTGCGTCACTCGGCCGAGTGACTGGATGGGCGGCACGATGGTTTCCACCATAAACCGCTGGAGAACGTCCATGCGTTCGGCGGGGCGAAAATTGAGCGAAAAGATGTAAAAAAAGACGCCCAGAAAGACCACGATGAACACCGCCCCCCGAAGGCGACGCAGCCATTCCGTCATGATTCCCTGACCCTGCTAGGTGACGGTCATCCCAGAAGCCCGGAGAAGACATTTTCCGGGGTCACGAGAGGACGTCCTTGAGGATTTCAATGTCTTCCAGCGCCTTCCCCGATCCCAGGACCACCGTGGACAGAGGATCTTCCGTGATGGTGATGGGAAGCGCCGTTTCCAGCCGCAGGAGGTGATCCAGCCCCTTGAGCAGGGCCCCGCCGCCTGTGAGCACAATGCCGCGGTCCACGATGTCGGCGGAAAGTTCCGGAGGTGTGATTTCCAGTGCGATCTTGACGGTTTCCACAATGGTGTCGAGCTGTTCCTGGATGGACTCCCGCACTTCGTCCGAGTTGATTTCGACGGTTTTGGGAATGCCGCTCACCAGGTCGCGCCCTTTGATGGTCATGGTCTGCACTTCTCCGATGGGGTAGGCATTTCCGATGGCAATCTTGATCTGTTCCGAGGTCCGCTCCCCGATCAGGAGATTGTACTTGCGCTTGATGTGCTGCAGGATGGCCAGATCCATCTTGTCCCCCCCCACGCGCACCGACCGGCTGTAGACGATGCCTGCCAGAGAGATGACCGCCACCTCGGTGGTGCCGCCGCCGATGTCGAGCACCATGTTGCACACCGGCTCCGTGATGGGCAGTCCCGCCCCGATGGCTGCGGCCATGGGCTCCTCAATGAGATAGACCTCCCGCGCCCCTGCCGATTCCGCGGATTCGCGCACCGCCCTTTTCTCCACCTGCGTGACCCCTGAGGGGATGCAGACAATGATACGAGGCCTCACAAGGCCACGTCGGTTGTGCACCTTGCGGATGAAATAGCGCAGCATGGCTTCCGCCACTTCGAAATCGGCAATGACCCCGTCCTTCATGGGGCGAATGGCGACAATGTTTCCCGGCGTCTTGCCGAGCATCATTTTGGCGTCCGTCCCCACGGCCACCACTCGATTGGAGCCGCGCTGATCTTTGCGGACCGCGACCACGGAGGGCTCACACAAAACGATGCCTTTGCCTCGCACGTAAACCAGCGTGTTGGCCGTGCCGAGGTCGATGGCCAGGTCACTGGAAAACCAACCAAGAATTCGATCGATGAACATCTCGACACACTCTCCTCTGTGAGCCCATGAACGCTCTCTTCTCTGCATCAAACGGCGACGGGCAGCAATGAGGTCGGGATTTGAAGCGGGTGGTCCCCCCCGACCGATGCCGCCCTGCCCTTCTCATGGGCACCAGGGAGCATTCTCCGCCCCACCGCGTCACGAGAAGTCGATGCCGATTCAAAAGGATTCATTTCATAGCACGGCCCTCGGCGATGTTCAATTACTATGTCATGAGACAGGAACGGGGAAAAGGAATTTTCAACCCATCGAAGCCGCCGGGGATCTCGGCCCCTGTCCCGCAGGCAGCGGACCGGCATCGAAGGGCGCCGAAACCCATGTCACCGCGCCCCCTCCCCCCCTGCGGCGCGAGGACTTCCCGGAAACTCCCCGCTCTTTTTGTCGCTTGACAAATAAAAAACGTTTCGATTAAGTATCTCTTTTCGCATTCCAGAATCTGGGGCCATTGCATGAAGTGGAGCCCAGTTCCAGCACAGGTTGAGGCAGCATGCCGCTTCGCGACCTTCGAAAATTTTCTTGAAATGGAGAGCAAGGGAAGACATCATGAGCAAGAGAACCTTTCAGCCCAGCAACTTGAAAAGAAAAAGAACGCACGGATTTCTCGTGCGCATGGCGACCAAATCGGGCCGTCTCGTCATCAAACGGCGGCGGGCTCGTGGCCGAAAGCGGCTGGCGGTGTGAGACGCCTCTCCCTCGAGCAGTCGTGACGCATTCCATGGGGGGTGAGGGGGATCTCGGATGCAACCGCCGGGGATCGTATCGGTTCCCCAAAACCGACCGATTGAGAAACGCCGCGGAATACCGGCAGGTCAAGGAGCTGGGGCGACGGATCCGGACAGAACACTTCACGATCAACTACAGGGTCAGCGGGTTGGATCACCACCGGCTGGGACTCGTGGTGCAGAAAAAGTTCTGGAATGCCGTCCAAAGGAATCGCATCAAGAGGAAGTTGCGGGAGAGTTTTCGGTTGAACAAGCACCTCATTGCCCTTCCCGGGAAAGACATCGTGGTGATCGCCCTGCCGGGGGCGGAAAAGCTCTCCTGCGTGGAAACGGCGAAGGAGTTCTTGGCAGCGTTTTCAAAACAGGATGGCCCGAGTGCATGATCCGTGTGATGTGTCTTGCCGCATTGAAATTTTACCAATATTTCATCTCACCCCTTAAAGGCCCCAGTTGCCGCTTCATTCCCACCTGCTCCCAATACACCTACGACGCCATTCAGCATCACGGACCATTGCGCGGGATCTATCTGGGAGCCAGGCGGCTGGCTCGCTGCCACCCGTTTCATCCCGGAGGGTATGACCCGGTCGAGCCAACAAGCCGCAGACCTCCTGAATCGCAGGCGCAGCGCTGAACCGCCGCTCATCCACCGAAGATCACCCGGTACCGGCATCGACCTCTTAAACCTGCGGTGCAGGGAGGCATGTTCTCGTCACCTGCGGGAATCCTTGGAGTCGCATTTTATGGAAAAAAGAAGTCTTCTGGCACTTGTGCTGTCCATGGCGGTGCTTTTCCTCTGGCAGTACTTTTTTGGAGGACTGTGGATCACACCCGAGCAACCGCCCCAGCAGGTCGAACGGCCGGCGGAGCCGTCTCAGGCCGTCGGCCCTTCCACGAGTCCGACACCCGGCACGCTGCCCCCAAAGCTCTCCACGGGAGTGCTCCCCGAGGATCTCATTCGCCGGATCGATGAGCAATTCGAAAGCTGGACCATCCTCGATTCCCGATACAGCCTGAAGATTCTGGCCCCCGGGGCCCGGATGGGCTCGTTTCAGCTCAGGGATTTCCGCCAGACGGTGGCCCCCGACTCCCCCCGCATGGAACTGGTGGCCTCCAAGGCCTCGGGCTTCCTCCCCCTGGCCGTGGACCTGCTGCGCCACCCTCAATGGCAGATCTCCGTGCGCCCCTTTCTAAGCGAGATGCCCGCACAGGTTCAGCTCAACCCCGGCGACCCGCCGAGCACGTTCTCCTTTCACACGGAAATCCCCGAGCAGTTGAAAGTGACCAAGGCGCTGTCCCTCACCCCCGATTCCTACGTGATGGATTTGGAAATCGTCCTCGAGAACCTCTCCCATGAAGCCCTCGAAGATCAGATGGGAATCAGCTTCTACTTTCAGCCTTACGGCAAAGCCGGTCAGGAAATCGGCGACAACGTGTCACGGCTGGCCTTTTATCAGAAGGGGGACATCACCACCTATAAGACCAAAGACGTGGTGCAGGGCGGCGTGGTCATCAACCCTCCCGTGGACTGGATCGGCTATGAAAACAACTACTTCATTCAAGCCATCATTCCCGTGGACGACACCCGGTTCCAGGTCGTGCCCCGCATTCTGGACGAAGACAAAGCCCTCATGCAGGTGGTTTACCTCACGGACCATTTCAGAATCGAGCCGCGAAGCAGCCAGAAATTTCAACTGAGGCTTTACATCGGCCCCAAGGAGATCAGCCGACTGGAACAGGCGGGACACAACCTCGCTCAGGCCGTGGATTACGGCTGGTTCAGCTTCCTCGCCAAACCCCTCCTGAAACTGCTCAACTGGTTCTACAAGTACGTGCACAACTATGGTCTGGCCATCATCCTCCTCACCATCCTGATCAAAATCATTTTCTGGCCGCTCACGCACAAGAGCTACGTCTCCATGCAGAACATGAAAAAGGTCCAGCCCAAGATCCAGGCGCTGCGGGAGAAGTACAAGAACGACCGTGAGAAGATGAATCAGGAACTCATGGCCGTGTATCGCACCTACAAGGTGAATCCCCTGGGGGGCTGCCTCCCCATGGTCCTCCAGATCCCCGTGTTTCTCGCGCTCTATCGAATGCTTTCCTCTGCGGTGGAGTTGAGACACGAACCCTTCATCTGGTGGATCAACGACCTGACGGCTCCCGACCGTCTCGACATCGGTGTGGCCCTCCCCTACCTGGGAGGTGTGCCGGTGCTGACCATCCTGATGGGCCTTTCCATGTTCGTGCAGCAGAAGATGACCCCCATGACCGGCGACCCGAGGCAGGAGAAGATCATGATGCTCATGCCCGTCATCTTCACCATATTCTTTGTCAACTTTCCCTCGGGTCTTGTGTTATACTGGCTCATCAACAACATCCTGTCCATCGCGCAGCAATATTACATCAACAACCGCAAAGCGTGATCGCGACCTCCTCATTGTGACGACTCGTCACCCGCTCGGTATGGAGAACTAACGGAGGAGAGCATGTCAACTCTTGAAATCGAAGACAAATCTGTCGAGGATGCCGTCGCAGCGGCATGCAAACAGCTTCAGCTGCCTCGAGAACAGCTCGAAATTGAAATTTTGTCCAAAGGCTCTTCCGGAATCTTCGGAATTGTGGGCGCCAAGAAAGCCAAGATCCGTGTGACCTCCAAAATTCTTCCCCTGGAAGCCGCCGCGCAACGGGCCAAGGACATTCTCACGGAAATTCTCAGGCACATCAACCTGCTCAGCGTGGTCGAATATGAGATCGAAGACCAGCACGTGGTGCTCAACATCATCAGCAACGGCTCGGGGCTTCTCATCGGCAAGCGCGGAAAAACGCTCAACGCTCTTCAATTCCTGGTGGCCAAGGTCCTCAGCAAGGAGGTGGGTGAAAATGTCTCCGTGATTGTGGACACGGAGAATTACCGCATCAAACGGCAGGAGAGCCTCACGGAACTGGCGCAGCAGTTGAGCGAAAAAGTCAGGAAATCCCATCGCCCGCTCACCACCGGCCCCATGAATTCCCAGGACCGGAGAATCATCCACCTCGCCCTTCAGGAGGACCAGGAGGTTCGGACCAAGAGCAAGGGAGAGGGCAACCTGCGCAGGGTCGTCATTTACCCGGTGAGACGCAGCCGAAAGCCTCAAAACAAGATCACGGTCACCGAGTGAGCCGGAGACTCGCTTTTCCGATCGCCCCCCTCTGCACGATGGACATCGCCTCCCTTCAAGACACCATATGCGCCATTGCCACCCCTCCCGGAGAGGGGGGCATTGGCATCGTCCGCATCAGCGGGCCTCAATCCCTTCCCATCTGCACCACGCTGTTTCATCCGAAATCCGTGGCGCCGCCCTTCCCCTCTCACCGCCTGATCTATGGCTGGATCAAAGAACCCGGGTCCCAGTCCGTGGTGGACGAAGTCCTGGTGAGCTACATGGCCGCGCCCCACACCTACACCCGTGAGGATGTCGTTGAAATCAACTGCCACAGTGGCTACGCCGTCCTTCAAAAGATCCTCGAGCTTGTGATCCAGGCCGGAGCCCGGCCGGCGCAGCCGGGCGAATTCACCCGCAGAGCGTTTCTCAACGGGCGCATCGACCTTTCCCAGGCGGAAGCCATCGCCGACGTCATCCGGGCGCGCTGTGAAAAGAGTCTGCTGCTGGCCAACCGCCACCTCCAGGGGATGCTCCGCCAAAAGATCCTTCACTGGAAAGAGACGTTGCTCCAGCTGGAAGCGGAAGCGGAAGCCACCCTCGACTTCAGCGAAGATCTGTCGGACGACGCCCTCGAAAACGGTCCCAAACATTTCCAAGTCCTCAGTGAACTCTTGCGCACCCTGGAAAACGTGCTTCAGGAGCACGAACGAGGGCGGATCCTGCGCGAGGGACTGACCCTCGTCCTGGCGGGGAAGCCCAATGCGGGTAAATCGTCTCTCCTCAATGCCCTCGTCGGAAAAGACCGCGCCATCGTCACCCCCTTTCCCGGAACGACACGGGACGTCATCGAAGACAGTTTCATTCTCTCAGGCGTTCAGGTCCGCATCCTCGACACGGCGGGCATCCGGGAAGGGCTCGACGCCCTCGAAACCCTGGGCATCGAGCGGACGGTTTCCTCACTGGAAGAGGCCGACGTGATCCTGTGGCTCATCGACCGAAGCCGCCCCCTGGACGAACAGGACGACCTGGTCTTTCGCACCATCAACGACAGAAGGCACCGGATCCTCCTCAACAAGAGCGATCTCGAGCCCCGCGTCTCTCCGGCGGAGGTTATGGAGCGCTATCACCCGGTGCAGGAACCTCTGTCGATATCGACGTTCGACCCGGATGCTTTGGACCGCCTGAGGGATTTTCTGGCAAGGGAGTTCCTCCAGAAGCCTCTGGAGGGATTTGAATCCATGATCGTTCCCAACCTGAGGCAGAAGGAATGCCTGGTCCAGGCCCGCGATGCCCTGAGCCGCGCAGCCGCCCTGGTGGATTCCGGAGGGTTCGGGGAGCTGATCATTTTGGAATTGAGCGCGGCGCGCAGGAAACTGGATGAAGTCCTGGGGGCCGAGGAGGGGGACGATGTTCTGGACCGCATTTTTTCCCAATTCTGCATTGGCAAATGAGTTGCTATCCCGGAAACCGTGATGGATCGAAATGCCTTCAACCAGGAATTGCTGCGCCTGGCGGGAGAGGCCGGCCTCGACCTCTCACCCGAACAGGTGTCCTCCCTCCGGATCCAGGCGGAACTCATGGTTCAGTGGAATCTGCGGACCAACCTGACCCGAATCCTCGATGTCCGGGACATCGTGACCCGTCACATCCTGGATTCCCTCATCCCGATCCGCCGACTGCCCCGTGGGGGCAGAGCGCTGGACGTGGGGACCGGGGCCGGCTTTCCCGGCGTTCCTCTCAGGATCTTCAACCCCGAACAACGGGTCACCCTGCTGGAGGCCAATCGGAAAAAGGTGAGCTTTCTCAAAGTCCTGCTCAGCCGGCTGTCTCTCGAAGGCCTGGAGGTGGTCTGGAGCACCTGGGAGACATGGGCGCCGCGCCAGGCAGGCGGCGATTCAGGCTATGACCTCATCACCATGCGCGCGGTGAAGATCGAGCCGGACCACCTCACACGCCTGGCCTCCCCGCTGCTGCGGCCCGAGGGCTGCTTCGCCTGGTGGGCCGGTCCCCGGAGCAGCGCGTCGGCACGTCGCCTGATGGAAGCATCTCCCGCTCAGGATCTGCACTTTGCGGGATCGCATGCCTACAGCCTTCCCGGCACGTCACAGCACCGCCAGGTCCTGATCTGGACCAAAACCCATCGAGAAATCCGACCTTCACGCTCAGGCTGCTTCAGGAAGCCAGTTCCGTCCTTCTTTTTTCTTCCGCGGTCTGTTCCTCCAGCCGCAGGAGGGTCGGACTGATGCTCACGGGATACGAGGAGGCGGGTTTGAGCAGGCGGTACTCCACCGGCAAGCTCTCCCATTCCTCTCGAAAGCGTTTCCGGATGGTCTCCAGTGATTCCGGCGCCCGCAAGGGGCGCCCTCCTTCCATGACCGTCTCAAGGAGGGGTTCGCCGCCACGGGAATCTTCCCCCATGAGGGCCACCGTGTCCCCGCTCATCCGCCCGGCTCCGTCCCGATGCCGGAACACCTGCTTCGGCCCCACCCAGGTTTTCTTTCCGCTGCTCAGTTTGAGGACGGGGCGACCGTCATATTCCACCAGCTTGTAGGCGATGTCGAAGTAGGGGGCGTCGTCCGAAACGCCCATGCGCGTCCCCACGGCAAAAACATCCACTTCCGCACCCTCTCGGAGCAGCCGCTCCATGCTGTGTTCGTCGAGACTGCCGCTCACCAGGATCTTCACATGGGGAAATCCCTCGTCACGAAAGATCTTTCTCACATCCCGGCTCAGCTGCACCAGGTCGCCGCTGTCGAGGCGCACGCCTCGGAGCTCGCGCCCCTCCTGCCGCATCCGTCGAGCGACCTGCAGGGCCTTTCGCGCCCCGTGCACCGTGTCGTAGGTGTCGATGAGCAGGACCGTCGCATCGGGAAAGGCTCTCTCGAAGGCGTCGAAGGAATCCAGCTCGCTCGCAAAGCTGGTGATGTAGGAATGTGCCATGGTGCCCACCACGGGGATCCCGTAGAGCTTCCCTGCCAGAACATTGCTGGTGCCTTCGAAACCCGCCAGGTAGCTGGCTCGGGCCACCTTCACGCCGGCGTCCACTCCGTGAGTCCGGCGAAGGGAAAAATCGATGAGCGAACGTCCCTGAGCGGCGTGAACGCAGCGGGCGGCCTTGCTGGCGATGAGGGTCTCCAGCTGGAGGACGTTGATGACGAGGGTTTCGATGAGCTGCGCTTCGATGATGGGGGCCGTGACCTCGAGGAGAGGTTCCTGGGTGAAGAAAATCCTGCCTTCGGGAATGCCGCGCACCGTTCCCGTGAATCGAAAGTCGCGCAGGTACTGAAGAAAGTCGCGGGAGAACTTGTTCAGGGAGGAGAGGTACTCGAGGGAAGATTCGCGAAACCGGAACTGGGGAATCAGTTCCAGAAGGTGCTCCAGGCCCGCCGCGACGAAGTAGGCCCGGTCCCTGGGGTAGCTGCGGATGAAGAGGCTGAAGGTGGCGGGCGCGTGCATCCCTTCCCTCAGGTAGCTTTCGGCCATGGTGAATTCATAGAGATCCGTCACCAGTTCGGGCGTGTACTGCTGCCAGAGAGTCATCGCTCCTCCCTTGGCCGGGGATGGGACCCGGTCCTGTCTTTACGGGATCATCGTTCCGGGGGGATTTCCAGGAGCCGGACCCCATAGACGCGCTCCATGCGTTGGAGCGAGAAGTCATGAAAGACGGGGTCAAAGTCGGCCACCGCATTCACGGGAACCACCACCTCGTAGTCCCGGTTGCGCAAGTCCCCCACGGTGTCCATGACGCAGATGGAGGTGCACACGCCCGTGACCCACACTTCGTCCGGGCCCAGGTCCAGGAGGAGCTGTTCCAGGGAAGTCCTGTAAAATCCGCTGAACCGCGTTTTGTCCACAACGTGGTGATGTTTCAGGGGCGCCAGTTCGGCGATGATCTCTCCGCCCCAGGTCCCCCGCACCGCATGGGGCGAAAACTGTTCGAATTCCTTGTCGTCGGGGGCGTGGGCGTCTCTCAGGTAAACAACGGGCTCTTCACCCTGATCGAAAACCTTTCGGAGGGATCGGACCACCGGAACGATCCTTCGGGAGGGATCGCCGCAATAGAGCGCGCCCTGGGGATGCATGAAGTCGTTGAGCAGGTCGATGATCAAGAGTGCTTTCTTTTTCATGAGGCAGCTGCCATTTTATTGTGGTCTCCAGAGGAGAATCCCGGCCGCCTTCCCTCGATGTCCGCCGCAGGGGGAAAGAGGCGGCTTTGCCTGGGTTCGGAACTGTTGGGTCTCCGTGCCCCTGTGGGTACGTCATTGAAAACTTTAGTACTTATTTTAAGACGTGTCGATCGAATTTACAATGAAGGCGACCGAAAACTCGACCGGGCCAATTTCCAAAATAATTTATAAGTACAAATACTTATAAACCCAATACCACAAAGCCTCCTTCGTCTCCGGGCAAGCATTCCTCGAATCATTGGTGGTGGGAGGGGGGGCTGCGGATTTTTCGAGCGCCGTCCAGGACGGGCGGCGGGAGAAGGAAACGTGTGGAGGACGGTGCATGCGACTTGAACGGATCAGTGTGGAGACTCGGGACGGCTACCGCGGGAGTCAGGACCCTCTGGGTTTCCAGTGGCGGGGCGCAACATTTGTCATTGAGGAAATTCTCGATCGCTGGTATGAAGGACGACTGGATTCCAGTCGCGTCCCCATGAGGTATTTTCGGGTGCGAACCGACACGGGCGCGGTCTTTGTCCTCCGTCACCACGAACTTTTCGATGCCTGGAGCCTGGTGGTTCCCCGGGACGAGGTCGAGGCGTGAAACGGGCGGAGGGGTCATGTTCCACGTGAAACATTCCTTCAGCGGAATCGGGAGTTGAGAGCCGACATGGGCCAAGTCATTGCCATTGCCAATCAGAAGGGAGGCGTCGGGAAGACCACCACTGCGGTGAACCTGGCAGCCTGCCTCGCCCGCCTGGATCAAAAGGTGCTCCTCATCGACTGCGACCCTCAGGGGAACGCTTCCAGCGGCCTCGGCGTCCGCATTCCGCCCGAAGCCCCCTCTTTCTACACTTTTCTGACGGATGAAAAGGCGCCGCCCCCTTTCATCACACCCCTGCCGTCGATTCCGGATCTCACGCTCATCCCCTCGTCCTCCAGTCTGGCTGCGGCCGAATGGGATCTTTTCGCCCAGGCTCAGGCGGAGACCCTTCTGGTTCGCAGGCTTGCGCCCATCAGGAACCGCTTCACGCACATCCTCCTGGACTGCCCGCCCTCCCTGGGACTGCTCACCGTGAACGGCCTCTCCGCGGCCGACTCCGTTCTCATCCCGCTCCAGTGCGAATACTACGCCATGGAGGGACTCACCCTCCTCCTGGACACGGTCCGCAAGATACGCCTCCGCTTCAATCCTCACCTGTCCATCGGGGGCATCCTCGTCACCATGTTCGATCGGCGCAACAACCTGGCTCACCAGGTCGTGAACGAAATCCGCAGGCACCTTCAGTTTCGAGTCTTCGAGACTTTCATCCCGCGCAACGTCCGCCTCAGTGAATCCCCCAGCCACGGGCTTCCTGCCCTTCTCTACGACCCCGGCTGTGCGGGAGCCAAGGCCTATCTCTCGCTCGCATCCGAGATCCTGAACCATGGAGACTCCTGACATGCAGGACAAGAAACGCGGCCTGGGCCGAGGGCTGGACCAGCTCCTCTCCCCGGGCGACTGGCTCAAACGCGATGACGTGCAACTCTTTTTCTGCCCCGTGGATCACTTGGTGCCCAATCCCTATCAACCCCGGCAGGTGGTCCAGGACACCGCCCTGGACGAACTGGTTCAGTCCATCGGCGAAAAGGGCGTGCTGCAGCCCATCGTCGCCATTCGCACGGAGGCGCCCGACCAATATCAGATCCTGGCCGGTGAACGCCGCTGGCGCGCCGCCCGCAAGGCGGGGCTCGCTCAGGTCCCCGTCCTCCTCCGTGAAACCACCCCTGCGGAGGTCCTGGAAATCGCGCTCATTGAAAACATCCAGCGCCAGGACCTCAACTGCATCGAAGAGGCTCTCGCCTATCGCCGCCTGCAGGAAGAATTCCATTTGACCCAGGAAGACATCGCCCAACGGGTCGGGAAGAATCGCACCACCGTGACCAATCTTCTGCGCCTCCTCCATTTGCCGCCGGACATCCAGGAAGATGTGCTCAACGGCCGCCTCGCCATGGGGCATGCCCGAGCGCTCCTCAGCCTTCCGGGGCCCGAGGAACAGCGAAAGGTCCGAGACGTGATCCTCGACCGGCACCTTTCGGTGCGCCAGACCGAGCAGCTGGTCCTGCGCCGGGAATCGCCCGACTCCCGACGCCAGGCCGAACAGGACCCCGCCGCCCTGCGCTGGCAGGAATCGCTGCAGACCCACCTGCACACCAAGGTGCGGGTCCTCAAGCGCGGACAACGGGGAACCATCACCATCACATTCACCTCTGAAGAAGAACTCCATCGATTGATCCGGCACTTCGGCGTGGAGGCGCCATCGGAGCAGTGAAAGGCGAGGGTTGCATGCGACTGGCAGTGATCGACGGCCAAGGCGGCGGTATCGGCACCACCATCATCAAGAAAGTGGTGGAAACCTACAAGAATCAGCTGGAAATCTGGGCTCTGGGCACCAATGCCATCGCCACGGCGCAAATGATGAAAGCCGGGGCCAACCGGGGTGCGACCGGGGAAAACGCCATCTGCAGGTGTGTGCAGCAGGTTCACGTCGTTGCGGGCCCCATCTCCATCCTCCTGAGCCACTCCATGATGGGCGAGGTGACACCGGCCATGGTGGAGGCCATCGGGAGTTCCCCCGCCATGAAGATCATCCTCCCCATCACCCAGGACCCCATCGTCGTTGTGGGAACCTCCCGGGAACCCCTCCCCCACCTGGTGGACAAAATGGTCTCCCTGCACCTCGCCCCCCTCGTGGACGGGGAAGAGAGCCGGCCATGACGGTTCTTCCCGCAGGAGACACGCCCCACCTGATACTTGGAGGTGCCCGGAGCGGCAAGAGTGAATACGCCGAAAGCCTCATGGCCATGCTGCCGCCCCCTTATCTGTATCTTGCCACGGCTCAGCCCCTCGATTCGGAGATGGCACGCCGCATCGAGCTCCACCGGGCCCGACGCGGGGAGTTCTGGGAAACCCTTGAGTGCCCCCTTCAGTTGCCTCAGGTGATCGAAAACCTTGAGGCAGGCCCCAAACCCGTCCTCGTGGACTGCCTCACGCTCTGGCTGAGCAACCTGTTGGCCACCGAATCCCCCTCGACCATCGAGGCCGCGGTGGACGACCTGGCCGCTCTGGTGTCCCGCGTGAGCTATCCCCTTTTCATCGTCTCCAACGACGTGGGCGGCGGAATCGTTCCCGACAACCCCCTGGCCCGCCGCTTTCGGGATCTGGCGGGGCGCGCCCATCAGAAACTCGCCCGGGTCTGCCGGCGGGTGACTCTGGTGGTCGCCGGGCTTCCCTTGACTTTGAAACAGCCCTGAGGTCCTCTCCTTCATCCCAAGGGTTTTCTCGCTGTCCCTCGCGTCCCCGGGAGTCCCTTTCATGTGGAGCCGTCTCGCACTCGCGTTTTCCTTCCTGACCCTCCTGCGCCTCCCTTTCGCCTCACGGCAACCGGCCCGCGATGAAGACCTGGCAGCCTGTTTCACCTTTTTCCCGGTGGTGGGGGCCTTCCTGGGGCTGGGGATGGCCTTGTCCGCCCTCGCTCTGCATTCCGTCATGCCGCCGATGGTCCTGGCCGTGCTCCTGACGACCCTCCTGGCCATCACCACCAGGGGGCTGCACCTGGACGGGCTCGCCGATCTGGCCGATGGGCTGGGAGGGGGCTACACGCCGGAGCGTCGTCTGGCCATCATGAAAGACAGCCGCATCGGTGCCTTCGGAACCCTGGCCCTCATCCTGTTCCTGTTCATGAAAGTCGCCGCCCTGCACACCCTTCTCCTCCAATCCGCCTGGGCTCCGCTGCTCCTGACCCCGGCCCTGAGCCGCCTCGCCATGGTGCTCACGGCCTACCGCATGCCCTACGCCCGCAAAGAGGGCGGCCTTGGACGCCCCTTTCTTCAGTCCATGACACGCACCCACCTCGTGGGGGCGCTGATCCTCTGCGCCCTCTGGTGCCTGCCCATCTCTCCTCTGCTCACAATGGGGTTGACGCCCGCCCTCTTTCTGTGTGTCATGCTGCTGCGGCGGCTCTCCCTCAAGACCCTCCACGGCATCACGGGGGATGTCCTGGGCGCCGCCAACGAGATCACCGAAACCTTTCTCCTGATGCTTGCCGCAAGCATCTGCTGAACCTGTTCAATCCGCGACCAGGAAGGAGTCCTCCTGCCATGTCTCATGCCGACCCCAACCACTGGAACATCCTGCGGCTGCTCAAGGCCAAACCCGGAGCCTATGTCTCGGGCACCCTTCTGGCCTCCCATCTGGGCCTTTCGCGAACCGGGATCTGGAAGCACATTCAAAACCTCCGGACCATGGGCTACGAGATCACCAGCCATCCCAAGGAAGGTTACCGGCTGGAAGCCGTGCCCGACCTTCTTCTTCCCGAAGAGGTGCTGCCCAATCTGGGCACCGCCTGGCTGGGAAACAGTTACCATTATTTCGAGGAAATCGAATCCACCAATGATCGGGCGCTGTCGCTGGCCGCACAGAACGCCCCCCACGGGACGGTGGTCGTGGCGGAAAAACAGACTGCAGGCAAAGGCCGGTTGGCCCGGTCCTGGGCATCCCCCAGCCACCAGGGCATTTACGTCTCCGTACTGCTGCGAGTCTCCATTCCCACCCACGAAGCTCCCCAGTGCAATCTTGTGGCGGCCCTCGCCCTCTCCAGAATCCTCTCCCGGGACTATGCGCTGAAGGTTTCCATCAAGTGGCCAAATGACGTGCTGCTCCAGGGGAAAAAGGTCGCGGGCATCCTGACGGAGATGCAGTCGGACCAGGATGTGACCCGGTTTCTCGTTCTGGGCATGGGGATCAATGTTCACCAGGGGGAGAAAGACTTCGAGGGGGATTTTCGCTATCCCGCCACATCCGTGGCGTTGGAAATGGGACACCCGGTCATGAGGGCCAAACTGCTCGTCCAGTTCCTGAGAGAGTTCGAAGTCCTCTTTGATGCGTTTCTCCGAAGCGGTTTTTCGAGCCTTCTGGAAGAACTGGAAGGCTATTCGCACCTTCGCGGCCAGGAGGTGAAGGTCCACCTGCCTCAGGGCAACCTGACGGGGAGAGTGACGGGGTTCACCCGGGAGGGAGCCCTGAAGCTTCAGACCTCGGAGGGCCGGGAGACCATCATCTGGGCTGGGGATGTGACACGCCTGGAAGGGCAGGGAAGCTGAACCCGCGGAGGGGTGAGGGCGGCAGGCGTCGGGAGGGTCCGTGGGGAACGGAGCCTGGCCATTCCGCCTGTTTCGAGACGTTCGATGCCGACACCTCGCTTGGAGGTGCCGGCATCCTGGTCAGGGGAATGTTTTTGAACCGTTTCGATGCTCACGGTCTGCCGCCGACCAAGGCGGGCTCCAATTGCGGCAGGAGGGGATGAAAGGAGGGGTCAAGCGCCTTTCGCCCGCTCCATGGCCTCTTCTTTGCGTTTGCACTCGATGCAGAGGGTGGTCACGGGCCGCGCTTCGAGCCGCTCTTTGCTGATGTCGTCGCCACAGGCATCGCAAATCCCAAACACTCCCTCCTCGATGCGTTGAAGCGCTTCGCGGATCTTGAGGATGAGCTTCCTCTCCCGGTCCCTGATCCTCAGGGTGAAGTTACGGTCGGACTCCAGGGTGGCGCGGTCCGTAGGGTCTGGAAAGGTCTCTTCCCCGTCGGTCATCCCGGCAACGGTCTTCTCAGCTTCCTCGTAGAGTTCATCCAATCGGTTCAACAGAATTCTCTTGAAATATTCCTGAGTCTCTTTATCCATATCCCTACCCCCAAAATGGTTATCCAAATCGAGTTTCGCTAACACACCCAGGGCAAAGAGTAAAGCAAAATCCATACTCACGGTGCGTCAAAGGTTCCGCTCTTTCCTCCGGCCTTGTGGGTCATGCGCAGGTCCCGGACCGCAATGCGCCGGTCGATGGCCTTGCACATGTCGATGATGGTGAGTGCCGCATGGGCCGCAGCCACGAGGGCCTCCATCTCCACACCGGTGCGATCCTTTGTCGTCACTTGCGAGAGGATCCGAATTTCATTGGCAGCGGGGAGCGTTTCGAAATCCACCTGGATCCCTGTGAGGCGGATGGGGTGACACAACGGGATGAGATCCCAGGTGCGCTTGGCGGCCATGATTCCCGCAAGGCGTGCCGCTTCCAGCACGTTGCCCTTGGGAACCTCGCCCGAAAGGATGCGCTCCAGAGTCCCCGGAGACGTCACCACTGTGGCCCGCGCCCGAGCGACCCGTTCCGATTCTTCTTTGCCGCTCACATCCACCATGCGCAGGCGCCCCTGCGCGTCGATGTGTGTGAATTCCGCTCGCTTTTCTTCCATGAACATCCCCCAAAACATCCCGGCCTCAATGGTCCACCACGTGCAAGACAACCACCAGGTCTCCCCTTCGCCCCGCTTCACGAAACACGTCCCCCGCGCCGGGAAACCTGAGCCGTTCTCCGTCTTCGCTGTCCGGGGGGATCCAAACCTTTACGGTGCAGAGTTCCTCCACCTCGCCCTCACCGTTGCAGGCCGCACAGCCGGAGGTTCTCCTGTGACCGCGGCCGGCGCTGCATTCCCCGCAGAAAACACGGCGGACATAGTGGATGTCCTCAGAATGCCCTTGCTTCAGACAGGAACGCGTCACCTGAAGATCGAAGCGCAGGTCATAAAACATACCGCCCCTGCGCTCCTGGAGGCGAATGCCGAAGCATTCCTCCAGAACCTGCTCCAGAGAAGCCCCCGAATCGTCCCGGCCGTCCTGCACATCCCGGTGGACCTTGCCGCGGATCTTGACGTATCCCATCACGCGGTCGTAACGACCCCGGGTGACGGGATCCACCAGTGTTTCGTAGGCCTCGAACAAATAACGGAACTGGACCCCCGCTTCGGGGTCCCTGGGGTTACGATCGGGGTGCCATTTGAGGGCCAGCAGCCGGAAAGCCTTTTTGATCTCGTCCTGACTGGCGCGGTGCGTCAGCCCCAACACTCTGTAATAGCAGCGGTTCATGTTCCATCCCCGGGATCTGCTGCGTGAAAGAAGCCTGCACCCGATCAAGGCCGCGACTAAAGGGGATGCGAAGCCCGCGCCCCACTGTCAGCCCTGCACGCCCAGTTCTTTCCCCTCGGCAGTGAAACTGCCGCTCAGGCGACCGCCATAGCCCTTTGCCGTCTTCGCAGCCTCAAAGACACTCAAGAAAAATTCACATCTGCCGAATATGAAATTCTAAGGATCTCGATCTCACATGACAAGAGACTTTCTCCGGGCGGGACCCGCCCGCACTTCGTTCTGACGGGACAGCGTGACCCCATGATCTCCAAAGCTTACACGTGCAGCCTTCTGGGAGTGGATGCCATCCTGGTCGAAATCGAGGTGGACCTCGCCCATGGACTCCCCTGCTTCAACATGGTCGGCCTTCCGGACAACATCGTCCGCGAGAGCAAAGACCGGGTGAAAACGGCCATCCACAATTCCGGCTACCCCTTTCCTCCCCAGCGGATCACGGTCAATCTCGCACCGGCCCACATCAAAAAAGAGGGTGCCGGCTACGATCTTCCCATTGCCGTGGGCATTCTTGCGGCACTCGGACTGGTGAGCCCATCGCGGGTCCAGGAAGTCATCCTGGTGGGGGAGCTCTCCCTGGACGGCCGCGTGAAACCCATCTCGGGGTGCCTCCCCATGGCCGTCCAGGCCGGGAAGATCGGCTACAGAGAAATCCTCCTGCCGTCGGACAACGCCCAAGAGGCCGCCGTCATCCGGGAGGTTTCCGTTCTGCCCGTGACCCACCTCTCCCAGGTGCTGGAATATCTTAACGGCAGGAGTTCCATCACGCCGTTTCTCCCCGGAGATCGGGAAAGTTCGGCGTCTGAAGTCTTTTCTGAAATGGATTTCGAGGAGGTCAAAGGACAGGAGCAGACCAAGAGAGGGCTGGAGGTTGCGGCGGCCGGCGCACACAACCTGCTCATGATCGGTCCTCCAGGCGCCGGCAAGACCATGCTCGCGCAGAGGATTCCAGGCATCCTGCCGCGGTTGAGCTTCGAGGAATCCCTGGAAACTTCCAAGATTTTCAGTGTGGCAGGACTTCTCAAGAACCAGCCCCTCATGACCCTGCGTCCCTTTCGATCCCCCCATCACACCATCTCCGAAGCGGGTCTCATTGGGGGAGGGTCGGTGCCGCGGCCCGGTGAAGTGAGCCTGGCGCACAATGGTGTGCTCTTTTTGGATGAACTGCCCGAATTTCGCCGCAATGTGCTGGATCTCCTGCGTCAGCCTCTCGAAGACGGGCGCGTCACCATAGCGCGAGCCGCCATTTCCCTGACCTATCCCTGCCGGTTCATGCTCATCGCCGCCATGAACCCCTGCCCCTGCGGCTACGCAGGCGACCCCCAGCGTCCCTGCTCCTGCACCGCCCCCCAGGTCCAGCGCTACCGAAGCCGCATCTCAGGCCCCATCCTGGATCGGATCGACCTGCACATCGAGGTGCCCGCCGTGAGGTACGGCGACCTCCATTCAGAAACGCCCACGGAGTGCTCGGAGAGCATCCGAGAGCGCATCATGGCGGCACGGGCCGTCCAGCTGGAACGATTCGACGGCGAGGCCATCTACTCCAACGCCCAGATGAAACCCCGTCACATCAAGAAGCACTGCCATCTGGACCCGGCATGCCGGACGCTTCTCGAACGGGCCATTCAACAACTGGGACTGAGCGCCCGAGCCTACCACCGCATCCTGAAAGTGGCCCGAACCGTGGCCGACCTGGACCGGGAGGCTCACATCGCTCCGCACCATCTGCTGGAAGCCATTCAATATCGAACCCTCGACCGCAGACTTTTCTGATCTGAGCGCCTCTCGGTTCCTCCAAACCGGGTCCGGGCTCCAGGGTCCGGGCTCCAG
>CAZZHS010000032.1:35359-53295 GCA_964654275.1 uncultured Syntrophobacteraceae bacterium
GGGTCCGGGCTCCAGGGTCCGGGCTCCAGCAAATGATTTCATGCCCCAGTCCGGCAAATCCCGAGTACTGGTACATAGCTTTAAAAAGAATTCTGGTTGCCAGGCTCTGCCTGGCAACCAAACTTCAGGGCTCCGCCCTGCACCTTTCGAACCCCTCACACAAACCAAGCCCAACCAAACGGAATTGGACACAGAGCCATGACCAAATCACGCTATCGCACCACCCCGGCCGGAAAGACCTACTTTGTAACCAGTTCGTTCATTCGTGGACTGCCCCTCATGTCCAACCCCTCAGTGGCCCAGATAGTGCTCGACTCGCTCGAATTCCTCCACACGACCGGGAGAATGGAACTGCACGCCTATGTTCTCATGGAAAACCATCTCCACCTCATTGGAACCTCCCAGGACCTGTCAGGTGAGATGAGAAAATTTAAATCCTTCACAGCCAGGACCATCCTGGATCTTCATGAGAAATTCGGACTGGGATTTTTTCTCAACCAACTCAGAGAGGGGAAAATGCCTCACAAAACAGGCCAGCTCTATCAGGTCTGGGAAGAGGGATTTCACCCTCAGCTCATCCTGGATCACGCGATGTTGCTGCAGAAAGCTGAATACATTCACCTCAATCCCGTCCGACGGGGATACGTGGACTGTGCCGAGCATTGGAGATATTCCAGTTGCCGTCAGTACCTGGGGAAGGAGGGGCTGATACCGATCAAGCCTTTGGTCTGAGGGGAGGACCGCCGTGTTGGCTCAATGAGTGATCGACCCTGGCAAAAGCGGCGGAGCCGCCCTGTGGCGTTGCCAGGCGGAGCCTGGCAACGAGGCAATTGGGCAAATGGGCAACGAGGAAAAAACCTGATCGAGTTTGGGCGGATCCGATCTCGGTGCCCTGGAGTTTTGAGGCTTGGGGACTTATATTCTTAATATATTTTTTTAAGCATACCCTGCAGTTATTGTATGATAGACAAGTTTGCTTTGTCATGAGAGCGGATGAGTTGCTCGCTGCGGATATGCTGAGGTCTCGATTTGATCAAGAGGAGATTCTAGATGTGGGAATATACGGACAAGACCAAAGAGCACTTCCTCCGTCCCCGCAACGTGGGGGAGGTCGAAAATCCTGATGCCGTTGCGGAGGTGGGCTCCATCGCCTGCGGCGATGCCCTGAAACTTTCTTTGAAACTCGATGAACACCATCGCATAGTGGATGCGAAATTCAAGACCTTCGGATGTGCCAGCGCCATCGCTTCGTCCTCGGCCCTGACGGAGATGATCAAGGGCATGACCCTTGAAGAAGCGGAGAAGGTGACCGATCAGCAGATCGCCGACTACCTGGGCGGTCTTCCCAAGGAAAAAATGCACTGCTCCGTCATGGGGCGGGAAGCCCTTTTAAAGGCCATAGCCTCCTACCGCGGGGGGCCCGAACCGACAGTGCAGGGCAAAATCGTCTGCGAATGTTTCGGGGTCACCGACGTGGAGATCGAACGCGCCATCCGTGAAAACGACCTGACCACAGTGGAGGACATCACCAACTTCACCAAGGCAGGCGGGGGCTGCGGCGGCTGCGTGGACACTCTCGAGGAAATTTTGCGGCAGGTGAGGCAGGAAATGGCGGCGGCACCGCCTCCAAGGCCCAAATTGACCAACCTGCAGAAAATCAAGAAGATCGAAGAAACCCTGGAGAGGGAAATCCGGCCCGCTCTGCGTCAGGACGGGGGGGACATCGAACTCGTGGACGTGATTGGAAACCGGGTCCTGGTGGCCACGCGAGGGGCCTGCGCCTCCTGCCAGGCATCGGCTCAGACGCTTGAAAACTTTGTGGAGAAAAAGCTGAAGGAACAGGTGTGGCCGGAACTGGTGGTGGAGGAGGTGGCTTCATGAGGACCATCTATCTCGACAACAACGCGACGACGCAGGTCGCCCCCGAGGTCCTGGAAGCGATGTTGCCCTATTTCCATGACCTTTACGGCAACCCCTCCAGCATGCACACCTTCGGCGGCCAGGTGGGAAAAAAGATTCGCGAAGCCCGTGAACAAACGGCACGGCTCATCGGAGCCCTCCCCGAAGAGATCATTTTTACCAGCTGCGGCACGGAGAGCGACAACGCCGCCATTCGATCGGCACTCTGGTCCCAGCCCGGAAAAAGGCACATCGTGACCAGCCGCGTGGAACATCCCGCGGTGAAGGCCCTGTGCGCCCAGCTGGTTCATGAAGGGTATCATGTGACGGAAATCCCCGTGGACGGGGAGGGGCACCTGGATATGGACCAGTACCGAAAGAGCCTCACATCCGAGACAGCGGTCGTGAGCCTCATGTGGGCCAACAACGAAACGGGAGTGCTCTTTCCAGTGGAAGAAGCCGCGCTCATGGCCCGCTCCAAGGGCATTCTCTTTCACACCGACGCCGTTCAGGCCGTGGGCAAGATCCCCATCAACATGCAGGAAAACGTCATCGACATGCTCTCCATCTCGGGCCACAAGCTCCACGGCCCCAAAGGCATTGGGGTGCTCTACCTGCGCAAGGGGACCAAGTTTTCCCCCTATCTCATCGGCGGCCACCAGGAGCACGGGCGGCGGGGCGGCACGGAAAACACGCCGGCCATCATCGGACTGGGCAAGGCGTGCGAGCTGGCTGCATTGAACATGGAGGCGGAAAACACCCGGGTGAAACGCCTGCGAGACAAACTGGAGCGGGAGATCCTGGCGCGCGTTCCCAGGAGCCGGGTCAACGGGGATCCGTCCTACAGGCTGCCCAACACCACCAACATCAGCTTTGAATACGTGGAAGGGGAGTCCATTCTCCTCATGATGGACGAATACGGCATTTGCGCCTCCTCGGGGTCCGCCTGCACCTCGGGATCGCTTCAACCGTCCCATGTGCTCCGGGCCATGGGCGTCCCTTTCACCATGGCCCATGGTTCCATCCGCTTCAGCTTGAGCGTCTACAACACCGAGGAGGAAATCGATTTCGTGATCGAGAAGCTCCCGCCCATCATTGAGCACCTGAGACAGCTGTCGCCCTACTGGACCGCAGAACAGGCGGCCTGCGCCAGGTAAGGGCGTGGCAGAGGTGCGTCGGGGTTCACTTTGCCCGCCCTTGAGGAAAAGTCCATCCTTTCGGCGGGCAGAAGAAATGCTGTATGCCCGGGCGGTGGCGGGGGAGATTCACGCATGAGCATATCAGCCTGAGATCTCGCCCCAGAGGTCACCTCCACCTGGGAAAGCCGAAACATGGCGTTGTGCGTTGATATCCCTTGATCCCTCCGGACAGGCCTCAACAAGAACGCCTTGAGGTTTCCCGTTCGCCCTGAGCTTTCGATGGGTGAATGAAATGAGTGGAGATTTTATCTACTACCGACACAACCGCACGGTCACTGCACCCCGTGGACGTTCGGGAAGGGTAACATGATGACCAATCACAGAGGACGAGCAGAGAAATGCCAGAACAGGGAAGAACGGCGGCACCATCATCGATCCCTGGTGCCCCAGGTGGTGGATGAACTGGTGGCGTCCTGCAGCCGGGAAGGGTGCTTCAACCACGTGGGTCCCGAACCCATCCCCTCCCGCGACGACACCGTGGATCTCGTGCAGCGGGCCCTCAAGATGCTCTATCCCGGTTACTTTCTGAGGACCAAGCTGGATGAGTTCAACCTGGCCTACTACTACGGACAGGAAGCCACTGCGTTCTTTGAGATCCTCGCCCAGCAGATCGGTTTTTCCCTGAGGCATGACTGCCTGAGAAATCACCTGGAGTGTGTCAACTGCGAGGAACGGGGCGAGGAAGAGGCCATCGGCTTCATGCGTGAACTGCCCCGGCTGAGGACCATCTTGGCCACGGACGTCCGGGCGGCCTACGAGGGAGACCCTGCGGCGGGAAGCTATGACGAAATCATCTTCAGCTACCCCGGCCTCTTCGCCGTCACGGTCTACCGCATCGCGCACCTGCTCTATAAGCAGCAGATCCCGCTGCTCCCACGCATCATGTCTGAATACGCACATTCCGTCACAGGCATCGACATTCACCCGGGAGCGGAAATCGCAGAAAGTTTCTTCATCGATCACGGAACCGGTGTGGTGATCGGGGAAACCACCGTCATCGGGAAGCGGGTGCGCATTTACCAGGGAGTGACCCTTGGGGCCCTGTCCCTGCCCAAAAGCGCCGTCCAGGAACTCCGGTCCAAGAAACGGCACCCCACGATAGAAGACGACGTGATCATTTACTCGGGCGCCACGATCCTGGGAGGGGACACGGTCATCGGAGCCCGCTCGGTCATCGGGGGCAATGTCTGGCTGACCGAATCGGTTCCCCCCGACACGAAAGTGTTCATGAAAAAACCGGAACTCGTCTATTTCGGGCCCAAAAGGGAAGGGTAGGGATGGATTTCGAAACGGTGATGCGAACCCTGGAAGACACGTCCTTGAAACAGGCACCAATCTGTTACTGTTTCGGGTACACCGCCGGCTGCATCGAGCAGGACATTCTCCGAAACTCCAGGTCCACCATTCTGGAGCGTATTCTTGCCGAAAAGAAAAGGGGAGGGTGTGAATGTGCCGTCCGAAATCCCAAAGGCCGTTGATGCATCGGGGATGTCCGCCAGTTGGTGGATGAAATCATGAGCCGACCGAAAATCAAGGCCGATCACTCCCCCGAGGACATCAAAAGCCCATAGCCGGCCCTGCACCGACCCAGGAGGTTGTAAGAAATCGAAAGATGTCGAACCAGCGGCCGCCCCTCCGGCCCCATCCCGAGTTCCTTCCGCTGACAGCGTCGATCCCGCCCCCACTCCATTCGTAACGCATTGCATTCTGCTTTGTGACAAAAAACATATTGACGATGGGATCTTTTTTGGATATGCGGAATTTGGCAGGGCAGATCACACAATAATTACTCTGATCCTCCACCGGCTGCCTCCTGTTCCTGCGGCATTCGCTCAGCCTGAGTCGCTTCCTGCGCATCCTCGTTTCCATGCTGAAGCCCATTTGCAAAGGCCTTCTCACAGGTCCGACCTGGAGTCGAACCTCCCGCTTCCCTTGCCCTGAGCGACGCCGGCTCATCGAGATCCGCATCCCCATGGGCAAAGCAGCCTCCCTGTCCATGAAATCTTCCGGCCTCCGGGGATTTTCTCGCTGAAGTCGAGCTGTTGGGTGCACTCGCTCTTTTTCAACGCTTCATCCTGGAGACGGCATGATCGCAGAAATCCACGAGCGTCCGGTCCTCATCTTTGGTTGCGGCAATCCCCTGCTGGGGGACGACGGCTTCGGCCCTGCAGTGATCGCAAGACTCCATGAGGGCTTTTCGCTTCCCCCGTATGCCTTCGCGGCAGACGTGGGAACCAGTGCCGGCGACCTCCTCTTCGACTTTCTCCTTTCTCCCACCAAGCCCACACACCTGTTCATCGTGGACGCCATGTCTCAACCCGGGAGGAGTCCCGGCGAGCTCTTCGAAGTCGACATCGAGGGCATTCAAGACACGAAGGCAGCCGATTTCTCCCTCCACCAGTTTCCATCGGTCAATCTTCTCAAGGAACTTCAGGATCCCGGGGGCGTCGTCGTGCGCATCCTCGCGGTCCAAATCGGCTCGATCCCGGAGGAGGTTCGTCCGGGTTTGTCCAGGGAAGTCAGCCGGGCGGTGGGAGAGGCCTGTCAGTGGCTTCTCCGTGAAATTGAAACCATCACCACCCGGGGCGGTCGGGCAAGTCAGTCCGGCCGGCGGCAGGAACGAGACATTTTTGTGAAGGGGGTTATATGACCAGAAAGACTGTCGGAGCGGTCATGGTCGTGGGCGGGGGCATCGCCGGCATGCAGGCGACTCTGGACCTCGCCGATTCGGGCTACTATGTGTACCTGGTCGAAAAGAGCACCGGCATCGGCGGCGTCATGTCCCAGCTCGACAAGACCTATCCCACCAACGACTGCGCCATGTGAATCCTCTCGCCCAAGTTGGTCGAGTGCGGTCGGCACTTGAACGTGGAATTGTTGACGCGATCGGAAATCATCGAGGTATCGGGCGACGAGGGAGACTTCACGGTCAAGGTGAAAAAGCATCCCCGTTATGTGGACATGGACAAATGCATCGCCTGCGGGCTGTGCGCGGAAAAATGCCCCAAGAAAGTGGACGACCCCTACAACATGGGGGTTTCCAAACGCAAAGCGGCCTACATCAAATATGGGCAGACGGTCCCTCTGAAGTATGCCATCGATAGCGAAAACTGCCTCTATTTCACCCGGGGCAAGTGCAAAGCCTGTGAGAAGTTCTGCCCGACAGGCGCCATCAATTTTGACGACAGGGAACAAATCCTCGAACTCAACGTCGGCGCCGTCATTCTCTCTCCGGGCTATAAACCCTTCGATCCCACCCCCTACGAGCAGTTCGGCTACAAACGCATTCCCGATGTGGTGACGGGGCTCGAGTACGAACGGCTCCTGTCGGCCGGGGGGCCCTGCATGGGCCACCTGACCATGCCGTCGACTGGAAAGGAGCCTCAGAGGATCGCCTGGATCCAGTGCGTGGGCTCCCGGGACTCCAGCCGCAGCGACAACGGCTACTGCTCCACGGTCTGCTGCATGTACGCCATGAAACAGGCCCTGGTCACCGCGGAACACCTGACGGGGTCCGGACTTCAGCAAACCGTTTTTTACATGGACATCCGCACCCAGAACAAGGAATTCGAACGCTATTATGAAATGGCCAAGGAAAAGGGGGTGCGGTTCATTCGATCCCGGCCGCACACCGTGGAGCCGGGGAAGGGAAACATCGGCGTCCGCATGGAGTATGCCACGGAAGACGGCCGGATGGTGGAGGAGGACTTCGACCTCCTGATCCTCTCCGTGGGCATGGAACCGCCCCGCGACGCCGAGAGGCTGGCTCAGGTCCTGAGTTGCGAACGAGACCACTACGGTTTCATCAAGACCAGTGCCTTCGACCCCGCACTTTCCAGCCGCAGGGGCATCTATGTGGCAGGGGCCGTTCAGGCGCCCAAGGCCATTCCCCGTTCCGTGACGGAAGCCTCGGCAGCGGCCGCCGAAGCGGCGCGCTCTCTTGCCATTGCCAAGGGCTCCCTTTCCACCGAGAAGACCTACCCGCCCGAACAGGACATCGCTTCGGAACCGCCGCGCGTCGGGGTCTTTGTCTGCTCCTGCGGCATCAACATCGCCAACACGGTGGATGTGAACCAGCTGGTCGAGTACGCCAGGGGGCTCCCCGGGGTCATGTTCGTGGAAAACAACCTGTTCACCTGCTCCACGGACACCCAGGTGCTCATGGCTGAAAAAATCCGGGAGCACAGGCTGAACCGCATCGTGGTCGCGGCATGCACGCCCCGGACTCATGAACCCCTTTTCCAGGACACCCTGCGTGAGTGCGGTCTCAACCCCTACCTTCTGGAAATGGCCAACATCCGCAATCACAACGCGTGGGTGCACCAGAACGATCCGCAGAAGGCAACGGAAAAGGCCAGGGACCAGGTGCGCATGGCTGTCGCCAAGGCGATGCTCAACGTGCCCCTGACCCGTCCCCAGGTGAATGTGGTCCAACACGCGCTGGTGATCGGGGGTGGTCTGGCCGGCATGAGTGCCGCGCTCAACCTGGCGGATCAGGGCCATGAAGTGGATCTCGTGGAGAAGAGCGACCGGCTGGGGGGTGTCGCCTGGCGCCTCGAGGAAACTTGGGACGGCGTTCCCGTGCGGCCTCACCTCCTGGACTTGATCCACAAGACGGAAAACCATCCCCGGATCAAAGTCCACAAGAACGCACGTCTCAAAACCTGCAAGGGCTCCATCGGTGACTTCGTGAGCGATGTGGAAAGCGACGGCAAGACCCGCACCATCCGCTATGGAGCGGCCATTCTCGCCACGGGCGCTTCCGAATATCAGCCGCAGGAATACCTTTACGGCCAGGATCCGCGGATCATGACCCACCTGGAGTTCGACGCGGCCATGAAAGAGGATGCCGATGCGGTGAAGGCGGCCTCGACCGCCGTGTTCATCCAGTGCGTGGGTTCAAGAGAGCCCGAACGGCCCTACTGCAGCCGCGTCTGCTGCACTCACACGGCCCACACGGCCGTGAAGCTCAAAGAACTCAACCCGGAAATGGACATCTACGTCCTCAACCGCGACATGCGCACCTACGGCGAGCGTGAGGACCTCTACCGCAAAGCACGCCAGCTCGGGGTCATTTTCATCCGATTCACGCGCACGGAAAAACCTCGGGTCACCAGGGAAAACGGCACCCTTTTCGTCGAAATTCGCGATCCCATACTTCAGCGAACTCTGAAACTTCCCGCCGACTACCTGGTGCTCGCGACCGCCATCGTGCCCAACGAAATCCATGAACTGGTGGATCTGTACAAGTGCGGCTTGAACGAGGACGGGTTCCTGAACCAGGCCCATCCCAAGCTCCGCCCGGTGGACATGGCGGTGGACGGCCTGTTCCTGGCAGGCTTGTGCAACTACCCCAAGCCCATCGACGAAGCCATCTCCCAGGGCAAGGGCGCCGCGGCGCGAGCCGGGGTCGTTCTCTCGAAAAACGTCATGCAGCTGGATGCCGTGAAGTCCTACGTCACGGAAAAATGCGACGGGTGCGCCCTCTGCCTGGATGTGTGCCCCTATGCGGCCATCCGGCTCGAGGAGTTCCAGACGAACGGCACCACTCACAGGAGGATCGCCACCGACAGCGCTCTGTGCAAGGGATGCGGCCTCTGCGAAGCCACGTGCCCCAAGGAAGGGGTCCTGGTCCACGGGTTCACGCTTTCCCAGCTGAAAGCCCAGGTGGATGCGGCGCTGCAGGGGTGATGAGCCCCGGGTGATGACGAAAAGACTCTCATGCTCACATATTTGAAGAAAAAGGAGAATCCATCATGTCTGCACCGTTTGAGCCGGTCATCATCGGTTTTCTGTGCAACTGGTGCGCTTACGCCGGCGGAGATCTGGCCGGTGTGGCCCGCCTCCAGTATCCCCCCAACATGCGCCCCATACGGGTCATGTGTTCGGGCATGGTGAACCCCGACCTGGTGCTCCACGCCCTGAACCAGGGGGCGGACGGCGTGATGGTGATGGGGTGACACCCCGGAGAATGCCATTACCTGGAAGGTAATCACAAGGCACTCGCCCGGGCTCAGGCCCTTACCATCGTGCTTGAAAACGCCGGCATCGATCCCGAACGTTTCTCCCTCCAATGGGTCTCTTCCGCCGAGGCACCCCGGTTTGCAGACGTCGTGACCCAATTCACGGAAAAGGTGCGATCCCTCGGGCCCAATCCCAACAAAAAGGCCCGCGTCGCCGCCGCCTGACCTTCAAACCCATTGCCGGCTGGAGGAAGACCATGAAAACTTTTTTCAACCTGATTCAGGAAGTCCAGAAGCGGGGACTCTGCCATCGCTGCGGTGGCTGCGTGACGTTCTGCACGGCCATCAACTATGGAGCTCTCGAGCTGGACGAAGACGGAAAACCGCGTTACGGGGATGTGGAAAAATGCATCGAATGCGGCCTCTGCTATCTCATCTGCCCCGAAATCCATGAACTGGACGAAGAACAGAAGCGCACCGTGGCCTGGAGCGCGCCCATGGGCCGGGTGCTGGATGTGTCCCTCTCACGGGCTGTGGACCCCGCCGTGCGCAAACGGGCCACCGATGGCGGCGTGGTGACCGCGGTCCTCCTGCATCTCCTGGACCGGGGATTCATCGACGGCGCCATCGTGACCAAACCTTCGGGGCCGTTCACGCGAACTCCGTGGCTTGCCACCACGCACCAGGAAATCCTGGAGGCCGCAGGCTTCCATTTCGACACGTCGCACGGCATGAGTCTCTTCAGCACCCAATACTCCACGTATGCTCCCTCCATCCTGGAAGTGGGGCAGCTGATGCGGCGGGGTCTCCGGCGGGTGGCTTTCGTGGGGACGCCCTGCCAGATCAAGACCGTCCGCAAGATGGAGGCTCTCGGCATCGTGCCCTCCGACGTCATCAAGTTCCACCTGGGGCTCTTCTGCACGGGAAACTTTTCTTTTGGCACCAAGGAGTCGGAACAGCTGCAGGAACTGGGCGATTTCCACTGGAACGAGGTGCGCAAGATCAACGTCAAGGAAGACTTCTACGTCCACCTGGAAAATGGAGAGACCCGGACCATTCCCCTGGACCGGCTTGGCTTCATGAAGCGCTTCGCCTGCCGCTACTGCGATGATTATTCTTCGGAGTTTGCGGATGTCTCCTTCGGGGGTCTCGGAGCCGAGGAGGGCTGGACCACGGTGCTGGTGCGCACTCCCGTGGGGCGGGCCGTCATGGCCGATGCCAGGTCCGAAGCGCTGGAAACGCTGCGAAATCCCGAAAATCCCCACGCGGCCCGGGAAGCCCTCAGAAAGGTGGAAGAGTGGTCCGACAGGAAGAAACAGGCGGCCCTTGAACATCGCGAGGAGCTCCAGGCCAGGCCCGTTTTCGTCAAGTCCTGACGGCTGCGGCAACGAGAGAGGAGCGAGGTGAATCTATGGCGGTCAAAGTAGCGGAAGAATGGCTCAACGCCTGTTCAGGGTGCGAAATCTCCATCGTGGACATGGGGGAGCGGCTCCTGGACGTTCTAAACCTGGTCGAACTCGTCCACATCCCGGTGCTCATGGATCACAAATACCTGGGCCAGCTGGGGGACGGGCAACACCTCAGCCTCCCCGAAGCGGATGTGGGGATTCTGAGCGGGGGCATTCGAAACGAAGAACACCTGGAAGTGGCCCTGGAGATGAGGAAGCAATGCAAGGTCATCGTGGCGCTGGGAACCTGCGCCACCCACGGGGGCATCCCGGCTCTCTCCAACTCCTATGAGACAAAGGACATTTTCGAACGGTATTACTCCACGGAAACCACCGATCCCGTGGACGCTTTCCCCAGCGAGGGCATCCCGGCGATGCTGGACCGGTGCTACGCCCTCGATGAAAAGATCCAGGTGGACGTGTACCTTCCCGGCTGCGCGCCGCACCCGGACCTCGTCTTCGCGGCCCTGGCGCACCTGGCCGCGGGAAGTCCCCTGGAACTCCCCGACAAGAGTGTGTGCAACGACTGCCCCACCTTCCGGCAGGGGAAGGGGCAGCTCAAGCAGCTCCGGCGTTTTCTGCAGCCGCCGTATTACAAAACGCCCGACGAACCCCTGGACAAGATGCGGTGCCTCCTCGAACAGGGCATGCTCTGCATGGGTCCCGTGACGCGGGGGGGCTGCGGGGGGAGCAAAGTCGTTCCCCGATGCATCGCCGCCCGGGTTCCCTGCCGCGGCTGCCACGGCCCCGTGAAGCAGGACGGCAACCAGCTCCTGGATATGCTCAACGCGCTCGCATCCAACGGAATCGACTTCCAGTCCCTGCCGGAATACACGTCCCTTTCCCGGTTCTCCGGCGCTCACGGCATTCTCCGGCCCAAGGGGAAATGAGAGGAGGCTCAGCCCATGTCCAAAGTCATCAACATCGCACCGATCACCCGCATCGAGGGGCACGCGTCCATCGCCATCCACCTCGACGACCAGGGGGACGTGGCCGACGCCAAGGTCCACGTCATGTCCCTGCGCGGGTTTGAAAAGTTTGTGGAAGGAAAGCCCGCAGAGGAAATCCCGCGCATTGTGAACCGCATCTGCGGCATCTGCCCCTGGCATCATCACCTGGCCTCCAATAAAGCGGTGGACCGCTGCTTCGGCGTGACGCCGCCCCCCGCGGGGAGCAAGCTGCGGGAACTCATGCAGACCGTCGCCCATGCGGAAGACAAGCTCCTGCACTTTTTCTTCCTGGCGGCGGCGGACTTTGTCATCGGCCCCGATGCCGACTACGCCGTGCGCAATGTCATCGGCGTCGCCAAGGCCAATCCCGAGCTGGCCGCTAAAGTGGTCAAGATGCGCTACATGGCCAAGATGATCCTGGAAAAGCTTTCGGGCAAGGCCATCCACCCTCATGCGGGAGTGGTCGGCGGCTTTTCCCGCCCGCTGCTCGAAGAGGACCGCAGGGAATTCCTGGCCCAGATGAAGGAACTGCTCGAATTCGCCCTGTTCACCATCCAGATGGCCAAGAAAGACATTTTTCCCAAGTACCTCGATGTGGTGAAGACCCTCGGGGTGATCAACACCGGCTTCCTGGGAACGGTGGATGAGCAGGGGAGGCTCAACCTCTACGGAGGCAAAGTGCGGCTCATGAAGCCCGACGGGAGCTTCACCGAATTCGACATCCAGGACTACACCGATTACATCGGGGAGCACGTGGAACCCTATTCCTACGGCAAATTTCCATACGCCCGCTGCTGGAACGAAGGGTTTTCCATGAACCTGGACGAGCCGAAGGGAATCTACCGGGCCAACTGCCTGGCACGCATCAACGTGGCCGACAGCATGGCTACGCCGCTGGCCCAGGCGGAGCTGGAGGAATTCCGGAGCCTTTTCGGGCGTCCCGCCCAGGCCACGCTGCTCTACCACTGGGCGCGGCTCATCGAAGAGGTGTACGCGTGCGAACGGGCCATCGAACTCCTCCAGGATCCTGAAATCACCGACACGGACATCCGCGCGAAGGTGGAACCCAGGGCGGGGAGGGGCGTGGGGTACGTGGAGGCACCGCGCGGCACGCTCATCCACGATTATTCGACGGACGACAACGGCATGATCACGCGGGCCAACCTCATCGTGGGCACGACCCACAACCTGGGGCCCATGAACATGAGCGTGAGGCAGGCCGCGAACGCAGTCATCAAGGGAGGCGAAGTGAGTGAGGGGGCGCTCAACCGCATCGAAATGGCGGTGCGCGCCTACGACCCCTGAATTTCCTGCGCAACCCATCGCCTGGACGGCGAGAACGGCGTGTCCATCACCATCCTGAACTCCAGGGGAGAAGTGGTGAAGAAATACCCGTCATGAGACGATGACGGACCGTGAAAGACAAGGGGAATGTGGGCGTTCGGTGCAACCGGGTTGTTGCATCGGCCGCCTCGTTCCCCTATTTTTGTGTGACAAGCTTGAAACGTTCTTGGTGCAGGCTCACATGGCCATGCTTCCGGTTTGCATGAAAATACAAGATTATCGTACTTGATTGTGAACCCCTGAGTCATGCCGGTCACAGGCTTGTTAAGGCCAAAACATGGCGTTCAACTTCAATATCCGTCGTTGCCTCCGGGTCTGCCTTCATTCGAGCGCCCTTCGTGCTGAGGCTTACTCGGAGGGAACAAAGGATATCAAAGCCGACTGATCCGTTCGGGCCAGGGGGAATAATCGACAAAACCCGCTCGGGCTGAGAGCGAAGTGAGCCCTGCCTTGGGCATGGCAAGTTGACCGACAAGAAACAGTCGTTTCTTACAAGATTCTGGAGGACCACAAACCGACAAAAGCTACGTTGGCCCTGAGGCCTGTCCTGAGGGATCGAGGGATATCGAAGGGCGGCATGGCGTGCCAAGATACGGCTGTTTCTTGAGAAGTATCGAAGCCCCACAGCAATTCATAGCATCCACAAGCAAAACATCGCCGCCGCCATGGCAGGCTCGAAATGCCACAGCCCGGCAGGGAGGTTCCCATGGACAAGATTTTCTCATCGATCCTCACGACAGTGGGCTCCACGCCTTTGGTGAGGCTCCCGCAAATCACCAAAGGACTCAAGGTGGACCTGCTCGCCAAGATCGAATTCAAGAACCCCCTGGGAAGCGTCAAGGACCGCATCGGCCTGGCCATGATCGAGGCCGCCGAAGTCCAGGGGCTCCTCAAAAAAGACACGATCATCGTGGAACCCACCAGCGGAAACACGGGGATCGCCCTGGCTTTTGTCTGTGCCGCCCGGGGCTATCAGCTGGTGCTCACCATGCCTGAAACCATGAGCCTCGAACGGAGAAAGCTCCTGAAACACCTGGGCGCGGAGTTGGTGCTCACCCCCGGCCCGGAAGGGATGAGAGGGGCCATCGCCAGGGCGCGGGAGCTTCTGGCATCGACCCCCAACGCCATCATGCCCGACCAGTTCGGAAATCCCGCCAACCCGGAAATCCACCGCAGGACGACGGCGGAGGAAATCTGGCGGGACACGCAGGGGAGGGTGGACATCCTGGTGGCGGGGGTCGGCACGGGAGGGACCATCACGGGCGTCTCGGAAGTGATCAAGGCGCGCAAGCCGTCCTTCAAAGCCGTCGCCGTGGAGCCGGCCGATTCCCCTGTGCTTTCAGGCGGTGCCCCCGGTCCCCACAAGATCCAGGGCATCGGCGCGGGCTTTGTCCCCGAGGTCCTGAACGTCTCCATCCTGGACGAAATCATTCAAGTCACCAACGACGAAGCTTTCGAAACGGCCCGGGACCTGGCCAAAAAGGAAGGCATCCTCTGCGGCATCTCTTCGGGAGCCGCCTTCGCCGCCGCCCTGAAAGTCGCCCGGCGCCCCGAAAATGAAGGCAAACAGATGGTCGTCATCTTCGCCAGCACGGGGGAGCGCTACCTGAGCACCGAGCTCTTTGTGTGAGCAGGCCCCAGGAAAGTCTGCCGAAAGACCCGCCATTTCCGAGCGCCTTCTCAATCTTTTCACCGGGAACCGGCGCGCAGCACGCACAGTGTGTCTTCGAATACGCCCAGGAGCGGCATGGGTTTGCGTGACCACTGCCATGCCACAAAGCGAACCGTGATGGACATGGGGATCCTGAGAGACATTTTTGGCTCACGGCCTCGATGGCCCCGCGGCTTCAGACGACACCCTGAGCCGCAGGCATCCGCAGCCCGGATGCTTCCATGATTTCCCGGCTTTTCCTTGCTCTTCACCGCGAGCATCGGGCAAAAGAAAGGGCCCCCCTTTCTCGGCCCCACCGGAGATAAATTCAAGTGGGGGAGGGCGGTCGTTTACAGCCCACCGTGCCCGGGCCATCGGGCAATGCTCTTTCCCAATGCTTCAAGGGCAACTTCCATTCGACCGTCCTTTTCCATCTGCTCATCATTTTATTTTCCAAGGATTACAAGCGGTAAAATATGGCAGAATGGCAGCGCGTTCGAGTTCCTTGAGACAATTTTTACTAGCTCTTCGGACGAACAGGCAATGATTCGGCAGGGTTGATTTACCTGGTTTCGATCCACGAGGGCTAAACTGCGATCGTCAATAGGGCTGGGGACATCCAACCACGGGCAGTTCACAGAAGCCGACCATCAGATATCGATCAAGGAGAGAGACCATGAAATTCGAATTCCAGAATCCGACCAGGATCATCTTCGGCGCCGGAAAACTTTCAAAGTTGGGCGAAGTGGCACGCGCACACGGCAAGCGCGCCCTGCTCGTCACCGGCGGCGGGAGCGTCAAGCGCAGCGGCGTTTTTGAGCGCGCGGTCTCGATCCTTGAAGCCGCCGGTGTTTCCGTTGTGGAGTGCTCCGGCATCGAACCCAACCCTCGAATCACGTCCGTGGCCCGTGGAGCAGACATCGCCCGCGCAGAGGATTGCGACGTGGTCATCGCCCTGGGGGGCGGAAGCACCATGGACGCGTCCAAGGTGATCGCCGCGGCAGCCCTGTATGATGGCGACCCCTGGGACATGATCGGCCACGGACAGGAGAACTGGGTGATCCCGACCCGCGCTCTGCCCATCATCACCGTGCCGACTCTGGCCGCCACCGGATCGGAAATGAACAGCGGCGCAGTGATCAGCAATGACGACCTGAAGGTTAAATCATTTGTATTGGCCGACTGCCTCTTTCCGAAAGTCGCCCTGGTCGATCCCGAACTGACTCTGACCGTACCGAAAGATCAGACTGCGTTCGGTATCTGCGACCTCATCACCCATGTGACCGAGGGGTACTTCAACGGCATCGACGGCACGCCGATCCAGGACCGCTTCGCCGAGGGAGTTCTGCTCACCGCAATGGAGTGGGGGCCGAAAGCGGTGGCCGACGGCAGCGACCTCGAAGCGCGCACCCAGGTGCAATGGGCCTCGGTGGTCGCCCTCAACGGTTGGGTGCAGGTCGGCACCAACTTCACATTCCCGGTGCACATGATCGAACACGCGCTCTCGGCCCACCATGACATCGCCCATGGAGCCGGATTGGCAGTGGTCAACCCGGCATGGATGCGTTTTGCCGCCAAAGCCCGTCCCGAACGCTTTGCGCAGTTCGCTCGACGCGTCTTCGGTCTGTCGACGCCGGGTAAAGACGATCCGAGCCTGGCCCTGGAAGGAATTGACAAGTTCGAAGACTTCTTGCGTTCCATCGGTTGCCCCACACGACTGTCGGAGCTCGGGATCGGGAATGCGCTCTTTCCGCGCTATGCCGAGGATGCGGTGCTTGTCCTCCGCGATGAAAAAGGCAACCTTCCCGGCCGCCCGCCCATGAGCAAAGAAGATATCGTCGAGGTCCTGCGCTCGGCGATGTAGCGTGCGTCGATCGAACAACAAAATGGGCCTGCTAATAAGGAGCTGAAAATCAAAGGATTTTTTCATCCGTGGCTGCTACATGGTCACACTGACTGCATTGGGCGTATTTTTATCTACGACCGGCGTTGCCTTCGCGGCGAACACCCCCGTGAGCAAGCCTTCAAGAAAGCGTCGGAACCGAAGGAGCTCTATCTTGTTGCTGGCGCAGGCCACGTCGATCTATACGACCGGGTGAACCTCATTCCTCGGGACAAGCTCACGCCCTTCTTCACCCAACATCTGAAATAGTTCGATGCCGGAGATGCAAGTCCGAGCGAACCATGAACGCCGCAACTTCCCTGGCATTGGGGTCAGTATTGTCACTGTTTCTCAGCGTGGCGACTTTTTCGGAGGCACAGGAAATGAAAACCGAGCGGTCCTTGAACGAGAAACAATGAGGCATCATCATCGCGGCATTTAAGGGCTGCGGAGACCTGGAAAACTTGAAGAGCGCATTGGGTGGAGGTTTAGATTCCGGGTTGACTCCGAATGAAATTAAAAAAGTCCTCATCAAGACGTATGCGTATGCCGGCTTCCCGCGCAGCATCAACCGCAGCCACACGTTTATGGCCGTAATGGATGAGAGACAGGCCAGAGGCATCAAGGATGAGGTGGGACGCGAAGAGGCTCCTTTACCCGCCGATATGGACAAAGATGAATAGGGTGAAAAAGTGTCGGCACAGCTGGCCGGTCGAGAGGAGATTCCGAAGACCACCTGCGGAGCAGGCTGTTTAGAACGCAGACAGGAAGGACTGTCCGTGAGATCCTGAACGCACACCAGTTCAAAGGCTACGAGACTGTCCTGCTCGGCTCCCATAAAGCTCAAAGGCCCAGCGGTTCCTTTGGAGGCAGGCCCGCCAGGAAACATGGAATTGAGTGGTGTGACTTTCGCTCGTGTGACTTGTGCACACATCCGAGCAAGCGGGCCACGATCCGACATTCTGTGAGGATGCACGTCATCTTCTCCAGCACTGCGAAGCGCTGCCTGTGCACCAACCTTTCTGCGTGAACTTTCCGCAGCGCAGCACCACAGAGTCAGGTGAACATGGCCTCAGAGTTCCATTCCCACAGGGTCCAAGCAAGAATGACGCGTGCCCTCAAGAGTCTTCTCTCCTGTGCGCTTTGAGAAGGCACAGTTTTTAATCTCTAATCAGGCGATTCGGTCACATTGAAAACGCGACCCTTGGTGAGTTCTCTGCACACAGAGGTCGATCCTTGAACCGTGCAGCGCGGCATGAGACAGCCGGCATTTATCTGTCTGTTGCCGGATCACTCAAGTTGGAGGTGGCCTACCCATTCGTCTTCCTGATGCGAAATTCAGGAAGGCAATTCTGAGCGTGAAAC
Source organism: uncultured Syntrophobacteraceae bacterium (assembly GCA_964654275.1). Taxonomy (GTDB): domain Bacteria; phylum Desulfobacterota; class Syntrophobacteria; order Syntrophobacterales; family Syntrophobacteraceae; genus SLCH01. Next base: position 53,061 of record CAZZHS010000032.1, read on the forward strand.
GAAGTCCTCACGATTCTTGAAGCAACATTACTTTTTAAAAAAGTTTTGTGCTCAGAACTACGGATTCGAAATTTTCAGTTCAAAACACTCCCCCAGACCCTCACAATTCCCCAGCCGGCCGTATCGGACTTTTCGCCGATGAATAATTGGAATCAAACGGTTGGAGTAACATCCGTTGTGTTAACCCAAGTTTGTCAGCGTAGTGTAAAAAACTGTGGAATTTAAATAAGTTGAG
>CAZZHS010000033.1:0-4349 GCA_964654275.1 uncultured Syntrophobacteraceae bacterium
TCTTCATGAACTTCAATGTCGGTTCCTGGCGCACCTGCGCTGCCTGCATCACCAGATCACTCGACCTATCGACTTATTTCATAATAGTTTTCCTGCTTTCATTGCTTTATTATTTTTCTGTATTGAGTAGTCTTCCTTCCTGATCCGGATTACACGCTACAGCACAGCACAAAAGCATGATCGTCCGACGCTCCTTCATTCCCGGATGGGTCGAGCAAGGAATCCCATTCTCATCAGCGTCCTTGGATTCCCGACCGGAATGCGCGGCAACTGAGACCGGAGCTCAGGAACCCTTTGTTTTATGCTATTCGATCCAGTGACAGGTTCTCAACAGACCGGCGCAACAACCCGTGATGCGTCGACCACCTCCGGAAACTGCGGCAACGCCCAAATCGAACCTGAGGGAGCAGTGTGATTCCGTTACGGACCGCTGAAGGTCTCCGGAACGGATTGAATCGCACTCCAATCTCGGAGAGGCCGTCCAACGGCAGCTCATTTTCAAGGGGGTTTTATGGGATCTCCACAAGTCAGGATGATTCGCTGGACTGTGGTCGCAGCATTCATGGCAATCGCCCTCCAAACCGGCGCCGAAGCTGCAGTGATTCATGTCAAACCAACCGGAAGCGATGCCAACTCAGGCGCTTCCTGGGCGGAAGCGAAGCGCACCATTCAAGCTGCGATTCAGACGGCGCTTTCTCTGGACGAAGTGTGGGTGGCAGCGGGAACCTACCAGGAAAGAATCTCCAACAAGGTGGTCGGCAATGCCGCCGTCGATGTGGCACTCTATGGCGGTTTCGCGGGAACTGAAACGAGTCGCGAACAGCGCAACTGGGATGCAAACCCCACCATTGTCGATGGAACGAACAGCGGGATCGTGGTGACCATCAGTCATGGAGCAGGTTCCCAGACACGCCTGGACGGCTTCTACATCATCAGAGGTCTTCAAGGGGGAATCGCCATTTCGAATTCGGCCCCCGTGATTGCCAACAACACGATCAAGGACAATCTGGGCACAGGAATTCTCATCCACAAGTACAAGATCATCCAGGTGAATCCTCCTCTGGTGGCTCACCCCACCATCAGAAACAACAGGATCGTGGATAACGTCGCTGTGAATGGCGGCGGGATTGCCGTGACAGGAGATCTCGTGACCAATCTCGTTCCCGCCCCTCCTTCCTCCCCCGTCATCCTCAACAATGTCATTGCCCGCAACGAGGCTTTTCAGAACGGAGGCGGAATCGGCTGCTGGGGGCACACCGCAGCGGTCATTTTGAACAACTACATCCTGGCCAATTCGGCCTCCACCTACGAACCGGGCTGGGACGGCGAGGCACCCATCGCCGCCTGGCTTGTGGGGGGGGGAGGCATCTTTGCCAGTAAGCGGGACATGGCAGGCGTGCCCATTGAGTATGCCGTCAGCGCACCTACAATCGCAAACAATGTGGTGGCTGCAAATGGCGGTTTGCTGGGCGGGGGCATCTGCCTGGTCAATTACCCCATGCTTTCACAACCCAACAATCCTCCACCGATTGTCACCAACAACACGGTTGTCGCCAACAATGGAGCGGGAATCTACTGGGGGGAGACCTTCCCGAAAATCCGCAACAATCTGGTCGCATTCAATACGTGGGGAATCATGCAGGATGAGTCCTCCAACCCTGAGATCGGTCACAACAACGTCTACGGCAATGCGGTTCAAGGCGAGAGATCGGATTATTGGGGCATTGCCGATCAGACGGGTCTCAACGGGAACATTTCCGCCGACCCCAAAATGGCATTGTACAGGATGGGTGAATTTCACATCCAGCCCAATTCTCCCTGCATCAATGCAGGAACGCCGGACGCTCTCGAGGCTGGGTGGACGGACATCGACGGCCAGAACCGCGTGATCGGCGCCGGTGTCGATATCGGTGCGGATGAGTCTGACGGAACCTTATGGCCGTCTTCTGTGCCCATCATTCATGTGAAACCAACGGGAAACGATGCTCAGAGCGGGCGGACATGGGCGGAGGCAAAGAGGACGGTTGCGGGTGGAATTCAGGAGGCCGCCAAGACGGGAGCGGAAGTCTGGGTCGCTGCCGGCACCTATGCAGAACGGATTACAATCCCTGCGTTTGTTTACCTCTATGGAGGATTTGCAGGGACCGAAACATCCCGGGAGAGCCGAAACATTCCGGCAAATCCCACGATTCTCGACGGCCAGGGAATTCCCACCGTCGTTCTCAGCAAAAATGCGGGCTACCTGGTGAGTGCGCTGGATGGTTTCACGGTGCAGAACGGGGGCGTTTTCAGGGGAAACGTTTTCCCCGATCCATCCTGGGGTGTTTGGGGAGTGGAGGGCCGAGGTGGGGGCATCCGCTGTGCCGTGGCGTCCCTCTTCATCAGCAACAACACCGTCAAACGCAACTCCTTCGGAAATCCTTTTCGCAACGCCGACCTGAGAGGCCACGGGGCAGGAATCCATGGCTACCAGACCTTTTCGATCATTCGAGGCAACACGATCACCGAAAACGAGATCTTGAACACCTTTGACGGGAGGGGGGCCGGCCTGTACTTCAAGCTGTCGATGCCCTCGATCGAAGAGAACACGATCAGCCGGAACCACGCACGAAACGGCAGCGCTGTCTACTGCTCCGCATCCATTCCAAAGATCCTGAGAAACAGGGTGGAAGAGAACTCCATGTACATCCTGGGGCTGGTCTACACGGGATCCTTTGAAGGGGCCATCACCATTGACCTGAGTGAAGATTTCCTGATCGAGGGCAATATCATCAGGGGAAACATCGCCACCACAGGCGCGGGCATTCACGTGAAAACAAATCTTGCCGGAAGAATCCAAAACAACGTCATCGCAGACAACATAGCCGGAGAGCCTGTGTCGGGGGGAGGTTTCAGTAACGGCATGGGCGGTGGCATCTATTGCATTCTCCGTTCGGATGCCATCGACCATCACTATGTTGTGAACAACACGATTGTCGGCAATACGGCCACCGGTTTTCAGGAGCAGGGAGGCGGCATCGCGCTATCGCTTCCCCCACCGCTTCCGCCTCCTCAAAGCCCACCCCCGGGCATGCTGGTCGTTGCGAACAATATCCTCGCGTTCAATTCGTCGGGAATTTTCCAGACCCTCACCACGCCCATGCTCGTCCCCACGTTGCTCAACAACAATCTCTACAATGGAATCGGCAACTACATAAACCTTTCCCCGGGACCCAACAGCATCAGTGCCGATCCGTTATTCTTGAACAGGCAGGGCGGAGATTTCCGTCTCAGGCCAAATTCCCCATGCATCGATGCAGGGGAGAATGGGGTCACCGGTCTTTCGGAAACGGACATCGAGGGCAAACCCCGAATTCAGGGAGCGAGGGTAGACATGGGAGCGTATGAGACACCCTTCGGCGGGGCGAAGCGTTTTTCCCCTGCCGTCCTTGTGCCCCTGCTGCTCAATAACGATTGAAGTTCGGATGCTCGTTCTGCTGCCGGGAAAATCATGAGGGATCGCGGCAAGCCGCCGCGATCCTTTGATTTTCTTCCAGGTAAAGCTCCCATGAAAACACAAGGGAGGCGCCCAGATGTGAGGGAACCCTCAGGACTTCCCCGGCCATAGTTCTGCCACAAGCCGTCCTGAAGCCCTTGACCCCCGTTCTTCCCGAAAGAGACCTGCCCTGCGTCGCAGCTCTCCCGGATTTGGTTCCGCGTGGACTCGGCGCGGGTATTCTCCCCGCAACATTTCAAATCAAACTTTAAGCTGAGGAGCAGAGGAAAGTCGGGGCGGCTCGTGGGCGGGAATAACAAACGCGCCGTCAGGACAGGGGACTGATCCGGCTGGGGATGCAGGCCCGGCAGGATCCGGATCGGACCCTGGCGGCATCGGAGAGGGAGAGGACTCCGACCACGTCCTGTTGAGGTGCCTCGGTGACGAACAGACGGTGGGTGTCGGAAAGAATCATTGTTCGAACGGCGCCGAGGAGAGGTTCGTTCCGGCTGCAGGTCAAGACAGGGACCGACATGATGACGCGCGCAGGTGTCTCCGTCGGCACGCCATGCATGTAGGCCATGACGAGATCCGTTTTGGACACCACTCCCAGAGGTGAACCATCGCGCCCCCGGATGAGGACCGCGCCGAGACGATGAGCCGAGAGGCCCTCCATCACCTCCAGGAGCGTCTCATCCTCCCCATGGGCCTGCACCGACGGCGTCATGACTTCGCTCACCCGAAAGCGGTCGGCAAAATCGTCCGCATCTCCGGAACTTCTCGATCTCACCACACTCCTCTCGCACTGGCGGCAATAACGGTACAGGAGACCCACGATGTCGGGGTAGGCGAGCACCCCTACCGCGCAGCCGGG
>CAZZHS010000033.1:4449-11742 GCA_964654275.1 uncultured Syntrophobacteraceae bacterium
GGTACAGGAGACCCACGATGTCGGGGTAGGCGAGCACCCCTACCGCGCAGCCGGGTGTCGCTTCCGAGACATAAAGACGGTGGACCCGGTGGGCGCGCATGACATTGAGCGCGGCTTCGAGGGAGTCGTCCGCATCGCAGAACAAAACGGGAGCCGCCATGACGGTTTCCAGGGGAGCGTCCAGAGGAAACCCCGCATAGTAAGCCCCCATGAGCTCCGTTTTGGAAACCACCCCCAACGCTTCCAGTTCTTCATTCGTCACGAGGACCGCATTGGCTTTGTACTTGATGGCAAAACGGATCACCTTCTCGATGGACGCTTCCCGCTCGATATTCACGACGAGCCTGCGCATCGCTTCCCTGACTTTCAACCGGCTCAAATTGTTCCTGGAATCCGTCACAGTCATGGCAGTTCTTTTCTAGGGAGCCGGCGACGGCTCACTGCGAAGCAGACGATCCTTCAGGAATGAGAAAACATTGGAAATGTAGACCATGCCCAGGACCGTTTCATTCTCCAGGACGGGAAGGCGGCGGATGTGTTTCTTGATCATGAGATCGACGATCATCAAAATGTGGGCATCGGGCGAGATGGTGACGACTTCGGTGGTCATGATGTCTCCCACCCGAATGGACTTGGCGCGGCGACAAGTTTCATCCACGAATCCTTCCACAGGGACGTCCCTCATCTCTCCCCAGATGTGAATGTGTTTCGGTCGCACGAGCAGCAGGATATCGTACATGGAGAGCATCCCGATGAGCCGTCCCTCGGCATTGGTCACGATGATTCCGAAAATGGGGCGCTTCTGCTCCCGACCGGCCTCGTCAAAGACCTTCAGCGCCTCCACCAGGGACATGTCGGGATGGACCGTGGGAAACTGTCTGACCATGATGTCGCGCGCAGTGAAGCCCATGCTCCTCGACCTCCTCCTTTTCGGACTGCGAATGGAGTGCTCTCTCCTGCTCCTTCAGGCCCGGGGTCCAGGGTGGACTTCGGCGTCAAAACGCAACGCTCGAACACGGCAAACTGAAGGTCGCACCCGTTTCTACAGCAAGTATTCAATTTCTTGCTGCAGCGGTCAATGCTCTTCTTTAGAATCCGCGATAGCCTCACATGGCTTCAGTGAGAGTCGACACATGAGAGCGCCCACTACTCGAGTCGTCATTCCGTCAGTCCTTTGGCACGAATCCGCAGAAAGGAACCGGATGCGGGCTTGAAAATTGCCGGAATGACGAGTGTGGCAATGGGCACCTTGTACTGTGGAGGTGCACCAAAAAGTGGAGATCCATTCCGGAGACGTGGTGTTGATGAGGATTACTTGTTCTTTCTCTTTCTCAGGGGACCAGCAAGTGGAGATCCATCCCGGGAATTTGGTGAGGGTGGGTCGGAAATCCTGCGGCCCGCGGATGCGGAACGTTTGCGGCGAAGGCCGCGCTGCCGTGATCCTCTGTCTGACCACCCAAACCCACGACGGGCCCGCGCCACCCGGCTCGGCGGAGAAGCACCCTGATCAGGGGGAAATCGCATGATGCCTTGTTTGAACGATATTCGTGTGCTGGAAATGGGCCAGGTGCTGGCGGCTCCTTTTGCCGGGATGATCCTGGGGGATCTGGGAGCCGAGGTCATCAAGGTCGAGCCGCCGCGAGGGGATTCGGCCCGGCAGACACCGCCCCATTTCTACAAGGGAGAAAGCATCTATTTCATGACGCTCAACCGCAACAAGAAGAGCGTGGTCCTCGATCTGACTCAGGAAGCGGGCCGCTGCATTTTCTACGACCTGGTCAGGAAGTCGGACGTGGTGCTCGACAACCTTCGCCCCGGCGTGGCTGAAAAACTCGGGATTCAACCGGAGGAACTCGCGCGCTGCAATCCGGCCGTCATCTCCTGCTCCATCAACGGCTATGGTGCTCGAACCCCCGAGGCCCACAAACCGGCTTTCGATCTGATGATTCAGGCACGGGGCGGCGGCATGAGCCTGACGGGCACGCCCGGCGGTCCCCCGGTGCGCATGGGCGTCTCCATCTCCGATCACGTGGCGGCCATCTACGCCGTGACGGGCGTCCTTGCAGCGCTCCATGAGCGACAACGCACCGGCCGCGGACAGCATGTGGAGGTCCCCCTCCTCAGCACCATGATCTCGCTGCTGAGCTACGAAGCCGGGTTCTGTCTCTACTCCGGCGAAGTTCCGGGGCCTGTGGGGTCGGGCCATCGCTCCCTGATGCCCTACAATGCCGTGACGGCGGCAGACGGCCACCTGGTGGTCGACGCTCACCTGCCCAAATTCTGGTCCGCGCTGTGTCGGGTGCTGGAAAGGCCGGACCTGGCCGCCGATTCGCGTTTCGAGAGCCTGGACGCCCGCAACCGCAATCGACAGGAGCTCCTCACGATCCTGGACAGCATCTTCGCGCACCGCCCGCGCCGGGAATGGATCCAGGCCCTGGAGGCCGCAGGCGTCCCCTGCGCACCCATTCAGAATGTGCAGGAGGCCCTTTCAGACCCGGCAACCCGGGCGCTGAACATGGTCTCGGAAATCCACCACACCGGAGTGGACCTCCACTTTCGCACACCAGGGAACCCCATCTCTTTCTCCGGCTCACCGCAGAAAACCCACGAATCCCCGCCCCTTCTCGGTGAACACACGGACAGTGTCCTCACCGAGCTGCTGGGTTATGAACGGGAGCATCTGGAGCGTCTCAAAAAAGAACGTGTGATCATTGCCTGACCGGGGAACCCGCTGCCGTTTCCTTGAGCCCCGTCATGAGGGGAATCAGGAGCATGGCCGCCCCCAGTCCCACGACGCCGGGCCAGCCGTAGCGCATGTAGATCAAACCGCTCACGGTGATTCCGATGTAGCCGCCGAGGTAATAAAAGAGCACGTAGAGGGAATTGGCCCTGCCGCGGCTGGAACTGAGCTTGAGATTCAGAGCGGCGACAGCCGTGGAGTGAACGGCAAAAAATCCGGCGCAGATGCCCGAGAGGCTCGCGGCAATGGCCGTCATGGAGGGAAGGAGGGACAGAGCCAGAGCGGCTCCGAAGGTCAGGGCCCCTGCAGTCATGGTCCGGCCGTTGCCGAAACGGTTGCTCACTTTGCCGGCCACCGGCCCCATGATGACCCCAATGATGTACGCGAGATAGATGAGGGTGATGGTCCGGGTGGAGGCATGAAAGGGGGGACCGGCCAGGTGGAAGGGCATGTAGTTGAATACGGACGAAAAGACGAAAAAGGAACCGAAACCTACCAGCAGGATTCTAAGCAGATCGGCACGCGCCAGCAGTTGGAAGAAGCTGAAATCCGGTCCCCCAGGGTGATTCGCCCTGTGAAACGATTCTCTCGGCAGCCACTTCAGCGCCGTGAGGGTCGCAAACAAAACGAGAACCGAAGCTGTCAGAAACGCGTAGCGCCAGTGAAGCGGCGGATGAATCCACCCGCCCAGCAGTCTTCCCGACAGGCCGCCGGCCACCGTGGCCGAGACGTAGCAGCCCATGACGACGCTGAGGCGATGGGGCGGCAGAGTGCGTCCGAGGAACGCCGCCAGGCAGGTGGTCAGGGCAGGGAGGAAAAGCCCTTGGACGAACCGGGCTGCGATGAGCAGAGGCAGGCTTCGCGTGAAAGCACAGAAAAGGCCGCAGGCAGTGACCATCAGACCGCCCGTGAGGATGATGGGGCGGATGGGCAGGAAGTCCGCGAGCCTCCCGAAGGGGAGGTTGGCCAGTGCTATGCCGAGCACCACCATGGAAATGGTCAGCGAGGCCACGGTCTCGCTGACATCGAACTCAGTCTGCACGATGGGCAGCACGGGCTGGGTGATGTACATGGTCGTGAAGGTGGCCGCCACAAGGCAGAACACAGAGATTTCCAGGCCGACGGACTGGTGTTTTTCGTCGGGGAGCGTCAGTTGAGCGTTCCTTTCTGGAGGAGCGTGACGCACCGGCAGCGAGGTCTATGAAAAGCGGCATGGGGGATCCGGGAGGCGTTCACGCAATCCAATCCCCCGTGGTGATCCCTCAACTAAAGGGACACTCGAGCCAATTGCGGTTTCCGTCACAGCTCAGCGGGAAGGATGGGTAGAGAGTGGGTCAGCCATCCGTGCGAGATGGGATTTGAAAGAACCCTTCAATCTACCGCCAGCTCAAAACCCACATGCCCGAAAGAAAATCTGTCCCCCAGTTCCCCTGCAAGGCGCGCCGCCGCAGCCTGCCCGGTGCAGTGACTGACGGCCAGGAGTTCCACCTCATACTTCTGAAGAACCCTCAGGGTCTCGTCCAGATGCTCTTCCGGATAAAACCCCAGATGGGTCCCCCCAAGGATGGCATGGATCCGATTTTCGCCGGTGCGGCGGATCACATGATCGAGGATATTGATCAGTCCCGCATGGGCACACCCCAGGACGACCACCAGACCTCGATCGGTTTTCAGTGCCAGGGAGTAATCGTCCAGGAAGGGATCCGGCACCCAGCTGCCGTCCTTGCGAACCCTCATGCGGGGGTCGCCCGTTTCGAACTCCGTGGTCCTGGGGACCACACCCGTCACGAAGACACCCGGCATCAGTTCCGAGAAGTCTTCCACCCATCGAAAATTGGCGCCGCGACTGGTGAGGTAGGCCTCGTGCCAGGGCATGCCGATGGAAACAGGTTTTTGGGCGTCGTTGCCCGGCATGGCCCAGTAACGTTCACTCAAAACATCGGGATGCGCCACAATGTCGCAGGGGCCGTGCATCCCGAGAAACGCCAGCAGACCGCCCGTGTGGTCGTAATGGCCATGACTCAGGACCACCTGGCTGACTCTGCTGAGGTCTTTTTTCAGCGCAATACTGTTGGCGGCGAGCGCCATACCCTGGCCGGTGTCAAAAAGCAGCATGCCGGCCGGAGTTTCCACATAGGCGGCAAAGCCATGCTCTCCCACGAGGCCCGGCCTAGCCACAGTATTTTCACACAACACGGTGATTTTGAAACTCATGGCGGCACCTCCCCTGCTGTCCCCTTTTGCAGATTTTCCCTGCGCGGATGATCACCAGGAGCGGGCAGGGCCGACATCCAGGTGGATGAATCTTGAATACCTGCCCACTCCCCCTGCATTGAGTTCTCGAGCAGTATAGCTCAAATCCCGCAGGCTGACTCCACTGATTCGCACATCCGCAGCCATGCCGTGAACATGGAAACTGTCTCTGGCCACCCCTCGCTGCCGTCTTCGCAGCATAGAATTGTACCTGGGACTGCGGTAGCCCGATTGCAGAACGTAGGGCCTTTCAGCCGCTCCCAGACGGGTTGCGATTCTGTCGAGCAGTACGTAAAGGTCCCTGTCGATTTCCATCACTTTTCCCGTCTTGCTGCATCGGAAGAAATGGTCGAGCTTCGCACAGGACTCGGCATGCAGCATGCCCTGATCATCCACATAGCGTATGTGAAGCGTTTCATCGTTGTGCGGGTTGTGGAGTCGAAGCACCCCGCTCATTCCATTGCCGGCGTGGCGGGCATCCGCACGAAGGGGAAAAAGGGAGGGGGCAAGCAGTGGTGTGGCCAGGAAGATCGACTTCAAGAGTTGCCTTCGGGTCATTCAATATCCTTACTCACTGGGGAACAGATCCTCGGGAAAAGTGAAGGGAATTGCATCGTTCCGATCAAGTTTGATGGGGTGTCCCATGCGAACCGGTTTCTCCGACGTGGAGACCTGGTTGCTCTCATGAATACCCTCCCGAGTCCATAGCCGTCCTGAGGCGAAAACGTCGTCATGAAACTGGATGTTCTCATGCTTGTCAAGGGCAATGAACCGTGAGCCGGAAGCAACGCGTCCCTCCCGGGGAGTCGGACCGGAGACGATACAAAGGAGATTTTCGCATCACATTAGGGAGTTGCGGCTCATCTTTCATTGCGGATGACCAGGGATTGTATCCCCCTCTTGACGTGGGAGTTATGATGAAGCTGGAAAGAAAATTCTTTCCCCCTCCGGGGAGAGCCAGGTTCCCCTCCTCCTTCCTGGCTCTCCCTTTTTCTTTTCCCCCGCCGGATGTTGCGCCGGGTGTCCGCTCAGGAAGTTTGGACCCAAGAGAGACCCAGGTGCATCCCGCTTCGTTGAAAAACTTTGGTCTTGGACCGGGTTTTCTTCGGGATTTCAGCCCGGCATAAATTTGGGCTAACCCTCATTAACAACTTGACAAAAATTTGCTTCATCACTAGCTTAGCCTGGCACTCGTTGGGAGAGAGTGCTAGCACACACAGAAAGGGAGCGGATGCCTTGATCAGCCTCACAGAACGCGGTCAGCAGGTTCTCGAAGCCGTGGTCCTGAGCCACATTCAAAGCGGCGAACCCGTGGGTTCCAGGACCATTTCCAAACATCACGGCTTGCAGGTGAGTTCCGCAACCATTCGCAATGTCATGGCGGATCTGGAGGAGATGGGGCTTTTGCAGCAGCCTCACACGTCCGCGGGGCGGGTGCCCACGGAAAAGGGCCTTCGCTTCTACATCGATTCCCTGATGAAGTCCAAAGATCTCGAGGATCGCGAAAAGCAGCTCATCCAGGAAGCTCTCAAGGATGTTCACAAAGACCTGGCAAAACTTTTGCAAAAAACTTCCAGGATCCTTTCAAGGTTCTGCAAACAGGCAGGGGTCGTTCTCTGGCCGAAATTGAGCCTCACCCGCCTCAAACACATCGAGTTCGTCCGGCTCCACGCGCACCAGATCATGGTGATCCTCATCACCAAATCGGGACTGCTCAACCACGTGGTGCTCCAGTGGGAGGAGGACATTCAACAGGACGAACTGGACAAGTACGGGCGCTACCTCAATGACATCTTCGAGGATGTGCCTCTGGGAACCATCAAGGAACGCATTCTCGAAGAGATGAAAAACGAAAAAATCCTCTTTGACGAGCTCTATGCCAAAGCCCTGAAGATGACAGACCAGGCTTTTCAGTCCACCTTTGAAAATAGTGAACTCTACATCGAGGGTCAGTTGAATCTGATCGACCATCCCGAGTTCAGTGATGTGGAGCGATTGAAGCGCCTGTTTGAAGCCTTCGAGGACAAGTCTAAAATCATACGTCTTCTCGACATGGCTCTCAGCAACACGTCGGGAGTCCACATCATACTGGGTACGGAAGGGCCTCTGGAGGAACTCAATGAATTGAGCCTCATCTCCTCCCCTTACAAGAGAGGGGACACTCTGCTGGGAACCCTCGGTGTGATCGGGCCCCTGCGCATGGACTATTCGAGGATCGTGCCCGTGGTCGAGTTCACGGCGACCCTCTTGAGCCGTTTGATGGAAGAACCCGAGTGAAATCAAGCCGATTGCGCCAGCCT
>CAZZHS010000033.1:11842-53166 GCA_964654275.1 uncultured Syntrophobacteraceae bacterium
TTGGGCCCTCTCCGGGCCACGTTCACAGGCGGGCGGCTCACGCTGGTCTTTTTATTAGTGAAGAGACTCATCATAAAAAAGAGATTCAGACCATACTGAAGATTCAACCGATGGTCGGGCGGCTGAAAACTGCCGGGAGGTGATTCATAAGATGACCCAAGAGAGTAAAAATCAGGAAGAATTGAACACAGGTGAGGCGGGATCGCAGCCGGAGGCATCTGAAGGCACTGCAACTAAAGAGGAGCAGACTCTAAGCCTTGAGGAGCGGTTGGCTCAGAAGGAAGCGGAAATCAGCGCTCTTCAGGACCGCTTGTTGAGAATGGCCGCGGAAATGGAAAATACCAGAAAGCGCCTCGAGCGAGAGAAGCTTGACGGGATTTCCTTTGCCAACGAAAGCCTGTTGCGAGACCTCCTGCCCGTGGTGGACAACCTGGAGCGTGCAATGCAGCATTGTGAGTCCGATGCCGGCACGGAGGGACTCTTCGAAGGCGTCAAGATGACGCTGAAGGTTTTCATGGATGTCCTGAACAGGTATGGGTGCAAGCCCTTTGACTCCGAGGGCCAACCCTTCGATCCCAATTTTCATGAGGCCATGATGCAGGAGCCGTCGGAGGAGCATGCGGAAAACACGGTCCTCAAAGAGTTTCAGAAGGGATACATGCTCCACGACCGCCTGCTCCGTCCGGCCATGGTCATAGTCGCCAAGCCTGCGAAATAGAGAAAAAACCTTGAAGATTTCTCATAGCTCGATCATTGAACGATGAGGTGTTCATTCTTAGTATTTAGCTGTTGTAATTTTTTTTGGATTTGGCTCGTCGAGTGAAGGTCCTGGAAGAACTTAAAATCGGATCCCGTTCTTTCGATCTTGTGGTGAATCAACATCAATCCATTGATTAAAACGATATCCAAGGAGGCTATTTAAATGGGTAAAGTCATCGGCATCGATCTTGGGACAACGAATTCGGTGGTTGCAATCATGGAAGGCAAGGAACCCAAAGTTCTCACCAATGCTGAGGGCGGGCGGACGACGCCTTCCATGGTTGCATTCACTGAGAGCGGGGAACGACTGGTGGGGCAGGTGGCCAAACGTCAGGCCATCACGAATCCGGAAAACACCATCTTCGCTGTGAAGCGGCTCATCGGGCGGAAATTTGATTCCAAGGAAGTTCAGGACGACCTGAAAATTCTGCCCTACAAAATCGTGAAGGCTGGAAACGGCGATGCACACATACACATCCGGGGTCGCGATTACAGTCCGACGGAAATCTCCGCCTACATTCTGATGAAAATGAAGCAGACTGCGGAGGACTACCTGGGCGAAAAAGTCACCGATGCGGTCATCACGGTTCCGGCCTATTTCAACGACAGTCAGCGGCAGGCCACCAAGGATGCCGGCAAGATCGCCGGTCTCAATGTGCTGCGCATCATCAATGAGCCCACAGCGGCCTCTCTCGCCTACGGTCTGGACAGAAAGAAGGACGAAAAGATCGCGGTGTTCGACCTGGGAGGTGGAACGTACGACATTTCGATTCTGGAGATCGGTGAAGGGGTTTTCGAGGTCAAATCCACCAACGGAGACACTCACCTTGGCGGCGAAGACTTCGATCAGCGCATCATCGACTGGCTGGCCACCGAGTTCAAGAAGGACTACGGCATCGATCTGCGCAACGATAAAATGGCGCTGCAGCGGCTCAAGGAGGCCGCAGAAAAAGCCAAGATCGAACTCTCCTCCACCATGGAGACCGACGTGAATCTGCCTTTCATCACCGCAGATGCATCGGGCCCCAAACACTTGAACTACAAGCTGACAAGGGCTAAATTTGAATCCATGGTGGAAGAACTGATCGATCGACTCGTCCCCCCCATGGAACAGGCATTGCGTGATGCGGGGCTCAGCCGCACCAGCATCGATGAAGTGATCCTGGTCGGCGGCATGACCCGCATGCCCCGCGTGCAACAAAAGGTGCAGGAATTTTTCGGGAAAGAACCGCACAAGGGTGTCAACCCGGACGAAGTGGTCGCCATTGGCGCGGCCATTCAGGCGGGCGTGCTTCAAGGTGATGTGAAAGACGTGCTTCTGCTGGACGTGACACCGCTTTCTCTGGGCATCGAAACGCTCGGTGGCGTCATGACCAAGCTGATCGAGAGAAACACCACCATTCCCACGCGGAAGAGCCAAATCTTCTCTACGGCATCGGACAACCAGACCGCGGTCTCGATTCACGTGCTGCAGGGAGAGCGGGAAATGGCCGCCAACAACAAGACGCTCGGGCGCTTCGACCTGGTGGGAATCCCTCCCGCACCGCGCGGGATTCCTCAGATCGAGGTCACCTTCGATATCGACGCCAATGGCATCGTGCACGTCTCGGCCAAGGACATGGCCACCGGGAAAGAGCAATCCATCCGCATCACGGCTTCGAGCGGTCTGTCCGAGAGTGAAATTCAGAACCTGGTGAAAGAGGCCGAGATGCACGCCGAGGAGGACAAGCGCAAGCGGGAACTGGTTGAAACCAGAAATCAGGCGGACACGCTCATCTACAGCACGGAAAAAACGCTCCGCGACATGGGTGACAAGATCGATGCCAAGACCAAGCAGGACATCGAAACCCAGATCGAGAAACTTCGGAAGAAGATGGAAAGCGACGACCGCGCAGAAATTCAGCGTGAGATGGACGAGCTGATGCAGATTTCTCACAAGGTGGCTGAGGAGGCCTACAAGAGGGCATCTGCGCAGCAACAGGAAGGTGCGGCCGGGGCCGGAGGAGCTCATGCCCACGCCGAACAGGCCGCAGGCGCCAAGAAACCCGATGACGATGTGGTGGATGCCGACTTCGAGGAGGTCAAAAAGTAAGCCTGAAGTAAGCCTGGCCGTGGGAATTCATTCCGGCTTCTTCCAACGGCCTTGCAATGAAGCTGCAACAGTAAAGTTCCACGGGCGATTCGAGGAAGCCGGGGCAAAAGCACGCTGAGTGACGCGTTCGTTTGAACAGCCGTTTGGAAGTGAGAAGACAGAGCAAAAAGGGCACATGAACTTTCATATGCCCTTTTTGCTGTTTTTAAGGTATAGAAAAACGAAAATCGGCCAATTGACTGGAAAATGTAATGCACTGAAGGACGCGTGAATGATGCCTAGACACCATGGGTTACTCCGAGGTTTATCCTGGAGCTTTGTCCTGCTGTTGTTCGTCTCCGGCTGTGCATCGGCTCCAAGACAGACAGGAACCGGAGCACAAATTGACTCGGCGATGCTCTTCCAGCCCACACCCAAGGCGGCGGAATCCTTATGGCAGCAGGCGGAAAGGGAGAAGGCGGCCGGTAACATGCCCGCAGCCATCGCCATCTGGAACCGCATTGCTCAAACCTATCCCAACAACATCATCGCGGCACGGGCTCTCTACGAAGTGGGCCACTTTCATCTTCAGCAGGGGGAAGCAGAAAAAAGCCTCCTGTATCTGGATTACCTGATCTACCATTATGGTCAGTGGGACGGGATCCCTCTCGCCCGTCTGGACCAGATGCGCGCCTGGTCGCTGCAGGGCCGGAACAGACAGGTGCAGCGTGAAGCCAACGCACTTTGGACGGCGTCTTCGGGACAGCCGGCCGTCCAGGTCGGGCTGAGCGAACTCATGGCCCGCATCTCTGCGGGGGAAGGCGCCATGGACACCGCACTGGACTGGCTTGCGGCAGGTTTTTCCGTCGCAAGATCACCGGAGGACAAAAAAATCCTGACCCAGGCAACCCTCAAACTTCTGGAAACGCAGAACGAGGATGGACTGAACAGACTCTACAGGAGAAATTATGATGACTTCATGAGAGTCTTTCTGGATTTCAGACGGATTCAACTGGAGCTTCAGCGGGCACCTTCCAACGATGCACGCGAAAAGCTGCGCGCCCTTCTTCAACAGAATCCAAGCCACCCCGTTGCTGAAGAGGGACGTCTTGCCCTTCGGGGTTCCGTGGTGGAACAGGAGTTTCCCGTCAATGCCGGGCGCATCGGTGTCCTCGCGCCGGTTGCCGGTTCGTACGCTCAGTACGGAGAGCTGGTCATGAGGGGCCTGGCTCTGGCCAACACGGAATGGAATGAGAAAAATCCGCAGGACCCCATCACCCTGGTCATCAAGGACGCCCAGGCAGACGAGGCCAGGGCGGCCTCAGCGCTGAACGCTCTGGTCCAAACGGACAACGTGCTGGCGGTCATCGGTCCTCTGGGCGCCCAGGCGGCCAAAGCGGCCTCCCCGCTTGCCAACAGGCTGGGAGTCCCGCTGCTCACCCTCACCCAGCGGGAAGAGGACGACTCGGTCGACAGAACCTTTGCCGTGCACCTTCTGCTCGACAACAAGGAGCTCGTGACGGCATTGCTGCGGCACTGTCAGGATAAGCGGGGGTACAAAAGATTTGCGGTGCTCTATCCCGAAGACCGCTACGGGCAGAGACTTGCCAAGACCTTTGCGGAAGTCGTGAATGAGATGGGTTTGGAACTCCTGGCCAGTGTTTCTTACAAGAGCAAGACCACGGACTTCAAGGAGCCCATCGAAAAACTGCTCTCCATTGCGCGGAAAAATGCCCCCCCCTCGGGCATCGAAACCACCCCCTTCGACGCGCTCTTCATTCCCGACCAGGTGTTGAGCCTGTCCATGATCGCGCCTCAGCTGCCTTATTACAATGTGGTGGGGGTCACCCTTCTCGGCACCAACCTCTGGGCAGAAGGACCTCTTCTGCAGGCGGGGGGCGTTTATGTGGAGCAGGCACTTTTCGCCACCCCTTTCTTCGCCGGGAGCAATGCCCCCAAAGTGCGGGCCTTCAGGGAACGGTATGAGGCGACCTACAAAAACAGCCCCTCCTACCTGGGAGCTCAGGCCTACGACGCCCTCTCGCTTGTTCTGGAGGCAAGGTCTCGCCTGCACCCCTCCCAGATGAACCGGCTCGACCTGATGGAAAACCTCCTGACCCTGCGGGATTTCGAAGGTGTCGCCGGCACGTACACGTTTTACCCGAATGGTGAATTGAAGCGCGACTATCAAATCCTGCAGGTGCTCAACAACGAACTGGTTCAGGTCGGGCCCTGAGAGAGTCACGGGAAGCGGCGGGTCAAAAATGGATTGGACTTCAAGGACCGCCTTGACAAGTTGAGAAGTATATTTATAATCGGTTTGTGACTTTCGAGACCATGAGTCTCTCCGGTTCGGCATGTTTGGTTTGCTCATTCATTTTGTCTGACGATCGGGAGGTCGTTGTATGCCCATCTACGAGTATGAATGTTTGAAATGCGGGAAAACCACCGAAGCCATGCAGAAATTTTCGGATCAGCCTTTGTCCGAGTGCGAGCATTGCCACGGGTCCCTGAGAAAGATGATCTCCATGAGCACGTTTCATCTGAAGGGATCAGGCTGGTACGTGACCGACTACAGTGGTAAGAATCAAAGCACCAGCAAAGCATCCGAGAGCACCAAGACCGAATCGTCCGGAAGCGCGCCCTGCAAGGCCTCCGATGCTTCATGAGGGCAGTGGACATCTTAAAAAAAGAGCAACATTCTCAGACTGAGATGTGCATCAAGGGTCGTCCCTGAAATCTCGAGGGTTCTTGAATGATCTGGAGCGGGTGTTTTACCCGCTTTTCTTTTTTTACCCGCCTGACACATTCCTTTACAACGCTGCTCGTCACGGAAATCTTTGACCATCTACGTGCCCGCCTCACCTTGCCGCCGGGTCGTCGGGGAGGAAAAATTCCCGGGCCCCCGCACGGCACTCTCAACGGCGGCGGGTTCATGACACTGGGGCGAAAGGAGGGCTTTCTTGATCACCGGTTTGCTGATCGTTTTCACCGGAGAGGGCAAAGGCAAAACGACCGCAGCCCTCGGCACGGCCGTGCGGGCAGCAGGGCACGACCTGCGCGTGCTGATCCTGCAATTCATCAAGGGATTGTGGCGTTATGGAGAGTTGGAGGCCTTGAAAAGGTTCGACAACATCGTCATCAAGCCGCTCGGAACGGGCTTCACGTGGAAGAAGGAAAACCTGGAGGAAGACAAAAAACTGGCGTCGGAGGGATGGGCGCTGGCCAGGGAGGCCTTGAATGGCGGAGCCTTCGACATGATCATTCTGGACGAACTCAACTACGTGCTCTCCTACGGCCTCCTCCCGCTTGAGGATGTGCTGGATTGCCTGCGCTCTCGTCCTCCTCATCTGCACGTGATCGTCACCGGCCGCTACGCTCCGCAACAACTCGTCGAACTGGCGGATCTGGTCACGGAAATGCGAGTCGTCAAGCATCCGTATCGAGACAAAGGCATCAAAGCCCAAAAGGGGATCGAATTCTGATGGCCGGGGAAAAGAGTCGCGCACAAGAACTGGATGCGCTCTACAGCCGCATTCAGGAGGATTCTCGCTTCAGGAGCGAGGCAATGCGTTCCGTCTTCGTGCCTGGATGCGGCTGCATCGAAAGTCATCCGCCCGTTTTTGTAGGGGAAGCCCCGGGCGCAGAGGAAGAGCGAGTTGCACGGCCTTTCGTGGGACCGGCCGGCAAAAATTTCGACCTCCTTCTCCGGGAAGCCGGATTGAACCGAAAAGATGTCTTCGTGACCAATCTCATCAAGTATCGCCCGGTGACGCCCTCGGGAACCAACAGGAGCCCCTCGGAGAAAGAACGCAGAACCGCCCTCCCCTATCTCCTGGAAGAACTTGGCATTCTCCAGCCCCGACTGGTCGTATGTCTGGGTTTGTCGGCCGCCAAGAGTCTGCTGCATCAACCTTCCCTCAGGATGCACGAGGCCAACGGATCTCTTTTTTTTGTCGAACCCTGGAAGATTTTGGTAACCTATCATCCCTCACCGCTCAACTGGGTCAATACTCCGAAACGGACCGCTCTGCAGAAGGTTTTTCAGCAGATGCAGGAGATCCTGCACGAACCGAAAATCCGGCCCAACCGTTCCTGATGCGGGGTTCGTGCCCTCAGGGATCCACAGTCTGCCGCGCTACAAGGGCAGCCTTGCAGGAGAAAAACATGACGGAAGCCGAGATCAGAGAAAAAATCGAGCTCTATTCGCATTTTCCTCAACGGGGAAAGTTGAATGTCGTCACGGACACCACCGAGTTCATGCAGATCCAATCCGGGGATGTCATCAACCTTCAAGAGCACTTTTACCTGGTGCGCGGAGAAGAAGTCGAGGGGCGTTTCGGCCTGGACGGAGAGCCCAAGTTCTGGGTGAAAAAGGTGATCGACCTCTCTGACGGGAGTTCAAAGATTCTCAAACTGGTCTTCTATGAATCCTTTCTCATGCAGATCGGCCCGGAACACATCCGTTGCTTCAGGAGTCCGCGCAAGGAGGCGAGAATTCTGCGCAAGACCAGGGACGATCCTTATTTCATGAAGGGATTCGATATGCAGGACCCGGCGGGAAACACCATCCGGGTCCTCGATCGCATCCAGGGGGCCAGATATTATGATTTCATTCAAAACCTGGAAATGGACCACGCGGAGTATTTCTGCAATCATTTTCCGGGCATTTTTGAGCGTCTGATGGCATCGTTCGAAGCCATCCTGCGCCTGCACCAGATGGAAGAGGTGCACGGCGACATTCGCAATGACCATATCCTCATCGAACGAAAAACGAATCGCTTCATGTGGATCGACTTCGACTACACCTACGAGTGGGCTGAAAACCCTTTTGGCGTCGATCTCTTCGGTCTGGGCAACATCTTGCTGTTCACGGTCGGCAAGGGATTTCACAACCTGCCCGACATGGCCGCATGCGCCCCTGCGGGCATGAGCGTGACACGCTGCATGGAGCCTTCGGATTTGTCACTCTTCTTCAAACACCGGATCATCAACTTGCAGAAACTTTTCCCCTACATCCCCGATTCGCTCAACAATGTGCTCATGCACTTCAGCTGTGGAACAGAGGTGTTCTATGAATCCACGGAAGAACTCCTCAGGGATCTGAGGCTTTTCGACCCGAAGGCCCTGAGTTAGAGGCCTGCAAAGCGCCGGGTGCACTCATTTGGAAAAGGAGGCCAGGTGATCATGGAAAACAAGGTTTTGGTAGCTATCGACCTGTCGGAAAATTCTCTGAAGGCCGTCGATTACGTGGGGGACATGATGGTCCACCACCCCTCTGTCACCATCACGCTGTTGAACGTCATCCGCGAACCTTCCCCCGATGTGATGCCCGACGAGGTCGAACGGGAGGCTTATGTGCGCAAAATGCGCAGCGAGACGCTGCGGCACATGGAGGAGGCGGCCCGCCGGTTGACGGCACGAGGCATTCCCGAGAAGCACATCCAGATCAAGATTCTGGTCTGCGGCAAGCTGGTCAGCATAGCCGATCTGATCATGAAGGAGCAAAAGGAGGGGCAATATCAGACCGTTGTGGTGGGGCGCCGGGGCGTCAGCAAAAGGCAGGAGTTCCTTTTTGGAAGCATCTCCAAGAAAGTGGTGGGCGAAGCCAAAGACTGTGCGGTCTGGGTGATCGAATGACGGGCCCGCTTCCCGGGCGGCAGGGCCAAATTTTTGATAATGCCCCGAAAATTCAACCGAAAGCCATCCATGGACCGAGAGAAGAACCGGCAACCTAAAAAAAAGAGCCCCTCCGCACAGGGTGGGAGGGGCTCCAGCACTAACCGTCCATTACCTTATCCCTAATTTCCTTCCGCCATGGATTGAATCGCCGTCGGCCGGCTGACCGGCGGCCTGTCCACCTGCGCTGCGGATCGACAGCCGTGGGGGAGCGTTCCCTCATGGGTTTCAGTATTTGGCTCCCGCCATGAGAGCCCTGAGGTGAGCCAACTCGGCTCTGGCCTCGGCAAGCTGTTTTTGGAGCTCCGGTTTTTCAGCGCTTCCCGGAGGAAGATGCCGCAGGGACTTTTCGAGCTCATCAACTTTTCTCATGGCGCGGTAGACTTCCATGGCCAATAAACGCACACTCATGCATGAAACTCTTCTGCGATCAACTCTTGGTCGTTTCCGCAAAGGCCACTTTCAGCTTTCGATTACTTCCGGGTGAACTTGGCGTAGGCCAGTTCAAACTTGTCACGGACACCGGAAGGCAAATGGAGATCGACGCCACAGTCAGGAGGCAATCGGTCCAGGCGCAGGGCCGGGTTCAAATCCCTCAGGTCTTTCAGCGGCATTTCAATCCACCGTGCGACCTGATCCAACCTAAGTGGAGTTCCTACAGCGACAGGTTCGACGTCATAAACTGGAAAAGATTTGGGATATTCGAACCCATAGTCCTCCAGACTGCGCAGGATACTCGCCGTGGCCAGCACTTTGGGTACGTAGCGACACGTGATTCCCGGCAAGGTTCCTTGTTTGGCGATCTCCCAAAAGGTTTCTGCGTTTTTCCTTTTCAACGCATTGGACACCGTGGCGTCCCCGGCATTGTAGGCTGCCAGAGCCAGCGGCCAGGAGCCGAACTGCTCGTGCAGTGCCTTGAGATACCGGGCTGCCGCGTGTGTCGATTTGATGGGATCGTTGCGCTCATCGACCCACTGATCCACACGCAACCCCATGGATTTGGCTGTCGGTGCCATAAATTGCCAGAATCCGACAGCTCCCCTGTGAGATGCCTTGGGCTTGAAACTGCTCTCAATCATGGCCACGGCGACCAATTCGCCGGGCACCCCATGGGAATTGAGAATCTCGGTCATGATCGGAAGGTACGGCCAGGAACGTTCGAAAGACGCGCTGAACGTCATACGGCCCTCCCCCTGATAGAAGCGAACGTATCTTTGAATCGCAGGATGATTAGGGATGGGTATCTGAATTCTGTTACTCCATCTTTGCACAACTGGGGGAAATTTTGGAATATTTGTGGAGTTGGGTGAAGGGGCGAAGGAGAAAACCCCCTCGAACGGCGGCCGCGAAGGCCACTCGTTCGGGGAAAATCCGGCACGAGAAACCTGCCATGGATCCTTCATGGGCTCCGTCCTTGCATTAGCATTGCTGGAAAGCAAGCTCAAAGCGAGACAAACGGTCAGCGAGGCCTTCATAAAGCCTCGCCAAATAGGTTTTTTTAGCTCCCCCAGCTGGTGCCTGTAGAGCTCGGAATCAGGCGCCATACTGGTTCTCCTCATGTTTTCAAAGAAAAGTGCTCGCCCTTGCGGATGACCGTAAGAGTTTCACTCAGCGCCTCTCTTAGCAGCAACTCGGCTTCGATGACAACCCCCATATTCCTCCATATCTCGGAAATGAAGTCCGTTTGGTCAGAAAAAAACGAAAAAGATGGGCCTTATTCCACCCATCAAGCGCATAATCGTCCGTATTCATTAAAACGAAACAGACAAAAGCCGACCATGCCAGCAGCGGCGCCCTTTTGAGAAAATTCACACAAATCCCTCTTCACTTCCAGTTTTTCGCACCCCGTGATCTCCGATATCCCGATCGCGTGAGGCGGCCTCATCGTTCCCCCCGCCAATTTAGGGCTTTCCTTGCCTTGACACATCTATGTAAATTTTTTAGTTTACAAAATCCTGCGCGGCCTGGTGACATGGGTTGTGCAAGGAACCCGAAAGCAACCGGCGACCTGAGAGCCGTGCCCCGCCCGTGGCCCCGCGCCTCTCCGGGTCACCGTCCCCGCGCAGGACTTCTTTCGGACCCGGACGAACCACAGAATTCAACCGAGAAAGACACCCATGGCAGACAAAAAGGGCCTCCAGACATTCCGCAACATCGGGATCATCGCCCACATCGATGCGGGAAAAACCACGGTCACCGAGCGAATCCTCTACTACACGGGCCGCTCCTACAAAATGGGCGAAGTCCACGACGGGACCGCGGTCATGGACTGGATGGAACAGGAACAGGAGCGGGGCATCACGATCACTTCCGCGGTGACCACCTGCCCATGGCGGGACCACGAACTGCACCTCATCGACACCCCCGGCCACGTGGACTTCACCATCGAGGTGGAGCGATCCCTCCGAGTGCTCGACGGCGCCATCGCTGTGTTCTGTGGAGTGGGAGGCGTGGAACCGCAATCGGAAACGGTCTGGCACCAGGCGGACCGCTATCAGGTTCCCAAGATCGCCTTCATCAACAAGATGGACCGGCTCGGGGCCGACTTCCGTCAGGTGGTGCTCCAAATCAGAGAGCGGTTCAGAACAGAGCCCCTGGTCCTCCAGCTGCCGGTAGGGCAGGAATCGGCCTTTCGCGGTGTCGTCGACCTGATTCAGATGAAACAGATCGTGTGGCAGGATGAAACCCTGGGCGCTCAATACGAACTCCAGGAAATTCAACCCGAGCTCCTGCCCGAGGCCGCCGAGGCCCGGGAAAACCTGGTGGCCAAGGTGGCAGAGTGGGACGACGTGCTCATGGAGAAGTACCTGGAGGGCGAGCCCATTGTGCCTGCGGAACTCATCCCCGTCATTCGCAGGAAGACCCTGGAGCTCAAAGCCGTTCCGGTGCTCTGCGGCTCGGCCCTGAAAAACAAGGGGATTCAGCCCCTCCTGGATGCCATCGTGGACTTTTTGCCCTCCCCCCTGGACGTGCCTCCCATCAAGGGCACCAACCCATACACTCACGAAGTGGAGACGCGTTCAAGCAGCGAAAAGGAACCGCTCGCGGCTCTGGCTTTCAAAATTCAAATGGATCAGGGGCGCAAGCTCACCTACACCCGCATTTATTCAGGAAAACTGCAGGTTGGCTCCGAAGTGCTCAACGCCACCAAGGGTGTCAAAGAAAAAGTTTCAAGAATTTTCCAGATGCACGCCAACAAACGTGAACGCCTGGAAGAATCCGGAGCAGGAAACCTCGTGGCCGTCATGGGGCTCAAAAGCTCCACCACCGGCGACTCCCTTTGCGCTCCCTCACATCCCATCATTCTGGAGCCCGTGGGCAGCTACGAACCGGTCATCTCCATCGCCGTCGAGCCCAAAACAAGGGGCGACCAGGAGAAACTCTTCGACTCACTGAGCAAGCTGACCGAGGAGGACCCCACCTTCCGCTATCAGGAAAATGAGGACACAGGCCAAATCGTCATCAGCGGCATGGGGGAGCTCCACCTGGAGATCGTCCTGCATCGCCTTCAACGGGACTTCAACGTGGGAGTCAATGCGGGAAAGCCTCAGGTGGTCTATCGGGAGACCGTCACACGTCCTTCCCAGGCGGAGGGGGTCTTCGATCGGGAAATCGGCGGAACCCGGCATTTCGCGGCGGTGGAATTGCACCTCGCGCCGTTGGGGCGGGGAAAGGGCAATGTCATCCTGAGCAAAGTACGAGACGAATCCATCCCTGAAGCCTACCTGCCGCATGTGGAGGAGGGCATTCGGGATGCTCTGAGCAGTGGTTCCCTGATGGGTTATCCTGTGGTTGACGTGGAAACGGTCATTTTCAGCGGCAAATACCAGGAGGGCGTCTCGAGCGAAATCTCATTCCGCGTGGCCGCTTCCATGGCGTTCAAGAAGGCCTGTGAAGAAGCGGCTCCGGTCCTCCTGGAACCCTACATGGCCGTGGAGATCCTGGTGCCCGAGGAATTCCTGGGGGATGTGCTCGGAGATTTGAACCTTCGCAAGGGTAAAGTCGAAAGCATCACCCCGCGCAAAGCCATCCAGGTGCTGAGGGCTGTGGTCCCCCTCTCGAGGATGTTCGGTTATTCCACTTCACTGCGCTCCTCCACTCAGGGTCGGGCCACATTCACCATGCACTTTTCCCACTATGATCTGGCCTCTCAAACCTGAGTTTGCAAATGAATAATTTTTCCGATCCTGCTTTATTTGCTTGATATGATAAGCAGTGTCGGATAAAGACAGGGGTTCATAGGGTTTTGCAGGCAACCGGCAATGGACCCGGATCGCAGTCTGCTGCTTGGGAAAACAAACGACTTCCAGCGGCAGGTTTTTGCGCCCGGACCGAGAAGAAGCAGTCAAGTTTTTGTTGAAAGGCAGGTGAGTACTGAATGTCGGAGGTCGAAACAAAGGAAAGCATAGAAAAAAAGATACGTAAACTCCGCAAAGACTTCCAGAAGAATGTCCAACCCGTTTTGCGTCGGCACAATTACTATCTTTCCAAGGGCGAACGCCGCCGCATCAAAAAGAAGAAAGCCATCAAGCGCATCCAGAGGCGCGAGCGCCGCATGTTGAGGTCAGCATAACATCTTCCCTGCGTAGAGCAATTTCGCCGACCGCAATGTAATGGTCGAGGAGGCAAGGAAGAAGGCTGTGTCTCACGCTCATCCCCCACAGGCAAATGCCTGGCTAGCCTGCAATTTCCTTTGTTGACGCAAAAAACCCTGAGCCGTGATGCCGGCTCAGGGTTTTGTCTTCGGGGCGAAGCCCCCGCGCGGGGCGGCGCGTTGATCAGCGGTTTTTCAGAATGTTTCTTGCGATGACCAGTCTCATGATCTCATTGGTGCCCTCATAAATCTGTGTGATCTTCGCATCCCGCATGTGGCGTTCCATGGGGTATTCCTTGCAAAAACCGTAGCCGCCCAGAATCTGAACCCCCTCGACCGCCGCCCACATGGCCACATCGGAGGCGAGCAGCTTGGCCATGGCCGCTTCCTTTTCGTAGTGGCGCTTGTTCTGTTCCAGCCACGCAGCCCGGAGAGTCAGCAGTTCGGCCGCATCCAGCTGTGTGGCCATGTCAGCAAGTTTCCACTGAATGGCCTGAAAATTTGAGATGGGCTGCCCGAACTGCTCGCGAGCCTTGCTGTATTCCAGAGCCTCCTCCAGCGCCGCACGGCCGATGCCGAGGGCCTGCGAGGCGATGCCGATGCGACCGCCGTCGAGGGTGGTCAGCATCTGCTTGAAGCCCTCGCCCGGTTTGCCGAGGAGGTTTTCCTTGGGAATGCGGGCATCCTCGAAAACAAGCTCGGCGGTGCCTGATGCATTGATGCCCAGTTTGTCTTCCACTTTGCCCACCCGGAAGCCGGGGGTGTTTTCAAAATCCACGATGAACGAGCTGATGCCTTTGTAACCCGCCGATTTGTCCGTGACCGCCGCCAGCACGCAGTAGCGGGCCACATTCCCGTTGGTGATGAATTTCTTCTCTCCGTTGATGACCCATTCATTGCCGTCGAGCACCGCCGTGGTGAGCATCCTGGCAGGATCGGAACCGGCACTGGCTTCCGTAAGGCCGTAGCAGCCCAGCGCTTCCCCACTGGCAACGGGCCGCAGATACCGCTGCTTTTGTTCTTCCGTGCCGTATGCATAGACGGGAAAGTTGTAGAGACTGTTGCAGACGCTCATGATGACGCCGCAGGAGGCACACGCTTTGGATATTTCGATCATGGAGAGCACGTAGCAGATATAGTCCATGCCCGCACCGCCGTACTCCTCAGGGATGGTGACTCCCATCAAACCCAGCTCGCCCATTTTGGAGACAAGCTCGGCGGGGTGCTGATGCGTACGGTCCAGTTCCGCTGCAACCGGTTTGATCTCTCGCTCGGCAAATTTGCGCGCCATGTCCTGAATCATCTGTTGTTCTTCGGTCAGTTCGAAATTCATGATCTCCCTCCAGCGTAGTTGCCCACCTCATTGGTCCGTTCCAAACAACGTGTGACGCCCTTCGCCAAGAGCCCTTTCAGGCTTCCATGCTCTGGGAAAACTCCGGCTTGCGTTTTTCCAGAAACGCACTCACTCCCTCCCGAGCGTCCCTGCTCGCGAAACACACCGCGAAAGATTCAGATTCCAGGGCGCACCCGGTTTTGAGATCCACATCCATGCCGCGGTCCACCACCTGCTTGACACTGCGCAGAACGTTGGGTGCCTTGGAGGCAAGAAGCCGGGCCACCTTCAGCGTTTCCTCCATGAGCTGATCCGCAGGGAACACCTTGGCGACCAGCCCCACGGCCCTGGCCTGCTCGGCATCCAGCATCTCTCCGGTCATACACAGTTCCTTGGCTCTCGCCCGGCCGATCAGGCGAGCCAGGCGCTGTGTGCCCCCAAATCCCGGGATCAGCCCCAGGTTGACTTCGGGCTGGCCGAAACGGGCCTTGTCACCGGCGTAGATGAAATCGCAGCTCATGGCGATTTCACAGCCGCCACCCAGGGCAAAACCGTTGACACAGGCTATCACGGGTTTGGGCAGAGATTCGAGTTTGAAAAACACCTCCTGGCCCTTCTCGGCAAACGCCCGAGCCTGAAGAGAATTCATTTTGGGAAACTCGGAGATGTCCGCACCGGCCACGAAGGCTTTTTCGCCCGCTCCCGTGAGCACCAGGACTCGCACCGCAGGGTCGAACCGAACCCGCTCGACGACGTCGTTCACTTCTTCCAGGGTTTTGGGATTGAGGGCATTGAGTGCTTTGGGTCGGTTGAAGGTGAGGATTCCAACGCCATCGGTCACTTCAAACAGGATGTTCTCGTAAGCCATGAATACTCCCCTCTTTTACGATTTTTGGGCTTTGGCCCCGTTCAAGGTCGTTCGACAGCTATGGCGGAACCTTGTCCACCGCCGATGCATAGGGTGGCCAAACCTTTCTTGGCATCCCTTTTGACCATTTCATGGAGGAGCGTCGTGAGAATGCGCGCGCCGGAGGCCCCGATGGGATGACCGATGGCGATGGCTCCCCCGTTCACATTGACCCGCGTCAGGTCCCACCCCATCTCGCGATTCACGGCAATGGCCTGAGCAGCAAAAGCCTCGTTGGCCTCCACCAGATCCAGGTCGCTCACACTCCAGCCGGCTTTGGCCAGTGCCTTACGGCTTGCCCTTACGGGTCCCACGCCCATGATGGCCGGATCCACTCCGCCGGAAGCATACCCGCGGATGAAGGCCAGGGGCTTGACCCCCACCTCCTGCGCTTTTTTCTCGGACATAACAATGAGAATGGCCGCTCCATCATTGATTCCCGATGCGTTCCCTGCCGTCACCGTGCCGTCGGGTTTGAAGGCCGGTTTGAGCTTGGAGAGGGCCTCGAGCGTGGTGCCGAACCGAGGGTGCTCGTCTGTGTCGAACACCAGGGGCTCCCCCTTCCGCTGGGGAATCTTCACGGGCACAATCTCATCTTTGAACCGCCCGCTCTTGATGGCAGCCTCCGCTTTTTGCTGGCTGGCGAGTGCGAAGGCATCCTGATCCTCGCGGGTGACCCCAAACTTATTGGCAACATTTTCTGCTGTGTTTCCCATGTGATAGCCATTGAAGGCATCCCAAAGCCCATCGAGAATCATGAGATCCACGAGCTTGCCGTCTCCCATGCGCTGCCCCCAGCGGGCATCGTTCAACGCATAGGGAGCGAGGCTCATGTTTTCGATCCCGCCGGCCACCACGACCTCTGCGTCCCCAAGCATCACGGCCTGAGCTGCCAGAAAGACGGATTTGAGGCCGGAGGCGCACACCTTGTTGATGGTGAATGCAGGCACCTCGTGCGGCAACCCGGCGTGAATGCTCACCTGGCGGGCCGGGTTCTGTCCAAGCCCGGCCTGAAGGACATTTCCAAGCACCACCTCATCCACCAGGGACGGCTCCAGTTGCGCACGGCTGAGAGCCTCCCTGAGAGCAACCACTCCAAGTTCCACTGCGGGGATCCCCTTCAAGGATCTCCCGAAACTGCCCACGGGGGTCCGGACAGCACTGACGATGACGGCCTGTTGCATCTGTTCCTCCATTGGTGAAAAGGTGAGTGCTTGCCAATGAATCCTGCTCCACGAAGAAAAGGCAGGCGCGGGGGGGTGCGCCCAGAACCGGCAATTCGAAACCGCCTGCGGCCCTGATACTCAAGGAAGGTACTTTTCAGCTGCCGTTCCTGAACCCTCCAGGGGCCCACCTTGCAGCAAGATGCAGCCGCATCGAGGTGTGGCAGCCTGCATCCTCGGGGATCCTCGCCTGTTTGGCCCGGCTGCATGCCCAGGGGCGACGACGGCGTCGATTCCCGCCGCCACGGGCCCCGGCTTTCTCTGCCGGGGACCGGCGCAGGGTTCTTGCGTTTGGGAGCCAGCACCCAGGCGGTATGATTCAACACAAAATTTGTTTGTTTATAGGAAATGAATTTTACGTTGTCAAACAACATTTGAGACGCCGGGAGTCGGCCCGGTGGGGCAAGCGTGCGGCGAGAGTTTCCCAATGCGGGCACGGCATGAGAACGTTCTTCCCCTTCCCTCCTGCCGGCTCGGACCGCTCTTGGGATCCGGGAATGATCGAGCTCTCCGGAGAAGAACCTGCGGGGAGGGGAATCAGGAAAGTTCCGCATTGAATTGGATGAGATTCGAGCGCGGTCCGATGATCACCAGGATGTCGCCGGCCTCGAGCATCTGCTGTGGCGAGGGGTTGTAAGTCATTCTTCCATCCCGATGTTTGATGGCCACCACGATCAGGTTGTAGCGGCTCCGGATGGCCGAATTCTTGAGTTCCTTCCCGATGAACCAGGCCTGTGGAGGAATCTCCAGCTCCTCCAGACTGAGTTCCATCCCTTCTCCCGACATGGCCAGTTCCAGGAAATCCGTGACCGTGGGACTGATGATGCTCTGGGCGATCCGGGTGGCGCCAATGGAAAACGGAGAAACCACGCGGTCTGCACCGGCTTTCAGAAGCCGTTTCTCACTGCCGGGAGCCCCGGCGCGACTGAGGATGAAAAGTTTTTTGTTGATGTCTCGGGCAGTGAGGACGATGAAGACGTTGTCCGTGTCCTTGCTGACCACCGAGACGAGGCCCTTTGCCTTTTCCACCCCGACCGTCAGGAGATTTTCCTCTTCGGTACCGTCCCCCCCCAGGCAGGGGATGCTTTTTTCTCGAAGTCGCGCCAGCAGGGACTCGTCATTTTCCACCACCACCACCGGCAGGCCATTCTTGATCAATTCGTGCACGATGATCTGCCCCATCTGTCCATACCCGCAAACGATGTAGTGATCTTCGAGTTTTTTCAGTGTCTTGTCCAATTTTCGCCTCCGGTATGCATCCAAAAGATTGCCGTCGAGCAGCAGCTGACTGAAATAGGCCAGGTTGTAGGCGAGAAGGCCGGCGCCCAGGAGGATCAGCACCACGGTGAAAACGCGCCCGTAGTCATGGAGGGGCCTGATTTCCCCGAAGCCGACGGTGGTCAGAGTGATCACGGTCATATAGAGCGCATCGAGAAGGGGGAACTCCTCGATGATCATGTAGCCCAGCGTGCCGAAGCTGATGAGGGACAGAGAGCACGACGCCAGCATCAGGACGACGCGGCGCCTGCCGGACAGAATGTTTTTGGTCATGAATTTCTCTCCTGAAATCGGGTGAGAAAACTTTCCGCGTGGAACCTCCCCCTGTGAACGAAAGAGTGACCACGGTTGTGTGGGCATGACCGGGGTGCATTTTCTTCTTGTGTTCTGCTACCGTCAATGGTAGCTATTTCTAGTTTGTGTGAGCTGCATTCTATTCCAGTTTCGGGGAAGTTCGCAACGGCGGGCTTGGGGCGTGTCAAAGCTTCTCAGCTTGTGAAAATGTGCATAATTTTTCCCTTGACAACCACAGACCGCTCTCTATAATGACCTTGCAACTAATTGCACAAGCATGTTCGAGTGAAAGGTACGGCTCATTTTTGCAAACATTCTAAGGAGAATATGGCATGGCAAGAAAAGGCTTGGTCCCTCCCCACGGGAAAGAAGGCAAACTCAAACCGTTGTTGCTCCAGGGCGCAGAGTTGAAAGCTGAGCTGGAAAAAGCTAAGACCTTGAAGAAGGTCCCCATGACGAGCCGTGAAACATCCGACCTCATCATGCTCGGCATTGGCGCATTCACCCCGCTCGACGGCTTCATGGGCTATGATGACTGGAAAGGCGTTTGTGACAAGTATCTCATGGCGGACGGCGTTTTCTGGCCCATCCCCATCACCCTTTCCGCTGACAAGGCCCTGGCCGACAGCATTGGCGCCAACGAAGAAGTGGCCCTCATCGATCCTGAAAACAACGATGAGATCATGGGAACCATGAAGGTCACGGAAAAGTACACGATCGACAAGGCGCATGAGTGCAAGAGCGTCTTCTGGACCAACGATGCGGAAGGGCACCCCGGCGTTGCCAAGGTCATGGCTCAGAAGGAAATCAACCTGGCCGGCCCCGTGAAGGTTCTGAGCGAGAGCTTCTATCCTTCGCAGTTTGGCGCCATCTACCAGAGACCTGCCGAAGCCCGCAAGATGTTCGAAGAAAAGGGCTGGAAGACCGTCGCCGCACTTCAGCTGCGTAACCCCATGCACCGCAGCCATGAGTTCCTCGCCAAGATCGCCGTGGAAGTCATGGATGGTCTCTATATCCATCAGCTGGTCGGCAAGCTCAAAGCCGGCGACATCCCCGCCGAAGTCCGCGTCAAGGCCATCGACGTCCTGGTTGAGAATTACTTTGTGAAGAACACCGTCATTCAGGGCGGCTATCCGGCGGAAATGCGTTATGCGGGTCCCCGTGAAGCCCTTCTCCACGCCGTGTTCCGTCAGAACTATGGCTGCAGCCACCTCATCGTCGGCCGCGACCATGCCGGTGTGGGCGATTACTACGGCCCCTTCGACGCCCAGAAGATCTTCGAAGAAATCCCCGAAGGCGCATTGATTCTCGAACCCCTCAAGATCGACTGGACCTTCCATTGCTTCAAGTGCGGCGGCATGGCCTCCATGAGAACCTGCCCCCATGGCAAGGAAGACCGACTGCTTCTCTCCGGAACCATGGTCCGCAAGACCCTCTCCGAGGGTGGCGAGCTCCCCGCAGAGTTCTCTCGTCCGGAAGTGGTCAAGGTGCTTCAGGAATACTATGCGGGTCTCGAAGAAAAGGTGGAAATCAAGCTTCACGGCGCAGCAACCGGCGAAGTGAAAAAGTAAGACGTAAAGTCACAGGCTCATACCAAATCGAAAGGACGGTCTGCCCTTCGATAAGCTTCCGGTTCTTCCAGGTGGGGCAGGCCTGCCTGAAGAAGGGAGGTGCACCACTCAAGTCAGGTTTAGCAGAGCGTGTTCATCGAAGGCCGTTGATGTGTATTAACCTTTAGGAGGATAGTTATGCCAAGTTATGTAATCCTTGAGAAATGCGATGGCTGCAAGGGCCAGGACAAGACCGCATGTATGTACATCTGCCCCCAGGACCTCATGGTTCTCGACAAAGAGAAAATGAAAGCCTGGAACCGCGCCCCTGAAATGTGCTGGGAATGCTACAACTGCGTCAAGATCTGCCCGCAGCAGGCAGTGGACGTACGTGGCTACGCCGACTTCGTTCCCATGGGTGCTTCCGTTGTGCCTCTTCGCGGCTCCCAGGACATCATGTGGACCGTCAAGTTCCGCAATGGCATGGTCAAACGCTTCAAGTTCCCCATTCGGACCACCCCTGAAGGCCAGGCCGACCCGCTTGCAGGCTATGAAACGGCGACGGAAGACATCAAGAGCCCCATTCTCTGCACCGAGCCCAAATCCATGGGCCAGGACACTTTCCCCACCCTGAAAAAGTAACCTTTTCGAAGAAGTAACCCTTTCCAAGGAGGTTTTAAGAATATGCCTAACTTCGAAACTGTAGTCGTCAATACCGACCTGCTGATCATCGGTGGTGGTATGTCAGCATGTGGCGCCACTTGGGAGGCCGCATACTGGGCAAAGAAGAATGGTCTCAAAGTGACCGTCGTCGACAAGGCAGCCATGGACCGTTCCGGTGCAGTGGCCATGGGTCTCTCGGCCATCAACCAGTACATCGGCTATGCCAAGGGCAAGAACACCCTGGAAGACTATGTGAAGTACGTTCGTCAGGACCTCATGGGCATCTCCCGTGAAGACCTGGTTTACGACATCGCACGCCACGTGGATTCTTCGGTTCACCTTTTCGAAAAATGGGGCCTCCCCATCTGGTTGGATGAAAATGGTGAGTACGTGCATGAAGGCCGCTGGCAGATCATGATCAACGGCGAGTCCTACAAGGTGATCGTCGCCGAAGCCGCCAAGAACGCCATGAACCAGGCCGGCTTCACCGATTGGCTCTACGAGCGCGTTTTTATCGTCGAACCTCTGATGGACGGCGACAGGTGCATCGGCGGCGTCGGTTTCAGCGTCCGCGAAAACAAGTTCTACGTCTTCCTGGCGAAGGCCACCATCGCAGCCATGGGCGGCGCCGTACACGTTTTCCGTCCCCGGTCCGTGGGTGAAGGCCTCGGCCGCGCCTGGTATCCCCCCTGGAACGCCGGTTCCACCGCCTATTTCACCATCAAGGCCGGCGCAGAAATGACCTGCCAGGAAGTGCGTTTCATCCCCGTGCGCTTCAAAGATGGTTACGGCCCGGTAGGCGCCTGGTTCCTCCTGTTCAAATCCCGTGCAACCAACGCACTGGGCGAAGAATACATGGTGACCCGCGCCAATGAGCTGCCCAAGTGGGCACCTTACGGCCTGGCCAAGCCCATCCCCGCCAACCTGCGTAACTGGCTGGGCATGGAAGACATCATGGAAGGCAAAGGCCCCATCTTCATGAGAACGGAAGAGGCCATTGCCAACCTGGCAGCCAAGTACAAAGACGATCCCAAGGCCTTCAAAAAGAAAATGAAGGAACTGGAAGCGGAAGCTTGGGAAGACTTCCTGGACATGACCATCAGCCAGGCCATTCTCTGGGCGGGCAACAACATCCAGCCCGAAGAGAAGTCTTCTGAAATCGCTCCTGCAGAGCCCTATTTCATCGGTTCCCACTCCGGTGCCTCCGGCGCCTGGGTCTGCGGCGCTCCCGATCTCATGCCCGCAGAATACGCCAAGGATTGGGAAAAAGTCGGCAAGTACACCAACATGACCACCGTCAAGGGTCTGTTCACCTGCGGTGACGGTTCCGGCGCCTCCAGCCACAAGTTCTCCTCCGGGTCCCATGCTGAAGGCCGTATTGCAGCCAAGTCCGCCATCGCTTTCATCCTGGACAACAACACCGCACCCACCATCGACGACGCCACCATCAACAAGTGGAAAGAGACCATCCTGGCTCCTCTGGCTCGCTTCGAACAGTACGGTGCGGCTTCCAGCGATCCCGACATCAACCACAACTTCATCAAGCCCAAGATGTTCATGTTCCGTCTCCAGAAGATCATGGACGAGTACTGCGCCGGCGTGTCCGCTCAGTTCAAGACCAACAAGGCCCTCCTCGAAAGAGGCCTCGAGTTGCTCATGATGCTGAAAGAAGACTCCGCAATGCTGGCCGCCCAGGATCTGCATGAACTGCTCCGCGCCTGGGAAAATACCCACCGTATGTGGATTGCCGAAAGTCACCTCCGCCACGTCATGTTCCGTGAAGAGAGCCGTTGGCCCGGTTATTACTTCCGCGCCGACTATCCCGACATGGACGAGGCCAACTGGAAGTGCTTCGTCAACTCCGTGTACAATCCCAAGACCGGCGAATGGACCATGAAGAAAGTCCCCGTCGTCAACATCGTGTAACGCAGCGATGAGGATCTGACACACCACCCCGGGTGCCCCTGCACCCGGGGTTTTTTCGTTTTTCTCCCGGGAACCGTCCCCTGCTCCCTCGAAATCGTCCCGCAACGCAACACCTCACCCGCGGCAGTTCCAAATTTGTTGTTGAAAAAATTCCGGTTCGTGCGTTAATTTGCAGAGTTTCCTTAAAAAATTTTTCACACACCCAACGCATTCCTGCTCCCCCGGGAGGAGTCAGGATCATCCGTTGTGCAACCGCATTGAAGACAGACCATGGAGGGACTGTAATGGCCGATGTCCAAAAGGGGAATCGCGCAATCCTGGTGGTGGGAGGCGGTATGAGCGGTTTGAGCGCGGCTATCGAGGCTGCTGAAGCCGGAGTCCAGGTGTATTTGGTGGAAAGAGAGCCTTATCTGGGAGGGCGCGTGGCTCGAATGAACCAGTACTTTCCGAAGCTCTGCCCACCCAACTGCGGGCTGGAAATCAATTTCCGCCGTTTAAAGAACAACCCGCTCATCCGTTTTTTCACCATGTCCCAGGTGGTGAGCATTCAGGGAGAATCCGGAGCCTTCGACGTCACCATCAGGACTGCTCCCCGTTATGTCAATGCCAGGTGCACCGGTTGCGGAGAATGTGCTCTGGCGTCGGAAACCGAGATCCCCAATCCCTTCAACTATGGTCTGGACCGTGTGAAGGCCGCCTACCTGCCCCACGATTTCGCATTTCCGCTTCGTTACGTTCTTGCATCTGAAATTCTTGGAACTCCCGAAGCCGAGAAAATCAAGAATGCCTGCCCTTATGACGCCATCGAGCTCGACATGCAGCCTCAGGAGTTCGACCTGCAGGTCGGAGCGATCATCTGGGCCGCCGGCTGGGATCCCTACCCTGCGGAAAAGATTCACTATTACGGTTTCGGCAAGGCAAAGAACGTCATCACCAACGTCATGATGGAACGCCTCGCCTCCCCAAGCGGCCCCACTCATGGCAAAATCCTTCGTCCCTCCGACGGGGCCGACGTGAACAAGATGGCTCTCATTCAATGTGCCGGTTCGCGCGATGAGAACCACCTTCCCTACTGTTCCGGAATCTGCTGTCTGGCCTCCCTCAAGCAGGCCACCTACCTGCTCGAGCAAAACCCGGAGGCGCAGGTGAGCCTCTTTTACATCGACATCCGTGCTTTGGGCAAATACGAGGATTTTTTCCAGAAAGTCCAGAGCGATGAACGGGTGACCCTCATCAAGGGCAAGCCCGGCGAAATCACCGAGGACCCCGCGACGGGCCTCCTCACCGTGCAGGTGGAAGACCAGGCCACAGGCAAAATCCTCAAGGACCGTTTCGACCTCGTCGTTCTTGCCACCGGCATGGTCCCCGGCACCGCGGTCGCCCCCATACCTGCCCAGGTCGACACGGACGACCACGGCTTTCTCCTCAACAACGGAAGCTCACCCGGCATCTTCGGAGCAGGCTGCACCTGTCGACCCACCGATGTTGCCACCAGTGTTCAGGACGCCACGGCGGCCGTTCTCAAAGCCCTTCAAGCCTGCAGGAGGTAAGCCATGAGCGACAAGCTAGGGATCTATATTTGTTCAGGTTGTGGACTCGGTGACGCGTTGGATGTGCACGCCCTCACAGAGATGGCCTCCTCGGAACTGCACGCCTCTGTCTGCCGCGAAGCCCCGGTCCTCTGCGGCCAGGCCGGTGTCGAAATGATCCGCCGGGATCTTCAGGATGGAATCGTGGACACCGTCGTCATCGCGGCCTGTTCCCCACGCGTCATGACCGACGTGTTTTCGTTTCCGCCGGACAAGGTGGTGGAACGGGTCAATTTGAGGGAGCAGGTGGCCTGGTCTCATCCCCCCCAGGATGAAGACACTCAGATGATGGCTGAAGATTACCTGCGCATGGGAGTTGTTCGTGCAAAGGAGTCTCTGCCGCCGGTGCCTTTCGTGGTGGAGGATCTCAGCAAGAGGATCCTGGTGGTCGGAGGAGGCCTCGCAGGGATCACTGCCGCCACTCAGGCGGCCAAGGCCGGCTATGAGGTGGTGCTCGTGGAAAAATCGGACCAGCTGGGCGGATATGCCCGGGATGTTTTCAAACTCCCCCCCCATCTGCCTCCCTACGAGTCTCCCCTTGAATTCCGGCTCGACGCCATGGTGCAGGATGTTTCAAGCCTTGAAAATCTCAAGGTCTACACCCAGGCTCAGGTCGCTCAGATCTCGGGCGCACCCTGCATGTTTGATGTACAGATCGCGCAGAACGGCAGCCAGTTCGCGGAGCGAGTCGGGGCCGTAGTCCTTGCGAGCGGTTCCGTGCCCTACCCTGCGGAAAAGCTCTCCCACCTTGGTTTCGGGCAGTTTCCCGATGTGATCACCGGCCCTCAACTCGAAAAGATGTTCAAAGAAGACTCGGTGAAACGGCCATCCAACGGCGCAGAGGTCGGCAGCGCGGCCTTCATCCTTTGCGCGGGCTCACGGGACCCGGAACATCTGCCGTACTGCTCCTCGGCCTGCTGTGTGGAATCGCTGAAACAGGCCCGCTACTTCAAGGAGGCCAATCCCGAGACACCGGTCTACATTTTCTACAAGGACATTCGCGCCCACGGAATCTACGAGCTGCTCTACAAGCAGCTTCAGAAAGACGGCGTCTTCTTCGTGCGCGGCACGGTCACGGCCATCGAAGATGACGGTTCCGGGCAACTCGTTCTGGCCGCCGACGATGTCCTCACGGGATCGCCCATCCTGACCGAGCCTGTGGATCTGGTGGTTTTGGCCACCGGCATGGTCCCCACCACCGCGTTCGGGGAAGCATTCAAGGCCCAGGCGCCCCAGGAGGGGGAAGAGCCGCAGGTCCCCGTGGACACCATTCGGGTCTCAAATATTCTGAACCTGCAATACCGTCAGGGCCCCGAACTCCCCACCCTCAAATATGGTTTTCCCGATTCTCATTTCATCTGCTTCCCTTATGAATCGCGTCGCACAGGCATCTTTCCGGCGGGCACCGTCCGCGCCCCCATGGACTATGCCACGGCCATGACCGACGCCACCGGCGCGGCTCTGAAGGCTATCCAGTGCGTGGAAATGGTGCCGGAAGGGAAGGCGCTGCATCCGCGTTCGGGAGATTTGAGTTATCCCGAGTTTTTCATGCAGCGGTGCACCCAGTGCAAACGTTGTACGGAGGAGTGCCCCTTTGGTGCGATCAATGAGGACGAAAAGGGAAATCCGCTTCCCAATCCCACCCGCTGCCGGCGCTGTGGGGTCTGCATGGGCGCCTGTCCCGAACGCATCATCTCGTTCAAGAACTATTCAGTGGGGATGATCGGCAACGTCATCAAGAGCATGCACGTCCCGGACGAGTACGAGGAAAAGCCACGTCTTCTGGTCCTTGCGTGCGAAAATGACGCCTACCCCGCCCTCGACATGGCGGGTATTCGCAGGCTCCAGTACAATGCCTGGGTGCGGGTCCTTCCCGTCAGGTGCCTCGGCTCCATGAACCTCATCTGGATTGCGGATGCCCTGTCCAAAGGCATTGACGGCATCATCCTCCTGGGATGCAGGCACGGCGACGATTATCAGTGTCACTTCATCAAAGGGAGCGAACTGGCCGACATTCGCATGTCCAAGATCCAGGAAACCTTGAACCGTCTGGTGCTTGAATCCGATCGAGTCCGCGTCGATCAGGTGTCCATCACCGAATACACGCAGCTGCCCAAGCTCCTCGATGCCTTCGCCGAGCGGGTTCAGGAATTGGGCCCCAATCCCTACAAGGGCTTCTGAGAAGACTGGACCGCCACTAGTTGATCACCGTTTCCATCCAGCAAATTGGAAACGATTGTGCCTGTCAAGGAGCAAGAGCATGGAACCTAAAAGCGTTTCTCTGGAAATGAGGGAATACATCGCCGAGATGGGGGGCGAGACACTGAACTGGTGCATGCAGTGCGGCCTGTGCACCAACCTTTGCCCCTGGCGGCTGGTGCCCGGTGAGACCAGTGAGAACTTCAACATTCGCCACATGCAGCGCCTCGGGCAGATGGGTATGGAGGGATTCGAAGACGAAACCATCCTCTTTGCCTGCTCCACCTGCAGCATGTGCCAGACAAACTGCCCGCGCGGCGTGAAGATCGTCGACAATGTGCGCAGCATGCGGGCCAGCCTGGTGGGAGCGGGCATGGCCCCCGCCAATTTGAGGCCCATTCTGGGAAGTGCCCATGCCAACGGCAATCCCTGGGCCGGACCACGGGAAAAGCGCATGGACTGGGCCAAGGACCTGGACCTGCCCCGCTTCGGTCCCGACAAGGAATTTTTCCTTTTCGTGTGCTGTCATTCCTGTTATGACCCCAGGAGCACGAAGATCGCCCGAAGTCTCGTGCGTCTGCTCCAGCACGCCGGCGTGAGCTTTGGCGTGATCGGGACAGAAGAAAGCTGCTGCGGGGAAAGCATGCGGAAGGTGGGCGACGAGGAACTGTTCCAGAATCTCGCCCAATCCAACATCGAACTGTTCAACAGCAACGGGGTGACGAAAATCATCACCACGTCGCCTCACTGCCTGTGGACATTCAGCAACGAATACCCGGAACTGGGAGGCCAGTGGGAGGTCATTCATTACACCCGGCTGCTGGAGCAGCTGGTGGAGGAGGGAAAGCTCGCTTTTCCCAAGCCCCTGGAAAAGAAGGTGGCCTTTCACGACCCCTGTTACCTGGGACGCCACAGCGGGATTTACGACGCGCCCCGGAACATGCTGAAGCAAATTCCCGGCGTCACCGCCCAGGAACTTGGAAGGCACGGTCCTTTGAGCCTGTGCTGTGCGGGCGGCGGGGGGCGTATCTGGGCTGAAGCGCCCATGGGGGAGCGTTTTGGAGAGCTCCGCATCGAGGACGCCGTTGCGCAGGGGGCACAGGTGCTGGCCACCTCCTGCCCGTACTGTGTGAACATGCTGACGGACGCCTGCACAAGCCTGAACCGGCAAGATGTGCTGGAGATCGTTGAGTTGTCGGAGCTCCTGGCCGATGCCCTTCCTTGAGCATTGATCCAGAAACCGGTGAGCAAAAGGGCGGCAACTGTTTCCAAGGATCAGCCGCCCTTTTCTATTCCCGCTGGTTTTGCGCCTTCATGGCCTTTTCCCCGGTGTAAGCAGCACGCCTTGTCCCCCAGGTGATTCGGCCCTCAAAAACTAAAATGGAAAATCGGCCGTGAGATGGGTTCTCTCAGGGTCACCGAAACCCCTGTGTTGAGTTGAACTTCTCCAAAGGAGCGAAAACACCATGTCCATCACCATGGATGATTTGAAAAAAGAACAGCGGGACCACTTCATCGTCAAATGGGAAGACGGCCAGCTCGTCATGGAGCCTCACTGTTTTTGTGGAGATGAACTCGATGAAGACTTCTTCTGTGCCGACTGCAACCGAAAATGCGATTGCGCCTTTCTGGCCTGCTCGGACGCCCTGTCGCTTTCAGTGGCCGAAAAGCTGATCCACGGCGATCCCACGTTCAAGAATTTCAAAGCGTCACTCATCAGGCTGAATCACTCACAAGAAGCTTAGAGGATGATCATGACCCAACAAACTTCTCCCACGGGCCAAACCGTCCTGACCGAGCAAAGTTCTTTCCAGTTCGCGTGCAAAGACACTCTGCCCTGTTTCACGCAATGCTGCCGGGATGTGAACATCTACCTCACGCCTTACGACATGCTGCGGCTCCGGCGTGCGCTCAGGCTCAGTTCGGGAGCGATCCTGAATCGCTACACCAGGCATTTTCTCTCAAGATCCGGCATCCCCGTCGTCCAGCTGGCCATGGATCCCCAGACGCTGACCTGCCAATTTGTGACTCCCGAAGGATGCAGCCTCTACGACGATCGGCCCTGGGCATGCCGCATGTACCCGCTCGACTTGGGAAACCGCGAAGGGGAATACCAGTTCATCGTGGGCAAGGACCGCTGCCTGGGCCTCATGGAACCGACCGCACTCACCGTCGCCGCATGGCTGGAGAGCCAGGGTGTCACCCCCTATGTGGAGATGGAGCGGGCCTACCAGGCCGTCCTGCCCCCCGGCTTCAAACCCGGGAGCAACGTCGGGAGCAGTCTGGGAAAGCTGCTTTTCCTGGCCTACGATCTGGATCGCTTCTCGGAGATCCTCAACGACAAGAAATTCCTCTCCTTTTATGACGTCGATGAGGAATTGCTGCGCCAGGCCCGTGAAGATGACGAGGCCCTTCTCAGGCTGGCCTTGCTCTATGTGAAAGAACAAATCGAGGAGCTGCGAAACCTCTTTTGACCGAGGACTGCCACACCGCCAACCATCAGCCACAGGAAATCTGCACATGACCCTCGAACATACGGCTCCTGGAGAGATACAAGGCCTTTTGAAACCACTCACCGGAGAAGGATTCGCGTTTGCCTGCCATCCCGGTGTGCCCTGTTTCACCGAATGCTGCCGAGATTTGAAATTGCTCCTCACCCCCTATGACGTTTTGCGCTTGAAGACTAGGCTTGGAGCCGACGCATCCGATTTTCTGGAGCGCCACACCCGGACGGAATTCGATGAGCAACGCGGCTTTCCCATGGTGTTTCTCGAGATGAAAACGGACCCTCGAAAAACTTGCCCGTTCGTCTCGGATGAGGGGTGCAGCGTCTATGAAGACCGCCCTGCCGCCTGTCGGACCTACCCCATCGCCCGGGCATCCCGCATGCACCGGGGTCATGGCCGTGTGCAGGAAGACTATTTTGTGCTGAAAGAGGCGCACTGTCGGGGCTTCGAGGAAACTCGGACGTGGACGGTGGAAGAGTGGATCAGGGATCAGGGGTTGGAACCCTACCACGTTTACAACAACCTGTGGATGGAAATCATCACCCACCCCAAGCTGAACCAGGGCGCAGCCCTCTCAGCCCGGCAGCAGGAGATGTTTTACCTGGCCTGTTATGATCTGGATAAATTCAGAAATTTTGTCCTCTCCGGCCGTTTTCTCGAAATCTTCGAACTCGACGGCCGGGAAGTCGAAGCCATCCGCACGCAGGATGAGGCTCTGCTTCGGCTGGCACTTCGCTGGCTCATGTTTTCCTTCTGTGGAGAACCTGTATTGAAGATGCGGGAGACTTTTAGAAAGGGCGCCTGAGGGGGGAGGAAGGAGCAATCGGGTCCGGGAATTGCGTCCTTTCCCGGCCTGCTCCTCCGAATCGAGTCGAAGCGGACGCCTCCTTTTCAACCCGAACGGTTCCAAAAAAAAATGAGGAAAAGGGCAGGTGCCGATTCTCACGGGCATACCTGAAAGAAACGGCGGTGAAGGGAACCGTGCTGCACCCTTTTCAGTCTCTTCGCCGGCCCCCGCCAATTGATGCATCAAGTTCCGGCAGGGAATGTGTATTTGTGAACGACCGCTTTTCCGCATCCGGGCAGTCGCTCACAGATCAAATCCGCCCCGAAAAACGTCAATCTTCGATGATTTGGTCCAGACAGGCCTCATCAGACCACACGGGCAAAGGGCCCGTTGCCCCCGTTTCGGGATCGTAACGATGCCGGTAGGAGCAGGCTGTCCTGGTGGTTTGCTCCATGTGCTTCCAGCCCCGCACAAAATAGGGGCAACGGTCGTTGAAACAGACATAAAAATATTCGGCGTTCCAGGTGGACATCGGTGGAACGCGCCACTTCTTCATTTTCTGCTGGCAATGGGGACAGATCGTCTTGTCTTCCATCAACTGCTCCTCGCTCCTCTCGCTGCAAACGACCCAATGGGAAATCGCCTGCGCGGCCGATGGTCGTGGTCGTACTGCGCGCAGGCGTGGTCAGAGATTCTTTTCCGACACAATGTGAAATAAGTAACCATTAGCGCCCATCATGACAAGAGAGTCGAGAGATTGCGTTTCAGTGCACCTCTGCGGGCATGTGGTCCTTGGCCCTGAACTGCCGGTTCTTCATGAAGATATCAGTGAATTGCATCATGGTCTGCTTCATGACCTTTTCATAATCCGGCACATGCTTGTCGAAAATCGCTCCGATTTTTTCATAGGACAGGTTCTGGAGATCCTGAGCGATGCCCAGGTATTGTTCCCGAATGTTGTCCGGAAGCGCCTTGATCATGTTCTGCCCCAGGAGGAATTCAAAGACACCGTACATGTCCTCCAGAAGCTTCTTCATGGCCTCCGGTTCGTGTTCTTCACCTTTTTTCTCCACCAGAACCTTGCAAAATTTCAGGATGTAAGGGTTGCGCATGGGCCCGCCGGGAGCCTGCTCTCCAGGGGCTGTCTGTTTTTGTTCACTCTGAGGCATGCTTTT
The DNA here is from genome assembly GCA_964654275.1 of uncultured Syntrophobacteraceae bacterium. Classification (GTDB taxonomy): domain Bacteria; phylum Desulfobacterota; class Syntrophobacteria; order Syntrophobacterales; family Syntrophobacteraceae; genus SLCH01. Next base: position 42,377 of record CAZZHS010000033.1, read on the forward strand.
TCACTCCCATTTCGATTAGAGATAGGATCTTCGCTCCGTTCCGTCGGCAAAGGATCTTCGTATCAGATAATTCCACAAATCTCAAACCTGCCGTGAGGTTTCTGCTCCCATTCCCCATAAATCCGGCACCACACCCCTCATTGAAGGGTTCAGCAGATGTTGTAGATGCCGGGCAAGCGGTCTTCGAAGCAGGGAATCCGGCTTCGAAAAGCTTCGAGTTCGCCCAGGCGCAGTGTGGCCACGAGGCATTCCTCTCCCCCGCCGCCCTCCGCGAGCACCCTGCCGAGTGGCGACACAATGGTCGACCGGCCGCCATAGCTTGCGCCATTCCCCCCGGCCGCGCCGTTGCACCCCAGAACAAAGAGCTGGTTTTCCACGGCGCGAGCCCGCAACAAAAGGGACCAGTGATCGATTCTCACTTGTGGCCAGAGAGCAGGAACACACAGGATCTGTGCGCCATCGAGTGCCAGTCTCCGCGCGAGTTCCGGAAACCTCAGGTCGTAGCAGATCATGTGGCCCAGCTTTCCCGCCGCCGTGTCGGTGACCAGGGTCTCGCGGCCACGGGCGAAATGGAGGTGTTCCCGTCCGTGAGTGAAGAGATGGATCTTGCGGTAGCGGCCTTTCAGGCGGCCGTCGGCGTCCACGACATGAACGACATTGAAAATCACCCCGTTGTCCAATTCCGGAAGGCTCCCCACGATGACCAGGTTCATCTCCCGCGCCCAGGCCGTCAATGCCTCCAGGATTGAGGGACTGCGCAGGGCCATGTCCCGCAGCGCCGCATAGTGAAACCCGCAGGACCACATCTCGGGAAGCACCGCCAACCGGCAGCCCCGGTCCTTCATCGACCGAAGGGCCTGTTTCACCCTCGCCGTATTGGTTTCGACGTCTCCTGAGCGCACCTCGAACTGAAAACACCCTGCAACCAGGTCCATGGCAGGAAGTCTCCTTCACTCATCTGAATTTCCGGTTCTCCAGAGCCCTCTTCACCGTTGTCCGACGTCAGAATGTCTCAGTCCAGCTGAAAAAATTCTGCGGATGAATCATGGGCTTTACTGCAATTGAGATTTGATTTTGCCTCTGCAATCTGCTTAGCTTTCATGTAGCCTTTGAAAGGCGGAAACATCAAGACCCTTTGTTTCCTGCTCGACCTTTTCCCGCCCGGTGCATCTGGAGCCGGGGATTCTATCGGCGGGAACCCGGCGCGAGACTTCGTTTCCTTCAGGGTCCTGATGCCGACGCAGTTTTTCGGCTGCGATGCTCGAGTGTTCACTTCCAAGGAGCCCACCATGACCGCTTTTGCGGACGATATTTACGAAGATCTGGCAGCCCACCTGGATCGCCTTCCTGCCGGCTTTCCCCGGACGCCTGACGGCGTTGAAATGCGGATCCTCAAACGCCTCTTCACCCCGCGCGAAGCCGAGATCGCCCAGCAGGTCACTTTGCGCCCTGAAACTCCTCAACGCATTGCCGACCGCACCGGTTGGGATGCGAAGGAGCTCGCAGATGAACTGTTGGCTCTCTCCAGGAAGGGACTCATCTTCCGGATTCGCAAAGGCACGGAATACCGCTACATGGCGGCGCAGTTTGTGATCGGCATCTGGGAATATCACGTCAACGACCTCGATGAGGAACTCATTCGGGACGTGAACGAATACCTGCCTCATTTTTTTGAGAGAAGCCGTCAGGCCGACACCCCTCAGCTCAGGACGATTCCCATTTCTCAGGCGCTGCCTTCCGAACAGGCGGTGATGCCCTACGAACGAGCCAGGCAAATGATCCTGGAGCAGGATCACATCGTCGTGGCACCCTGCATCTGCAGAAAAGAACATGGTCTCATGGGCACAGCCTGTGACCGGCCGCTCGAGACGTGCCTCGTGTTTGGCAATGGAGCGCAATACTATCAGGAAAATGGTCTGGGACGTCCCATCTCGCAGGAGGAAGCCCTCGATATCCTGCTGCGGGCGGAACAGAGCGGACTCGTGCTGCAGCCGTCCAATGCTCAAAAGATTGTCAACATCTGCACATGCTGCAGCTGCTGTTGCCAGATTCTCAAGAACCTCAAGGCGCTGCCCAATCCGTCCCTCTACGTGGCCTCCAACTTCAGGGCGCAGGTGGACACGGGTCGTTGCACCGGCTGCGGAACTTGCCTCTCACATTGCCCCATGGACGCCCTGGAGCTTGAAAATGACGCGGCGATGGTACGGGTGGACCGCTGCATCGGCTGTGGCGTGTGTGTGCCGCAATGCCCTGAAAAAGCCATGACCCTCCTGCAAAAGCCCGAGGAGGAACGCATCACGCCGCCGCCGCACCTTTTCGAGACCTTCAAGCGGATTCACGCGGAAAGGATGTCCAAACTCAAGGCGCTGCAGGAGGCCCCCTCTTTGGAGGGTTGACCGGGCGATCCAATGAGGGCGGGTGCGTGAGGGTTTCCCGATTCGAGGATGCGTCGAGGGAAAGACCTGGACCGGGAAACGCTGCGGAGCGCGCCGTCAGACCACCTCAAATCCGCAAGGGGCCGTAGCGGCCTCAACAGGGAGGAAACCATGGAGCTTCAAGGACAGATGACTCCCCCGAGCAAGTCTGTGGAAATTTCCATCACCGTGAGATTCGGCGACACGGACCCCTATGGAGTGGTCTATTTTGCCAGCTATTTTCGGTACTGCCACCAGGGCATTGAGGATTTTCTCAGGCATCTGGGATTTGCCCCTGAAAATTTCTTCAAGAATACCCAGGAAGGCTTTGGGCTGCCCATTGTCGATGCAAAATGTTCATTCCTCCATCCGGTGCGCTATGGACAAAAGCTCCGTCTTGCGGTCTGCCTTCTCCAGACCCGCACCAAAGCCATGACCTTCGGATTTTACTTCTACCCTGACGAAGACCAGACCCTGGTGGCCCGGGGAGAAGCCACCCTGGTGGCCATCGATCGAGACTGGAAATCCCGCGCCATTCCAGAAAATCTGAGGGATGCCCTGACGGCTTACCTGCCTCCCATGCACACCTCTTGAAGGCGGGCGCACCCCAAACGCTGCCCCCCCTGGTCGTCCGTCATGTCTGCGCATCCGCATGCCGTCGGGAGTCCGTGCCGTGGGGACTCCCGTGCAGACGCAGTGGGAGAAATGGGACCGCCTTCTTGCAAACGGCTTGAAAATTCTTTAGAAAGAGATTCTTGAAGTCCGGGCGCCTCGGGGAGATCCCGAAGAAGGCTGTTGGTTCGTCGGCCCGACCAGGCAATTCTTGGCTGAAAAGGTGGAAAAGATGGGTGCCGTTCAAAAGACTTACCAGGAAATCAACGAAAAGATCCGCAAGGGGCAGGCCGTCGTGGTGACCGCCGACGAGATGGTTCATATCGTGAAGAAAAAAGGGACGGAGCGAGCTGCTCGAGAAGTGGATGTCGTCACCACGGGCACCTTTGGTCCCATGTGTTCTTCGGGTGCCTTCATCAATTTTGGGCACACGCAGCCGCCCATCAAAGCGGCAAAGGTCTGGCTGAACGATGTTCCCGCCTATGCGGGGCTCGCTGCGGTGGACGTCTACATCGGCGCCACGGAACCCACCTTTGACGATCCCCTCAACAAAGTCCGCCCCGGCACCTTCGATTATGGCGGAGGCCATGTCATTCACGATCTGGTGGCGGGAAAACCGGTGCGGCTCAGAGCGGATGCCTACGGGACCGACTGCTACCCAAGCCGCCACGCGGAAATGACCGTCACACTGGACGATCTGCCCTACGCGGTCCTGTGCAACCCGCGCAATGCCTACCAGAATTACAACTGCGCCGTGAACCTTTCCCCCAAGACCATCTTTACCTACATGGGGGTGCTCAAACCCCGAATGGGCAACGCCAACTATTCCACTTCGGGACAACTGAGCCCCCTCCTCAACGACCCCTACTACCGCACCCTTGGTCTGGGCACACGCATTTTTCTCGGAGGAGCGCAGGGCTACATCACCTGGTGCGGATCTCAGCACAACCCCAGGGCGGCACGCCTGCCCAATGGAGTGCCCACCACCCCGGCAGGAACGCTCATGGTCATGGGCGACCTCAAGCAAATGAAACCGCGCTGGCTGGTGGGCACCAGCCTTCAGGGCTACGGTTGTTCGCTGGCGGTGGGAGTCGGAATCCCCATCCCCATTCTGGATGAAAAGATGGCGTTTTACACGGGGGTCTCCGATGATGAAATCGTGACTCACGTCAAGGATTACAGCTTCACCCGGTCGGAACCCCTGGCACAGGTGACCTACGCCCAATTGAAATCGGGAACGATCACGGTCGAGGGAAAAGAGGTTCCCACGGTTCCCCTCTCCAGTTACGTGAGAGCGCAGGAAATTGCCCAGCTTCTCAAGCAATGGATCCAGAAAGGAGAATTCCTCCTCGGAGAACCGCAGCATCTCTTGCCTTCGGTTCCCCAGGAGGAAACACCTCCGGTCGCTCCTCACCAGGAAGGTCCTTCATCCTGATGCATAACGCGCTCTCCGCCGGTTCAGGTCTTCCCAGCCTGGAAGACAAATGCAGGAAACTGGAAAGCCGACTCGACCGCCACAAACGCGTCGCGGTGGCCTACTCGGGAGGCGTGGACAGCAGCTATCTCGCATGGTTCGTCAAGCACGCTCTCACCAGGGGAGTCCACGCCTTGTTTGCCGATTCTCCCCTGGCCGGTGCGAGGGAGAGAGGGCTCGCCCGATCCCTTGCCGATGCCATGGGGGTAGAGTTCCACACGGTCTCCGTCAACCCCCTGCTTTTGGAGGGAGTGCGAAACAACCCTCCCGATCGTTGCTACCATTGCAAACGTGCCATCATGGAGGCGCTCCTGGACCAGGCACGCCGGCTGGAATGCGGCATCCTGGTCGAAGGGAGCCACGCCGGGGATCTGGAACACCACCGTCCAGGCCGACGCGCATTGTTGGAACTGGGAGTTGGAAGTCCCCTGGCGGATGCAGGGCTTTTCAAGGACGAAATCCGGGTCCTGGCGCGTTCTGCGGGACTCTCCAACTGGGACAGGCCCTCGCAGTCCTGCCTCGCCACCCGGATTCCCTCAGGAGCGGCAATCACCCCCGATTTGTTGAAGCGCATCGAGGCCGCCGAGAACACTCTGTGGGCGGCGGGATGCCGCCAGGTGCGCGTGCGCGTGCATGATCGCCTGGCTCGCGTGGAGGTCAGCCCGCAGGATTTTCCACTTCTTCTGGATGAAGCGTTTCGGCAGGACCTCGTCCGGAAGTTTGAAAAGCTGGGGTTTCTTTACGTCACCCTCGATCTCGCCGGGTTTTGCAGCGGCAGCATGGACCGGGACGCAACGGAGTTCCGGAACAATGAGCCGAGCGGTTCCTTGAAGGGTCCCAAGGCACAGCACCGGTCAAAAAAATGAGAAGTGAGCCATTCATCATTCCCGCGAAATTTCGGTGGGAAACCATATTATCATCCGCATTCCCGGATGGCGACTGCTTTGACCGGGAATGACGCTCTGAGGTTGTTGACACAGCGTGTCTGGGGCTTTTTCGAGCCGCCTTGAATCGACAGGCAATGAGAGAGGAACGGTGACCGATCGTGGCCAAGAAAGTTAAGGGAATAGGTCTGCTTTCCGGCGGCCTCGACAGCATCCTTGCGGTGAAAGTCCTTCAGGAACAGAAGCTGGAACTCTCCGGCATCACCTTCGTGACCCCATTTTTTGGGGCGGAGCCGGGGATCAGGGCCGGCCGGATTGCGGGCATCCCCGTGCAGGTCCTGGACATCACCGAGGCGCACCTCGAGATGCTGCGGCACCCTCGATATGGCTACGGCAGCCAAATGAATCCCTGCATCGACTGCCATGCCCTCATGCTGCGCCTGGCCGGAAATATCATGGAAAAGGAAAAGGCGGACTTTCTTTTCACAGGAGAAGTGCTCGGCCAGAGGCCCATGAGCCAGCGGAGGGACTCTTTAAAAAGTGTTGAAAATCTCTCCGGCTACGCAGGGCGCATCCTGAGGCCGTTGAGTGCCAGGCTGCTCGACCCGACCGAGGTGGAGCTCAAGGGGCTCGTGGACAGGGAGCGGCTGCTCGACATCCATGGACGCTCCAGGAAGAGGCAGGTGGCGCTGGCTCAACACTACGGGATCAAAGAATATCCCCAGCCGGGCGGTGGGTGCATGCTGACCAAGGAGGGATTTGCCCTGAAACTCCGGGAGCTCTTCAAACTTTACCCGGATGCCTCGGGCAGAGAAGTCGAGATGCTCAAATGGGGCCGGCATTTCTATCTGCCCGGAAACACGCTGTTCATGGTCGGGAGGAATCTTCGGGACAATGAGCAACTGGAAAGTCTCTCGTCTCCGGCCGATGTGGTGATGCGGGTTCCGGACTACCCGAGCCCCCTGGGAATTCTCGTGCGGCCGGCCTCGGTTTCCGAAGACGATCTTTCCCTCGCCGCCCAGATTCTCATCGCGTACAGCGACGCGCCAGGGAAAGATGCCGTGCTCGTGGAGTGGGCGCATGAGGGAATCCGGCACACACTGACGAGCAGCGGCATGACAAGGGAACAGACTCAAAACCTGATGATCGCGTGAGGAGAGCGCCTGCCCTTCATGCTGCTTCACACAAAGTTGCAGCCGATCTCAGAACACCATCCTTTCCGGGCTTTTCAGGCAATACTCCGGATTTGATGCGGCGTGGCGAAGGAAACGGGTCTCGAAAGGCGCGCCAGGTCTTACTCTTTGGCAATGAACCGAAGGCGGCTCACTGCTTTTGTGCATGATCGCAGTGGGGCCGCAGCGGGCAGAGTTCTGTTTTGGGTTTGCGGGCCTGGCAGAGATTTCTCCCGTGCAAAATCAGTTGATGGCTGAAGATCACCCATCGGTCCCTGGGAATCAAGTCCATCAGGTCCTGCTCAATCTTGTCGGGGTCTTTCTGTGCGGTCAGCCCCAGACGTTGCGATACCCGCGCCACATGGGTATCCACCACGATGCCGGGCACTCCATAAGCGTTTCCCAGAACCACATTGGCGGTCTTTCTCCCGATCCCGGGAAGTTTGACAAGAGCGTCCAGGTCCGCGGGCACGTTGCCATCGAAGTTTTCATGCAGCACGCGGCAGCATTCCTTGATGTTCCTGGCCTTGTTGCGGTAGAAGCCCGTGGATCTCACGGCTTCTTCGAGGTCTTCCAACGGTGCCTCCGCAAAGGCCTGAGCTGTGGGATATTTCTTGAACAACCCGGGCGTCACCTTATTGACCCGCTCGTCGGTGCATTGTGCCGAGAGAATGGTGGCGATCAGGAGCTGCAGGGGGTCTTTGTAATCGAGTGAGCATTGGGCGGCCGGGTAAAGCTCATCCAGGAGGACCAGGATGGGCTTGACTTTGTTGCGCACATCGACCTGCACTGCTTTGGGTGTAGCTTTTTTTGAAGGTGGCATGCGGTTCCTCAATGAGAGGGAAGGGGCGCCGGTCCGAACTCGAACCTGGATGTCAATTTTTGATCCTATATGTCAAAGTCCCAATTGGTTTTCAAGGGAAAAGCATTTATATTTATGTCGTATCGCCGAACTGCAACATGGTAGGCATTTTGCTTCGACCTTCAACATCTTCCGGAACATCCCTCAGAAGGGGTGCATTTGCCGCGAGGTCGCAGCTGAGTCTAACGAACTGGACCTGTGAGGAGGCGAATCTTTCATTCCATGTTTGAACATTACTTTTTTACCGACAACGCCAGTGAGTGCACAAGCTTTTCAGGAAATCTCCCCTTCAAACGCATCGAGAGCGAGAGGCGACCCATGTTGAGTCATGTCATTTTGTGTCCCTTTTGTGAAAATGGACATCCGATTCCCATCGACTTCGACTCGATTCACCGATGCACCTGCGGCGCGTGCTACAAGATTTGCGGTAGCCATTCACTGGAAAAAGGGGTTGGAGACATCGCTCACGAACTCTGGAACGTGGAAGAGCTCGATTTTGTGCGCAGCATCCCGGTGGATTTCTGCAACATCGTGATCGAGAAAGATTTCGATCGATTGCTTTCCATCAAGCAGACATCCGAATTCAGCCTCATGGAACGTTTTTGCAAGTACGACACTGAAATCCACCTGAGCCTCGTCTGGGTGAAGCGGCTATTTTGAATCTGGACCCGTGTCCGGGACGTGCAGCTTCAACAAACGGGCAAGCTTGAAGAAAAGCTTCGAAACCCTTAAAAAGCCCCTCCCGCCGTGGGTTGGCCCAGGGGTTTTGATCTTTGTTCACAAGGCGTACACAAGGCTCGGCACGCCGGTTGCACTTCAATGCAGCATGATTTGAAACAGGATGCGCCGAAGTTCTGACACGGCCGGTTTTTATGTGAAGTGGAGACCTGGATTGGGAGAAGGGTTCCCGAAGGGAGCCCTTTTCTTTTTGGTTTTGTGGAACGGGACGAAGGGGACGGTGATCATGGACAAATCGGTCATTCAGGTGGTGATGGAATCAGCGGACATCCAATCGGCCCTCGAACGGATAGCAGAAGAGATCATGCAATCGCCCGCCAACCCCACGAAGTTGGTGCTCATTGGAATCCACACGGGAGGCGTCTATCTTGCCCGAAGGCTGCAAAGTATTTTTCTGAAAAACCACGCCCTCTCCATTCCCGTCGGGACCCTCGACATCAACCTCTATCGGGACGACTGGACCCGCCTGCACACCCAACCGCTGGTGCGCTCCACCGACCTTCCCTTTCCCGTTCAGGACCGCGAAGTCGTTCTGGTGGATGATGTGCTCTACACCGGAAGAACCATCCGGGCCGCCCTCGACGCCATCATGGATTACGGACGCCCTCAAAGGGTCCAGCTGGCCGTGCTCGTCGACCGGGGCCATCGGGAACTCCCCATTTGCGCCCAATTCGTGGGCACGACCGTGAAGACGGACGCCGGAGAACAGGTCCACGTGCAACTCTCGGAGAAGGAAAACAGGGACCAGGTCATCATCGAAACACCCGCTCCCTGAGATATGCTCCGCGAATCCCTGTCCTTTGCACGCGGCACGCACCTTATCTTCCAGAAAATCGAGGGCACGTGCAGCGGTTGAAACGGCCGTTCAAGCATAGGTTCCAACGTGACTGAGGGCATTCAAACTTCTACGCCCACGTTGCTCCAGGAGTAGTTTGCGCCTCATCCCTTCAAAATATCGGCAAGCTGCCCCAGGCTGAGATTGCCGCCCGTCATGACCGCCACCACCTTCTTCCCGGCAAGCCGCTCCTTAATCTTGAAAGTCGCCGCAATGGCTGCAGCACCAGCAACTTCGCACAGGTTCTGCGTGTGGCGCAGGGCAAGCCGGACTCCCTCCAGAAGTTCCTCTTCGCTGAGCAGCACCACGTCCTTGATGCGGTCTCTGAGAATCGCATAGGGCACATCGAATATGGATCGTGCCGCAAGCCCTTCCGCAACCGTGTCCGCACTGGGCACGATCACCCTTTTCCCCTGCTGCCAGGATTCATAGAAGGACGGCATCTTTTCCGCCTGGACACCTATGAGTTCCACTTTGGGGTTGATGTTCTCAATGACTTTGGCCAATGCGGAACAGCCGGTGCCGCCGCCGATGGGCATGACAATGACCTCCACATCGGGAACCTCTTCAAAAATTTCGAGGCCCATGGTCGCAATACCCGTGATGAGTGAAGGCTCGCTCCCCTGGCGCAGGTAATAGAGGCCCGTGCCCTCGGAGAGTTCTTCACAGTAGTCCTGGGCCGCGTAAAAATCCTCGCCCTTTTCAATGAGCTGGGCCCCGTAGGAGAGGATCATGGCGTTGATGTCGGGGTTGTTGTTTTCGGGCACCACGACGTTGCAGAAGATGTTCTTTTGGTGGGCGGCCCACGCAATGGCCAAACCATGATTGCCGCGTGTGGCCACCACGATGCCCTTTTGGAGTATCTCCGCAGGGGCTCGCTCCATGAAGTTGACCGCCCCGCGGATCTTGAAGGAATTGGTGGGCAGGTGGTTTTCGTGCTTCACACAGACGCAGGCGCCGATTTCGTCGGAGAGACGTTTATAATGGGTCAAATGGCTTCGCTTGATGGTACGCTCGACGGTGTGACGTGCCTTGAAGACTTCGAGCATGTTCACTTGCGAGAGCAGTGCTTCCACGTGTTGATTCATCGTCCCCTCCTTCTTTTCTCTCGACGGAAAACCCTCCGGCGGCATGCCGCTGCAACCGGAAGGCACAGGAAATACAGAAACGCAACCAGTAAATTTTCCACGAGCCATGAGGCCCGCCGGATCCTGGGAAGGGAGGCTCCGGATGAAAGCGGATGCAAAGCTTTCGCGACAGGATCCGCACCTTGAAATCAAGCCGGTGAGACAGCACGGCGGCCATGCATTGGTGCCGGCGCCCGGGACTCTCTCTCCGGAGCCGTCCGAAGGATCTCCCTGGGAGATTTTTCAGGTCATGATATACCACAAAGAACTTTAACACCAGAAGCGCTGTGGCTCCTCCACGGGAGGAATCCTTCCCACTCCCCTGCTTTTACACTCATCCGGCAAAAGGAGGCCCCGTGGAGAAGCCGGCAGCGTGTGGGAACGGTAAGGCCAAAGCCGCATGCGGCTTGATCAGGGCTTTTGAATGCTTCAGGGGGGTTCTGCCGGGGGCATGCGGGCCGTTGAACGAAAGACCATCGGCGGGCGACTGTCGATCGCCATGCGCACGGCACCGTTGCAGGCTTAAGGCGAGCGGGGATTGGGCATTTTTCATTTGAAAAGCGGCAGGAACCGTGCTACACACGTGAATGTTCAAGCGGGAGTAGCTCAGCTGGCTAGAGCATCAGCCTTCCAAGCTGAGGGTCGCGGGTTCGAAGCCCGTCTCCCGCTCCA
>CAZZHS010000034.1:0-53147 GCA_964654275.1 uncultured Syntrophobacteraceae bacterium
CCTCATTTGGTGAGATTATAGGGAAAAGAATCCGCGTGCACAAACATTTCCTCAGACCGCGCCGAAGATCTGCTTCGCGACGACGCAAGTGAAGACCCGTGTCCGATAGCCCCAAGTACATCCTGCAGGCCAAAGGATTGCGCAAATCCTTCGGCACCTTCACCGCGGTGGACCACATCTCCTTCCAGCTTCTGAAAGGGGAGTGCCTGGGGTTCCTCGGCCCCAACGGGGCGGGCAAGACCTCGACCATCCGCATGATCTACGGTTTCTCTCCCATGACGGAAGGAACACTCAAAGTCTTCGGCCTCAATATGGAAACGGACTGGAGAGCCATCCGCTACCGGATCGGCGTCTGCCAGCAGGAAAACAATCCCGACCCGGACTTGACCGTCCTTCAAAACCTGGAAGTCTTTGCCACGTATTTCGACATTCCCCGTAAACTGGCCCGGGCCAAGGCCATGGACCTCCTGGAATTCATGGCGCTGGAACATCGCAAGGACGATCGGGTCAACAATCTGTCGGGCGGCATGCTGCGGCGGCTCATCATTGCGCGAGCTCTCATCAACGATCCCGAACTCGTCATTCTCGATGAGCCCACCACCGGCCTGGATCCCCAGTCTCGCCACCAGGTCTGGGAACGCATGGAAGCGCTTCGATCCCGGGGACTGTCCATTTTCCTCACCACCCATTACATGGATGAAGCTGCGCGCTTGTGCGACCGCCTGATCATCATGGACCACGGCAAGATCCTCGTTCAAGGAAGGCCCGATCAGCTCATTCGTGAATATGCGGGAAAAGATGTGGTGGAAGTTGTTCATCCCCCCGAAGAGTTGATGCTTCTGGTGCGAGAGCGTCACCTCATGCACGACTCGGTGGGGCAACGGCTGATCATCTACGGTCAGGAGAACGAGAGAATCTTTGAGCTCATCGGTCAGAAGTTTTGCCTGGAAAGGTGCATTCAGAGGATGGCAACCCTTGAGGATGTGTTCCTGCGCCTCACAGGGCGGGCGTTGAGGGAATGACCGGCATGCGCGTTGCGATCTCTTTGCGTTTTCTGCGGGTGTGGAGAAGGAATCTCACCGTCTACAGGCAAATCTGGCTCGTGAATTTTCTGCCGCCCATTCTTGAACCCCTTTTCTATCTGCTGGCTTTCGGGGTGGGTTTGAGCGCTCTCATCGGGCCCGTGGAGTATCTCGGTCGGCAGGTCAGCTACCTGGCCTTCATCACCCCGGCCCTCCTGGCGGTGAATGCCATGTACAACGCTTTCTTCGAAAATACGTACGCCTCTTTCGTGAGGATGTATTATCAGAAGACCTTCGACGCCATGATGGCCACCCCCCTGTCCCTGCAGGAAGTCATCACCGGCGAAATCTTCTGGGGTGCCACCAAATCGTTCATCGCCACCGCGCTCATGCTCGCCGTCGTGAGCGGTTTCGGCCTGGTCCATTACCCCCACGGGCTTCTCATCCTTCTCCTGGCCTTTCTGGGCGGACTGGCGTTCGGATCCATCGGGATGTTCTTCACAGGGATCATCCCGAGCATCGACATGTTCAATTTGCCGATATTTCTCTTCATCACCCCCATGTTTCTGTTCAGCGGCACGTTCTTCCCGCTCGCCAACCTGCCCCAGTGGGCCCAGCACGCTGCACTGGCACTTCCATTGACCCACCTCGTGCACCTCTCGCGTTCGCTGAGCCTCGGAGTGCTCTCTTGGGAACTCCTCTGGTCCGTCGGGTACCTCATGGCGATCATCGTCATTTTCTTCCCGCTTGCCCTCTACACCATGTCACGGCGTTTGATTCACTGATGGGCGTGGGGTCAGGTCTTGAAATATCAGTTTTTGCGCTGCATCTGCCGCCCTGGGACCCAAGTTTTTGAACTCTTCCCGAAGCTCACCGATACCAAGCGCCTGTTGCCGGGAATGATTCCAGGTTGGGGGCCGTCCAAAATGCACCATAGAACGGATGCCAATTCCTCATTTCCGCCCGGTTTTGCCGGGAGTCCGAACTTTCGTCGCCAATCTCTGAATTCCTGCCTGGAGCGTGCGGACATGATGTCCTGAGTCTTTGAACACCCTGCTCTCCGGTTCCATCACCTCCCCACCTCGACCCAATGCCTCATTTCGGCGTGCCGGATGCTGGTATGTCCGGGCGCCTCTCAGAATCCGGCGGCTTCTCGAACACAGGGAAGAAAATGAGCCAGTCGCAACAGGTGACGAATTCAAGAGTGAGTTCAGCCGTAAATCCCTGGAGGCTCTTGAGGTGATTGAGCCGGTTTCAAATAAGAGTGCAAATGGTTATTGTATTGACTGTAGAGGATTGAGCGAGGCAGCCAAACTCTGAAGCGGTTTTTGAGGAGGCAAAGGTCATGAAAGCATTCAGAAAGAAAGCAGTCGTGGCATTTTTTGCCCTGTTTTTTCTGACCCTGACTTCCGCGGCGGCGTTTGCAGCACGGGACCGGGGCCCTTATCAGGGACAGCGAGGATACCACAGCGGCCAAAGGTCACAGGGCTACACCCATTCGAGCCGGAAAGGGCGTCACTATCGTCCTGAGAGTCGCTACCGGGGTCACTATCGTCCTCACTACCGGGGAACTCATCCCTACAGGTATTCTCACCCCCACAGATATTACAGGCCTTATTATCCTCGCTACTACTATCGACCCTACGTGCGAGGCTATGCGTATCCCTATCCCTACTACCCGTATCCTTTCTGGGCGCCCGGGGTCAGCATTTTTCTCCAGTTTTAGTGTTTTGACAGATTTGTTCCAACGGATAGACCCTCCCTTGATTCCCTCTCCGGGAAGACGGAAGAGGGTGGCGGTCCATGATCTGCCATTGGGACAAGGCAAAAGTCGGGCTGCAGGTACGGCATTGAAGGTGTGCGTCCTCTGAAGCAGGACCAGCGCGGCGAAGTATAAAGCCCGTATGGAGTCAATCCATCGGGCTGATTCTCGTTTCGTCATCACACAGCCGATCGTTTCGAAGACCGATTTCACGGAACGCCCGCGCATTCCTTGTGGTCATCTGCTTTCACAGAGGCCGACGGTCGTAGTTGAAAAGCGAAAATGGCGCATCCGCTCTGTTTCTTTTGTATCCGCTGAGCAGGCGGGACATCTCTTTCCCCTGATCAAAGGGGCCGTCGCTCAAATCCAGCAGGAAGCAGCGGTATCCCATGGCTTTGAGGGTTGGGATCTGTTCGAACCAGTTCACGGGCTTGTCTGCATAGACGTACGTCTGATGGGGGCTCTTCCGAAAGAAGTACGTGTCTTTCCTGGGGGTGACGACGGGTTTCTCCGGATTCAGGGCCGGAGACAGACGCGAGCTGAACAGGGGCGGCCATGCGTAGACCGTCACGATGGGCACCAGGCTGGAGGGTCCATTCCCGAGCACGGAGAGTTCCTCCCGGGTGATTTCCAGAGAAAGAACGCCCCACCGACATCCCACCGCGGCGAGGCAGGCCTGGGCCGCCGCATTGCGAATGTTGAAACGGTATCCCGCAACGAGGACGGCGGATTCCAGACCCTGAAAAAGATCCACATGCCCCCAGTTGTTCACTTCCCAGACGACATGATCTCTTTCCGTCAGCCATCGAACCGCGGCCCGGTAATAGTGGAGATCCTTTTCGGTCATCAGGGGAGGCAGGGACCAGATGAGCCGTTTCTTCTGGGCAGGGTGCAGACGCAGACGCGCATATCTCTCAAGATTCTGACGAGACGCGGTCACCATGACCCACTGAGCGGGGCTTTGAAACGCCCTGGCGGCGTCTGCCTCACAGGCCACTTTCAAGATGAGCGTCTCTTCCGCCCTGCGCCAGCTGAGGTCTTGATAGGGCCAATCCTTCCAAAGGGCGTCCTTGTCAGCAAATGCTTTTCGATAGGCGATTTTCTGCGGATTCCGCCCTCTTTCCAGTAATCCCCGGGATGTGGGCACCCCCCTGGAACCGATTTTGAAAAGCCGCTCTCCTGGCCGAAGGGGGGTCCGCGTGGTCAGCACGAGGGTCTCCCCCGAGCTCCCACTTTGCAGGAGCTCTCCGGCGGGGGTTTCCAGTTGTGAAGCCCTGAACGCACGTTCCTCCCTCCCCTCCAGGGATTCCGGTCTCAGGCGATCTCCGGTGCTCAATGCGTGACGCAGAAGGACGTGCGCTTTGTCCCCTTCCACCTGCTTGATCGTTCCCACCCACAATCCGCTGGAACCGGAGCGATGCGGCGTCAAAACGTCCTTTTGAGCTCGGGGGTCCAGCAGTCCCAGCGTCAATTTGCGGGAGGGTGTCCGAGCCAGGAGATCCTGGGCCTCGGAGATCGCGGTCCCCTCGGCTTCCCCTTCGGCGTCCAGCACCAGGCGGTAGGCTCGAACCAGGTGCGCGATGCTTTCGGCATCCTTCATGCGCCCCTCGATCTTGAAAGAGGCGATGCGCATCGTTTTGAGCTGCGGGATGAGCGGAAGGGCACAAAAGTCGTTGCAGGAAAGAAAAAATCCTTCCTGGCGGCCTTGCCGGAATTTCAGCCGGCACGGCTGGACGCACTGGCCCCGGAGGCCGCTTCGGCCTCCCCGGAAGCTGCTGGCCAGGCACAGTCCCGAATAGGCGAAACACAAGGCTCCGTGCACGAAAATTTCGATTTCGAGCCGGGTCTTTTGTGCGATTTCCCGGATCTCGTCGATCCGAAGCTCCCGGGCGAGCACCACCCGCTCCGCGCCCATGCGTTCGAGCTGCTGCACGCCGGCAGGGTTGTGAAGGGTCATGAGGGTGCTGGCGTGCAGCTTGAGGCCGGTGAAGAACCGCCGACAGAGGAAAAAAATTCCCGGATCGTGCACGATGAGAGCGTCGACGCCGATGTCTGCCAGGGATTGCAGGGTGTCGAGGGTTGCCGGGAGTTCTCCGGCCGTCATGGCGCTGTTGAAGGCGACATAAACCCGAACCCCGCGTTCACGGGCTTCGGGCAGCAATGTGGCGACCTCATCGAGGGTGAAATTGGTTGCGGTCGCCCTGGCGCTCATGTGCTTGAGGCCCAGATAGACCGCATCGGCGCCATTTTCCAGTGCAGCGATGAAACTCTCCATCTGCCCTGCGGGCGCGAGAAGTTCCGGCTTTGAACGGTGAGGCTGGTTGGGATTCATGAAAACCTTCAGGCCGTTTTGAACACGGTCGCAAAAATGTGATCCACATGCTTCAGATGATACTGCAGGTCGAAGATCGCATCGACTTCTTGTTCCGAAAGGTATTGCATCACCTGGGAGTCCTGTTTCAGGACATCATTGAGCTGCCCGCCCGTCTCCCAAACGTTCATGGCGTTCCGTTGCACCAGGCGGTAGGCATCCTCGCGGGTGAGGCCTTTGCGTGTCAGGGCCAGCATGACCTGCTGGGAGAAGTAAAGAGACCCCGTGAGCTGAAGGTTGCGGAGCATGTTTTCGGGGTACACGGTGAGCTTGTCCAGGACTCCCGTGAGGCGCTTCAGCATGTAATCCAGAAGAATGGTCGAATCGGGTGCGATGATGCGTTCCACGGACGAATGACTGATGTCCCGTTCGTGCCAAAGCGGAACATTTTCCATGGCGGCGAGGGCATTGCCGCGCAAAACTCTGGCGAGCCCGCTCAGATTCTCCGACGCAATGGGATTGCGTTTGTGGGGCATGGCCGACGAACCTTTTTGACCTGCTGCGAAGTATTCCTCCGCCTCCCTCACTTCCGTGCGCTGGAGATGACGAATCTCCACGGCGATCTTTTCAATGGAACAGCCAATGAGGGCGAGGGTGGTGAAATACTCGGCGTGCCGGTCTCGTTGAATCACCTGGTTGCTGATGGGCTCGGGAACCAGCCCCAGCCTCTCACAGACACGCCTTTCGACCGAGGGATGGATGTTGGCGTAGGTGCCGACGGCCCCGGATATCATCCCGGTTCTGACGGTTTCCCTGGCGCGCCGCAGGCGGTCGAGATTTCTCTCCATCTCCGCATGCCAGAGGGCAAACTTGAGCCCAAAGGTGATGGGTTCCGCGTGGATACCGTGAGAACGGCCCATCATCACGGCATCTTTCCAGGTATAGGCCTGGCGCTTCAGGACCTCGAGCAGCCGTTCCATGTCCTCGATGAGAAGATCGGAGGCTTCGCGGAGCAGCAGCGCCAGTGCCGTGTCGAGCACATCGGAAGAGGTGAGGCCTTCGTGGATATGACGCGAGGCGGGACCGACATTTTCAGCCACGCTGGTGAGAAAGGCGATGACATCATGGTGCGTCTCCTTCTCGATCTCGTCGATCCGGTGGATGTCAAACCGTGCTTTCTCCCTGATTTCCTTCAAATCCTCCGGGGGAATGGCGCCGTCTTCGCCCAGGACCTCGCACACGGCCAACTCCACCGCCAGCCACTTTTGATATCTGTTTTCCACGCTCCAGATGCGGCCCATTTCGGGACGTGTGTACCGTTCGATCATTGCATCGACTCCATGCTGCAAGATTTTACCGGACCCGAAAGCCCGCCATGAGGTTCAGCCGGGGGTGGTTGTCCTTCGCCGGCTGCTTTCCTTGAGCTTCCGGACGGGGAGCACCATCGCCTCCCCAAACCTGTCCAAATTGCACCCGTTTATGACATAATCCACTGGTGGAAGGAAGCAGTGCTTTTCCTTTCTTTGGCCGCCGGAGTCAAAAAACTCTGCGTGCAGCTCAATACAGCAGAGTGTCCACTGCACGAGACGTCATTCCGGCAGTCTTTCAACGGCAATCCACAGAAACGAGCTTGACGGCGGCCTGGAAACTGCCGGCTTCACGTTTGTCGAAATGGACATCCTACACTCTGGAGGAATCCTGAAGACAATGCTCGGTCAAAGAAAAATCAACGAGAGCCCTGCGAGAATCCAGGTTCCGTTTCCCCTCGTGCCGTGGCCCCCGCAGGAGCGGGGGGATCGGGCGCTGCGGCAAGGAGAGGGGTGTTCCGTGGGGCATTCTTGCAGGGAGGAAGGCCATGCCGCTTTTGGGTGCGCACATGTCCATTGCGGGGGGTCTGCACAAGGCGTTCGAAAGGATCCGGTCCGTCGGGGGCGAGGCGTTGCAGATTTTCACCAGGAACCAGAGGCAGTGGCAATGTCCCCCACTTTCTGAAGAGGAGATCGCCCTGTTTCATGCAGAGTGGGCCAATTCGGCCCGCATGCCCGTTGCGGCACATGGTTCCTACCTGATCAACCTGGCACGTTCCGAAGACGAGACGCTTCAAAGGTCCATCCAGGCGTTCACCGAGGAGTTGCAGCGCGCGGAAGTCCTGGAGATCCCCTGGGTCATCACCCACCCGGGAGCTCACCTGGGCGCGGGCATGCAAAAAGGCGTGGAGAACTTCGTGCGAAATCTGGACAGGGCTATGAATCTTTCGGACACCAGCCGCGTCCAGGTGCTGGTGGAGACAACCGCGGGGCAGGGCACCTGCCTGGGGGGTTCTTTCGGCGAACTGGCCTTCATCCTTGACCATTCCACGCACAGACGCCGCCTGGGCGTGTGTGTGGACACGTGCCACCTGTTCGCCGCAGGCCATGACATCCGGGACAAACAGAGCTACCGCAGGACTTTTTCCCTCATCCACAAGGCTTTTGGCCTGGATCGGATTCGGTTCATCCATCTCAACGACAGCAAGGCCCCCATCGGGTCCCGGCTGGATCGCCACGAGCACATCGGTCGGGGTGAACTTGGCCTCCACGCGTTTCGACCGGTGCTCAACGACCCGCACCTTGCCGAGATCCCCATGACGCTCGAAACCCCCAAGGGCCGAGGTCTGGAGGAGGATCGACGGAATCTTGCGACCCTGCGTGCACTCATCAAAAAACCATGACGGCAGGATTGCAGAGGAGTGCAGAGGGCGGGGAAGTTTGGTTGCGAGGGCCCCGAGTCTTCAAGACGGTCGCGGGAGGCCCTTCGGGAGCGCGTAAATCCTTAAAAAATCTCTTCATTGACACTTATTTCACATTTAGGTATCGTGCAGTTTCCGAGGAGAATTTTGTATCAGACCAGCAATTTTTCAGAGAGTATTCAACGCTGTTCCACACCTCTGCATGTAATGCATTTTTCGAGCAGCAGCATCACGACATTCGGCAGTTTTCCAAGAGTTCAGAGAGGAGCTTGAAAATGAAAAGAATGAAAATGTTGTTGGTGGACGATGAAGAGCGCTTTCTTCAAACCACTCAGAAGTTGCTACACAAAATGGGTTATGATGTATTGACGGCCACAAGCGGGCAGGAGTGCCTCGACATGCTCGGCCGACACAACATTCACGTGGTCATCCTGGACGTGAAAATGCCGGGCATGGATGGGGTGGAAACCCTCAAGCAGATCAAGCGCCTTTACCCGCTGGTCGAAGTGATCATGTTGACAGGACACGCCACGGTGGAATCGGCTGTGGACGGGCTCAAGTCCGGCGCCACGGATTATTTGATGAAGCCCACCGGCATCGAGGAACTCATCACCAAGGCAGAAGAAGCCTTTGCCAAGCGCCAGGCCATCGAAGCCAAGATGCACCAGGCTCAGACGCTCAAATTCATGAGCAAATCGCCACGCGAAATCATGAAGGACATGGACAAACCGGAATGAGTTTTTAGCCCGTGAACCCCCAATATTACACTCACCTGCGCAAGACCATTCTGTTCAGCATCATTTTGGTGCCGCTCATTCCTTTTCTGCTGGCGCTGGCCACCGGCTATTTTTACTTCGTGAACTCCCTCGAAAACAACACGGTAGCCAGTCTGAAACGCATTGTGGAGGATCATCGCCAGATGATC
The DNA here is from genome assembly GCA_964654275.1 of uncultured Syntrophobacteraceae bacterium. GTDB lineage: Bacteria > Desulfobacterota > Syntrophobacteria > Syntrophobacterales > Syntrophobacteraceae > SLCH01. Next base: position 8,749 of record CAZZHS010000034.1, read on the forward strand.
GACACCTTCCTCCACGAACGCCGCACCAACCTGGAATTCGTCATCAACACCAACAGCTTCGAATCCCTGAATGACCCCGCAAACCTAAGGTTTGTGCTCTACCAGCTCCAGATCATGTCGAAAGCTTTCGTGGACCTGGGAGTCATCAACGATGACGGCATCCACGTGGCCTATCACGGCCCCTACGAACTGCTCGGCAGAAACTACAAGGATGAGCCCTGGTTCGTGGAGGTGATGCAGCACGGGGTGCACATCAGCGACGTGTTCCTGGGGTACCGGGGCGTGCCGCATTTCATCATCGCCGTGGCCCGGGAGGAGAAGGGGCGCAAGTGGGTGCTGCGCGCCACCATCGACACCTACCTGTTCGAAGGCATGGTCAAAAAGGTGCGCATTGGAAGAACCGGCGAGGCGTTCATCGTCAACAAGCACGGACTTCTTCAGACGGAACAGCGTTCGGGCGGAAGGCTGCTGCAGGAAGACCCCGACAGAGAAAACTACCTGCGGCAGCACGAAGGCATCGAGACTTTCATCAGCGGCGGCGCGCGGGAGACCATGTTCGGACACTTTCTGCCCATCTATTCCGAAGTGGAGAATGTCTTCCTGTATGCCACCACGTGGCTTTCGGAAAAGCCCTGGCTCCTGGTGGTGCGCCAGGAGAAGGACGACGCCTTCCGCAATCTGCGCGCTGCCATGTATCTCATCGTCATCATCTCCATCCTCGGCGGCATGACGATCATCATCCTGGGCTACAACCAGACGGAACGCATCATCCGTCGCATGGAACAGATCGACTCGGAAAAAGAGGGCCTCGAGAATCAGTTGATTCGAGCCAGCCGCATGGCGGAACTTGGACAGATGGCGGCTGGATTTGCTCACGAAATCAACAATCCGCTGCAGATCATCCGCGGGGAACAGGCCCTCATGGAATTCATCATCAAGGATCTCAAGGAAAAGCATCAGATCCTCAACGACGAGGCCATCGCCGAACTGGAAGACTCCATTCAGCAGATGGTCGTCCAGATCGAACGATGTTCCGCCATCACCCATGCCATCTTGAAGTTTGGACGGAAGAGCGAACCTGTTCTCGAGGACATCAGCCTGCAGGAGTTCATCCCGGAAATCGTTTCCATGGTGCACGGCAAGGCTAGCGTCGAGGGCATCCAGCTGCAGGAAATGATTGACGAGGACACCCCCTCCATCTTCGCCGACAAAGGCCAACTGCAGCAGGTGCTCCTCAATCTTTTGAACAACGCCATCGATGCCATTCTGGCCCGGCACGGTTCTCAGGGGGGGCAACTTCTCGTGCACGCCCGGCCGTGTGATAAAAATCAGGTTGAAATCATTGTGCAGGACAACGGCATCGGCATCAGCCCGGAAAACCTCAAGAAGATCTTTTCACCCTTCTTCACGACCAAACCGGTGGGAAAAGGCACGGGTCTGGGGCTTTCCGTCTGCTACGGCATTGTGGACAGTCTGGGCGGCACCATGGAGGTCACCAGCAAAAAGAATCAGGGCACGACATTCTTTGTCCGTTTACCGGCGGCCCAGGCATCGAAGGGGGAAACGGACAGGTTGAAGCCATTGCCTTTCACAGGCGCATGATCCCCCGTCCTGCTTGGACTTTTTCCGTAACGTTGTGCAGAGTGAGCCCGGAAACGACGGGGAGGTGAAGCCCGCTCACAGATGAATACCGAATATTTTGCACAAGGTTGACAGGACTCTGGCGTTTCTGTACGGTCCCGGCGCCTGGCAGCGTGCCTCTTGGTTCCGGGGCCATTTTGCATGCCGTGATTTCTGAACGATTTAGTTGGGAGTCTCCATTTTGCTGATGTCATGAAAACGTTGCCCTTGACAACGAGATCGACCCGATTCCTCAAACCGGGTCGGTCTCCCCGGTTTTGGCGATTGTTCTCAGACCTGCATCGTGACCGACATGGCGGGATTTCCATTTCCTCACAAAGGAAACATCCGCTTCGGGGTGCCCCCGGAGCAGATTTGAAGCGGTTTAGAACGCAATTGTTTGATTCGTGAAAAAGGAAAAAACACTTGAGCGCTCACCGCCCGCCCAATTCGAACACACGCGGGAGGAGGTGGTGGAAGGCATGAAAGGAGGATGACTGTGGACACCATGAAAGTCCGGGACCTCATGAGCCCGGTGGATCAGTTCCCGCGCATTTCGGACCAGGCCACTTTCTACGAAGCCCTTCTGGCGCTGGAAAAATCGCAGGAGGACTTTCTCACGGGCAGAGCAAAGCAGCGCATCCTGCTGGTGGAAAATAGCCGAGGCGAGATCGTCGGCAAGCTCTCCCCCATGGATCTCATTCGCGGCCTGGAGCCGAATTACAGCAAGATTGAAGACTCGAAGATCATCTCCCGATTCGGGCTGGGCTACGCCGTCGAGTCCATGAAAGAGGAACTGCGCTTGTGGCAGAAGCCCCTGGCCGACCTCTGTCGCAAGGCCTACGACCTGAAAATCGAGGACGTCGTCAAGATCCCCGTCCCCGGGCGTAAAGTTTCCGTCACCGAAACCATGGACAAGGCCGTGCACCTTTTCGTCATGGGAGGACATGATTCGCTCTTCGTGATGGAGGGGGAGAAAATCGTCGGCCTTCTCCGGTTCTCCGATGTGTACAGGACCATTTCCGATACCATGAAAGCCTGCAGGAACCCTTTTGATTCAGACTGAAATCTTTATCTTTCCGTTCTTTGTCACTTTTCCAAAATTCTTTTGAGGTTTTGTGCATTCTTATCAGTCGGCCCTTGCAATGATCCCATGTGAAACCATTTAAGGAGGACCAGGCGTGGTCGCAGCAAAACAGAAAATCGACTGGAGGCAGCTCATCTTTCTTTTTGTCGGCTTGTTTCTTTTCACGGTGGTCTATTTTTCACCGCCCTGGCCTGATGCGATCGATCCCTCGGGCAAACATTTCGTCCTCACCAAAGAGGGCAAGGGTGCACTGGCGCTCTTTCTCCTGGCGGGCACCTGGTGGGTCTTCGAAGTGCTGCCCATCGGCGTCACGGGCATCGCCATCGGCGTCATCCAGGCGCTTTTTTTCATCCGTCCTGCAAGCACCGCCTTCAAGGATTTCATGGACCCTTCGGTGCTCTTCATTTTCGGCTCGCTGGTCATCGGCATGGTCTTCACCAAAGTGGGCATCACCAAGCGGCTGGCCTACAAAATGCTCATGATCGTGGGGGAGCGCACCAGCATGATTTACCTGGGCTGTTTCGTCGTCACGGCGCTCCTGACGCACCTCATGGCCCACACGGCCGTGGCGGCCACCATGTATCCGCTGCTTCTTTCCATTTACGCCCTCTACGGGGAGGGGGACCGCCCCACCAAGTTCGGCAAGGGACTCTTCATCGGCATGGCCTTCATTGCCGGCGCCGGCAGTATCATCACCCTTCTGGGAGCAGCCCGCGGTATCGTGGCGCTTGGATTCTTCAAAGAAATTGCAGGAAAAGAAATCTCCTTTTTCGAACTCTCCTACTACATGGCCCCCATCGGCTGGATGATGGTTTTCCTTCTTTGGGGCTTTTTCATGATTTTCTTCAAACCTGAGAAGTCCACCATTCCCGGCCTTCGCGAAAGGGCCCGGGAGCTGAACGCGGAAATGGGCCCCCTCAGCAAGGATGAAAAGGTGGCTGGTCTCATCATCCTGGCCGTGGTGGTTTTTCTTTCCCTCCAGTCCTTCATTCCCGCGCTGCAGCCTTTCAACAAGTCCGCCGTGCTCCTGGTGTCCACCCTCCTCTTCTTCATCCTCAAGATTTTGGACATCAACGACCTGGAAGACATTCCCTGGAACATCATCCTGCTCTTTGCCGGCGCCATGAGCATCGGCTTCTGCCTCTGGCAGACGGGCGCAGCCGAGTGGCTGGCCATCAACTGGCTCGGCTTTTTCAAAAACGCCCACTGGTTTGTTTTTGTTTTGGGCATCGCCTTTTTCGTGATGATCATGACCAACTTCATTATGAACGTGGCGGCCATCGCCATCTCACTGCCCGTGGCCCTCGTGGTGGCTCCGTACCTGAACGTGGCCCCCGAAGTCATTCTCTTCGCGAGCCTGACCACAGCCGGTATGCCCTTCCTGCTCCTGGTGGGCGCGGCGCCCAACGCCATCGCCTATAACTCCAGGCAGTTCACCAGCGGTGAATTCTTTGCCGCAGGCATCCCTGCGAGTCTTCTGCTGATGGCGGTGGTGGGCCTGGCCGTGATCCTGATCTGGCCCCTGCTGGGCATGCCCGTCACCGTCCCATAACCCATAATCTTCCGCCTTCGCCGTTCTCTCCGCTCGAGCGAAGGAGGATCTTTTGTGAGGAGACATCATGTCCCTGGAACGACTGCTTCTCGTGGATGACGACCGGGAATCTCTCACGATTCTCTCCAAAGGATTGACCGCACGCGGCTTCAAAGTGAGCACGGCCGACTGCGGCGCCGAAGCGCTGGCCCTCATCGGACGGGAGTCTTTCGGCGCGGTGGTGCTGGATCTTCGCATGCCCGACATGGACGGGCTGGACACGCTGCAGCGCATTCTTCAACAAAAACCGTCCCAGCAGGTCCTGGTGCTGACCGCCGATGATGCGCGCCCGGAGGCCTCGGAGGCTCTGAAGTCAGGTGCTCTGGACGTATTGTGCAAACCAGTGGACGTGGACGTGCTCGCGGACCATCTGAGAACGTGCAATCTGCAGCAGCTCAAACAGCGCATTCTTCGCAGGGTTGCCGTGAACCTTGTCCGAAGCGGATTCGACGCCGCAGCCCAGGTGCGCAACATCGTGCCGCTGGAACAGTTTTGCCAATTCTATGCCTTTTACGGCCTGACACACCATCACCCTCTCCATTTTTTCTTTTCCAACTCCGGGCTCGCCGGAAGCTATTTCCTCGGAAAATGCCGGGTGGAGCACTCCCTCCTCTACAAAAGCGACGTGCGCGGCGACGAACTCAAATCAAAAGGGCAGATCTATTCCACCGCCGGCATGCAGATTCCTTTGCATCACGATGAAGTCATCCACATAATCGACAGTTTTCTCATCAAAACCCTCGTGCACAATTATTCGCACGACCCTGAAAATCTTGAAACCTTCGCCATTCGCAACACCATCTCCCTGCCCTATGCCAACATCCACGGAGCTCCCAGCGAGGGCTGTTTTCTGGGGGCCTTTGCCACGGTGGACCTCACCACGGTGCACGATTGCGTTCTGGGAGAATACGCCTACGTTCAGACCGGGGAACTTTCTCACACGGTGGTTCCGCCGGGACTGATCTGGATTCGATCCCAGGGGGCCTTCGAGTTTCGCTACCAGCATGACCCCGACCGGTTGGCCCGCTACATCCGGATGCAGCCCGGCGGCCAGCCTCAGGGTCTGTTCATGGATTTTGTGGAGGAGCGCCAGGACCACTTCCAGCCGTGTTTCGATCAGGTCTGCCTGGCGCATTTCGTGGAAGTTCCCCGCCGAAGCGCCGTCAGTCCCTATGCCGTCATACGGGGCGATTGCACGATCAGCGACAACGTGCTCGTCTGCCAGCGAGCCTACCTGGAAAACGCCCGGATGGGCAAAGGAGCCAACGCGCAGGAACACACGTTTATCATCGATTCGGAACTGCAGGGTTACAACATCACGGCTCACGGAGGCATCCTCATTCGATGCCGCATGGGCGAGAAGGTCTTCGTGGGGTTCAATTCCTTCCTGCGGGGACTCGAGGACGCCCCTCTGCGCGTGGGGTCGGGGTGCATGGTGCTCCCTCACACCATCATCGACCTGGAGGAGCCGCTGGAAATTCCAGAGCGTCACGCAGTTTGGGGATTGATCCGCAACCGTAGCGATCTGGCCCAGCATTCCGTGCCCATCGACCAGCTCAGATCCGTTGAGGGTTCCGTCACTCTGGGGGCCATGGAATTCACGGGCAGCGGTCAGGCCCTGGTTTCGGCCATGGAACACCGCATCGATCACATCCTGGATGTGAACGGTGCATTTTTCGATGGGGAACGCGGGCTTGGCCACGCTCAGAAAAACCAGGCCATGTCCTTCAACACCATTCAGCCCTATGCGGAAGGGCCGTTCCGCGGACTTTACCCGACCATGGAGATTCGTCCCCTCGATTTTTCTTGATCTCATGACCCCAAGCGGGAGACCGACAATGAAGACAATCCGCGTGAAGGATTTGATGGTTCCACTGGAATCGTACGCAACCGTACCCGAGGATGCAACACTGAGCGAAGCAGTCGCAGCCCTCGAAAAAGCTCAAAAGGCGTTCGATCAGACCCGGTACAAACATCGCGCCGTTCTCATCTGCAACAAGGAGGGCAACGTGGTGGGCAAGCTGAGCCAGATCGACGTCCTCCGGGGTCTGGAGTCCAAGTATTGGGAGATCGGAGGCCAGGATGCCCTGGACCGGTTCGGGTTGAGCCAGGGCTATCTCAAATCCATGATGGAGCAGTACTCCCTGTGGGACAAGCCCATGCGGGACATCTGCCGCAAGGCGACGGACATCAAGGTCAAAGACATCATGTACACCCCCACCGAAGGGGAGTACGTGAAAGAGGACGCCACATTGAACGAGGCAATCCACCAGCTCGTCATGGGGCGCCACCAGTCTCTGCTTGTTCTCTCCGGTGAAAAAATCACGGGCGTCCTGAGGCTCACCGACGTTTTCATGGAGGTCGTCCAGAGCATCCACGCCTGCGAGCTTCCGACGGCTGAAAAATAAAAAGGTGACGAGGCAATCTCAACGCACGGCCACAAAATGCAGCGCTTCGGCTCGATAACCTGCTGCTCGCCCGAAATCCCTCGTTTCAGGAGGCGGTAGCCTGCGAGCCGTTGCGGGCCTCAAATTCCTACGAGGCTGATCATAAAAACCCGAGAGGGGGTGGATGTCGTCGAGACATCCGCCCCCTCTCGTTTCACCGCCTTCGCCCTCTCCGTGCAAGGGTTCATGCGCGTCGATTCCTGAATCTTCCGAGGGATCGACCTGCATGTGGGCCGTTCCTTCCCTGGTCTCGCGCATGGGGAGAAACACCCGATCTCAAAGCCCTGCCTGCCCCTGCGAACGTGCCGAGACGCCTCAGGCTCTCAAGATCGAGCAGGAAAGACCTACCATGGCAGAACTGCAAAATTATGAGCGAAGTAAGCTCTGCCATGAGCATGGCAAGTTGACCGACAAGAAACAGTCATTTTTGAGTGATTTTAGGAGCTAAAACCTTTCCAACTCTACGTTCGCCCTGAGGCCTGTCCTGAGGTAGCGAAGGGTATCGAAGGGCGGTACGGCGTGCCGAGATACGGCTGTTTCTTGAGTGGTGTCCGTTTCGACACTCGTCATGCCGGCGGATGTGGAGCCGCCATCCGGTTCTGTTGTGTGAATTCCGGCTGGAAGCCTGCAGGAATGACCACTTGAGGGGTGGACACATCATTGGGTTCGGTTGGTCTCAGCACACCACCCAAATGGCCTTCTCTCTGGCCATCTGGATGACCTTGTTGCTCACTCGGCCGATAAAGAACTCCTTGACCTTGGACAATCCTCTTCGGCCGACAATGATCGTATCGTAACCGCCGGCATTGGCCTCTTCCACCACAGCGCCTGCCCGGCTGCTCACTCCCTTGACGATTTTCTTTCTGACGGCCGAAGACGATATTCCCGCTCGTTCGAGTTTTGAAGCGGCTTCGCTCATTACGGGTTCGAGGGCTCTTTCGGCACTCTCCAGTTCCTTTTCCGCCTTTTCAAGCCACTCTCTTTCCATGTTGCGCCCAAAGGATTTTCCAAAGACCTGCCGAAACACATTGAGCCCCCGGATCGCATGGAACAAGGTCACCTCCACCGGCCCCATCCCCTCGACCATGCGCGCAAAATAATCCAGGGCGCGGTGCGCCCCCTCCGAGTTGTCCATGCACAACAGGAATTTGCCGGGTGTCGGGCTCCCCCCCACCACCCAGACAGGAACTTCCGTGAGTCGTTCCACCAGCTTCGTGGCAACATTTCCCAGGACGACATCCTTCAATTCGCTGAGTCCGCGGCGGCCAACGATGACCGCATCGTATCCCTTCCGGCCCTCGGCCACGATGTCCCGCGCGATGCCCTCCTGCCGTTCATGGATGTCGACCACCACGGAATCGCCGGGAAAGCCTTTTTCATTAAGGAGTTCCCGTGCTCTGCGCATGAAATCCTCGATCATTTCCTTCTGCTGAGCTTCCCAGGCTCCGATGCTCACAATGCGATAGTCATAGGTGGGCTCCTTTTCCAGATCCCAGAATGACTCGGGTATCCGCGTCAAAACGTGGAACAGGACGACCTGAAAGTTCGCCGCAGGCTTGAGGCAGCTCACATAGCGGACCGCCTCCAACGCCTGTTCCGAGCCATCCACAGCCACCAGCAGCCTCTTCTTCCCCATCTTCGCCATTCCCCCCTCCCTCATGCAGCGGTCAGATCGATTCGAAGCTCATATCCCCTTCCCTCGGGTATTCTCAACACAGTAAAACCAAGTTTCCTGCCAAGTGCAAGCATGTTCGTGTTTTCGGGCAGCACGTACCCCCAAACGTGCTGAATCCCTCGCCGGCGCGCGATGGCAATGGCATTTTCCAGAAGCGCGAGGCCCACCCCTTTTCCCTGCCAGGCATCTCCAATCACAACGGCGAATTCCGCGCGGGTGACATCGGGGTCTCCCATGAGCCGCACCACTCCCAGGATTTTTCCGTCTGCTCCCCGCTGGTCCAGGGCGATCAACACCACGTCCCGATCGTAGTCGATCTGGGTGAAGCGGGCGAGCATTTCATACGACAGGGACTTGAGCGGACGAAAGAACCGAAAATAGATGGTTCTGGGAGAAAGGGTGTGAAAAAACTCGTCCAGCAACGGCGCGTCCTCCGGCTTGATGGGGCGAACGAAGATCTTCAGCCCACTCTTGGTGACGATGTCCATCTCAAGGTGACCAGGATAGGGACTGATGACCAGGTGCATGGGAGGATCGACGGTGGTGGGCTCCAGGATCACCCGGGCATCCCCGGCGCAGGCTTCACCGTGGCTGACAAAGAGGGGATTGATGTCCAACTCTGCGATCTGCGGGAAATCCGCGACCAGCTGAGCCAGCCGAATGAGGATTTCTTCGAGTTGTTCCATTCTCGCGGGAGGGCGATTTCTATATCCCCTGAGCAACCGGACGGCCCTGGTTTTTTCGATCATTCGTCGCGCCAGGACGCGGTTCAGGGGGGGCAGCCCCAGGGCCCGGTCCTGAAGCACCTCCGCCAGGATTCCTCCCAGCCCAAAGAGCAGCACCGGGCCGAAGTCCGGGTCTTTTTTGCTTCCCACGATGAGCTCACAGTCGACGTCGAGCACCATCCTTTGAACGGAAACCCCCAGGAGCCCGGCTCCAGGATCGTGCTGTGAAGCGCGCTGCATGATGTCGGCAAAACCTTGCCACAGTTCCTCATCGTTTCTCACATTGAGCAAGACCGCCCCGGCTTCGGTTTTGTGGAGAATGTCCCGGGAGCAGATCTTCAGTGCAACGGGGTAGCCCAGGTTCCGGGCGGCTTCGAGCGCTTCCATGGGGCTGGACGCCAGTCGCGTTGCATTGGCGGGAATGCCGTAGGCGCTCAGCAGTGCCTTGGACTCGACTTCCGTCAGCCGGGTGGTTCCCTGCTCGAGAGCTTCGTTGATGATCCGCGCGGCCGCATCCTGTTCGACGTGCAAATCCGAGGGCAGTCTTTGGGGAATCTGCTGCAGGGATTCGAGATTTCTGGCATAGCAATACATGTCTCGAAAAGCTTTGACCGCACGCTCGGGAGTCTCGTAGGTGGGAATTCCCGCCTCCTTGAGGATTTCCCTTCCCCGCTCCACATCCACTCCCCCCATCCAGACGGCGAACACGGAACGGTTGGCCCCCTTGATCAAATCCCGCAGGGTTTGGGCCACGCCTGTGGGATCGCTCATGGCCTGGGGCGTCATGATGACCACGAGGGTGGAAACCTGGGGCTGCTGCAGGCAGATTTCCACCACCTTGCCGTATCGTTCGGGTGAGGCGTCCCCCAGGATGTCGATGGGATTTCCGCGACTCCAGTAAGGGGGCAGGACCGCATTGAGCTGAGCGATGGCCTCCTCCGAGAGGGGCACGGGCTCCAGGTCATAAGCCGCCAGTGCATCCGCCGCCATGACCCCCGGCCCGCCCGCATTGGTGATGATGGCCACTCCCGACCCGGAGGGCTTCGGCTGCTTGGCCATCAGTTCCGCGCAATCGAAGAATTCCTGGAGGGTGTTGACGCGGACGATGCCGGCTCGCTCAAATGCCGCGTCATAAACGGCATCGGTTCCCGCCAGGGCTCCCGTGTGGGAGGCCGCAGCCCTGGCACCGGCCGGTGAACGCCCCGCTTTTAAGGCGACGATGGGCTTGACACGCGACACGGCGCGTGCAGCGCTCATGAATTTTCGGAAGTGAGTGAGGTTTTCGATGTAGAGCGCGATGCTGCTGACTGCGGGATCATTGCCGATGTAGTTGATGAGGTCCCCGAAATCCACGTCCAGCATGGTGCCGACGCTGACGAAATAACTGAATCCATTTTTCTCTTTCAGCGATAGATCCAGGATCGCCGTGCAGATGGCTCCGCTTTGGGAGATAAAAGCCAGCTGACCCGGCAGGGGCATGCGAGCGGCAAAGGTGGCGTTGAGTTTTGCCTGAGTGCTCACCACGCCCAGACAGTTGGGGCCGATGATGCGCACTTTTCCTCGATCCGCGACGGCCTTGATCCGCCCCTCGATCCGCCGCCCCTCCTCGCCCATTTCTTTCCCTCCGGCAGAAACGATCACCACAGCACCGATGGAAGCACGACAGCACTCCTCCATGACCTCGGGAACCTTTTGAAGGGGTGTGGCGATCACCGCCAGGTCAACGGCTTCCGGAAGGCGGCTCAAGGACGGAAAGCACGCCAGTTCCCCCACCCGGGAGTAGTGGGGATTGATCGGGTAAATGGGGCCCTCGAATCCCCCCCGCAGGAGGTTCTGGAGGATGGACTGCCCCACCGAACCCTCCCTGGCACTGGCGCCGACGACGGCAACAGAGGCGGGACTGAAAATTTTCTCGAGATTGTGTGTGCTCATGGATGATCCTCGGTAAAATGTCGTCGACACGGGAGCAGCAGGAATCGGGACAGGCCGGCCCCAGGATCGATCGATCCCGACGCGTTTCGGGGCGCATCGAGGGTGTCGCACACGCCGGAAGTCAGCGCCCCTCACGGAAGAGTGGCTTCACCGCAGGACTTTGGCCAGAGAGATGAAAAAGGTTGTGCCCCGCTCCTCTCCCGCCTGGATCCAGGCCCGGCCCCCATGTTTTTCAGCAATCTCCTTCACCGTGGCCAGCCCCAGACCGGTGCCCTCCGATCCTTTCGAGGTTTTGTGCCGGTGGAACAGCTGAAATAGACTGGCGGGATCTTCCACTTTGAGGGCGACCCCGTCATCGGCGACGGAAAGGATGTGATGCGTGCCCCCGTCTTCGTAGCCGATGCGTATCTCCGTGAGCTGAGGTCCGCCATACTTGATGGCATTGTCCACCAGATTTCTGAGCACTCGCAGGAGGCAGATCTTGTCCGCCACCAGGGAAACTCTCGAGTTGGGCCCGATCCATTTCAGGGATTTTTTCTCCAGCGTTTCGGAAAACTCCTGCCGGATGCTCTCGCAGATCTCCAGGAGGTCCACAGCTTCATAATTGTAAACAGACTCGCGGGCCATGATGTAGGCGTTGATGCGGTCCACCAGACGATGAATCTGTTCCGAAGCTTTCAAGATCTGGGCACAGTAGGCCTTTCCCGTCGCATCAAGCAGTGGACCGTACTTCTCGTCGAGCCTTCGGGTGAGGCCATAAATGCCGACTGCAGGGCTCTTGAGGTCGTGCGAGATGGAGTAGGCAAAGAATTCCACTGCGGCTTTCTGTTCTTCCAGTTCCTTGATTTTCTGTTTGAGATCCGCATAGAGTTTGGCATTGTTGGCCGCCAGGGCAATCTGGTTTCCGAGAGCGATGAGCAGGTCGATGGAGGCATCGTCAAATTCCAGGATCGAAGAGGAGGCCAGGTTCATCACTCCAACGACGCGGCCCATGGCCATGAGCGGCACACAGATGATGACCTTGAAACCCTTGGCGCTGAGAACCTCCCTCCGTTTTTCGTCCTCCAATTCCGCCACATGCTGCGCGATGAACGAGCAGGTGCGCACGGCTTTGCCCGAAAATCCCTCCGAGACGTTCAGCCTCTCAAGACCCGTGGCATCCATTCCCTTGTAGGCCGCCAGGCAGAGGGTTTCCCCCCCCTCTTCCTGCAGATAGATGCGTCCGGCACTGAGTTGGAAAAAATCCAGAACTCTTTCCAGCGCACCGCTGAGAAGTTCCTGAGGGTTCTGGGATGACGCGAGAAAATTGCTCAGGCTCAGGAGGGTGGAAAGCCACTTGTTCCGCTCCCTCATTTGAGACTCACTGACCTTGATCGAGATGTACTCCTTAGAGATGGACATGGGCGTCAGCCTCGCACCCCCCAAGAGGGGGGATGACCTTGGTCTTGATGTCGTCGATGATTTTAGATCTGTGATTCCAATAGGAGGCATCATTGGACATGATCATGTCCAACTGACGCGTGTGCATGATCAAGTAGCCCAGGACCTTCAATTTTTCCTTCATGACCTCTTCCCCGTAGCCCTCGATGCGTGCGAAGACTCCATCTTCCTTCAACTCCGCCCGGAATCCGAATTCCTCCAGGATGCCCGAGACAAACCTGGCGCGTCGAATCCGCCGTTGAAAATCCGCCGCACCGCCTTTGAATTGAAAGCTGATGTAGTTTTCGGTGACCCTCTCACTGACAAGGGTTTCGATGGTGCAAAAATGAAAACCGAAGCGTGAGGAAAGGCTCAGGAAGTTCTTGGAGATCATGAAGTAGTTGCGGTTGGCATATTGAGAGGGCATGGAGGGATCCAGGGCCGGGTTGGCGGAGGCTTCCAAAAGCACCGACATGAAGCCCTTGGTGTCCACAGGCGGGGGTCCCGCCCACGGCACCGCATTGATTCCTTCCCAAAGGGGCCAGAAGGGAATGCAGGCAATGTTGTCGAGCAGGACGAATTTATCCTTTACGTCCTCGTGAAAGCCGTCATCCAGATTGATGAACCACCACTGCATGGCCACATCGGTGAAAAGCTGTTTGCTTGCCCGCTCGGTGAACTGATTTTCCTTTCCGAAGTTGAACATCTCCCAGACGGCCTTTTCATGGCAGAAACGGGTAATGTCGTGATAAGTCTTGCAGTTCTTGGGGCGAAACTCCAGAGAATCGGGATCGAGCAGATTGAGAGGAGCGATGTGCTCGATCACCTCCTGGAGGATGCGGTGCACGCGGCTGCCCTCCATGAGATTCTTTCGGGGCCGGGCTTTTTGGAGAAGCGTCTCCACGCGGCCCCGATGAATTCGAAGTCCGTCGGCATCCAACGTGACCGTTTGCCCATTGCGCAAGACCTCGGTCGCGCCACGCACTCCAAACAGGGCGGGCACTCCCACCTCTCGTGCAACATTGGCCAGATGACCCGCCACGCTTCCCTGTTCCGTGATCACCCCCGAGGCGCGATTGAGCAGGGGGGCGATACGGGGAAGGGCCTGGGGCGCCACAAGAATGCCCCCCTCGGGGAATAACAGGGCGTCACCCGCCTTCCGTACCACAAAGACCTCGCCGCAGGCCACCCCTCCGCTCGCGATCTCCCCCCCCTGGAGGAGTACATCACTTTCCAGTGGGTCGATCCCGGAAGGCTCCCGCACCGTCGCGCTCGCGTCCAGAGCCTTGAGCGGACGACATTGGAGGATGTAAATCCGCTTCTGCTCGTCGATGGCCCACTCGACGTCTACAGGCGTGTCGTAGTGCTGCTCCAGTTTCAAAGCCATCGCCGCCAGCTCCAAAACCTGCTCGTCCCGAAGAGAAGGAAGAAATCGCTCCTCTTCCGCCACTTCCAGCCGGCACACTCCCTCCTCGGCATAGCAGACAAACTTTTTCTCTTTCGGGCGGATCTCCCGCGATACGATTTCCGGAGGATCTGTGCGGGAGACCACAAACACGTCGGCATCCGCACTGCCGTCCACGATGGATTTGGCGAGCCCCCAGACAGCGTTGACGCGAATGGAGTCGTCACGGATGTTCAAGGGGTTGCTCGAATAAATCACGCCTCCCGATTCAGCGTTCACCATGACCATGCAGCCCACACACATGGCAATGTCTTCATCGAGCACACCCCGGTTCAAGCGATAGCTGATGGCCTGCGCGCTGTACTTGCTCGCGACGATTTCCTTGTAGACCTGAACGATGCTTTCCGGGGCGACGTTGAGTTCCGACCGGTACTGGCCCGCGAAGGACATCTCCCCCCCGTCCTCCCCCAAAGCGCTGCTTCTCATGGAAACCCGGACGCCGGGCCGGGTTTCGGCCTCGAGGGCCTTGTAAGCCTCGAGCATGGCCGCTTCGATTTCCTCAGGCAAAGGGGCCTGGATGATCCGTTGCTGAATTTGTGCACTGAGGGTGAAAAGTTGATCGAGTTGCTCTCCGGAAATGGACTGCAGGAGCCGGTCGATCTCCGCCTGCAGGTCACTGTGCTCAAAAAATGCGTGATAGGCGGCGGCAGTCACCACGAAACCGGGAGGGACAGGCAGGAAGATTCTGTTCTTGATCTCGCCGACGTTGGCCATCTTGTTGCCGACCTGGTCCGCGTGTTCTTTTTCAACCTCGTCCAGGAAAAGGACGAGCTTTTCTCCCCGGATCTCCACGCGACGGGACAAGACCTGGTTGATGCGGCCCCGGATCTCCTTGAAGGGCTCCAAGAGTTCGTCATACTTGCCGGGAGCCAGTTCCATGAGATTCTGAATGATGCGGTAGACATTCACGGAAACGGCGGTGCTGTTGGCTCGGATGAAAGACATGCCGAACGGGCGGCTGCCCCGCAGAGTCCCCTCCATTTCCGACATGAGTTCCAGAGCTTTGTTGTTGGCACTGAGAAGCAATTTGAAGTGGTGGTAACGAGCTTTGAAGGCAACCCGCAGCCTTTCTGCCTCTTCTTCGGAGACCTGTTCCCTTTTGTCGGGAAAACCAAATCTCGATAAGATCTTACGCAGCTTGATCATGGAGCCCTCGTGGGAGTAGACCCGAGATCGCTTGCCCCCGGCACGCTGGGGTCCCATTTCCCAGGGGCTCATGAGACGTCTTTGAGAATAATCTTTTGCTTCGGTTCATTCTTGAAGGCGTTGGAGCAGCCGATCCCTGATGCTGGGAAGCACAGCTCCCTCAACTTGAAGCAACTCCCTGCGAGGCCTTCCTTTCGGCTTCTTGAAGCGTTTTCCTCTTATAAGCGTCCTGCATCTTATAGAGAAGGTCGTCGATCTCCATGGGCTTCATCAGGTAATCAAACGCCCCCAGTTCCATTCCCTGCATGGCGACTTCCATGTTCGCGTGGCCTGTCAGCATGATGACTTCCACCAGTGGCAGGGCCTTCTTGATGGCCTTGAGGGTTTCAAGCCCGTCCATGCCCGGCATTTTCATGTCCAAAACCACCACATCCACCGCTTCCCGGGACAGGACCGACAGCGCCTCTTCTCCGCTTTGAGCTCCCATGGCATTGAGTTTCCGCTTCTTGAGCCTTTTGATCAGCGTCTCCAGGAATTCTTTTTCATCGTCCACCAGAAGCACATTGAATTCGCCCAACGTCATCACCTCCTTCATGACACCCCCAGCTGTCCGGCTCTCCCCGCCGGTCGAGACACTCCAGGTTGCCCCACACCTCCCGCACGTCAACAGGCCGCCCCCGAATTCTCCTCTACTTGTACATGGCCTCCACAAAAGGGATCTCGTCGTCCACCTCCAGACACCGGCACTTGATCCAAGGGATCCTCCTCACAGGTTGTGATGCGACAAGCCGACCGAGCCGCCCACTGGAGAGCCCGAGATCACCCAAGTCTTCAAAATGTTCGGGTTTGGAGGCCAAGAGAGGGAACACTCCGGTCCCCGCTGCGCTACGGTCGCAGGGGAGAACTTACAGACAGAGGCGTCAGGGAGTAAAGGAGGAATTGGGGCGATTCCACGGGGCAAGTGGTTCGTGCCCGTAGTGAGATCGGAGTTCTTTGGCGGTTTGGAGAGGCGACAATGTTCGACGGGGAGGGAGAGAGATGAGAGCACCACCAATGGGATCGGAAACAGTTGAGTGCCTGCCGGCGGGCAGGGATGTGCTCTGTTCATACAGCGGCTTCCCCGGTTCACATTTGATTCAGCTGCTCCCCTTCGGCACGGGACTCTCAGATGGTCCAGTAGGGAATCGCTCGGGGTAGAATTTCTGGAGCAACTCTAAGACTGCGAGCTTCAAATATTCGATGTTGCCGCTTTTCTCCACGAATGAGGCAACAGGTTTCTCTTTCCAGATGTCCGTTGCCTCAGTGATGAAGCTGTGGATGACAAGAGGCAGAGGAGGTTGCCGATTCTGTATGCGCTCCAGCAGAGACAATCCCTCCGTGTAAGGAATTTCCAGATCCAGAATGGCCAGATCCAGAGAAGGTTCCCCGGAGATCTTCTCCAGAACCTCCCGGGCGTCCCCGGCACAAATCACCCGGTAGCCCTCTGCGGCAAACTCCCGCTCCAGGAATTCACGCACATGACGGTTGCGGTCGGCAATCAATATAACAAACTCATCCTCCATCGTATATTCACCTTTTGAAAAATTTGCAACAGAAAGGGACAGTGGCTGTGCCGGAGGACTGAAGGAAGGTGCTGCAAAGCCCTCGCTCCCCGAGGGGGGAGGTTCACATGAGACAGGAACCGATCTGAAAGATCCCAGCCCCTGTCCGGAGGCAGGACAGGGGCTGGGGCGTCCGTAACGGGATTCAGATCCGCTGATTTCCACGCCTTCGTGGTGCCATCGGCCGAGAGAGCA
The DNA here is from genome assembly GCA_964654275.1 of uncultured Syntrophobacteraceae bacterium. Classification (GTDB taxonomy): domain Bacteria; phylum Desulfobacterota; class Syntrophobacteria; order Syntrophobacterales; family Syntrophobacteraceae; genus SLCH01. The sequence continues at coordinate 25,652 of CAZZHS010000034.1, forward strand.
GCAACCTCACTCGGGCATTTTCACCAGGTAGATGGAGCACGAGCAGGTCTTGACCACCTGGGAAGCCACGCTGCCCAGCTTGATGCGGGTGGAGGCGCTCAGGCCGCGGCTCCCCATGATGATCAGATCCACTTTTTCCGTCTCGGCAAAATCCACGATGGCATCGGGAACAGCGATGGATGTCATGATGGTCTTGCTGCAGGACGTGGCGATGCTCTCCGCGTTGAGGAGCTCACAAGCTTCCTTCACCGCTTCCTCGGCCAGCCTTTCCATGCCCTCCATGTGCCGCTCCCGCCGGGCCGGGGAGATTTCATGGTCTTCCATGCCTCCGATGAAGGGCACCACACTGATGACCAGGATTTCCGCCCCTCTCAGCCTGGCAAAATCTGCAGCCACCTTCAACGCTTCTTTGGAAAATGTCGAACCGTCGACCGGAACCAATATTTTCATCGTCGCCTCCTAGACTTCCTTTTTCACTTTGGACTTTTTCATGCTGAGACCCAAGCCTTCGAAGAGGTAGAAAATCGCGTAGCCCCACCACATGGTGTAGATGACGTAGAAGATGAGCAGGGCGGTCATGATCACGGCCTTGTCCGCGACCCTCTGGGCTTCGATGCCATAGAAGTTGTAGGCGGGCTCGATCCCCTTCTTGATGACCGTGGAAACCATGTTGGACTGGTCAACTTTCTTTTGCTTTTTCAGCTCTTTGTCTATTTTATTGAGCACGTTCCACCAGAGGGCCATGGCCTCCATGGCATCGAAGCCGTATCGTTCCCTCACTTTTGCACTTTGATTGTGGAACATTTCATCGGAATCCTGGAGGACCCGGCTGAGCATCCTTCCCAGGTCGCCGCTCAGGGACAGCTCAGACCCTTCCACTCCCACCAGCAGCCCGGCAGCCATGAGCATCGGCGGCGCTTTTTGGAGATGTTCCGGATTGTCCATCTTGATGGTCAGGGAGAGTGTTTCCCCTTCAAACCTCCTCGCCTGTTCCGCAATCCTCGGAATGAAATGCGAAGACCCCTTGGACAACTTGTTGAACATGTTGTCGGAAAACTGCAGTCCGTTCATGCCGTCTCCAAAGATCGGAGACAGGATCAGCAGGAAAACGCCCGCAAAGGTGATGGCAAGCATCGCTCCAAGTCGAAAAGGTTTCGGGTGCTTGATCAGCATGATTAGGCCTCCTCTCTCAGCGTGCCGACGTTCGCAAAGAACTTGCTGAAAATCCAGATTCCAAAAATGGCGACCACGATCCAGAAGACGATGTTGCCCACATATTCGATGCCGTGAACCAGAGCGGGAGGAAACGACGTCATTTCCAGTTCGTTGAACTTCTTGGGCAGAGTGGCCGCCCGGTTGATGAAACCGGCCAGAATGGACACCGCGTAAAACCCGCGGATGTGAATGCCCTTCACCACCTTGGTGGTGAGTGCACCGACCTGGATCCCCAGAAGGGACCCGATGAGCATTCCCATGGCCAGGGTGTAGAACACGTATCCGTAAATGGCGTACTGCCCGATGGCCGCCAGACCTGCGGTGAAGATGATCTGAAGGATGTCGGTGCCCACGGTGGTCATGGAGGAAACACCGAAAATGTAGACGAACATGGGAAAGGTGATGAAACCGCCTCCGACGCCCATGATGGCGGCCATGATGCCCACCACCACACCGCCCATGGCGATGATGACACCCGAGAGCTTTTTACCGCCCGGCACGAAGTCTTCGTCGAAGGTGATCATGGGGGGAAGGTTCAAAGCCTGGAGCCTGGTGGCCAGAGCCGGGGTTCCTGCAGAGGGACCGCCGTGAGCGTCTCCCGAGTCCGCACCGGGTCCCTTTCGCGAACGGAGGAAATCCGCAAGGGCATAGAAACCCAGGAAACCGAGCAGGATGGCGTAAATGCCGCTGATGAACGCTTCGCTCAGGAGGGGGTCCTTGTTGTAAAGTCCCTTGTTGATGGCCCCTCCAATAAAGGTTCCGATGCCCGAACCCGCGAGAAAGGCCACCGCAAGCTTGACGGAAACATTGCCCAGCTTTTTGTGAACGGCCGTTCCCATGATGGCCTTGGCAAAAATGTGGAAGAGGTCGGTGCCGACCGCCAGGATGCCCTTCACGCCCGCCGCCATGAGCGCCGGCGTGATGATAAACCCTCCGCCCGCGCCGATACAGCCCGTGATCAACCCTGCGGCAAGGCCCACTGCGATGGAAACGAGGAAAATCGTCGTGGAATAGAAAGCCGGACCGTAGGCCGTCTTTCCACCGATGAAGGACCCGGCCTCCACGAAAGAAACCGCCAGAATCGGAACTGCCGCAGCCAGCAAAAAGAGCATCTTCTTTCGATTCCTGAGAATGGACATGGACACTTCCAGGTCCCATCTCGCATGAGCCACGGATGCAGCTTTCAGGAATTCGTAAACTTTCCTTGGACCACTCATCTAACTCCCTCCTTCTTGTGGACAATGAATCCATCGCTGGTCTTTAGAAATACTGTATTCAAATCGACCTCCTTATCGTGAAGGTTCCCGGCATGTTCAAGCTGCGGTGCCGGCACTGAATCGCCTTTAAGGCAACCGCCATGCCAAAGGCCGGAGATCCGCCCTCGACATTAAACATATTGAAATTATTGCATATATCCAGAATGTAGAGGGGTCGGATCCGGAGGAAACATCGAAGAGGAATGTCAGGCATTTTTACACGTTGTAAAAGCAGGGGGGAGGGAGGGGAGGGAAAAACGGCGCTCCCGGCTGCAGTCTCACCTGCCCGCAGAAGGGGCACCGAGGGGCGAAACGGCACAGACATCGCCGTGCACCGGAGCTCGATCCCTCAGTCCGGCATGCGGTGGGGAGAGCCCCCGCTCTCAGCAGGAAAGATCGCTCTGCGCGGAGGTTTCCAGGGTTATCTTATATTTTTCCATCCTGGAGAGAAGGGTGGGTCGTGACAGCCCCAGCATCTTGGCCGCACGGCTGCGATTGCCCCCAGCCAGACTCAGGGCCTCCGAGATGATCATGCTCGCAACCCGGTCCATGGAGCGGTCAAAAAGGCTGTCCTCAGCGCTGGTCATGAGGATTCTCCTTGCCCACCGGCGCACGGCATCCTCGAGGGCCTGTTCGTCTCCACTCCGCGTTGCAGTCTCTGCTCCAAGGGCCTGGGAGACGTCCTCCGGCCTCACAGGGCATCCTCGGTTGAAAATCAGGACCTTGTGAAGGGTGTTGGCAAGTTCCCTCACATTTCCAGGCCAGGGGTAGCTGCTCAGGAGCGCGCCGGCCATGTCCGTGATCCCTGGATAGGGCAGATCCATTTGCCGGGCGAATCGTTTGAGAAAGTATTCGGCCAGCAGGGGAATGTCCCCGGCTCTCTCCCGAAGCGGCGGGAGCCAAAGGGTCACCACCTTCAGGCGGTAGTAGAGGTCCTCCCGAAACCGGCCTTCAGCCAGAGCCGATTCCAGGTCACGGTTGGTGGCGGCAAGGATTCTCACATCCACGGGAATGGGCTCCCGCCCCCCCAGCCGTTCGATGCTCTTTTCCTGAAGCAGCCTCAGGATCTTGGACTGGATCGTGAACGGCATGTCGCCGATTTCATCGAGAAACACCGTGCCGCCATTGGCCTGCTCGATGCGCCCCACGCGACGATTCACCGCCCCCGTGAAAGCCCCCTTTTCGTAGCCGAAAAGTTCGCTTTCCAGCAGCGTTTCGGGAATGGCGACACAGTTGATCACCAGAAACGGCCGTTCTGAGCGAAGGCTGTGCTGGTAAATGGCGCGCGAAACCAGTTCCTTGCCCGTGCCGGACTCCCCGCGGATCAGCACCGTGGCATCCGTCGGAGCCACCCTGCCGATGGCCTTGTAGACCTCCTGCATGGCTTTGCTGCGGCCGATCAGCGCCTCGGAGGTCGTTTTTTCGGGAAGCACGTCCAGTTCCACGCGGGATCGCATCACCCGTCCGGCCTGAACGGCCTGGTCGATGAGCGTGAGCATGTCCGGGATGTCAAAAGGCTTGAGGATATAATCGAAGGCTCCCATCTTGGTGGCTTCGATGGCCGTCTCTGTGGTTCCAAAGGCCGTCATGATGATCACGGGAAGTTTGGGCTCGATCTCCCGGATCTTCCTGAAGGCCGTCAACCCATCCATGCCCGACATGCGAAGGTCCATGATCACCAGATCGAAGGGCATGGTCTGCACGTGGGACAACCCCGCTTCGCCACTGGCCGCAGCCGTGACCTGGTACCCCTCTTGAACCAGGATCTTCTCAAAGCTCCGGCGCAGATGAAGATCGTCGTCCACAATCAGGATCGAAGCCAACTCGTGTCCTCCCTGCACGGAAGGGTGATGGTGAAGGTGGTGCCCTTCCCCTCCCGTGATTTGAGATTCAAGCATCCTCTGTGGTCCTCGATGATGCGCGCGGCGATGCTCAAACCAAGTCCTGTCCCTTCCTCGCGAGTGCTGTAAAACGGCTGGAAAACCTTCTCCTGATCGGCCTCCGGAATGCCCGGGCCGTTGTCGACCACCCGAATGACCGCCACATGTCCCATCGGACCTGTCTTGCCCTCCTCCTCGATGATCTGGATGCGCCCGCCGTCACCCATGGCTTCGCACGCATTGACGATCAGGTTGACAAGCACCTCTTTGAGTTGTTCCGGATCCCCCTCGATGAGAGGCAACCGCCGCTGGCGGTACAACTCCAGTTCCACCCCAAAGCCCTCGAGCCGATGCGCCAAAAGCTGTATCGCGCTGTCCACGACATCGGAGGGGCTGATCATCTGCAAAGCGAGCTTGGGACGGCGGGAAAATTCCAGAAAGTTGCGTACGATGGTATCGATATGAGCAATTTCCTCGGAGATGACCTCAAAATCTTCTTTTTGCATGGCATCCATCTGGAGCGATCGCTCCAGGGAAAAGAGCCGCATCTTCACGGAGGTGAGCGGATTTCTCACGCTGTGGGCCACGCCCGCTGCCAGCTTGCCGACCATGGCCAGCTTCTCCGCCTGCAAAAGGTGCTCCCGGCTCAACTGCAGGGCCGACTGGGTCTGGTCCACGTCGGAGATGAGACTCTTGACGCGGCGGCTGAGAGCCTCCACCTCGTCCTTGCCCCCCCTTTTCCCCTCTCCATCTCCGACGAGGAGGGCGATGGGGTTCAGAATGCGATGGAGCAGGGTGTGGTGGAGGAAGGACCAGAAAAGCACTGCCACGATCAGGTAAAAGAGGGTGAACGCATTGATGAATCCGATCTGGGAGAGGATCTCGCCCCTGGCGTCGTCAATGTCCCGCTCATGGAGCTTCCTGTATTTCTCGCAAAGGCCCCAGAGCGCATAGAACTTTTCGTCCATTTGCTGCCGCAGTTGAAAGCCTTCCTCGCGCCTGCCGCTTCGAAAGGCCTCAACGGCCTCGTCTCTCGCGTAGCTGAACCGAATGCCGATCGATTCGATATCATTGAGGAGATTGCGCTGCTCCAGGGTGTAGGAAGTGTCCCGGGCCTTTTTCAGCCGATCCTCGAACACCACCGTGTGATGTCGGAGCTGTTCCAGCCAGTGTGGTTGTCCATCGCTTGAAAATTGGGCCACATAGCCTTTTTGCAGCAGCAGGGAGGTTTCGAGGTCGTGGGCATACGCGAGAGCCGTGACATTGTGCTCCAAGATAACCGTCAAGGCCTTGTGTGCCCCGTAAGCGGTCCACATGGTGAAGGCACCGAAACCGAGAGTGGCGGAAACCAGAAAACCGGCCAGCACCAAAACCCTGGACCTTAGACTCAATAATCCGGAAAACATGTTGCCTCGCTTCGTGGGTGACCGTTCGGCGGAATGGAGGAATCACCGGCTGACAGGTGCAGATGATGAGCAGGCGCAGGACAATCTATCATCTTCAAGGATCATTTCCAACAGACGGATCCGGACAATTTCCCCGATCTTTTATGACGTTGACGCACACCTGCCCGATATTTTAGGCTATGATGGCAAAATAGTCCGGATGTGTGTCCCGTCACTCGCTGCCTGCCCTCTTGAAAAATGGAGTTCAAACATGCTCGAAAGGCTTAAAAGTTGGCTGACCGGCCGCCGGAGGTCATCGCGGGAGGACATGGCCGATGTCTTCAAGGCGAAATACGAGCGATTCAAAGAGCTTCTGGACTCCAATGCCCAGCTGTCCCACATCATTGCGGACATCGAGGACAAACTTCAGGGCCGCAAGATTTTTGGAATGTCCTATGTGCGCTCTCAGTCGGCCCTCTCCGCATTTCACACCATGCGCATGGTGCAGAGCCTCAATGCGCTCTCGGGTCAGAAGTATCATGCCCTCTTCGATGTGCTTGAACGGATCAACGCCCAAATCAAGGAACACATCCAGACACAGAAGGAGACCGCGCTCACGGACTGGGTGCTGCCCTACGAACGCATCAACAAGGAGATGGTGGATTACGTGGGAGGCAAGAACGCGAATCTCGGAGAGGTTCGCAATGGAGTGGGGCTGCCCATTCCGGAGGGGTACGCCATCACCACCGAAGCCTTTCACTATGTGATGCGCGCCAACGATCTCGTCGATGAGATCAACCGGATCAAGATGCGATTGGATCCCAACGAGCCGGAGAGCGTCACCGAGGTGAGCGAATCCATTCAGGGACTGATCCTCCTGGCGGTCATCCCCCCGGACCTGGAGCATTCCATCCTGGAGGCACACCAGAGCATGCTCGAGCGGATCAGGAACAAGGTCTCCGGGGATGTTGGGCCCAGAGTGGCCCTGCGGAGCAGCGCCATCGGCGAGGACAGTGAACTCTCCTATGCCGGTCAATACCTTTCGGTCCTCAATGTGACCGAGGAGATGCTCATCCGCACCTACAAGTACATCCTGGCGAGCCTGTACACCCCCAGGGCCATATCTTACCGGCTCAACAAAGGCATAAGGGACGAAGACATCGCCATGAGCGTGGCCTGCCTTGAAATGGTCGAATCGGTGGCGAGCGGAGTCGTTTATTCGCGGCATCCTTACAACATCCTGGACAACAATGTGCTCATCAGCGCCGTTTGGGGCCTTGGTCCCTATGCGGTAGATGGGGTCATCACGCCCGACACCTACCGGGTATCCAAGGAGGGATCCCTCCAAATCCTTGAAAAATCCATCTCGGATAAACCTGTCAAGCTGGTGAGCAACCCTGCCGGGGGCCTCTCCGAAGTGCCCAATCCGCCCGAATTGCGGGCGAGTCCCTGTCTCCCGGACAGCAAGATCCGGGAATTGGCCCGCTATGCCCTCGACCTGGAAAATCACTACGGATGCCCCCAAGACATGGAGTGGGCTCTCGACCCGTCAGACAACCTCATTGTGCTCCAGACACGTCCCCTCAACCTGGGAACCCCCAGCCTCAGTTCCACCAAAGCGCTGGAGGAAAAGCTCACAGGCTACGAAATCCTACTGGACGGCGGCGCTTCCGCCTGCCCCGGAGTCGGGTTCGGCCCCGCGTACCATGTGCGTTCCGACGAGGATCTCAACAACTTTCCCGAGGGAGGGGTGCTCATTGCCCGGCGATCTTCCCCCAAATTCGTGGTCGTCATGAAAAAGGCTCAGGCCATTGTCACCGACGCCGGCAGCGTGACCGGTCACATGGCCTCCCTTTCCCGCGAATTCGGGATCCCCACCCTGCTCGACACCAAGAGAGCCACCGAGGTCATCCCTCAGGGTGCCGAGATCACCGTGGATGCTATCTCGGGAAGGGTCTTTCAAGGACGTGTCGAAGAACTCATGGGACTGGGCCGGCAGAGGGAATCCCACATGATGGGGACGCCTGTCTACGAGACGCTCAAGAAAGTTTCGGCTTCCATTATCCCGTTGCACCTCGTGGATCCCAAGTCGCCGGATTTCACCCCCGAATCCTGCAAGTCCATGCACGACATCATGCGGCTCGTCCACGAATTTTCCTACTCGGAAATGTTTCAGATCAGCGATCTGGTCTCCGAGGAAGAGGGATGCGCCGTGAAATTGGTGGCTCCCATCCCGCTGGATCTCTACGTCATCGACCTCGGCAACGGGATACGGCCCTCTGAGGAACCGCGCAGCAAAATCGAAGTCGAAGACATCGTCTGCATTCCGTTCAGGGCATTGCTCACCGGCCTGCTGCACGAAGACCTTCGCGTTCAGCAGCCCCGCCCCATTCAGCTGAAAGGCTTTCTCTCGGTCATGAGCGAGCAGATGTTCACCTGCAACTACTCGGCGGAGCGCTTCGGAGACCGAAGTTATGCCATCCTCTCGGACAAGTATCTGAACTTCAGTTCAAGGGTTGGGTACCATTACAGTATCGTCGACAGCTATTGCGGCAAGACCGTGAACAAAAATTACATCACCTTCTCCTTCAAGGGCGGGGCCGCAGACTTTGTGCGGCGGAACCGTCGCGTGCGCTGCATTGGAATGATCCTTCAGGAACTGGGGTTCCATGTCGAGGTCGACGGCGACCGGGTGACCGCGCGGGTGCAAAAATACGAGCAGCCCGTCATGGAGGAGAAGCTCGACAGGATCGGAAGACTCCTGATCTTCACCCGTCAGATGGACATGCTCATGAACACCGAAGCGAGCGTTTCCATCATCGCCGAGGCGTTCCTCAAGGAGGACTACCATTACGAAACCAGCGTCTGCGAGCCGCCAAGCCTCGACAGCGAGAAACGGGAGGCCTCCGGGAAGAATTGAGAAGCCTCACTCGGGAGCGGCAATCGGCTGGCTGTTCCCGAAGAGGCTCACGTCGGCCTCCACTTGAAGGGAATGCGCAGGTGCCTTACAAAATACCGGGCCACCGGCTGTTCAATTTTCATCCCTTCCCGCAGAAACAGCTCCAGGATCGAAAAAGGATTCTGTCCGGCTCTTCCCCCTCCTGGCAGTGAACTCTGTTTCTCGCCGAAATTTCCCGTCTGCGATCTGTTTCCAGGCGCGGGCATCGAGAACGAATAGAAACGCTTCCGATCTTGAAGCGAGTTGTTCCAGGACCGTTGCTCTTTCACACTCCCCCGTGGACTTCCCTCTTGTCCGGCAATCATCCGGCTTCCGGGAATTTCGAAAACCGCTCCTCTTTTCACAACGTTCAAGCCATGTTTCAATAAAACTGAGTTTGCGCTCGTGGGGGGTGAAAGAACCTTTTTCAGGCTGCGCCCCACTGAGAGGTTGCAGAGTTCCCGGGGATATGAGAACGTGAAACAGGATCTCCGCTTCCGGAACTTGCCGGCCGCTTGGGGAAAGGGGTGGGGAAACCCGCCGTCCCAATGGAAGCGCCCTCCTGACGCTGAAACTGTCTGCATCCGGTCGATCAAAACCGGATGGTCCCCGAAGAAATGTTCCCGTGTCCCCATGATGTTGAGCAAGTTTCACCGGGTTCAGGCGGGTGAATCGATGTGAGAGCCCCTGCCCTGCCGGGCGTGCGACAAACGCGTGGAGGATATTGAAAAAGGAGGGATGAGCAAGACAAAGCCTCGTCACAGGGAAAGCCTTCCGTACGTCAGGATCACTCAATCACAAGGAGGAAGCTGTTATGAGATTACTTCAGCCCAGGACCCTGCGTGAACTTGCGGAGCGTAAAGGGCAAAACAACTCTCCTGTCTTGAGTTTGTATCTCAACTTAGATCCCGCCAATACCGTGAGCCGTCGGGGCGGGTACAAGGTGGCACTCGACGGCATGCTCAAAGAGATCGAGAATCAGATACAAAACGATGAGCAACTGAGACATTTTCAAGAAGACGCCGAATGGGTGCGCCAGAAAGCGGAATTCCATCTGCCCAAGGGCAAGAGCCTGGTGCTCTTCTGCGATGTGTCGGACGCTTTTTATTTTGAGGAGAATCTCCCCATTCGCATGGCCAATCAGGCCTGGTTCGGAAAGACACCTTACGTGCGCCCTTTTCTCGAGGCATGGGAGGAACATGCACGCTACGGCGTGGTGCTCGCCGACAGGGAAAAAGCACGCTTCTTCGTCATTGCCATGGGCGAAATCAACGAAGTTTCCGATATTTTTCAGGAACCTCCCGTCAAACACCGCAGTGCTGCGGGAAGTGATCACATGAGATCGCAGATGGTGCTGCAGCGGCGCGCCGACAAATACAGCGAGGAGTTTCTCAAGAGCGTGGTGGACCGGCTGCAGGAAATCCTGGAGGAATACCATCTGGATAAGATCGTTCTGGCGGGGCCCGACGAGGTGACCGCAGAGCTGTACCGGCTGCTTCCCAAAGCCGTGCTTCTCAGGGTGTGTGATCGCGTCAAGATCTCGGTCAACGCCAAAGCTTCCGAGGTGTTCGAACTGTCCGGCCCCGCCATCGAAAAGATTGAGCGGGAACAAGAGAGGCAGATGGTTCACGATCTGGTGACCATGGCTCACAAGACTCAGGGGCCTTCCGCGAAGGCCGTGATCGGTTTCAATGCGACACTCAGCGCCGCCAATCAGGGACGCATCTACCGGCTTGTCTACGCAACCGGCTCGAAGGTGCCCGGCTATCAGTGTCCCGCATGCGACGTCCTCCTGGATCACCCACCGGCCGACCTTACATGTCCCTACTGCTGCAAGCCGCTGGAGGAACATGACGATCTGGTGTGGCCACTCTCGGAAAGGGTCCTCACGACGGGGGGGCGAGTGGAGGAGATTCGCGACCCTGAGGCCCGCCTGGAGCTTGCGGCAGCCGGCCAGATCGGGGCCTATCTGCGATAGGAATGCCTGGAGAGACTCATCCAGCCCAGGAAACATCCAGCCTGAATCAAACCCGCCCACAATGGGAAGCCCGCCGATCCGCAGAGCTTTCCGTTGTGGAGCACCTTCCTGCCGGGTTCACCGCCTCCGATCCTCGGCCGCAGTTCCCCCCTTTTCCTGCGTGTTTTGTCAGATTTGTTTTCCCCGGGTGTCCCCTGTTTGATTCCCCCTCCAGTGGGGATTGAGGCGGGGGTGTTGGACCCTGCTTTGTTGTTCCGGCAGAGCACCGGGTTCAGAACTTTCCGGGTTCTCTGAGCACAGGCACCGCCCGTCGCACCGCCCTGAAAATAACGCTCAAGCGACACGATGCTTTTTCCGACAACTCCCCAAAAGCGATCTTGCACATGGCACCTCCGGACTGACCCTCTGCCAAACAATGGCCGAGGCTGACACGGGGGAAATGCCACAAATCCCTGCAGCGCGAAGTCCATCCGATAGTGGGAGTTGGGAGCTTCGAATGGTGAAGGACCGGCGTGTGTTGACCAATCAAAAAAGGAAGAAAGAGGAAACCAGATGAAAGTATTTCACAGAGGCATCGGCAGCAAGATTTTTTTGGGATTCCTTGCCCTGATCCTGGTCGGACTGGCCATCGGGGTGACGGGCTTCGCCAGCCTGCAGAAAGTGATCAAGGCCTCGGAGACCAACACTCTGGCCATGGAACTGGAAACGAAAATTCTCGACGCACGCCGTTATGAGAAAAACTACATCATCCGAAAGGATGAGGAATCGTACACCAATCTCATGCGGACCCTCAGTGAACTGGAGGTCCTCGCCGAAAAGCTGAAAGATCACATTGCCAACAGTGCGGACAGCGACGCTCTGAAAAGTTCTCGCGCCAGTTATCAAAAAGCGGCGGAGGAGCTCAAGAGGCTGGAGGAATACGACCAGAAGGTTCTGGCGCAACTGGTCACGATCACGGACGACATTTCAAAGATCGCTGAACAGCAATCCTCCCAGGCTGCGAAAGAGACGCAGGAGCGCATTTTGCAATCCAATTCCGCAGCTCTCAGGCAGGAGGCCGTCGGGAGCATTCGAAACCTGGTCGCCGTGGGCTACGATGTTCTCAAGTACCATCATGAGAATTCTCTCGGCAAAGAGGCGGCGCTGGAAACCGTCAGAAACCTGCACTTCGACGGGGACAATTATTTCTTCGTGGTCCAGGAAGATCTCGTTCTGGTTGCTCACGGTTCGAATCGTAAACTGGAGGGAATGGATTTCGGCACGATTCAGGACAAAAAAACCGGCGCGACCTTCATGAAGTTCATCGTGGAAGAGGCGCTCAAGAACGGAGAGTCCCAGACCGAGTACTTCTGGACCAAGCCGGGAAGGGGGGAAGAGGTCTTCCCCAAAATCACCTATGCGAAGCACTTCAAGCCGTGGGGCCTCATCATCTGCGCCGGCGCCTATGTGGAAGACATCGACAACCAGATCCAGAAAACGGCGACCCTCATCAACGAGGGAATCACCAGGCTGAACGAGGCCAATTCCATCAACCTTCTCACCTTGGAGGCCAGACTCAATGCCCTCTATTACTTCGCGTTTGAAAAGAACCAAGAGAAAGTGGCCCCGATCCTCGACGAATTGAAAAACCTCGCCATCGCCACCGATGAACTCAAAAGGAATGCGGACAATTACGCAGCGAATTTTTCCCAGCGGGTTCAGAACAATGTCGACCGCAAGAAGGCCCTGGACACCATCGTGGCCGACGCCCGTCAGGTCGCTGCCATATCCACGAAAATTCAGGATGAGTCCTCACAAACCTTGGAGAAAACCTCCGGCAACGGCAAGCTGCTCATCTCCATCTTTTCGATCCTGGCCATTGGTCTCGGGCTCGTCATGGCCGTCGTTTTGACCCGGAAGATCACCAAACCCATCCAGGATGCCATCGCAGGCATTGAAGAGGCCTCGGAACAGGTGGCCGCCGGCTCGGGGCAAGTCTCTTCAGCCAGCCAGCAGCTGGCCGAGGGTTCCTCGGAACAGGCTGCCGCCATCGAGGAGACTTCCTCCTCCCTGGAAGAAATGTCTTCCATGACCAGGCAAAATGCCGAGAACGCCTCGGAAGCCAACCGGCTCATGGTGGACGCCAACGGCATCGCACAGCAGGCGGATCAATCCATGGGCGGGTTGATCCAGTCCATGCTCAAGATTTCCAGGGCGAGCGAGGAAACGCAGAAGATCGTCAAGACCATCGATGAAATCGCCTTCCAAACCAACCTTCTGGCCCTCAACGCTGCCGTCGAGGCCGCAAGAGCGGGCGAGGCAGGAGCCGGCTTTGCCGTGGTGGCCGACGAAGTGCGCAGCCTGGCTCTTCGTGCTGCCGAGGCGGCCAGGAACACGGCCGAGCTCATCGAGGGCACGGTGAAAACCGTCCAGGAAGGCTCCCGCATGGTGGAGAAAACCAACCAGGAGTTTACCGAGGTGTCCCGCAGCATCCTCAAATCGGGCGAGCTCGTGGCCGAAATTTCCGCGGCTTCACTGGAACAGGCCCAAGGCATTGAGCAGGTGAACCGAGCCGTTTCGGAAATGGACAAAGTGACCCAACGCAATGCGGCCAATGCCGAAGAGTCCGCCTCTGCTGCCGAAGAGATGAATGCGCAGGCCATGCAACTGCGGACGTTCGTCAAAGACCTTGCAGGTCTGGTCGGGGGGAGCCGTGAAACAGCACCCGGAAGCGGCGTCAAGAAGCGCGAGGGCTTGTTGAACCGTCGGAGAACGGCTTCCGTTTCAATGCAGCGGGAGCAGACGCATCCCAGTGAGAATTTTCGCCCCAAGGTGAAGAATGGAAACGGCGATGCTGCAAGACACCTGGAAGGCGGCAGGCCCCTCAAGTCCAACGAGATCATTCCGTTCGACTCCGACGATTTCAAGGATTTTTGACCGTCACGCCAGTCTTGGTTCGGGATCGCGAGGGAGGACGAAAGCCCCTCGCGCCACTTATGAACACCCTGAAGCCCCTCAAATGCCGCCGAGGGGCTTTCCTTTTTGCCATGGCCGCCATGAAGGATTGTGTTAAAGTTCCTTCTTCGAAAAATCTGTCCATCGAAGTTGGAGACCCAGGGCGTTACAGGGCGTAGCGGGTCTCATCACGCATGGGTAAAAATCACCGGGCTTGATCCAATCAGGAGAAGCCATGAGAGTGGGGTGTATGGACGCAGAGTCGAGAACCAATTTGGACCGCTTGGAATTCGAGGGGAAAGAAATCTACCTCGTGGGAACCGCTCATATCTCCCAGGAAAGCGTGGACGAGGTCCGTCAGGTCATCCAGACCCTTCGGCCCGACACGGTCTGTGTGGAGCTCTGCGATTCCCGTTTCCAGGCCCTCTCCCAGGAGAATCGCTGGCAGGAGACGAATCTTTTCAAGGTCATACGAGAGAAGAAATCGTTCCTGCTTCTGGCTAACCTCATGCTGGCCTCGTTTCAACGCCGGATCGGTGAGAAATTCAACATCCAGCCCGGCCAGGAAATGGTCACCGCCATCGAGGCCGCCCGGGAAGTCGAAGCTCGCATTCAGCTCGTGGATCGGGACGTGCGCACCACCCTGGCCCGGGCGTGGCGTTACATGAAATTGACGTCCAAATTCAAGTTGATCGCGGAACTGCTCTCTTCGTTCACCCGGATCGATGAACTCAAGAAAGAAGACATCGAGAATTTGAAGAAAAAGGATGTCTTGGAAACGGTGCTTGCGGAAGTGGGGGAATCGCTGCCCGAGATCAAGAAAATTCTCATTGACGAGCGCGACGAGTACCTGGCTCACAAGATTCGAACGGCCCCCGGCGAGCGGATCGTGGCGGTCGTGGGAGCCGGGCACGTGCCGGGCATCAGGAAATGTTGGGAAAAGACCGTGGACGTGGAGGCCCTCGAGACCGTTCCACCCAGAGGAAAACTTTTCACGGGGCTGAAATGGGGACTCCCTCTGATGATCATCGCGCTCATTGTCGCAGGCTTTTTCAAAGCAGGCCAGAGCGCGGGAACGGACATGGTCGCCTGGTGGATCGTCGCCAATGCGGTGTTTGCAGGACTCGGGGCTGCAGCGGCCCTGGCTCATCCCTTCACCATCTGTTCGGCCGTCGTGGCCGCACCCTTCACATCGCTCAACCCGATGATTGCAGCGGGATGGGTGTCAGGGCTTGTTGAACTGCTACTTCGCAAACCCAGGGTGAAAGATTTCGAAACCCTGGCCTCGGACCTTTCTCAATGGCGGGGATTCTGGAAAAACGGCATCACGAGGGTGTTGCTGGTGGTTGCGTTGACAAACCTTGGAAGCGCCGTGGGAACGTTTGTGGCCATCCCCATGATGCTCAAGGCTTTTCATTGAGCAAACGCTTCAGAAACAATCCATGGAGGGCGTGGAGGGGGGGCATGAGTTCATGATGCAGAAGTCCATCAAGCGAGGGAAACCACGTATCCCGGCCTGACATCGGATTCGAGAGGCGCATACCCCACCGCACTGGTTCGAGTGACGGTGTGGACCACCAAATACCCTGCGGTTTCACCGCGGGCGTTCAGGATTTTCAGCTGGTCGCCTGCTTTCACACCCTGAGCCTCTCCCATGCCGAAAGCGATCTCGTACTGATTGTTGACCACCACGACCCGAAACACCTCGGACTTTCCCTCTTTCAAGAGGAGCTCGTCTTTCTTCCGCGAAAGAAAGAAGACGAGGGTGAAAACTAGGAGGGTGAGTCCCAGGAACCCAAGGAAAACAGGCCAGCGGGGCAATCCCGTGTACTTTTGTATCAGGGAAGTGGAGGCGCGCTGCCGGCTGAGAGCATCCGGATGGACCGTGACCAAGTAAAGACCTCCCGGCACCTGCCCCTTGTCGGGGAGGTTGCTCACCAGGACCAGCCTGTATTTACCTGGTTCGATTGCGGGGTCGGTGACCATTTCGCCTCGCCACATGATCCCCCCCAGCCAATACCCCTGATGCACCGCGTCAAACTCCAGCCGCAGCAGGGGCGAACTGCTGACGAAACTCAAGTGCTCCATTTCCTTGGTTTCCGGCGTCAGATAACCGTTGACCTTCACCCGGTCTCCGGAAACCATGTGAACGACGCTGGTGGATTCACGAAAATGCACGAGAACGGCATCCACCGCCGACGCGAGGAACAGAACCGCCAGAACGGCCGCCAGTTTCCCCAGAACACTCTTCCAAAAGGTCGCTTGACGCAGATTCATGCTTTCAGGCCTCGGCTTCAGCCTCAACACCGGCCGGGACATCATTTTCCCGCAGCCGCCTCACGAGCATGATGGCCACGACAATTGTCGGAACGAACGCCGCAAAGAAATACTTGAAAAACACCGAGGTAAATTCTTCCGGATTGAGGTTGGCCATGTAGATGGCAAAAGTCAGTTCCGCGAGAATGAGAACGTCCGTCACACCGATGATGATCTTTTGTCTCCAGTTCATGGTCCAGCCACTCCCTTCGTGACACATCCGGCCTGTATGCGGCCGCGTGATTCAAAAGCTTCGCCGTGTGGAGGGACCCGGGAGTCCCTCCCGCACGACGCAGTCCTACATAACCGAAAAGCCTATTTTTTGTAAATATCCGTCTTGGTGACGTTCATCAGCCGATGAGCCTGCCCTTCTTCCTCGAAGTAGATGCGCAGCTCGTCGCCGGCCACCCACGTGATGTCGGGAAGTTCGAAATATTCATCGGGCAGGGAGAAAGTGACCAGCACTCTCTGCCTTGAAGAATATATGGTGATGGTCTTCTTTTCCCGGTCTACGATGGGAAAATTCTTTCCGGCCACCAGCGGGTCGTTGGGACGCACATTGTCTTTCTGGTCGATGAGCGTGTAGTCGATGATCCTGAAATTTTGCTCCACGGGATCGAAGATCTTCACTCTCCGGTTGTTCGTGTCGAGCATGATCCGGTGACCGGGGACGGGCTCCGGTCCCATTTCCTTGGGATCCTTCGGAATCTTGTAAACGACGGGTGGAAGATGGGTGTATTCCGGATGGAGCGTGTCGTGCTTCACATCGCGGATGATGGTCACCAAACCCTTTTCCTTGTCAAAGGCCACGGTGCGGCCCTGATCCACATCTCCATATTGACATCCCGATGCAAACACCAGCATCAGCACCCCAGCCAACACATTCAAAACGTATTTTCTCGGAATCATCGTGATCCTCTCTGTCAGTGGTGAACGGATCTCCACAGCCTTAAGCTCACTTCTGCCCCATGGCACGCTTGCGGGCGGCCACTTCCAGCTTCGCTCCCTGCACCATTCTCACGAAAATATAGATGGAGAGCACAGCCACGGTGCCCAGCACCAGGACGGTGGAGGCGTTGTCGTAGAAGGTTCTCCACGCAGGCTGCATGGTGCCCAGAAGCTTCAGAAAGATGGAGATGCCGCAGCAGATGACGGCGATGCCGAAGGCGATGCGGATGCCGTAACCCTTGATGTACTTGGTGGCCACCGTCCCCACCTGTGCTCCCAGGGACGCGCCCACCAGCATGATGATGGCCGCGACCAGTTCCGTCCGGCCTTTGTACGTGTAGGTGCCGGCGCCGTAGAGACCGGAGATCATGACTTCAAAGAGGTCCGTACCGACCGCCACGTGGGTGGGGCAGCCGATGATGTAGATGAGTGCGGGCATGCGGATCAAGCCGCCGCCGATGCCGAGGATGCCTGCAAGCCAGCCGGTGAGGAAGCTCACGATGATGGGGAGCCAGGCGGAGCAGGTGATGCCGGCCGCCTTAAAATGAACCATGGGGGGGATGTTCATCTTGTGGAAGGTCTTGTGCCATTCAATACCGGTGGCGAGCTTGTCCACCTCCTGACCGGCGGCTCTGGCGGCACGTTCTTTTTTGGCGCGCTTGGCCACATCACTGAAGACCATCCAGGCGATGAAAGCCAGGAGGAAGAGGTAGAGCCAGCGCACAACCTTTTCCACGTTGCCCATGCGTTCCAGCCACATGACCATCTGGGCGCCCACTTCGAACCCCACGACGGTGCCCACCAGCATGATCATGCCCAGCTTGTAGTCCACGTTCCCGAACTTGCCGTGCCGCATGGTGGAGATCAGTGATTTGCCCGCCATGTGGGCGATGTCCGTTCCGATGGCGAACGCCATGGGAAAGCCGAGAATGTTGAGGCCGGGCGTCACCATCCACGCGCCGCCCATGCCGAAGAAACCGCCGATGATTCCTACGCCGACACCAAGAATGACCAAACCGGGCCAGAATATTTTCACGCCGGCAATGGGCATGAGGATATACAACCAGTCCATCTTAAAACCTCCATGACATGATTTGAGAGAATTGCGGCTTTCCGCCCCATCCGTAGATCACGGGGAGGCTCAGTGTTCGGCCAGATCCCGAGACTTCAGGTCGATCCCGATGTGCGTCATGATCAAGTCCGCCAGCACGCCGAAAATGACGCCGATGATGGGGATGATGACAATGGTGAGCAGGGCGAATTGAATGTGGCTATGGTTGTACATGTTGGCCCACCATGCCATGATGCCGGTCAGTTTCCTGCTGTCGGCCACAATCACGATCATGTCGGCCTTCTCCCCTGCAGCCAGAACCAGACTGGGGAAAACCCCGAGAACCCATGCGATCAACGCCGTGAGTTTCCACTTGAGTCTTTTCATTTGCTTACCTCCCATGTGAATTGGTTGTTTGTGAACCCGATCCAAAACAATCCCACCCAATTATGGATTCTTTTTCCTTCAGAGCCGGGATCTCCTGAAAAAGTGTATGATTGCGATGGTTCCATCCACCCTCCCCTTGATTCTCGCTGAAAACCTCCTCCTCTCGTTGAGTGTTCACTGCTGCGGCAACATCCCATGGACTCCCACCATTTCCGGCGGCACACTGGAACACAGGGCCGGACCTGACGTCCCAGGAAACGCAACGGGCATGCCACCCCAAAACTTGTTTTTAAGCTACTGGAATCACTAAGAATAGAAAACGTTGGGAGACTCGTTGGGCCAAGAATTCAGGCGAGAGTGAAACAATCGGGTGACACCAGTGTCACTCTATTGTGGACATTTTCACAACACCTCGGGGGCGTGTGCGCTGATGTATTCTTCCACTTTGCTTCGGAGGACGTCGATCTTGATGGGTTTGATGAGACACCCGGCGGCCCCCAGAGAGACCGCCCGTTGAAGCGGAACTCTCTGATGGACGTAAGCATCCAGAAGGATCAGGGTTCTTGGTGCCAGCCTCTTGAATTTACGCAAAAAAGCAAAATCGTTCTGCCAGGCCACATGAAAATCCACGAGGAGAAGATCGAACTGGATCTCCTGGAGGATGTCCAAAGCCTCCTCTTCCTGAAAAGTGACATAGCATTTGAACCCACTCCCCGCTTCCAGAGCCCTCGCAAACAATTCCGCAATGTCTCGGTTCGGATCTAGAATGAGGACTTTTTTTCGGTTCTTCTCTGCCATGACTCAGCCGTTTCAACTGGAGCAGCACCATGAAAAGGGCGGAAACAGGAGGTGACCGTCTCGCAGGGGCCATGCCCCCCCGCCAAGGAGGGCCAGATTTGGGCCGCACGCATGGTCGTCTGATGGCTTTCCGCCGGAGAGTGCCATCAGGCTGTGGCGTGATCAATTACCGTGCCATCTATGGAAGGAATTCTGTGGAAGGGTTGCTTTCGGAGAGTTGCTCTTCCGTCAAAAAGATTCGAAGCTGAATGAAGAAGCGCGTTCCCGAGCGTTCGGGGTCCTCTTCCCGGGATCGGCTTTCACAGCGGATGGTGCCCCCGTACTGGGAGACGATGCCGTAACTCACGGAGAGCCCCAGACCGGTTCCTTCGCCCACTTTCTTGGTCGTGAAGAAGGGGTCGAAGATTCTCTCCCGCACTTCCCGGCTGATGCCGCATCCGTCGTCTTCCACGAGCACCTCGACCCAGTCGGGTTTTTCAGAGCGGCAGGAACGAAGCGTCAAGGTCCCTTTGCCGTCCAGGGCATGGATGGCATTGCTGATGAGATTGAGGAAGACCTGCTGCAGACCTCGCGGATCCCCGCACACGGGCGGAAGCCCCTCCTCCAGTTGCGTCACGAGTTGAATGTTGTTCATCTTGAGGGTGTGCCGCACGACCGAGAGCACCGCTTCGATGTTCTCGTTCACATCGCAGTGGGTCTGAGTTTCCTCGCTGATCCGGGCGAAGCTCAGCAGTCGCTCCACGATCCCCTTGCAGTGGAGGCCGTGACGTTCAATGGTTTTCAAGTCGCTGTATTCGAGCGTGCCCGGCTCGATTTTTTCCATGAGCAGGTCGCAAAATCCCAGCATGATGCCCAGAGGGTTGTTGATTTCGTGGGCGACCCCCGCGGCGAGGGTCCCCAGGGAGGCCAGCTTTTCCGCATTGATGAGCTGCCGTTCCAGGCTTTTTCGTTCGGTGATGTCCCGGGCAATGCCCAGGATGAGACCGCTCTCCTCGTCTTCCCCTCGGAGGGGAATGTACTGAACGTTGAACCAGAGTTCCTCGTTCATGACATTGAAGATGGTCTCAGTTCGGGAGTGTTTGCCGGTTTCCAGCACCTCCTCGATGAGGCGCACCTGTTCCTCGGCCTGCTCTCTGGGCAGCAGATGATGAAGGCTTCTGCCCAGCAGGGCTTCGCGCGGAAAACCGAAGAGCCGGCACATGTGCTGGTTGACCGTCTGAATGATCCCTTCCCTGTTCAGCGAAAAGATGAGGTCCTCCGCACTTTCCACCAGAGAGCGATACTTGCCTTCGGAACGTTCCAGTTCATCGGCATAGCGACGAATGTCCTCCGTCTTGATCGCGACCTCGTGCTCGAGGATTGTGGACCATCGCAGCTCGTAGAGCACCACGGCCACACTGCCGCACAGGATGACCAGAAAGACGAGCCCCTGAAGCAGGATCTGGCGCGTGTAAACCATGTCCATGACGCCTTCGATCTCGTGAACGGGCGCGACCACCGCCACCGACCACAGATAATCCAGATGCGGCCCCTCGATGGCCACAGGGGCATAGGCGATGAGCTTTTCCATCGGTTCCACCACCTGGTGGTGCCATGCCGAGGTGTACAGCCCCGTCCCCTCTCCTCCCTTGAGCATCCCCTCACGCTGAATTTCATTGATCTTGGAAAAGGAGACGGCCGGATTTCTTCGGCTTCGGGCGTCAAAGGCGCTTTCGCCGACCAGACTCTTTTCGGGATGATAGAGAAAGATGCCCGAGGAATCGATCACCCAGGCATAGCCGGTCTTCCCCGACTTGATGTCGGGCATGATGCTCTGCAGGAGGCGGGAAATGTCCACACTGGCCCTCAAATATCCTGAGAAGCGGTGGCTGGGCCGAGGGTGCAGCGCGTTGGCGGAATCTTCGTAGGTGGGAATGACCAGGTCCACCACCAGCGACGTTCGGTCTTCGCCGGGGTTTTTGAACCGAACTCCCGTTCCCATGGTCTTGCCCCTGTTTTTCATGTCCGAGGCCCAGGAAAGGTAGAATCCCGCAGGTTTTTGAACCACATCAAAATGCTGCATGCCCACCCCGTGGTCGTTGGCCACGAAAAGGGTGTTCCCATCCCGGCCGACGCGCCGTATTTCGAGGATATTGTCCCGCTGCAGAATGGGCAGGGTCGAGAGCAGAAGGATCTCATAGGCATCGGGATCAGCGTACTGGATGGCGGGCAGAGAGTTGAGCAGCACCAGGTCGGTGATGGCACTTCGAATCTTGGCCTGGATCCACTCGGCCGTGGCCCGCGCCAGGATCAGCTGCTGCTGGTTGAACTGCTCCCGAATAATTTCCTTCATGTAACGGGCCGTTGAAATGCCCAGGTAGGAGGCTCCGATCACCAGAAGAATCGCGATGATGCCGATGATCCGGACCATTCTGCCGTGTTTTTTCCTGCGCTCAGTCTTCATGCTTTTGCGTCCGGTCCCCGTTCACTTCGTTCGACAGTGGACATGCTGACAACTTGGATGTCATCTTGAAACCCGGGGCTCGCGCACAGCCCCGTATCCTCGCGCACAAGAGCAGGCTCTGCGGGGAAGTTGCGGCCTGCTCCGGGACTGCAGCCGTCTTCTGCCGGAAGGGTGAAACTTACAGGTGACATTTTTGGTTGACTTCCTTCTCTCACAGGGGACAGTATAGTCGGCAGGTGATCCACTCCCGCAAATCGGTTCCAAGCGGAGGAATCCCGGGCGCAAAGCTTCGCCTTGAAACATCCGGGCGCCCGCTCGACTTGTTGGGTCAGCGCCACGGTTTAAAATATTCATTTCGACACTCGTCATGCCGGCAGTTTCCAGGACGGCACCCGGTTCTTTTCTGTGGATTGCGTCCGAGAGACTCCCGGGATGACGACTCGAGTGGTGGACACTCTCTTGAGTTGAACCTGGAAACGGTGCACTTGTTTCAGGAGGCGCCCCATGAAGCCGAAAGTCCTCATCATCGACGACGAAAAAGACATGCTGGTGCTCCTGCATCGCATTCTTTCGGGCAAGATTCCCCACGAGATCATCACCACCAGCGACCCCATCGAAGGGGAGAGCCTCATCAGGACCAACGTATTCGATCTCGTCATCACGGACCTGAAAATGCCCCAGCGGGACGGCGTTCAAATCCTCAAGAGTGCCAAGGAAAAGAATCCCGGCACGGCCGTGATCGTGATGACGGCTTACGGCACGATCGAATCGGCCATCGAGTGCACGCGCCGCGGAGCGTTTGATTATATCACCAAGCCTTTTCGCAAAGAAAGGCTCCTGCATGTGATCCAGCAGGCGCTGAAATGGCAGGGGCTTCAGAGGGAAAACAGGGAGTTGAGGGAGAGACTGCAAGGGCAGGACCGCTACCCGCCCCTGGTGGGGAACAGCGCACACATGCAGACGCTGCAGACGCAGATTGCCCGGGTGGCCAAAACCAGCGCCACCGTGCTGATCACCGGCGAGAGCGGCACCGGGAAGGAACTGGTGGCACGCGCCGTCCACTTCATGAGTCCGAGAAAAGAGAAAGCCTTCATTCCCATCGACTGCAGCACCATTCCCGAGTCGATCATCGAAAGCGAACTTTTCGGTCACCTGAAGGGTTCTTTCACGGGGGCCATCAAAGACAAAAAAGGATTGGTGGAGGAAGCAGACGGGGGGACTCTCTTTCTGGACGAAATTGGAGATCTGAACCCCACCATGCAGGTGAAACTCCTTCGCCTGCTGCAGGAGGGAGAATACAAGGTCGTGGGATCCAACTCCATTCAGAGGGCCAACATTCGTTTCCTTGCGGCCACGAACCAGAACCTCGAGGAAAAAATCGCCCAGGGGGAATTCCGGGAAGATTTGTTCTACCGGCTCAATGTCATCAACATCCGCGTCCCGCCTCTGCGGGAGAGAAAAGAGGATATCCCGCTTCTCGTTCGACATTTTCTCGAAAAGTACAACGCCATTCACGGGAAATCGGTGCAGAAAGTCTCTGAGGACGCGCTCCGATACCTGGTGGACCAGGAATGGAAAGGAAACATTCGGGAGCTCAACAACACGGTGGAACGCGGCGTCATCATGGCCCAGGGGGATGCCCTGGAGCTTGCCGATATTTTGCCGCTGCCGGCCTCACACGAGCCCGCCCCGGCGCCGTCTGCCCTCGGCCGCCCTGAGGAGATCTGCGCCCTTCCCTTCAAGGAGGCCAAGGACAGACTCCTGGAGGAGTTCCAGACCCTTTACTTCAACCGGATCCTCAGCAAGTACGAGGGAAACGTGTCTCAAGCCGCACGGGAATCGGGTCTCAAGCGCCAGTACCTCCACCGGCTCATGCGGGAGATCAACCTGGATTCCAAATCCTTCAAGAAGCCGAAGGGTTCGGATTAGTCCTGCCTCTGCGCGATCTCTGGTCCCTGGAGAGCTTGCGTTCATGGGCGGCATCGATTTTGAGCATCAGCTCATCAATGGGACACGGCTTCAGCAGATATTCGAACACCCCCAGTCGCATGATTTCCACCGCCACATCGACGGACGCATGCCCGGTCAGCATGATCACTTCCACTTCCGGTTTGATCCGCTTGATTTCCCCAAGAGCTTCAATGCCGTCGATTTCAGCCATCTTTACGTCCAGAAGGATGACGTCAAAATCGCGAGCCCTCAATTCATCGAAGGCTTCGCGTGCGCTGCCCACATGGCTCACCTCCAGACCCTGAGCCTTCAGAAGCCTCGTGAGGGTGATTCTGTAGCGTTCTTCATCATCGACAATCAGCACGCGCGGTCTCTCGGCGTCAGTCATGGTCCCCCCTCTCCTTTTGAACAATCCACGGGAAGATGAATGATGAATTTCGTTCCCTTCCCCAGCTCGCTTTCCACCAGGATCTCTCCGCCCAACCGCTCGATGATGCCCTGGCAGATGAAGAGGCCCAGGCCCGTGCCCTTTTCCGGGGGCTTGGTTGTGAAAAACGGGTCAAAGATCTTATCCAGATGCTCCGGCGCGATGCCGCAGCCCGTGTCCTCCACCACAATGTTCACGTGCGTCCGTGCAGCCGGAGCAGTACGCACGGCGATGCTCCCGCCAGGTTCCGAGGCATGGCAGGCATTGTTGAGGAGATTCAGAATCACCTGCTTGAGGAGCGGGTGGTCGGTGCGGACCTGCGGCAAATCCCTGCAGTAGTCACGGACAATGCGAATGCCGGTGCGGCCGTTCACCTTTTCCACCAATTTCACCATGTCCTCGATCAATTCATGGAGGTCCCCGACTTGAAGGAGCGGGTCTTTTTTCCTCGCAAAATCCAGGAGATTCCTGGCAATTTCCCTGCAGCGGCCCACCTGCCGCTGAATCTCCCGCGTGGACTCCTCCAGGTCATCAGGGCGAAGGTCGCCCGAGGCACGCATCTCATTGACCAGGTGCCCCATCCACTCCGCTTCCTGCCCGATAACGGCCAGCGGGTTGTTGATCTCGTGAGCGATTCCCGCGGAGAGCTCTCCCATGACCGCAAGCTTGTGAGACTGCCGCAGCCGTTCATCCAGTTCCGCCTGACGTGACAGGATACGAACGATCCTGGCCACAAGCCAGTGACAGGACAGCAGACTGCCGACTCCCAGCAGGCCCACCGCGCCCCCCCACACCGGCCCATTTTTCTGCCAGACAGGATAAGCCAGAGCCAGAGTGAAGACGCCCGGCAAAAAGGCCAAAGGATAATTCCATCTGCAGCGGATCGCTCTCGCGGCGGCAGGTACGGAGGGCACCCAGGTCAGAGACGCTGACGTTTTCATAAAACGCTCACCTCGCGCGAACGGTTGCAGCGGAGATCAGATGATTTCCTTCGTTTGCCGGATTCTTTCCTCATGAAGGGATTTCCTCTCAAACGCCTTCTTGATGCGCTCCAGGAGATCGTGGAAATCAGCAGGTTTCAGCACATAGTCAAAAGCCCCCAGATCCAGTCCCTCCATGCCCGACTCCACGGAGGCATGGCCGGTGAGCATGATCACCTCCATGAGTGGTCGTTTTCGCTTGATTTCACGCAGTGTGTCAAGACCATTCATGTCCGGCATCCTTACATCCAGCACCACCACATCGAAATGTTCGCGTTCAATGAGTTCCAGCGCCTTTTTGCCGCTCCCCACTCCGGTCGCGTCCACCTTGCGTTTCTGGAGACGTTTGACAAGAGTTTCCAGAAAATCCAACTCATCGTCAACGATCAAAACCCGGTAATTTTCCATGCCGTGCCCCTGTGCGACTTATTCTGACTATCTTTCTTACCCGGCAAAACTTTTTTGCGGCAGAACCCGTTGCGCCTCTGCAGAGCCCGTGCGGAACAGGATTGCCCTGCGGCAACGCCTCGCGAGGCGTAAGAGGTCCGTCAAGCCGGCTCTGCGGTCAAGATCGGCAGGTGGATCGTGAAGGTCGTCCCTTTCCCCACTTCACTTTCCACATTAATGGCCCCCCCCAGTTTTTCAATGATGCTGTAACTGATGGACAAACCCAATCCCGTACCTTTTCCCAGTTCCTTGGTGGTGAAGAAGGGATCGAAGATCTTGGCCAGAAACTCACCGGAAATCCCTGGGCCGTTGTCGCTGATGCTCACAAGAATCTCTCTGTCTTTCTCGTTGAGAGACGTCTTTACGGCCACCCATCCGTCGCGGGCCACAGCATCAATGGCGTTGTTGAGAATGTTGAGAAACACCTGCTGCAGCTGCGTGGAATCCATCATCGTTTCGGGAAGATTCCCCGCATAGTCCGTTTTGATCTCAATGTTCCGGTAATGGGCCTCGTTTCTCAAAAACTCCAGGGTCCCTTCCATGACCCGTTCCACGTCTACTTTTTCTCTCACGGGTTCCATCCCGCGGGCAAAGCCCAGCAGCCGGTGAATGACTCTCTTGGCCCGCTCCACGTGGGCATCGATTTTCCTCACGGCGTCGTCAAATTCCTGAAAATTGGGGCTGTTGGCGACATCTTCCTCGTCAAGAAGATCGCGGATCCAGCCCACCTTTTCTTTGATCACCGCCAGGGGGTTGTTCACCTCATGGGCGATACCGGCGGCCAGCTTGCCGAGAGCCGCCATTTTGCTCGACTGGATGAGACTGGCGTCCAGGATGGCTTTCTCCCTGTCGGACTTCACCAGTTGGGCAATCATGAGGCGGCTCACGAAGAGAGTCCCCATGATGATGACCAGCAGCCCCCCGGCCCCCAGCCCAAAGACAAGGAACCGGGCCTGGAGCAGGGGCATCAGTTCTTCCTGCGGATCCTCTCGAATGACCAGGAGCCATTCCTTGTTCCTCAACCACGTGAGGCCATAAAGGGCGCTGCGCCCATTTTCATCCATTTCGAGAATGCGCACGCCACTGAATTTGGATACCTGCACCGTGTCCCGCCTGCTCAGCAGCTCCCCTCCAAAACGCGGCGTGGTCTGCAGCAGATTGTCCTTGTTCACGACATAAGCGTCTCCTTTTTTGCCGATCTGGGCCGCTTCCACCATGCTTTCGAAAATGTTGGTGTCGATGGTGGCTCTCAGAATCCAGCTGTTATCTCCCTCGCGTCGCATGACGGCAATGATGAAGTGAGGAAAGCGCCTGAACCCCATGAAAACATCACTGATGTAGACCCCACGCAGCATCACTTCCTGGAACCATTGTTCGCTCTTGTAATTCACCCCCTGGAGGCTGTACGGACCCACATACGCCACATGATCTCCGTTGTCGTCAATGACCCCCAGATCCACAAAGGACCTGGCACGTGATTGGATGAGCGTGAACACGCGATTCAAGTATTCGAGATCCGTGAGTTGAGAAAAGGTGTGCGTGTAAGCGAGGGTGTTGAGCTGGGACACTCTCTCATCGAAAAAAAGATCCATGGCCCCCTGGCGATTTTCGGTCAGAGTCCTCAGGTTTTCCATGATCTTGGCGGTGTAGGACACTTTGAACTGGGTGTAGATGCTCACACCGAGAACCACCAGCGGCACCAGAGAGAAACTGAGCGTGGTGGCGACAATCTTCCAATGCAACTTTCGATAACCAGCATCTTCCATCTCTCATCCCTTCCGCTCGAACACCCGGTGTTACGATCTCATGAAACGGTCTGGATTGATTTCGGCAAGGGCCATGCCAGGAAAAAAGAGTCCGCCACCTTGCACTGTTCATCTTACAACAACTTGAATCCTCAGACATAATCGAAAGAAGATCGGGCAACTCCCTGCACTGCGGCGGGGTCTGCCCTGTCGATGACTTTTACAGTTCGTAAAAACTTTTCGAAGCACCCCCTCGCCTCCAACGCCTGGATTGCAGTCCCATCAAGCAGGAAAAACAAGGGGCGGGTTCAGGGCATGTCTTTCAGGGGCAGCATCGGACAGGCCGGACTTCCCATCTGGGGACAAGCAGGTAAATCCTACCATAAAATCACTGGTTCCTCGCTGTTTAGCATGATAA
>CAZZHS010000035.1:0-52121 GCA_964654275.1 uncultured Syntrophobacteraceae bacterium
AATTGTTCTGGTGTCAGCGGCCTGCCCTGGTCGCGATGGAGGTTTATATCTTGCGTTACGGCGGGTCAGCCGTAGTTTAATAAAATATATACGAAAAACAAAAGACTTTGCTCCCATGGAGCCCCATTGGGATCGGAAGGAATAGCTCACTGATGAAGACGCCGAAGGGAATTCGATTCAACCCTCTCGATTTTCTAATCGAAGGGTCGGGCAAAAGTTTTCGTGAGGCACGCTGCCCGTTCAAGATGGGGGCATGATCATCCGTGGGCGAAGGACTGCCTGCCTGAAGACCGGCATCTCTATGGGTCCGGGAACTCAACGAGACATCCTCGACAGAAGAGGAGACGAAGATGAAGCGGCCTCTCAGCACAAGCGATGTGAAGGAGACGCGGATCGCGCTGGCTTTCTTTGGAGGAGTGGCGCTGGCCGTCTACGAAAGCGGTGTGGCCTACGAGTTCTTCCGCCTGGTGCAGGGCGACGGGGTTTATGCCAAACTTCGGCAGAAGATCGGCCCCGTGGTGGTGGATGTGATCACGGGCACTTCGGCAGGCGGCCTGAACGGAGCCTGCCTGGCCAATGCCCTCGTCAACCGCGGCGACATGGTGAAGCTCATGACCCTGTGGATGGAAGAGGGCGACATTGGGAAACTGCTCTACGGGCCTTTCAAATCCAGTCCTCAGTCGCTGCTCGACGGCGAATACTTCCGTCAAAAGATATTTGAAGTGCTCATGGCTCGCCGTGCGGTTCCCAATGAGGAGCGCTTTTTACAACCTTCGCTGGATCTCTACATCACCGCCACCAATCTGGATGGCGATCGCGTGGTGATCAGGACCCCCGGGGGGGAAGAAATTGCCACACGAACACACCGTCAGATGTTCCGCTTCCAGTATGATGCAGCCGACCCGACACGAGGCCGCGAAGGGATCAACGATTTCAAAACGGATCAGGATATTTGCCGGCTGGCCCAGGCTGCACGGGCAAGTGCCTCCTTCCCGTTTGCCTTCGAGCCGGTGCTGGTGGAAAAGAATGGGCTCGGATTGCGCGC
The DNA here is from genome assembly GCA_964654275.1 of uncultured Syntrophobacteraceae bacterium. Lineage (GTDB taxonomy): Bacteria > Desulfobacterota > Syntrophobacteria > Syntrophobacterales > Syntrophobacteraceae > SLCH01. The sequence continues at coordinate 1,046 of CAZZHS010000035.1, forward strand.
GGAGTTGCTCGAGGCCGACGCCTACCACATGGATGGAGGTGTGCTCGACAACAAGCCCATTGCCAAAGCTCTGGAGGCCGTTGCCGAAAAGCGTGCCGATAAAATAGTGAATCGACTCCTCTTTTACATTGAACCGGATCCGGAAGAGGTCGAATCTCGCGTTTGCCAGACCGCTCCGCACAAATACTCTCCAGCCAAGGTCGTGCTCAAGGCGCTCATAGAACTGCCCGCGTACCAGAGCATCACCGCCGCTCTGCAGCAGATCGAACTGCACAACCGCAACGTGACGGCCCTGCAGCGTACCCTTGACTACTATGAAAGCGCGGCCGGCCGTTTCCGATCCAGTGAGGGGGAGGAGCGACGCAGGTCCAAGATCAGGTATCGTCCACCCGAGGATGCGCCGACCGCGCTTTTTCGGGCGCAGGAAGACGGCTATCTCGATCTGCGGCTGGAACGCGACGTTTCCCCGTTGATTCTCCGTTTCCTGACGGAACTGAGCCGTCCGGCAGGTTTGCCGGGGCATCCGGCTTCAACTCCCGGCGAACTGGAGCCTTTTGCCGAACTCATGGGCACGGCGCTCAAGCCGAGGATCTATTGCCTCAAGCGAGCACTCCTCGAGTCCCTCGACCTCAATTATGCTCTCCGCATGTGCCGTTATCTCATCCAGGTCATCCGCTCCCTGTATCCCTCCCTGGAGCCCCAGGTCCCCGGAGGTGAATACGCCCGGGAGAGGGCGGCTCAGGAGCAGTTTCTGGAAGCTGCCCGCGAACTCAATTCACTCAAGGATTTTATCTACGAGCAAAAAGAACGTATCGTGCGCTTCGAGAAGTCGGAGAGGGATCGCATCAAGGCCTTTTGTGCCGAGACGGAGTCCTGGCTGCAGACGCTCTGCGAGCAGGTCCGTTCACTTCGCCTGTCCATTCACAGTGAAACGGCGGACTTCCTGGACCGCCTCGCGTCTCAGTTAACTGCCGAGCCTGAATTGCGGAGTGAGTGGAACGGGTTTTGGCGGATGGTGAGCACAAACGAGTCGGATGCTCATGAACTGTTCGATGTGCACGTCGAACAAAAGCTCAAGGAACTCTGCGCCCGGATGGCGCAGGCCAGGGCTGGTGGCGGTGCGTCGGAAATGGAAATCGAAGGGTGCCTTCGCTCTGTGCTCGATGCCATCAAGCAGGCTCAGGATCTGGCCTCAGGGGCTTGTGAAAAGATCCGGGGGAAAGAACTGGTGATCCGGCGCGAGGAGCTTTGCCAGGGGCTTTGGGACACCATCCACCAGAAGCTGAGCAGCGACGCCAAGGAACTCGAAAGGCTCATTCATCGGGATACGAGCAGGAATGAAGAGTTCAAAGCGTATGCGGAGCGGATTGTCCAATGTATGTGGGTGCTGCGGGACGCTCTCGACAACTTCTACCTGAGGGACATGATCATCTATCCTCTCACCCAGGCCGAGGAGGTCGCCGGCGAGCTGCAACAGATCAATTTTGCGCGGATCAGCCCCGCGGACGCAGACGAGTTCCTTCCAGGTCTGAGCGTCCATGAGAAGGTGGCCGGTGAAAAGTTTGCTCACTTCGGAGGATTCTTCAGCAAAAAGTGGCGCGGAAATGATTTGACGTGGGGTCGACTGGACACAGCCGAGATCATCATCCGCAAGCTTCTTCCGGGGGCTCAGCACGAGGCGGAGCGTCGGGACCTCATCGGGCAGGCCCATCGTGAAATCGTCGAGGAGATGACCAGCCTGGGCATGGGCATTTACAACCGGACGGAGGGCCGGCAGCCTGAGCGCAAGGACCTCATCGGTCAGGAGGGCATCTCGGCTATTCCCGCCAGCAATAAAATCGACTGGATCTTCAGGAGCCTGCACACGTTCCTCAAGATCGTCCGCAACGGGTGGGCCGACAGCAGAGCGGCCGCGTTTCTGCCGCAGATCACGGTGGTCTTCGACTGGTTCCTCGGCGTCCTCAGCGCGGTGGTTTTTGCAATCTGCTGGGTCACTCAACGGCTTTTTCGGTGGCGTTTTCTCGGTTACGCGGCCGCCGCGATTCTGTTCATGGTGATCGGTATCGTCCTGTGGAACTTCTCACTCAAAGAACTCTGGGACAAACTGCTTCCAACTCCCGGCGGCTAGGTCACGTACATGTGCTCTGCCGCCCATGTTTTGAGGGATCCAGCCGCATGGGGTGACCCGGTTGTCTGGGCACCGCGATGCAAAGCGGACTCTAAGGCACAGCATCCCCGGGTCACCCCATGAAGCAGCGCTGCCCGACTCGAGCGGTTGCACATCGTGACTCTCAGACCCGGTGAAACCAAGGGGCGCATTTCTACTCCCCTGTCCCAAGCAGAAGGTTGAGGGTCGGCACCGGCGCTATGGGGTGTCCGAAGTTTCTGCACTGGTCCTCCATGCTGCCGTTGACGACATTGCCCGCGCTTGGTGAAAGGGACAGTTCGTGTCGGCTGAAGCCTTATTCCAGAACGCTTCTGAGCGTTGTGCTCAGTGTACCGTGAAATGGACCATGGCCGTGCGTTCGGGAGCTTCCCGCCCTTCCCGCCAGATGACGGCCTGTGCCGTGTGATCGCCCCGCGACATCTGCCAATGCCAAGCAAAAGTGTTTTGAAACGTCAACCCGGCGGGATCACCGTTCACCAGCCATTCCACTTTGGAGATGCTCGGGTCTGGCGGGATCCGGAAGGCAAAGACCTCCTTTTCGTCGGGCAGGTGAGGGTCCATGGCCAGCTGTAACCCGGGGGAGGGCTGCAGAAGCCTCGAGAAAACCGGCGATTCCGAATCCGTGCGGCCTGCATGAATGAGGGGGAAGTCGGGCTGCAAATCCATTTCGATGGCATGCTGGGAGCAGACCCGCTCGGGCGCCGATGCCGGGAGAAAATACTCCTCCAGAACAGGACAGTGAGAAGAGGCCCGCAGTCCTGTCTTGCGGCAGATCGGGAGCCTGATCAAACGCGGGCTCAGGGAGAGTGGGGCTCCTCGGCTGTTCCGGTTCAATTCCGCGAAAACGGCCCGCAGCACCAGGCCCGGACCCAGGGTGCCCGTTACCCCGCTGCTGGGTCGAGCATCGAGGTTTCCCATCCACACCCCCACCGTGTAGCGGTGGTTGAAACCCACCGCCCAGGCATCCCGGTGATCGTTGGACGTGCCGGTCTTCACGGCGGTCTGCACCGGAAAGCGAAAGACGTTTGCCGCCCCGAACTCGAGGCGTCGTGCCTGAGGATCGGAGAGCATGTGGCCCAGGAGCGAAGCCGTTTCTTGAGAAAAAATCCGGCGGGGGGGATCCCATGCCTCCGGGGTCGTGTGAACCGTGGCCCGCAAAGGGCGCCACAGGCCGCCACGAGCCAGCACGGCGTAGGCACGCACCAGCTCGAACAGAGTCACTTCACCGTTTCCCAGGGCGAGGCCGCTGCCGTAGTGAGCCCAGTGCTCCGTCAGGCTTAGAAAGCCGAGCTCCTTCAGGAGCGAGAAAAACGGTTGCAGCCCCACGAATTCGAGGGTCTTCACGGCCGGGATGTTCAAGGAGTTTCCCAGCGCGTCCCGGACTCGCAGGAGGCCGTAGTGGGTGCGACTGTAATTTTGGTAAGGGTGGAGACCCCAGCGCAGGGGTTCGGCCATGGGGGCGTCGTCGATGAGCGTTGCGGCGGTCCATCCCTTTTGCAGCGCCAGGCCGTAAAGAAACGGTTTCAAAGTGGAACCGGGCTGCCGGGGAACCGTCACGGCGTCGATCCAGGCATGAGCGGATTCCGCGGAGCCGGCTCCGCCGTTGACCCAGCTCAGGATGGTGTCCCGGGTGTGATCGACCACCAGGACCGCTCCATTTTCCACCGACCGCGCCTGCAAATCCTTCAGCCGGGTGTCCAGAATGTCCTGAATGCGGCGCTGAAGCGAACCGTCCAGAGTGGTCTGAATCCTCGCATCTCGAAGGGAAGCGTGTCCGTGACCCGGTGAAATCCTCAGGCTGCTCGGGTGAAGCCCGGTTGTCGGAGCACCGGCCGGTGGTGCCTTCTGCAAAAGCCCGGACACATGTCGAAGGAAGTGGCTCGCATCCACCGGGAGCTCAGAGCCTTCCAACGTCGCTGGAAACGGCCGCCCGGCTCCCGCGCTCGAAAACCGGACCGTTTCACCTTCTTGCGCCAGAGCCCCGGCGAGAGCGGACACCGCACGATTCAGATTCGCTTCCCGGCCGGGCAGGTGAAGCCTGGAGGGCGCGCGCACCAGCACGGCGAGGATCAGGATTTCCCGGTCATTCAACGTGTTCAGATCCCTGCCGAAGTAAAGGCGGGCACCCTGAACGACGCCGCGCCGCTGGGAGGCATAGGGGACCTGGTTCAGATAGAATTCCAGGATGTCCTGTTTGCTGAACCTCCGCTCGAACCGCATCGCCTCAAATCCCTCGACCCAACGGGACCACAGGGTCCTTGGGCGCGGGTGAAACATGCGCACCACCTGCTCCGTGATCGTGCTGGCGCCGCGAACATTTTGCCCTGCGCGCAGGTTTTGAACGAGAGCCTTCGCCCTGGCCGCCCAGTCCACCCCGCCATGCTCGAAAAACCTCCGGTCTTCGGACATCACCATGGTTTTGACCAGGAGGGGCGGCATCTCATGGAGCGGGACCCGATGCTGCAGGTTCCAGAGGTTGGCGTAGGTGAGGGCAAGCGGCGCACCGTGGCGATCCGTCCATTCGAAGTGCAGAGGTCCGGGCTGGATCGGCGCGAGTTCCGGCGGCATCGGGCGAAGATCCCTCCACGTCATGATGCCGGTGACGGCTGACAAAGCGATCAGGAAACAAAAGGCGGCACGCAGGACGGCACGTTTCTCCATGGAAGGCTTTATCCTGAATGGCGGTCGTGAGCCATGGGGATTCACACTGGACCCTGTCCCGATCAGGGATCCCCGTTCCCGGTTTTTCCCTCACCCGCCGGCCGGACTTTCGCGGAAGAGGCGCCGGTTTTTCCGTAGACGTTGGGGTGATACATTTCTTCTCCGTGGGCCGGAAGGATCTGAAACTCACCCGAGGCCACCGCCTGGGCCACATAGGAAAGATGGTAACGCCCCGGCAGGAGTTTCTCGGAATAGAACCTGACCGCCTCATGGCGCAGTTCCCGGTGATAGAAGTTCCATCGTGACGGGCCCGGTTCGATCCATCCCTCGAATCGATGCCTGTGGGATTCCGCCGGATATTCGACTCCGCCGGATCCTTCTCCGGAAACCGCGATGGAAGTGGCCAGATCCCGGCTGACGGGTTCCAGTGCACCCGGCACCGGGTCCTCAACGACCACGAAGTGACGTTCCGCGGGGACATGCACGTAGAGGTCCACGCGGACCAGATCTCCTGTGCGAAGTTCCAGCGGCTCCTGGAGGAGGGTCCATTTCCCATCCCGCTCCATGCTGTATTCCCGGTGGATTTCCAGGCCGTTGTGGACAGGTCCGGACTCCCGGACCCTGGGCGCATAGGACAGGGTGATGCCGTAGTAGAGGCGGCCCCGACCCGTCTGGCCGATGCTGAGGTGCTTCTCGACTCCGACGTCTTCGGGACGCAGGCTCCGTTCCAGGGCGATGGGGGCTTGCGTGAACGCAGTGAAGTGCGCGTGGCCCATGGGCTCCGAATCGAACCAGGCCTGGACTTCCGTGTCGGGGCTTGCCTTCTCGAAGGCGCGCCCGTAGTCCATCAGCGCTTTCATGGCAAAGAGATTGTCCTGGGTCGACGGCCAGTGACCCTGGGACTCCCGCCCGTCCTTCAAGGTGCGCGCAAGCCGGTGGGCGAGGTTCGCGAGGGACGCATCGTCGGGAGCCTGCTCAAGGCAGGCCAGGAGGGCGCTCAAAATCGCGCCGTTGGCGCGGATGGGGGAATGCAGCAGGGCAGGGAAAGCACGGTCGGCGGATTCCGTGAAGGTCAGAGTGGTGCCGCTCTCGTCGACGTGGGCCAAAATCCTTTCGAGCACCGCCGCCTGGAGATCCCTCGTGTTTTCGAGGCGCGTGAGGGTTTCCAGGTAAAGAGCCGCGGCAAAGAGATCCATGAACGGCACCTGGCGATGAAGCCTCTCCACATCCTCACGAACGGCCTTGCCTTTCTGCACGAGGGCCGCCAGGGCGAGAGCGCGAGTGGAAACCGCCATCTCCTTGCGGTAAAAATCCGGAAAGATCTCACGGCGCAGCAACCCTTCCAGGTAGGCGTCGAGCTGCTGAGAGACCCTGGCATCGACCGTGTAGCCCCATCGCTCCAGCCAGTGGAGGCCCAGAGCAGTGAAGGCGCTCAGGAAGGGGTCCACGTACTCGTCTTCAGGGATGTAATAGGCCATGCCCCCGTTGGGCGCCTGGTGCTCCGATGCGGATGCGATCACTTCGTTGGGCGCTGCCGCGACGCCTTCCCAGTGGAAGTCCGGGGAAATATACGGAGTGAGGGGTTCATACATGGCGGCCATGAGTCCGCGGGAGAGTTTCTGTTCCCAGCAGGTGTAGGGATAGTCCCTCAGGTGGCGCAGAGGGCCTTCGAGATCTCCCAGGATGGAGGGAGAAACCGTGATCTTGAGGCTGCCCGCATCGCCGCGCATGTCGGCCGGGAACCGCACGGGATGGATCGCCTGGGAACCTTCCATGGTGGTGTGTAGGGACAGGACGTTCAGCGAATGGGCTGGATTCGCCTTCAGGCGGGTCTGGAGGGCGTCCTGGTCCGTATCGTCACCCGCCCTGATGGTCAGGAGGATCTCTCCGGGAGCGGACGCACGCAGAGGAAAGCGGATGGTGCCGCGTCCGAAAGGCTCCAGGGCCAGGGTTTCCTCGTGGCTGAGCATCTGCGGGCCGTTCGAATGGACCGGGTCCTGAGGGGACTGAACGCGTCCCTCGGCCAGGAGCCCCACATTCAGGGATCTGAGACGGTCGCTTCGGTTCAAAATGGTGAACACCGCGTCGAACCGGTCGCCCTCCAGGACCTGATTGGGAAGCACGGGCCGGATCTCGGTGGGGCGATTGACGCGAAAGACACAGTCCCCAAGGCCCATGCGGTCGCCGGGGTTGACGGCCAGGACCAGGACTCGCCAGGCGGTGAGATTGTCGGGAAGGTCGAAAGTGATTTGCGCTCTGCCGTCTGCGTCGGGAAGGAGAGACGGATTCCAGTAGCACAAGAATTTGAACACCGAACGGAGACTGAGGTCGGGACCTCCGTCCCCTCCCGCGCTGGCCCCCTTCTTCTCGAGCTTCTCTCTGCCCACCAGCTGTTTGAGGAGATTGAAGTTGCTCACATCCAGGTCGTCCATTCGGTAGAAGCCGCCATAAGGGTCGAAGTTGTGTCTGCCGCGGTGCAGCAGCTGAAAAACGGATTCATCGAGCACCGCCACCGCCAGCTCCATGGGAGGAGGGTCCGAGGCGGCTTCAGGGTTGCGGATGCGCGCTTCCAAGTCGACGGTGACTTTTTCGCCGGGCTTGTAGACCTCTCGGTCCGGCTTCGCGGTGACCGAGATTTCCTTATGGGTGTCCCGGACCTGGACGAGCGCATAACCCATGCGAAATGTGGGTTTGCCAAGGTCCAGACCTTCGGGGCTCACGGGTTTGTCCACCCGGGGAGAGGCCACCACGATGGAAAAATAAAATCCCGGGAGGTGTTCCGGGGTGACGGGGAATTCCACCACCTCCGTTGCGGTGGGAAGGGCCCGGACCCAGCTCTGGAGGATTCCATAGCGTTCCACGCTGATGAGAGCCTGGGCGCCCGGGAATGGGTTCTGGACGAGGAATCGGGCGGTTTCGCCCACCCGCAGGTCCGCCTTTTCCGGAAACACGTTCAGGGTGTATCCGGGCAGAGTCTCCCACACCACCTGTTCCTGCCCCACAACCCAGCGCGTGAGGACCGTCGAGTGGGAACGGCCTGCGGAGTCCGAGATTTCCATGGAGATGCGGCAGACCCCCGGCTTCCTGGGCATGAACTCCAGGGAGACCGGTTCCTCCATTGAAACGACCTCCCGTGTTTCTTCGAGCTCCCATTCATGGAGATATTGGGTGAGGTAGGCATCTCCGGGGCCCTTGACCCGCGAGGCGACAGTCCGCCGGCTCTGAAGTCTGAAGGTTGCCTTCACTTCCGGGAGCAGTCGGCCGTCCGGATCCACCACGGCGAAGCTGAGGGAAGCGGGCCGGTTTTCCTGGAGCGTCCAGTCCTCCTGCAGCAGACCCACGTAGCGGTCCCTCCCCGCGTAGGGGACGGAAGCGGTGCCCGCAACGGACCTTCCGCCTTCGTCGCTCACGGCGCTCTCCACGTCCAGTGATCCGAAAACGATCGGACTCCCGGGCAGTTGAAAATCCCAGTGGGCTTCTCCCCGGTCGTCCAGTTCTCCCCGCACGTCCAGCACGGTTTCGGCGGAAGGGGTCTCCTCCGCTTTGCCTTCCAGGACGGAATCGAAGACATAGCCCTTGATTCGGGGGTTTTCCGGCTGAAAAGCCTGGGAGACGAGACGTGCGTGGACGCGTACCGCCGCACGGGTATAAGGGCCTCCCGCGTGGAGGTGGGCTTCGCTGGTGATCGAGACCGAATCGCCCGCCTGAAAGCGTTCACCGCTCAGGCGGGTGACCACCTGGAAGGGAGAAGGGGTGAAGTCGCTCACCAGAACCCGCAGCGGCTCCCACTGCTCACCGGTGAAATCCGCCGTGAGGACAAACCGATAGTGGCCGACGGCTCCCGTGGCGGGGATGGTCCACTCACCGTGAAATGTGCCGAACGAGGAGAGTTGAATATCCGGACGCTCGTGGACCACTTTTCCCATGGGATCGACAAGGGAGAGTTTGTAGGTGGAAAGCGGGGGCGCCGTGAAACGTTCGTTGTCCTGATCGCGCACATAGATCTTGTATTGGAGGGTGTCCCCGACCTTGTAGACGCCCTGGGCGGTCATTCCCCAGGCCCGCAGGTGACCATGCCGGGGGCGCATCCACTGGGGGAGATACTCGCGGTTGGCCCCTTCCGCGACCACCTGGAAATCGTAGCGCAGAGGCACCACCGCGAGATCCTCATCCTTCCGGCAGAACACGAAAAGTCCGGGCTCCTCCCGTTGGTAACTCCAGAGCAGTTTCAGCTCGGGATCCAGATCGGCCGTTCCGGGGAGGTTTGCACACCCCGTGCTGTCGGTCTCGCCCGCGGCGAGGACGTCCTGCTTTTCACCCAGCCCGGAAAAAGCGTCCCGCCGGATTTCAACCTTCACCCGGGCAACGGGCAGACCCGACTGGAGGTCTGTCACCCAGACCAGGCTCTTGTGATGCCCCAGCTTCACGTGCACGTGAAAGGGGGTCACCTGGGCGAAGAACCATCGCTCCTGGGGATATTTACCGGGAAGGGACGGCGTCGACGAAAGCGTGCCTTGAACCGCGCCGGAAGGCACGGCCAGCACCCGGCGAATCCCGAGAGGAACCGGGGTCACCTGATCTTTTGCTGATGGAAGGGACAGAAGCCGCCGGCTCGGAACTCTCGGGCCTTCCGAGGTGAGGGCTTCGTAGCGGACCGATGCTTCCTGGAGGTTGACCGCCCAGACGTGCGCTTCGGTGTCGAGCCCTTTTTCCAGGACGGGCATGCTCTTGACGAGGGCGAAGTCGGGAGGCAGGTGGTCGGTTTGGAACGCGAAGGCCACCGGCGCGGCGAGCCTGCGCCCGAATTCGTCGTGAATCCCTTCCACAGGGATTTTCAGCTGGTAGCCCGCGTGGGGGAGAACGAATGCTCGCGGCAACGGCAGAGGATAGGTCTTTCCTTTCTCGCCGGGTTCCCCACGACGCGATTCGAGCTGGAGATCCTGCCATTGCCCCCGAAGGTTCGGAAAAGGGCCCCCCTTTGGTCCGGTGGTCGTGAGGGTCACCTCGTCACTCAGCGCTTCGGGGAGGACGGGCGAGGAAAACAGCAGGTTCACTTCCTGGGTGGGATCGCAGCGCTGAATGCTCTGAGTAGGTGTCGAGGGGGGAATTCTCAACCGTTGCCCTTTGAGGGTGACACAGTCCATGCCGAGAAAGGCGAAGGCCGGAAGCGTGTGGAAAGCATTGAGGGCGCGGTTTTCCTGCCCCTTTTCCGGCCCAAGAAGCGAAGCGATTCCCGGTTCCACCCACAGCTCCACCGGGGCGTCTTGAGGGAGTTCCGCCCGAGGCGAAACAAGCCACTGGCGGTCTTTCTCACCGGCGAGAGACGGGGTTTCGGGGGGAGGTTCCACTGCGGCGGGAATGCGGACTTTGCCCCGGGCCAGGAAATAGAGATGTGCCTGAAGAGTTTCCTCGGAAACGGGTTGATTGAATTGCAGGTAAAAAACGGGGCGTTGAGGGGAGGTCCATTCCCTGAACCACACCCCGGTGATGGAGGGCCGCTCCGTCAGGAAGCTGTGGGAGATTTCCCGGCCCAGTTGAGAGCCCGCGAGGCTGGAGAGGTGTGGCGAGAGGGAGATGTGGTAGCGTGTGGCCGGCCTGAGCCGATCCTGTTCTCGGAGTCTGCAGGAGAGGGTGGTCTCGTTGAGCCACTGCCACTGGCAGGAAACGGGGGGGTCCAGTCGGATGGGAACCTCTGACGGTTCGCGTTCCATTCGCCCCAAAGCCGCCATGGGCTGGTTGAACTCGAAAGTGATCCGGCCGGCCGTTGGAACGTCCTCGCCCGAGGGGGTGATGCGGAGAAGCTCCAGAGGTCGGCTGCCGGCGCCCGGACCCGAGGGCGAGGCGGGCACCGTCTCGAGAGTCAACGTACCTGTGAAAAGGAGCAGGAGGAGGATGAAGGCGCAAAGCGGCCTCCTTGCCCGTGCCGATGGGCGCTGCGGATTGAATCCGTTCATGGATCAAGTCTCCAGTCTGGGGGTGCTGGGAGCCGTCGACTCTCGGTCCACTCTAACGCCATTGTCTTCCGGGTGCCAGTCGTTTCTGAAGTCTCACAGGTTCCTGGTGCGGATCCGGAAATTGGAACCGGCGCGCAGGAGCTACCTCCAGGGCGAAAATCTTGGGCTCGAGATGAAGTCGCCCCGGCGGCTTTTCAGTAATTTTGAAAAGAACGTCAGATGATTCTTGCCCTGAGGGTCCCGGAACCCTACAATGTCAAGCCCGAAAGTGTGAGCCTGTGCAACGGGTTGAAAAAATTTCAGCAGTGCGCGTCCCTTCGATCTTGCATCAGTTGAACTAATTATATTTTGAAAGGTGGTTTTCATGCCAAGGCGAGACGACATCAAGAAAGTCATGATCATCGGTTCGGGTCCCATCGTCATCGGACAGGCCTGCGAATTTGACTACTCGGGCACTCAGGCCTGCAAGGCGCTTCGAGAACTCGGGTATGAAATCGTTCTGGTCAATTCCAATCCTGCCACCATCATGACCGACCCCGGCATGGCCGATGCGACCTACGTGGAAGCCTTGACCCTGGATTCCCTGGAAAAAATCATAGCCAAAGAGCGTCCGGACGCCCTTCTGCCCAACCTGGGAGGGCAGACGGGGCTCAACCTGAGTGCGGAACTTTCGCGTCGAGGGGTGCTCAGCAAATACGGTGTCAAAATCATCGGCGTCCAGGCGGATGCCATCGAACGCGGTGAAGACCGGATCGCCTTTAAACAGACCATGGACCGGCTGGGGATCGAGATGGCGCGGAGCGAACCGGCCCACACCGTGGAGGAGGCCGAGGCCATTGCCTCGAAGCTGGGCTACCCGGTGGTCATCCGGCCGGCCTACACCCTGGGGGGGACCGGCGGGGGGCTTGTCTACAACGTGGAGGAACTGAGGACCATTGCCGGCCGGGGCATTTCAGCCAGTCTCATCGGCCAGATTCTCGTGGAGGAATCGGTACTCGGATGGGAAGAACTGGAACTCGAAGTGGTGCGCGACGCCAAGAATCAGCGCATCACGGTTTGCTTCATTGAAAATGTGGACGCCATGGGCGTGCACACAGGGGATTCCTTCTGCACCGCGCCCATGCTGACCATCGACCCCGCGCTTCAGGAGAGGCTCCAAAAGTATTCCTACGACATCGTGGAAGCCATCGAAGTCATCGGCGGCACCAACATCCAGTTCGCCCACGATCCGCAAACGGGCCGTGTCGTGGTGATCGAGATCAATCCGCGGACCTCCCGCTCCTCGGCGCTGGCTTCCAAGGCCACCGGATTTCCCATCGCTCTCATCTCCGCCAAGCTCGCGGGAGGACTCACCCTGGATGAAATTCCCTACTGGCGCGAAGGCACTCTCGATCGCTACACGCCCTGGGGGGATTACGTCGTCGTCAAATTCGCCCGGTGGGCCTTCGAGAAGTTCAAGGGCGTGGAGGACCGGCTCGGGACCCAGATGCGCGCCGTGGGCGAAGTGATGAGCATCGGGAAGACCTACAAGGAGGCGTTTCAGAAGGCGATCCGTTCCCTGGAGATCGGCCGCTACGGGTTGGGGTTTGCCAGGGATTTCCATGAGAAGTCGGCCGAGGAATTGATGGAGCTGCTGGCCTATGCCACCAGCGAACGGCAGTTCATCATGTACGAGGCGCTTCGCAAGGGGATTTCCGTGGACGCGCTGCACCGCAGGACTCACATCAAAGCCTGGTTCATCGAGCAGATGAAAGAACTGGTGGAGCTCGAGGAGGAACTGCTCCAATACCGCGGCCGGGAACTCCCTGATGAGCTGCTGAAAAGGGCCAAGCGGGACGGTTTTGCCGATCGCTACCTGGCCCGGATCCTGGGCGTTGAAGAGACAGAACTGCGGAAGCGCCGTCAGAGCCTGGGCATCGTCCAGGGGTGGGAGCCCGTTCCCGTGAGCGGCGTGGAGAACAGCGCCTATTATTACTCCACCTACAACGGTCCCGACCAGGTTGCGACGAGCGAACGCCGCAAGGTGATGGTCATCGGGGGAGGGCCCAACCGCATCGGACAGGGCGTCGAGTTCGATTACTGCTGCGTGCATGCCGCCTTCGCCCTGCGCGACGAGGGGATCGAGACGATCATGGTCAATTGCAATCCCGAGACCGTCTCCACGGACTACGACACTTCGGACAAACTCTATTTCGAACCCATCACCCTGGAAGACGTGCTTTCCATCTATGAAAAGGAAAAACCCGAAGGAGTCATCGTGCAATTCGGCGGGCAGACGCCCCTCAACATTGCCACGGAACTGGAGCAATGCGGGGTGAAGATCCTTGGAACCACGCCCGAGACCATCGATCTGGCCGAGGACCGGGACCGCTTCCGCCAGATGATGGACAAGCTCGGAATTCCCATGTCCCCTTCGGGAATGGCGAGCAACCTGGAGGAGGCTCTCCGGGTGGCGGGCGAGATCGGCTACCCGCTGATGGTGCGGCCTTCCTACGTGCTCGGCGGCCGGGGCATGGAGGTGGTCCATGACGAAGAGGAACTGCGGCAATACGTCATGGCCGCCGTGGGGGTCACGCCCGATCGACCCATTCTCATCGACAAATTCCTGGAGAATGCCATCGAGGCGGAGGCGGACGCCATCGCGGACGGAACCGATGCTTTTGTTCCAGCGGTCATGGAACACATCGAGCTGGCCGGCATCCATTCAGGGGATTCGGCTTGCGTCATTCCGCCCATCAGCCTCTCGGCACGGCACCTGGAGACCATCAACGAATACACGCGCAGCATCGCCATCGAGCTGAACGTCATCGGCCTCATGAACATCCAGTACGCCATTGCGGGGGACACGGTCTACGTCCTGGAGGCCAATCCCAGAGCCTCCCGCACGGTGCCGCTCGTTTCCAAGGTGTGCAACATTCCCATGGCCAGGCTCGCGACGCAGGTCATGCTGGGCAAAAAGCTCAGCGATCTGGGGCTCACCAGCAGGCCCATTCCCCACTTCGGCGTCAAGGAAGCCGTTTTCCCCTTCAATATGTTTCCGGAAGTGGACCCAGTGCTTGGACCCGAGATGCGTTCCACCGGCGAAGTCCTCGGCATGGCCGACTCCTTCGGCCTCGCCTTCTTCAAATCTCAGGACGCCGCAGGCCAGAGGCTGCCCGTCAGCGGGACGGTGCTCATGACCATTTCCGACCACGACAAGCCGGCTTCCCTCCAGATGGCCAGGCGGTTTCAGAAGCTGGGGTTCAAGATCCTTGCGACGCGGGGCACCTGTGCCTTTTTCACGGAAAACGGGATCGCGTGTGTGCCCATCGACAAGATGCATGAGGGGCGGCCCAACATCGTGGACGCCATCAAGAACGGGGAAATCCAGCTGGTGATCAACACGCCGAGCGGCAAGCTGAGCAAGGATGACGACTCCTACATTCGCAAGGCGGCCATCAAGTACAAGGTGCCCTACATCACCACCCTGGCCGCAGCAGTCGCCACGGCGCGGGGGATCGAGGCCTGGCAGAAGGGGGAGAGTGGGGTGAAGTCCATCCAGAGCTATCACGCGGACATCCGCTGAACTGTTCAGGCCGCACGCGATTCGGGGCATTGAAGCGGGGATGCTTCGTCCCGCAATGGATCGCCGACTGTCTGAAGCCCACGCTGGGTGGGAGGTGACACGAGCGAGGTCGCCTCAGAGATGAAAATTTCCCCCGCTGACTTGAAGAATGGGTGCGCAGCTCATAGCTTCATTCAATGAATGTGCTCCCCCCGTCGAAGGCGATGTGGGCTTTGACCGGTAGAGCATGTTTCGAAGAAGGATGCATCCGAAGAGCATTGGACGGGGTGCAGAATGGACCGGCTGAATGGAAACGAACAGACCGCGAGGAGGACAAAGCGATGATCGAACTTCCCGAATACGTGAGCGTGGCAGAAGTGCAGCGGGTGTGTGGACTCTTGAAAATCAGGGATTGGTCGGCCCTGACTGATTCGAAGGTCCTGCCCGAGGAAGCGCAGGCGATTCTCAACGAAATCAGACCGGCCGACCTGGATGTGGATCTGGTAAGATTCCGCATCGGCCTGGAGGTCGAACTGGAGCACGGCACAAGGTTCAAGGACGCCAATGTGACCAACAACCATCCCATCCTCACGGGCAAAATCGTGCTGGCCCATTTCAGGGAAACCCTTGACTATTACGAACGGCTCGAGGTGGCCGAGTTGGAAGGCGACCTTCTCAAAGCCATCAAGTCCGGGAATGTCAACAAGGTACAATCCTACTACAAACGCCTGGTGGATGCCCGTCTGGCTCTCGGTGAAGCCGAAAAGGGAGAGCTTGGGTGACGGTCTCCTGCTGAACGTCAGAGAGGCCGGCTTACCTGCGGGCCTCTCATGAATGCAGCGGATGCTGCCGTCCGCCATCAACCGCGCGCCGGCCGATCCATGAAGAAAACTGGGAAGAATCCTGGCGCGTGGTTGAATTCGAAGAGCATTCCTTCTCCTTACCCAGCCGGGTAACCTTTTGGAATGAACTCGATGAGTCCGGCATCCGGTCGTGAAACTCCAAGGCATGGCGCAGCAGGGCGCAGGGAACGGCAGGAGGGGACTATGAATCGCGAATACCGGGCTGCCGTGGACATTGCCGCCGGGACCGACCGGGTCTGGACGGTTCTCACGAATCTGGAAGCCTACCACCGTTGGAACCCTTTCATCCTCGACGGTTCGGGGGTGTTCGAGGAAGGGCGAAACATCCGCATCCGTTTCAGGCTGCACAGTGGCCTCATCATCCCTGCCCGGCCCAAGATCATCAAGGTGGAAGCTTTTTCGGAATTGAGCTGGGTGGGTCATCTTCTGACGCCCGCTTTGATCTGGGGAATGCATCGTTTTCTACTGGAAGCGGTGCGACCTGGAATAACCCGCCTGACTCAATGGGAGACATATGGAGGGGCTTTGCTGCCCCTCGTGTGGTGGCATCTGAAGCGAGATGCCGAGGCCGGTTTCCACGCCATGAACCATGCCCTGAAAGACCTTTTGGAACATGGCGCGGGCGGCGTGCGGGGTTTCCATCCATGAGGCAGGTTCATGAGGAGGGAATGCACGGCGGTTCCATTTTTTCCGATTCACGAGGGCGGCGCCGGGAAGACCGGTCCGACGGGCCGCTCCAAATCCGTGCGACAAAGTTTGTTGACATTCTTTATGGAATTCTATATTAGAATAACGAATGTGTGGATCACGTTTCTTCAGCAACGATTGCGGGGGGTGTTCCCTGTCTTGATTTGATCCCCCCGAAACGATGAGCTTCCAATTCCATTCGGTTGTTATCTCCCTCTGAGATCTGGTTCTATCTCCCCATTCTCTGGTGCATTTCTCTCTTCTTCTGTCATCGGTTTGCGGCATTGTCGGTGCCGTGCCCTGTTCCAAACGTCAGACGTGCCTTTTGTATGACCTGGATTGTCAACAAAACCCACAGATTTTGATTTGGTGTCGGTTCGAGCTTTGTTCTACCGCTCGAAATGGGTGTGTTGCGTTTTGAGTGGCTTGCCGCGTAGGCGTTGGTTCGCGAGGGTGAGAGGAGCGATCAGTCAGCCGTTGACGAGCGTGTACGGATCATCTTGAACAAAAAAGCACAAACACGAAAGGAGGTTCCGGCCTTGGCTTTTCAACCATCGAAACAGGTTTACTCGGGAAAAATCAGGGAAATCACATTGGGAAGCGGGGACAAAGCTGTCAAGATCGGCGGCCGCGGCGGATTCGCGTTTCATTCTTTTGAAAGTGAGATGCCCAATCCCCCCAGAATCGCCATGGAGGTATGGGACAAGGATCCTTCCGAGGACTGGAGTGAGGCAGCCAAAGCTCCCTTCAAGGATGTTTTGCATGATCCCGCTGCCTGGGCTCAAAAGTGTGTGAACGAGTACGGGGCGGAAATCATCGTGGTGCAGACCAAGAGCGCCGACCCCAATGCGGACAACAAGCCCGCCTCGGAAGTCTCGGACGTGGTGAAGAAGGTGGTGGATGCGGTGGAGGTGCCCGTGGTGGTCTGGGGCGTCGCCAATCATGAAAAAGACACGGAAGTGATGCGCGCTGTGGCCGAAAAATGCAGCGGCCGACGGTTGGCCATCGCTCCTGTGGAAGAGGGGGATTACAAGCAGATCGGTGCGGCGTGCCTGGGGTACAAGCACGTGGTGGTGTCCTCTTCCCCCATCGATGTGAACCTGGCCAAGCAGCTCAACATTCTGCTGGGCAACCTGGGGGTGAATCCTTCGGACATTGTCATTGATCCCACCACCGGCGGGCTGGGTTACGGTCTGGAGTACAGCTATTCGGTCATGGAAAGAATTCAGCAGGCGGCTCTCACACAGGAGGACGACAAGCTGCAGCAACCCATCATTGCCAACGTGGGCAATGAAGTCTGGAAGTCCAAGGAAGCCAACTTGAGCGCGGAGGATGCGCCGCAGCTGGGAGACCCCATGCAGAGGGGCGTGGTCATGGAGGCGATCACGGCGGTCGACCTGCTGCTCGCCGGTGCCGATGTGGTCATCCTGAGGCACCCCGACACGGTCAAGCTGGTGAAGGGCTTCATCCAGAAAATGCTGTGACCCCACCGAAATTAAGAAGAGGATGGCGAAACGTTCCGTAAGTTGTTGGGTTGGATGTTCAAAATAACCCCAGGAAGGGGAGACGAGGTGCATTATGTCGGATGAGAAAAAGCAGAAGGAATATAACTTCAGAGACATGACCACTTGTGAGTCCACCATTCAGATGCTTCAGAAGGCGGCGTCCGAAGGCGTGGAAACCGCTTTTCAGCGCGCGGCCGAAATGAAAGCCTGCCCCATCGGCGCGGATTCCGCCTGCTGCAAGCATTGTTTCATGGGACCGTGCCGCCTCAATTCCAAGGATCCCTATTCGAAAGTGGGCGTCTGCGGCGCCACCATCGACACCATCGCAGCGCGCAACTTTGCCCGCATGGTCGCCTCGGGCTGCGCCGCCCACACGGACCACGGCATGGCCATGCTCGATCTGTTCCGCGATGTGCTCAACGGCAAGATCACGGACTACAAGATCACCGACGAAGTCAAGCTGCGCAGTGTGGCTGAAAGCATCGGCATCCAGACTCAGGACAAGGATGTCAAGACCATTGGTCAGGAACTCTACGAAGAGCTCGAGAGGACCTACACCCAGGTGGATGGAGAAATTCCTCTGGTCAAGCGCGTGCCCGAAAAAACCCTGGAGATGTGGAGAAAACAGGGGATAGTACCCCGCGGGGCCATGCGCGAAATCATGGAAATCATGCACCGCTCGCACATGGGCGTGGACCAGGATTACGAAAACATTGTCAAGCAGTGCTCCCGGACAGCCCTGGCGGATGGCTGGGGTGGCTCCATGGTGGCCACGGAAATTTCCGACATCCTTTTCGGAACCCCCAAGCCCCACGTGGCCGGTGTGAACATGGGCTTTCTCAAGGAAGACCAGGTCAACATCATTGTCCATGGCCATGAACCCAATCTTTTTGAGTCCATGATCACGTCGGTCAATGATCCCGCTCTCATCGAGAAGGCCAAGGCCGCAGGTGCGACGGGCATCAACCTGCTCGGCATGTGCTGCTCCGGTGCGGAAGTTCTCGGGCGGCACGGGATTCCTCACGCGGGGAACTTCATGAGCACGGAAGCGGTCATCGTGACGGGAGCCGTGGACGCCATGGCCGTGGATGTCCAGTGCATCAAACAAGCCCTTTCCAAGCTTTCCGAGTGCTACGGCACGCGGTTTTTCACCACCAATCCGCGGGCCCGCATCGAGGGCGCGCCGCACATCGAATTTCACGAGCACACTCCGAGGGAGTGCACGGACAAGATCGTGGAAATGGCCATCGAGCGCTTCCAGCGCCGTCCTGCCAAGGTAGTGATTCCCCGCCGCAAAGACATGGGCGTTCACGGCTTCTCCCATGAGTATGTCAACTACATGCTGGGCGGGACGTTCCGGGGTTCCTACACCCCCTTGAACGAGAACATCATCAACGGCCGCATCCGCGGCGTGGCCGGCGTGGTCGGCTGCACCAATCCCCGTGTCAAGCAGGACTATTCGCACGTGGAACTGGTCAAGGAACTCATCCGGAACAACGTGCTCGTGGTCCAGACGGGTTGTTCCCAGATCTCCCTCGCCAAGGCCGGGCTGATGAAACCCGATGCGGCGGTGCTCGCCGGTGACGGCCTGCGGGAAGTCTGTGAAACCGTCGGCATTCCGCCTGTTCTGAGCCTCGGGTCCTGTGTGGACAACTCCCGCATCCTCATCGCCTGCGCGGAAATGGTGCGCATCGGCGGACTGGGGGATTCCATCGCGGACCTTCCCGTGGCCGGGGCCGCCCCCGAATACATGAGTGAAAAAGCCATCTCCATCGGGCAATACTTTGTGGCTTCGGGTGTTTACACCCTCTTCGGCGTGACCTTCCCGACCATTGAAGGCACCAAGTTCCACAACCTGCTCTTTGACGGCCTCGAGAAACTGGGCATGGGCAAGTGGGGATTCGCCACCGATCCTTACGAAATGGCCAACCTCATGATCGACCACATCGACAAGAAGAGGGAAGCTCTGGGCATCATGGGTGAACGTGAGCGCAAACTCTTCAGCATGGAAGATCGAAGAGCGTGATGGGGTGATGACGAGGGGCGGAGCCGCGCGGTGCCATTTCTTCTGCCGCCGGGACTTCCCCCTCGGTCCAATGTCGGTCGGAAGCCGATGTGTGCGATACCGGTTTGAAGAGAAAGCCCTTAAGAAGAGGAGTGAGTCATGTCGAGGTTAGTAGCTTTTGCTGCCATTCAAGGCGCTTACAATATTTTTTCCAAAGCCGAAGGCAAATTCAAACAGGCCATGGACAAGTACGGGGCCAATCAGCCGCTGGCCTTCCCCAACACCGCCTACTACCTGCCCGTCATCTACTCCATTCTCGGCATCAAGATCGAGAAGCTGGGGGACGCGGAACAGGTGTTCAAGATCTGCAAGCAGCTCCTCCCCCCCCACCTCACGGGTCCCATTCACACCCCCTACCTGGGTCACGTTCTGGACGCGGGCATGGCCAGTATCCTGGTGGAAGAAGTGGTGGAGGCCATCCGCTACGTGGAAGATCCCGATTTCTACCTTCATGGTGAAGAATGTGATATTGAAAACGGTAAGATCTGGCTGGGTGCCGCGGACGACACGGTCATGAGAAAGCGCGGCATCGAATTCGTGGACGGCAGCGCACCGGGTTTTGCGGCCATCGTGGGCGCGGCCCCCAATCCCGAAATCGCCAAGATGATCGCGGAAGATTACCAGAAGAAAAATCTCTATGTGTTCCTCTGCGCCAATCAGGGCGGCACCACCTTTTCCGAGCAGCTGGTGGAGGCCGGGGTCCAGATCGGCTGGAACACGCGCCTCGTTCCCTTCGGGCCGGACATTTCTGCAGCCGTCTTCGCCCTGGGTTTCGCCAACCGCGCGGCCATGGCCTTCGGCGGCATGCAGCCCGGCGATTACAAGAACATTCTCAAATACAACAAGGAACGTGTCTTCGCATTCGTGAACGCGTTCGGCGAAGTGAACGCCGAATGGGCAGCCAATGCAGCGGGTGCCATCAACTGGGGCTTTCCGACCATCGCCGACACGGACATTCCCGAAATCCTTCCCACGGGTATCTGTACCTACGAACACGTGGTGGGCAACGTGCCCTACGACAAGATGACTGCCCGGTCCATCGAAGTGCGCGGCCTCAAGGTCACGGTCACGGAAATTCCCATTCCGGTCTCCTATGGTCCGGCCTTCGAGGGCGAGCGGGTTCGCAAGGACGATGTATATCTGGAGTGCGGCGGTGGCAAGACCCCGTGCTTCGAACTGGTGCAGATCGCCGACATGGACGCGGTGGAAGACGGCAAGGTCGAAGTGATCGGCCCCGACCTCAAGGACATTCAACCCGGGAGCAGGCTGCCGCTGGCCGTGACGGTACAGGTGGCCGGGCGGAAGATGCAGGAGGATTATGAACCGATCCTCGAGCGTCAGATCCACCACCTGGTCAACTACGCTCAGGGCGTCATGCACATCGGGCAGCGGGACATCGCCTGGTATCGCATCGGCAAGCAGGCGGTGGACAAGGGCTTCACCCTGGAACACATCGGCAAGATTCTGCATGCCAAGTTCCACCAGGATTTCGGCGCCATTTTCGACAAGTGCCAGGTGAAGATCATCACCGACAAGGCGAAAGTGGAAGAGATGATGCCTATGGCTCAGGCCGCCTACAAGACTCGTGACGAGCGCATCGAGGGCATGACCGACGAATCCACCGAAACCTACTACTCCTGCACACTGTGCCAGTCCTTTGCTCCCACCCACGTCTGCGTCATCAGCCCGGAGAGAACCGGACTCTGCGGCGCGTACAACTGGCTGGACTGCAAGGCATCATTCGAAATCAACCCCACCGGTCCCAACCAGCCGATCCAGAAGGGCGAAACTCTGGATCAGCGGTATGGAAACTGGAAGGGTGTCAATGACTTCGTCTACAAAGCATCGCGCCAGTCCATCTCCAGCTACAACTTCTACAGCATCGTCTATGACCCCATGACCACATGCGGCTGCTGCGAATGCATCGCGGCCATCCTGCCCATGTGCAACGGCATCATGACCGTAAACCGGGACTACACCGGCATGACCCCCAGCGGCATGAAGTTCACCACCCTGGCCGGCACCATCGGCGGCGGCAACGTGACCCCGGGCTTCGTGGGCCACAGCAAGTACAACGTGACCCAGCGAAAGTTCATCGCCGGGGACGGCGGGTTCCACCGGCTGGTGTGGATGCCCAAGATCTTCAAGGAGGAAATCCGCGAGAGACTCATCAAACGGGGGGAGGAGATCGGTATCCCCAACTTCATTGACATGATCGCCACGGAAGAAAACGGCACGACGGAAGAGGAAGTCTACGCTTTCCTCGAAAAAGTCGGCCACCCGGCTCTGACCATGGAGTCGATCCTAGGATAGCGCAGCGGCGGGGGGGCGGTTGCTCTCGCTTCCTCCGCCCATTGGAGAAACGTTCCATCTGAGTGGACTGCGAACTGCGACGAGGAGAGAAGCAGATGGGCTTGACGGGTATTCAGATTTTCAAGTTGCTTCCCAAGACAAATTGTGGAGAGTGTGGGGTTCCCACCTGTTTGGCATTTGCCATGAATCTGGCCTCCGGCAAGGCAGAACTGGACAAGTGCCCCTACGTGTCGGAAGAGGCCAAGGAGAAACTGGCTGCGGAATCCGCACCTCCCATTCGGCCGTTGACCATTGGGACCGGGGATTATGCCGTCAAGATCGGCGGTGAGACGGTGCTGTTCCGCCACGAGAAGACCTTTGTGAATCCGCCCGGCTTCGCCACCGTGGTGAGCACGGACGAGGACGACGCGTCCGTACAGGGCAAGATGGACCGTTTCAAGGCATGTCAGTATGATCGTGTGGGCCTGAAGCTCAAGGCCGAAATGTTTGTGATCGACGACAAGGCGGGAGACGCGGCCAAGTTCACCGCTTTGGCCAAGAAAGTGTCCGACGGCACCGGTGCCGCCCTCGTCTTGAAGTCCGACAATGTGGATGCCCTCAAAACGGCCGCGGGAGAGCTCAAGGACAAGAAACCCCTGATCTACGCAGCCACCACCGCCAATGCCGACGCTCTCGGCGAACTGGCCAAAACGGTGGACTGCCCTCTGGCCGTAAAGGGGGATGGTTCGCTTGAGAGCGTCATCGCCCTCTCGGAAAAGCTCACGGGCATGGGACTCAAAGACCTGGTGCTGGATACGGGCAGCAGAGATCTCAAGAAGGTCTTCGAGGAGCAGATCCTCATCCGGCGAGCGGCACTCAAAGACAAATTCCGGCCCCTGGGCTTCCCCACCATCATCCTGGCCAACGAAATGGCCGGCGGGCTCCAGGAGGAGGCGCTCGTGGCCGCTACCTTTGTGGCCAAGTACGGCGGAGTGATCGCTCTGAGCGACCTGCAGCCCCATGTCATGTTTCCCCTGTTCCTCGAGCGGCTCAACATCTACACCGACCCGCAGCGGCCCATGACCGCCGAGCAGGGAATCTATCCCATCAACAACCCCGATGAAAATTCCCCGATACTGGTCACCTGCAACTTCTCGTTGACCTACTTCATCGTCACGGGAGAAATTGAATCGAGCCGAGTGCCTTCCTGGCTTTGTGTGCAGGACACGGAGGGCCTCTCCGTCATGACCGCCTGGGCTGCCGGCAAGTTCTCCGGTGAAAGTGTGGGCCATTTCATCAACAAGTGTGGGATCAAGGACAAGGTCAAACACACGAAAATCATCATTCCGGGTTACGCCGCCGGCATCAGTGGAGAACTGGAAGAAGAACTGCCCGGCTGGAGCGTCATGGTAGGACCCCGGGAAGCCAGTCAGATTCCCAAGTATCTCAAAGCCTGGACGCCTGCCTGAGATATCCGAGTGAAGCCGGTCTAATCCGTCCTGGTGAGCGGCCGGCTCCCGTTTGACTTCCACCATTTTTTTGAATTGAAACTTGGAAAAAGACGGGGAATCTTATCCCCGTGTTCGTGCCTTAAGGAGGGTGATTGAATGAAGCTCATTGGCGAAAATCTGAACATCATGAGCAACATATACGGGAAGGCACTGAAAGAGAAAGATCCGAAACCCCTTCAGGAACTGGCCATACAGCAGGCCGAGGCGGGCATGGACTGGATCGATCTCAACATCGGTCCCGCCCGCAAGATGGGCGAAGAATTGATGAGCTGGCTGGTCCCCGTGGTGCACGAAGTGGTGGACCTTCCTCTGGCTTTGGACACCTCCAACATCAAGGCCATTGAAGCCGGGTTGAAAGCGCACAAAAAAGGGCGCCCCCTCATCAACTCCATCATGGTGCGCCCTGAACGCATGGAAGCGCTGCTGCCCATGGCCCGGGATTATGATGCGGATTTTGTGGCCCTGCTGTGGGGACCCGAAGGGATGCCCCGGGATGAAAATGAACGGGGGGCGCTCTGTTCGGAAATTGTCTACAAGGCCATGTCCGAATTCAACATCGCCCCCGAACGCATTTATGTGGATCCGATTCAGACGCCCGTCAATGTGCAGCAGCAGCAGATCATGAGCGTTCTCGAGTTTATGAAGATGTTTCAGGACATTGCGCCGGGATGTTTGAGTACCATCGGGCTGTCCAACGTCTCCAACGGACCTCCCGAGCACCTGCGCTCCATTTTGAACCAGGTCATGGTCATCATTCTCAAACACTATGGCCTGCATTCGGCCATTGTGGACTGTTTCGACAAGGATCTCCACGAGGTGGCCTGGGGCAAGCGGCCCGAGATCGAAGCGCTGGTGCTCAAAGTCGAGGCGGGTGAACCCGTGGACATGAGTTCCCTTTCCAAAGAGGAAATTCCTTACGTGAAGACCGCAAGGGTCATTCTCGGGCACACCCTGTATTCCGACTCGTGGCTGGAAGTCTGATCCTTTCCCGGCCTTGAGGGGAACGCTATCGTTTGATCCCCGGGAACCGGGGGAAGAATATTTCGGGGCATGAGGAGGGGGCGGGGTTGTTCCCCCTCCCAGCTCTGCAGTGCAGCTGCACACAATAGAGTGTCCGCCACTCGAGTCGTCATTCCGGCAGACTTTTGGTCGGAATCCACAGGAGAAAACTGGATGCCGACTTGAAAACTGTCTGCATGACGAGTGCTGAAATGGACATTTCATACTGCGGAGCTGCACATTGGTCAACCCGGCCTCCCGGTTCGACAAGATTCCCACCCAAAACCTCTCCTCACAACTTTGTCAGCTTCCTGAAGACAGCCCTTCCCGCTTGAGAGAACCCAAGGGGATCGCTCCTTCTTTTTTTGCTTGCTCTGCAAAACGAACAGGGTATTTATAGGAGAATTGGCAGCTCAGGTGTCTTGAGAGGGGCACACGTTCCCATTGGGGCTCAATTCTTTTTGTTGGTCTTAAGTGTCCAATTCCATATACAAAAAGGGGGAGGAATCGATCATGGCGCATCAATATGTGTATTTTTTTGGGGGAGGAAAAGCCGACGGCAGCGCGAAGCTGAAGGGCCTGCTGGGTGGAAAAGGGGCTAACCTTGCGGAAATGACCAACTTGGGCATTCCCGTCCCGCCGGGCTTCACCATCACCACCGAGGTGTGTTCTTTCTTCGAACGACATGATGCGCGATATCCCGAAGAGCTGGAAGGGCAGGTGTTGGAGGCCCTCAGAAAGATCGAGCAGATCATGGGGCGGAAATTCGGGGATCCGGAAA
The DNA here is from genome assembly GCA_964654275.1 of uncultured Syntrophobacteraceae bacterium. Lineage (GTDB taxonomy): Bacteria > Desulfobacterota > Syntrophobacteria > Syntrophobacterales > Syntrophobacteraceae > SLCH01. The sequence goes on from CAZZHS010000035.1 coordinate 26,075, forward strand.
ATCCGCTGCTCCTCTCTGTTCGCTCCGGTGCGGCCGTCAGCATGCCGGGGATGATGGACACGGTCCTCAACCTGGGGCTCAATGACGAGACGGTCAAGGGCCTGGTGCGCCAGTCTCAGGATGAGCGTTTTGCCTATGACTGTTACCGCCGTTTCGTGGCCATGTATGGCGATGTGGTGCTCGGACTGAAGCCCGCCCAAAAGGACGAGGTGGATCCTTTCGACAAGATCCTGGAGGAGATGAAGCGAAGACACGGAGTGGAATATGACAGCCAGTTGCCTGCGGAGGACCTGAAGGAACTGGTCGATCGCTACAAAGCCCTCATCATGGCTCACAAGAACCTCGAATTTCCCATGGACCCCATGGACCAGCTGTGGGGCGCCATCAACGCCGTCTTCAACTCCTGGAACAATCCGAGAGCTATCGCCTACCGGGAATTGAACAATATCCCCGACGACATGGGCACGGCCGTCAATGTGCAGGCCATGGTGTTTGGAAATTTGGGCGAGGACTGCGGAACGGGAGTGGGTTTCACGCGCAATCCCGCCACCGGTGAAAATGTTTTCTATGGAGAGTACCTGATCAATGCCCAGGGAGAGGATGTGGTGGCCGGGATCCGGACGCCTCAGCCCATCAACAAGGTCCAGAAGACCGATCCCAACACCCTGTCTCTGGAAGAGAGCATGCCCGAAATTTACAAGCAGCTCGAGGAGGTGCGCACCAAGCTTGACCATCACTACCGCGACATGCAGGACATCGAGTTCACCATCGAGCGCGGGAAGCTCTGGATGCTGCAGACGAGAACGGGCAAACGCACGGGCTTCGCCTCTTTCAAGATCGCCGTGGACATGGTGCGGGAAGGCATCATCAGCAAGGAGGAGGCGCTCCTGAGGGTCGATCCGGACCAGCTCAACCAGCTGTTGAGGCCCATCTTCGACGCCAAGGCCAAGGAGGAGGCCGTCAAGGCGAACCGACTTCTGGCCAAAGGACTCAACGCGGGGCCGGGGGCCGCCACGGGGAGGGTGGTGTTCAATGCGCCCGATGCGGCGGAGTGGGCCAAGCGGGGAGAGAAGATCATCCTGGTGCGCATGGAGACCTCCCCCGACGACATCCGGGGCATGCACGCTTCTCAGGGCATTCTCACGGCCCGCGGCGGCATGACGTCTCACGCGGCGCTCGTGGGCCGTCAGATGGGGAAAGTCTGCGTGGTGGGCTGCAACGCCCTCGAGATCGAATACCGGAACCATCGCATGACCGTGGGGGACAAGATCATTCGGGAAGGGGACTGGCTGTCCATCGACGGCACCACGGGCGAGGTCTTTCAGGGGCAGATTCCCACACAGCCTTCCGAAGTGCTTCGCGTGATCATTGACCGGAGCCTCAAACCTGAGGAGTCCCAGATCTATCAGGATTATATGGAACTTCTGACGTGGGCCGACGAAGTGAGGACCCTGGGAGTCTGGACCAATGCGGATCAGCCCAACCAGGTGGAGGTGGCTCTTGCGTTCGGAGCGGAGGGCATCGGGCTGACTCGGACGGAGCACATGTTTTTTGAAGGCAACCGCATCGATGCGGTGCGGGAAATGATCCTGGCGGAGGACGTTTCCGGGCGGGAACGGGCCCTCAGCAAGCTCCTTCCCATCCAGAAAGAGGACTTCAAAGGCATTTTCCGGGTCATGAAGGGAAAACCCGTGACCGTGCGGACGCTCGATCCTCCCCTTCACGAGTTCCTGCCGCACGATGACAAGGACATTCAGAAACTGGCCGGAGAAATGTGGGTGCCTTTTGAACGGCTCAAAGCCAAGGTCGAAAGCCTCTATGAAGCCAATCCCATGCTGGGACACCGGGGCTGCCGGCTGGGCATCGTCTTTCCGGAAATCACGGCCACTCAGGCCAGGGCCATCATGGAAGCCGCCTGTGAGGTGAAGCAGGAGGGACTCGACGTACGCCCCGAAATCATGATTCCCCTGGTCGGCCATGTGGCGGAACTCAAAAACCAGCGGAAGGTGGTGGATGATGTGGCGCGCCAGGTCATGGATCAATACGGCATTCAAGTCGAATATCGCGTGGGGACGATGATCGAGGTTCCCCGAGGAGCGCTCACCGCCGATGAGATCGCCGAGGTGGCCGAGTTTTTCTCCTTCGGAACCAATGACCTGACCCAGACCGTTTTTGGTATCAGCCGCGACGATGCGGGCAAATTCCTTCCCGCTTATCTGGATGCCAAAATCTGGCCGCACGATCCCTTTGAGCGGCTGGACCAGGTGGGCGTCGGCGGCCTGATGGAAATCGCCGTGCAGAAGGGGCGGACCACCAAACCGGATCTCAAGATCGGCATCTGTGGCGAGCACGGTGGTGAACCCACCTCCGTGGACTTTTGTCACAGAATCGGGCTCGACTACGTGAGCTGTTCGCCGTACCGCGTGCCCGTGGCGCGCCTTGCGGCCGCGCAGGCGGCCATTCGCGGGAAAAACCGCGGGGAGACGTCCTGATCGTCGGGACACTTCGCAGGGAGTTGGTCCAAGTCCAGGCTTGGCGCTCCATTTCGAAGCGGGAACCGGGAAATGTCCTCAAGGACCCGGATTTCCGAAGAGTCACTCCAGGATGCCGGGGCTGCAATGGGGCCCCGGATTCCTGCGGAACGGCACCAGGCCATTTTTCGATATCACGTTGAGGAGGAATGTGTGGAACGTCCTGCGAGATTGCGCCGATCGATTCTTTCCGTACCCGCCAACCGGGAAAAGATGGTTCTGAAGGCATTTGGGCTTGCCGTGGACATGGTGATGCTGGATCTGGAGGACAGTGTTCCGGTTCAGGAGAAGGAGTCGGCGCGCAAAGAAGTCATCGCCGCGCTGAAGGAAAAGGACTGGACGGGCAAAGTCCGCGCCTACCGCATCAACGCCATGGACACGCCTTTTGCCTATCGCGACATCATCGATGTGGTGGAGGCTGCGGGGGATCATCTGGATGTGATGGTCGTCCCCAAAGTCAACGATGCCAGTGAAATCAAGGCCATCGACCTCATCTTGAACCAGATCCAGGTGTCACGAGGTTTCAAAAATTTCATCGGCCTGGAGGCGTCCATAGAGACGGCACTGGGAATGGTCCATGTGCAGGACATCGCGTTCAGTTCGCCCCGCCTGGAGGCGCTGGTCTTTGGGGTGGCGGACTACGGGGCTTCTCTCACGATGATGAGCAAAGGCATCAGCGGGCACGGGGACAAGGAGGATTTCTATCCCGGCCACCGCTGGCACTTTCCTCTGAGCCGCATGGCCATGGCGGCCAAGGCCGCAGGCCTTGCGGCCATCGACGCTCCTTACGGCGATTACAGGGACCCCGAAGGGCTGCGCCGTTCCTGCCTCATGAGTGCGGCCCTGGGATATGACGGCAAGTGGGTCATTCATCCCAACCAGCTGGACGTGGTGAATGAAGTCTTCACGCCTTCCTCGGAAGATGTGGAGCGGTCCCGGCGGATTGTTGAAGCTTACGAACAGGCTCTCCAGGAAGGCTGCGGCTCCCTCTCGCTCGATGGCAAGATGGTGGATGCGGCCTCCATCCGCGTGGCCCGGATGGTCTGCTCCCAATGGGAAGCCATTGAAAAAGGAAGGCGTTAGCTGGTCGCTCTGCATCTCACGAGTTAGAATCTCTTTGGTTCGACCGCCGCGGGGAGGTGTTTTGGAACAGTTCCTTTGAGAATGCTGCCCCCGCGGCAGGTCATGTCTCGTCATCGGTTTTCAGCGCGGATCCTCTTCTCGTTGCGTGTGCGGCCATGGATGCTCCAGGTAAATCCCCCTACTCGTTTGACCACTCCCCTGAAGAGAGCCTTCGGCAGCACCGCGAGCTCCAGATTCTTTTCGGCATCTCCTCGGCCCTGCATGCTTCGCCCCACCTTCAGGATCTCCTTCAGAGGGCCCTCAACGCCATTTCCCTCAACCTGAAAGTCTCCCTGGGAGCCATCTATCTCGTCAAGGAAATCCAGGATGGTGAGTGGCTCCTGGAATTGGCGGCGCACCACGGTTTTCCCGCCAGCCTCGCCAACAGCATCAAGTTTCTCTCGGCTCCCAGCATGGTGATGGACAACTATTACCACGAAGAGCAGGTGCGCTGGTTTCCTGTGGAGCGGGTCGTCTTCTCCAAGCTGCGCGATAAGATGCGGCGCATGGGCATCGAAGAGATCGTCTGCATTGCGCTCATGACCGCCAAGAAGGTGCTGGGCCTCCTCTACATCACCAACGACGGCGTGCTGCAGCTGAAGCCGGAGCGCAGGGAATTCCTCACCACCATCGGGCAGCAGCTGGGGGTTTCCATCGAAAACGCCAAGCTGTTCGAGTCGGTGGAACGCGCCAAGAGCGAACTGGAAATCAGCTTCGACGCCATCGGCCACAGCATCTTCCTGGTGGACACGCGCATGCGAATCTACCGGGTGAACCGCACCAGCGAAATGGTGTACGGCAGGGCGGATCATCTCATTGGGGAGAAATACACCCGCATCCTGTACGGCATGGACCAGCCCCCCTCCGAGTGCCCCATCTGGGCCTGCCTGTGGGGGGCGCAGCCCGTGCAGCGGGAGGGGCCGCACCCGAGGTGGGGCGGCTATTATCACTTTTTCGCTTTCCCCGTGGTCAATCCCACAGGATCTCTGGAACGGGTGGTTTACTACGAAAAGGACGCCACCGAAGCCAGAAAACTCGAGCAGCGTCTGCAGCAGAGCGATCGGCTCAAGGCCCTCGGGACCCTGGCGGCGGGCATCGCCCACGAGATACGCAATCCGCTCGCGACCATCAATTTCAACACCCAGTTGTTGAGCCGGGAGCTTCAGCTGGATCCGGCTCAAAAGCAGATGTTCGAGGATGTGGCTTCGGAGGTGCGGAAAATCGACCGGATCGTGCAGCAGGTGCTGCACTTTGCGCGGCCCAAGGAACCTCAGTTCCTCCCCCACGGCCTCAATGAGATCGTTTCCTACTGCCTGGACCTGGCCAAGGTGCATCTGCGCAAGGGCAACGTGGATGTGGTGATGCACCTGGGGCGGGACATTCCCCTGGTGGTCATGGACTTCAATCAGATCAGCCAGGTGATCATGAACCTCATCCTCAATGCCATCGAAGCCATGCCCCATGGGGGCAGGATCGCTCTCAAGACCCTGCTCCAGAAAGACCCTCCCTCGCTGGTCCTGGAAGTGACCGACAACGGCCCGGGGATCCTGGCGGAAGACCGGGAGAGGGTCTTCGATCCTTTTTTCACGCGAAAGCCGGAGGGCACAGGCCTTGGGCTGAGCATATCCCGCCAGATTCTGGACAACCACGGAGCCTTCATCGAAGTGGATTCCACTCCGGGAGAGGGCTCCACCTTCCGCATTTTCTTTCCTGTTCAATCGTGAGTTTCCGAGTTCTCTCAAGGTCATGCCGCCCTGGGCGGCAGGCGCTGAACTGCTCTCTCCGATATAAAATGAAACACAATACAATAAAGTTTCTGTGAACATTCTCCGACTTAAGTGCAAGGTTCGCCCGGAGTTGCGATCGAGGCGTTTATGTCGGAAATCAGGCCGTTGAAATCAGGTGTTTCGGGCGGTTTTTTTATTCGGGCTGCTTTCTCGGGCCGTTTGAATGCCCATTTGCGTAAATTCTTGGAGGGGTCACGGATGCGCGAGACCCTCACAACAGGATTTGATCATGAAGGCTATGAGCATTGAAAATCGGACCGCACAGGAATCGCAGGGGCGGTGCTCCAGGCAGGCGCACATTAACGGATTGGCTTTTTGGCGACGAAATGCAGGCCGATGCAGGGAGATGGGATTTACGCTTGTGGAACTCATGGTGGTCACCGCAATCCTTGCGATCCTCTCGGCAATGGCGATCCCCTCTTACATGAACTACATCAATCGGGCGCGTCAGAGCGAAGCTATAATGGCGCTCATGAATGCCCGGATGGATCAGGAGATCTTTTGGGAGGAGAACAGCAGATATGCCGGCACCATCGGCATGTTGGCCTCTTTTGGAAACGATCCCAATCCTGCGACTGCATCGACGTTTTACGACACGGGACCGAATCAATACCGTATCCGGGTCAACAGTGCCGATGCCGACGGGTTTGAAATTACTGCCATAAGACCCTTTACCGGAACCTTTGACCGGGTCCGCCTCGAAGTGACGGCCAATACCCTGGATGCGCGACCCCAAGTGGTTCATGAGGGCGCTTTTCATTTTTCCATTTTCAAATGGATCTTTGAATGATGATTTCTGCCGGAATCCAAACCTCGTCAAGACACCCGTTGTTCCACAAAACACTCGGCTTTTTGATCCTGATTGCCGTGGTCTCGGTGATCGGCTGCTCTTCTCCGAAACAGGAAGCCGCTGTGAGCGAGGAGTCTCGAGTGAATCAACCGATCCGCCAGGCTGCAAAATCGTTGGAAGCCCGGCAGTCCCGACCCATTGAAACTCCCCGGATCCCGGGCGACACGACCGAGGTTCACCGGGACGCTCTGCCGCGGGTGGTGAACATCGAATTGGATCCAAGTTTGCCCGTGACGGGCGACCGGATTGCGGCACGGGCGACCCTGGCTGAAGCGGATCCCTCGGAGGTCCAGGTCTTGTACCGGTGGATCCTCAATGGCGAGGTGGCTCAAGAATCCTTTGTGAATGTCCTGGACCAGGATTTGACTTACGGGGCTCATGTGGAAATTGAAGCCGTTCCTTACCAAAACGGTCGGCAGGGCCGGCCCTTTCGTCATGTGTTCACGGTGGCCAACGCACCGCCGCTGTTGTCTATTGAAAGCCAGGGTTTCGATGACGATGGGGTGTACCAGGCGGTGCTGAGGGTTCTGGATCCTGAACAGGATCGCGTGCATTTGGAATTGAGGGAAGCTCCCGAGGGGATGACGCTGGAGCCTGAGAACAAAAGGTTGCGATGGCCGGTGAAAGCCGGTACGGCGGGGACCTACACCATCCAGCTCCTGGGGCGCGATGATTCGGGAAATGAAGCCCTCCTCAGCTTTCAGGTCAAGGTGAGCTGGGTCCAGGATGAGACTGGTGAGCCGACATGAAGAAAACTTGGTTTCGTAACCGAGGGGGATGGACCTTGGTGGAACTCCTGGTCACCATTGGGGTGGTTGGAGTCGTGCTGAGCATTGCCGCTTGGGGAATGGGGGCTGCCATGGGAGAACAGAGCCTTCGTGGAGCCGCCCGCCGGCTGGAGTCTCTGATGAAGGAGGCGAAGCTGCTTGCCTATGAAAAGGGGATAACGCACAGCATCATTTTCAGCCCGGATGGAAGCCGGTACGTCGTATTCCGAGACGATGACGGGAATGGGGAGCTGGATGCAGGCGAAAGTGTTTTGCACCGGGTTGTTTTGGACCGGGGCGTGACCATTGCCAACAACACCCTTCCGAACAATGCTTCGGGATGGCGAGTGGTTCGTTTTGATTCCCGGGGAAGAGCCGCCATAGGGGGTGCCGCGGAAAAGAAGGTGGTTTTTGCATCCTCCAGCGGGTCCAAAACTACGAGTCTGCGCATCAATATGGTTGCACGTGTGAGAGTGGTGACGGGTTCCTGATGGTGACTGTTTCCGGTGCCGTTCCCGGTTCGGGGAAACGGCGGTTAGGGGCTCTATGAAGCTGGATAGCAATTCGGGTTTCACACTGGTTGAGGTGCTCGTTTCCCTGTTGGTGCTGGGTATCTCCCTCATTGCGCTCCTTGGGTTCCATTTCAAATCGGGCACTATAAATCTCGAGAACCGGCAACAGACAACCGCTGTTCTGCTTGCCGTGGAAAGGCTCGAGCAACTGCGGGCTGAGGCGGCCTCAGGAACACTGCCTCAGCTGGGGAGCGTCACGGAGAACATCGAGCGAGACGCGGCTCTTTACACTTTGGAGACCCTCGTCGAGCAGGATGCCGGGTTTGCCTGGCGGAGAAATGTGACGGTGAATGTTCAATGGGCGAGAAAGGGAAACAGTCCCGGATTCCTGGTGCTCCGATCACTCATCGTGGAAAACAGTTAACGGGCGGTGGGGTGGTGATGATGTTCCGAAATGTCAGGTTGGGAACTCTCGGGCTGACCATGGTTGAATTGCTCGCGGCCATGGCGGTCACAGGCATCGTGATGGCCGCTGCGGTTTCCATATTCTCAGCCCAGCAGCGAAATTTCGTGCGTGATCGAAACATCAAGGAGATCTCCCAGGATGCTCAAGATGTCCTTCGCTACCTGAAGGGAGACCTGATGGAGGCTGGTTTTTCCACTCGATCGAGCATGGCCTTTTATCTTGCCGATGGGGGAAGCACCCGAAGTGACAAGATCTATATCAACGACACCTCCGTCCTTGATATTCAGCCTCCAGGTGAGTGGGCCGATCCAGCGGAGTTGCCCGATGCGATGCAACGGTTCATTGGAAACCAGTGTCCCGGTTGTGTCACTATTTTGAGTGGCTCCGGCACCAGCACGGTGGTGGTCGACACCTTAAACATATCGGAGAGCGGCAATGACTTCCTGGGGGGAATTTACCAGTTTGTCATTTCCGATGCGGGCACAAACAAAGTCGCGAAGATAAACAGCATCTCAGGAAATCAGTTGCTGCTGGCTGAAAGTCTGTCCGGGACTCTGCTCGCCCCCGCCGTTTATTACTGTGTGGACGATGGAAATCTTGATTGTCATCCGACAACTGCCAACGCAGAACAATGGGTGCTTCGGCGCAGCGATCGAGGATCCGGGGGGCGCCAGGCCATGGTCGAGAACGTGATGGATCTTCAAGTTGTTTATGAGGATTCGGGGGGATTTCGCTACGGTGAGCAGGGATGTGTCGGAACGGGCGTGGGTAACGGCTTTTGCGAGAGAAACCCCTTCGACTCTTCCGAGGTCCGGCTCATTCGCCTGTTTCTCGTAGTGCGGGGAAAGAATCAGGACCGGCGCCGGATCGGGGATCCGTCGACTTGCCGTCCTCCGGCAGGAAATCGCCCGGGAACCAACATGGCCGATGCCGCTCAGAGAAATGTGGAATGCGGTCATGTGTATCGGGTTTATGAGGTCGTTTTGCAACCGAGAAATGCGGGGTGATGGACATGAAGGGCAAAGGTTGCGGGTTCGGAATTTTCTGGCGCGATGAATCCGGAATGGCCATGATTTTGGCTCTGTCCCTCACCGCATTGCTCACTCTTTTGGGCATGTTTTTGATCGTGGAGAGCGGCACCACGTTTCGCATGACCCAGTCGCTCACGCGTTATGAACAGACCTTTAACTTGGCTGAAGCGGGTCTGCAGCTGAGTCACAGGTGTCTCGTGGAACAGTCCAACGAGTGGCTTTTGGGCAGCACAACGCCCGGTACCCTCACGGTAGATGTCTCCTACATGGAGGCAGCTCAGCCGGCAGGGAACGGGAACTTGACTCCCCAGATCGATTTCATTGACAGTCGTCCCGTGCCTGGCTGGGATGTGAGCAAATTCATGGGTTATTATTACCTCGCAAGGGGGCAGGGAGCTGTGCCGATGCCGGGAATTCGGGGGGACGCCCAGAAAGAGGTGATGAGCCTTTTTCAAAAAATGGGGCAAGTCAGGCCTCGATGATTTTCCCGTGATTTTTGCCAACTTTGCCCCGCCCTCTTTCCTGCAAGTCCGGATCCTCCTTTTTTACGGATGACTTTCCAGACGCTTAAGGATTTCCTCCCTGGCGAGAAGTCCCTTGTGCACGGAGCCGTCGGGGAAGATGAAGGTGGGAGTGGCCCGGACCCCTTTTGATTCGAGAAACGCCAAGGTGCCGTCCACTTTTTCGATGCCTTTTTCACAGGAGCTCCGCGATTCATAGCCTTCCTCCAGGGCTTCGATTCCCTTCTCGTCGCAGAGCATCGCGATGCTCTGTTCCCTGGCTCCTTCGTGCATGGGAAGGGGAGAGAGAAGAACCCTCAAGGTGATCACATCCTCCTGTGCGAGACTTTTCAGGACCGCTTCCGCCTCTTTGCAGTAGGGGCAGTGTGGGTCCGTGGCCAGGTAGATTCTTGACGTTCCTTTTCCCACTTCAAATGCGGTCAGCCGATCCAGTTTTTCAAGATCCTCCGCGTCAAGCCTGTTGGCTGCCTCAGCGGCTTCCAGGGTCAGATTGCGGGAGTCCGCCACATCGATGATTTGCCCCAAAAAGAAATACTTGCCGGTGGAATCCGTGTAAAAGACGCGTTTCTGACCGTCGAAGTCCACGAAAATCTGGCAAAGATTGAGCGCGCCGCTGGAAACAACCGATTGAACGCGGGTCCCGGGTGGAAAGATTTTTGCGACCGGTGTGGCGATGCTTTCGGCTGTGGGGCACTCAGCTGTCTTCCGGCTTTCCTGGGGTGGGTTGCACCCCAGAAAGCTTAAAGTGATTGCCGTCAGCGTCAGGGTTCGAAAGGTGGTGTTCTTCAACTGAGCCTCCTGTTTGTTGAGGTGCTAACGGATGGGACCTTCCCGCGATTGACTTCGCCACGCCGCTGTTTTCGGAAAAGACGATGCAATGAGCTTCACTCGGCCCCATGGGTCTGAAAACAGGTGTCCATGCGGCGCAGGTCCATGAGCGGAAGATCCGGGGCTTCCTGGCCACTGGAGGCGTTGGGGTGATCACTCGAATTTTGCAATAAAAGCGCCAAATTGAGGTATTGAAAGAGGGGCGGGGATATTTTTTTTGGGTTTCAACGGGCAAGGTTTTGTGGGATTTGCCCGGAGGCGGGTCGCATGAGGAAAAATGCGATTGGACTCCAGCCGCACAAGGGCTGCAAAGTTCTCGGTGGAACCTCCAGCGGGCCTCTCCGGGGAGAGGCCCGCCTTCATGGTGAAGGAGAAGCCGTGCAATCCCTTACCGCTGTTTCCAACCCTTGTTTTGGATCATCCGGGGCAGATTCACCTTCATTCGATGTATTTGTCCGTCACTGGTTTGTATGAAAACAAATTCCCCCGATGAATCCATGACGGGACGGCTCGGCATCCCCGTGCCGAGCTTGGCCGAATAGGCCACTAAATTCGACCCGGTCATCAACGCCGTGTACTGACCACTGTCGAGATGGTTCAGGTTGGCGTTTGGAATCATGAGAAACCCTGAGTTGCTGAAAGGGTTCCTCTTGAGAGTCCCGCACTGGTAGTCGAGGGCGTAGAGGTAGGCGTCGCCGCCTGCGGAGCACAAATCGTTCTTGGGCATGTACGTGGTGAACAGCACCACGCCTCCGGCAACGAGGGCTGAATCCACCACGCGTTCTCCCGGCCGCAGGAAATCGTAGACACAGTTCCAGCAGGAGCCGGGGCATGAGGACTCGCAGCAGTCGGCTGCACCACCGGTTTTTGTCCAGGTGCACCCAGATTGAAAGGCGGTGCTCTTGCAATAAAAATTGGATTTCACCGTCATGCCGTTCCTGGTAAAACCTCCAGCCAGATTGTCGGGCCGCAGCTTGCTCTCTATCAATGAATAGAAGGACATGGTCGCTGTGTCGGACTTATCATTGTTGCCTCCAATGACATTGTCGAACTTGCCGGTCCCGAAGTACAGACGCAGGTCATAGTTGGGGTCGAACGTGGCTGAGGGCATCACGGTGATGGGTTGGCGGCCTGCGCGGAATGCATTGCTGCTTCCGGTTATCGTTTTGGTCTTCCAGACATCGAGCTGAAAACCCTTGGCGGTTTCGCTCTCCAGGTTGAACTTGAGACCATAGAAATTGCCGTGCAGGTCGCCCACATAAATGTGGTCCACATATCCATCCTGTTTCACATTTCCCGCTTCGTCCCAGACATCGAGCACCAGAGGGTCCGCCAAGGCGTAGGGGATATCGCTGCCGGGCCACTCGGCCGACCAGTTGTGGACCAATTGAGGCCAGAGATACTGGAAGATGTTGTGACCCGTTTCAATATCGACCGCGAGCAAATAGGGCTTCAGAACAGCGTGTTTTTGAGTGGTGTTGAGTGAACCGGCAGCCAGGTTCGGCAGCTCTGCAAGATCGAAGATCCTTGCTCCACTTCCGAAGAAGGCGAACCAGCCGCTCAATTCACTCGAGGTGCGAAGGGATCGGGTGGAGTCGGGAGTCCCGGGTTGTAGGGGACTCACCGGGTCTTGAGCATCAAAGGAGACCCCATCGGGCAATTTGAGGCGGCCGACATACGGCACCGACCAGGAGACCGGCAGGTTCTTGACTTGATCGTAGACGGATTTGGGCCGGTAAAGCATGGTTTCCACCGTGGAGGCGCCATTCTGATAGATCTGGACCATGTTGCGAAAAACCGGGTATTCCCAAAGCAGATGGGGGTTCTCCGGCTCCGTGATGTCAATGGCAAAATAGACGTCTCCACCGCCGCGCTGACCCCCTACCAGAACGGTGCGCCACTCTCTTTGTCCGTTCTTGTCGTGATCAATGTAGACCTCCCAGGCATGAGGTGAGAGGTCCACCATGAAACGGTGAGCGCACCCCGACTCCAGTCCGTAATCGGCTTTGGCCAGTTCTTTCACCTCAGACAAGAGGTTGCTGGGAATGTAAGCCCAGAGTTCCTGGCCGATTTCCGAATCCTTGGAGGGGTCGTAAACCCACGCGCCCGCATCTTCATCCCACTTGCCCACCACAAAGGCGTGGAGCATCCCATCGTTGGCCCCCACGTATACCACCTTCTTGCGCTTGTCCTGCGAAGCACGGTAGGCATAAAAGCATTGCTTTCGGCAGGCTTCACTGCTCCAGTCACATTCACAATTTCCTGCAACGCCGGGAGCCACGGATCCTACAGAGGGCGGACCCACCACAACGGGCGTGGAATAGACGATGTCCCCCAGAGGCCAGTGCCGCCCGTAGCTGTCCGTTCTGTCACGTGCAAACCCTTGCCAGGCGCTGTTCCATTGGCCATGAAGCCACTGGATCAGGCTTTCCGTATCGCTCAGGTCCACGACACCGTCATTGTCAAAATCGATCGTGTTGGCCAGTGCCTCCTGGAAATCGAGCGCATCATCGACCAGAAGGGGCCGGAAGGTCCCGTTCAAAGACGTGTAAATGGTGCGCTCGGGATGAGTGGGCTGAGCGAGCACGTTGCCGCCGTCCCAGCAAAACTCTTCGTGTTCCACACAAAATCTGCCACGGTTTTGAGGCTTCTGAAAACTGTAGAGCAACCCTTTGCACTGTGCACCTGTCCACTGACAACCTGCCAACGCTTCGCAGGAACTCTGAGTGGAGTAGGCGGAACAGCCGCCGATGCAGGTGCCGTTCTGCCACCTGCACCCTGCTGCTTCTGTGCAGGATGAAAAGTTATCGTACTCCGTGCAGTCAAACGGCCAGTAGGCCTCCAGGTGGCCTTTCCAGACGAAGGCTGTGGCGTCGTCCTCGTAAGTGGTGAAAGCTCCGCGAATGACCAGGTCTTTGCCGAGCACTTCCTGAGTCACGGTGGCCACCGCTCCGGCTGCCCCTCCCCGTTCCAGGATGGCCAGAAAGGCGCTTTCAAGCTGCTCTTCCAATTTCAGAGGGTTGGCCACAAAAAAGTAGTTGTCCGGATCACCGGTGCCGGTCCTGTCCCATTCATTTTTCAAATCGGGAATGCCGTTGTCGTTCAGATCCGTGAATCCTCCCCACTTGGCCGCGTACCAGAGGGGATCCTTCAGCGCTCCCGCGGGGTTGCCGGTGACGGTGAAGGTTTTTGTCCAGGTCTTGGGCATCGATGCGATGACAAGAGGGGTGTCGCTGTCGGAGTTGTTGGGGACGTCCCCGTCCTTCACCACCAGGTAGGTTCCGTCCTGGCTTGTGCCCGAGATGATGAAGCCCAGAACCTGGTCGATGCTTCCCGCACCGTATTCCGTCGTGAGCTTGACTTCCAGTTGATCACCGCCCACCGGCTTGATCTCAAAAATCACAATGGCGTCCATGTCGTGATCCGCGCCCTGCTCGACGTCCTCAAAGTTCACTCGGAATTTAGCGTAACTCACACTGCCTGAAGCATCGTATTCGATCTGATCCACGTAGAAATCGACAATCTGGTTGGAAGGACAATAGGCATCGGATTGAAGATCCGAGATCTTGAGGCCGTCGCCGTCGTGAGTCAAGGTGCCCTTTTGAGCACAGGATTGGTAAACTCCATGGCTCCCGCTCACCGACTTGCCCGTGGGAACGATCCTCACTTTCTTGCCCCCCACGTTCAGGCTGATATCGGGAATGGGACTGGAAAGCGCCACGGCATAGGTATTGACATCCACCAGACCCTCTTCCTGACCGAACAGGGTCTTCCCATAATAGGCCATGGCTGCGGAATAATAGCTTCCCTGTTTGGTCGGATCCTCAGGACACAGCCCTCGAATACTCCCCAGATTGGCAATGTTCTTGGGACTGCACACAAAATCGTAAGCCGACCCGCTTTGGCCCACAAACCAGGACTCGCCTGCCAGAGACTCGTGAGTGCCGATCGAGTTGGCCAACTGACCCACATCGAGTCCTGAAAGGTCTCCCGTAAAAGAATGGAACTCGCTGCCGGGGATTTTGTCCGAATCGTAACTGGGCGAAACATCGCTGATGACCACGAGGGAGGGCTTGGAACACCAGGGAAAAATGTCGTAGGGCTGCAGGTAGACATTCCCTTTCTTCACGCCCCAGTCGGGTTTGGAGAGGGTCAGACCGGCGTCGTTTGTCTCGCTGTAGGTGAAATCGGGCGTGGGGGCTCCCTTACCCGCCAGATAGCGGAGGGATTCGTACATCATCTCTGCGACGGGATTTCCCCACATCCTGCATTCCCCTTCGTTGAGACCACGGTTGGTGATCCAGCCGCAATTGCCGCCATTGGCATCCTGGTAGGAATAGTCGGAATAGCGAAACCCGACGCTGCGCATGCGGTCGAGGGTGATGATGATGTTGCCCTTGACGTTCTCCGAAGTCTGCAAGACACCCGATTGCGGGTTGCTCTCGTCGGCAATGCTCCAGATGTTCTTTCGAAGTACGCCGCCGCTGAGATTCTTGCGGTAAGAGCCGGTCAGCGCTCCAAAATTGAGGGGCACTTGATCGACGCAAAGTCCCGCTCCTTCTCCACAGGCGCTGTCGGTGTTGCAGGGGGTCCCGGTTTTGGAACAGAATTTAGCTCCCGATCCTTCGCCATATTTCTGCAAAAGGCCGATGGGTTTGGGGGTGCCGCCGCCTCCCGGATAAATTTTGCAGTTGCCTTCCAGCCCGACCGAGGCGTCGCACACCTTCACCCGGACAAAATAGTCCTGGATATCGCTTCTGGTGCCCACAGGCCCCCGGCGGTAAGAAGAGGGCGTGTCGGGGCCGCTGCAAACGGCGCGCTCCGTGGAGGCCCACTGCCAGATTCGGTTGGTGTCGTTTTGAGCCACGCGGATCTTGTGTTCCTGACCCGCCGACGTGCTGGTCATACAGAAGAGATGTCTCTTCCCCGCTTCGGGGGCATTGAATGGGGTGAGATTCCGTGTGTCGGTCCCCTCGTATTCTTTCCCCCAGCTGTGGGCATCCTGAGGAACGAAGACGCCCTTCAAAATAGTCTCACTGGAGGAATCCGAAAGTCGTTCCCCACCATAAAGCACCTTCTTGAGCACATCCATCCTGGACATGGAAAGCCAGTTGAGAAAATTTCCGCTCCATTCCCCCGAGCCCCCGCAGTATTTGTCTGCGGTGATCCTCACGGGATTGAACCTGGCGGTGCCTGTGGTCTGGTAGGTGTAGCATTTGTGAGGATCGAAAAAGCCGTAATAGTCGATGGAATGGTCATAGCCCACGTTGAGTCTGCCGTCACCCGTGAGGTCCTGCGCATCGTTGTAGGCTTCGTAGTAAAGCTTGTGATCGCGGCTCATGACCAACATGACCATGGGGGAAGCAATGGCGGTGATAAAGGGAGGAGGGTCACATTTGGCCGCGAGCGCACTGGAGAACAAGCCAGGGCCCATGGTGAGGCACACAATCAGCATGAAAGAAAAAACACGGATCATTGTTTGTCGCTCCCGTCTTTGAGATCCCGGTGAGGCGTGACCGATTCGAATGTTTCCCCGGAGACGACGGCCTCCATGCCGAGCACCGGAGACTCATGTCAGGAAAAGCTGGAACATCACAGGCACCATCGGCACGGATTGCGAAAGACTTGAGAGAAAAAATGGGGGCTGGTGGGCCGAGGAAGAAAAAATGGAGGGGCTGATGTTGATAAAGGTACGTTTTCCGATAAGACAGCAAAAGCCTTCGGGGTCCGGGAAAAGCTCCGAAGGCTGTCGCTGATTGCCGTTTCTATTCAGTCTTGTGACCGGGGGAGAGCCTCGCTGTCGCGGGGACTCAACGAAACGGGCACAGGCAGAGGTGACGGTACTTGCACAGGTACTGGTCGCAAAAACCTGCCGATTTGGCGAAACAATCGAAGTTTCCTTCCTCGATTTGCCTTTTTCGATAAATCGGCACCAGGGCTTCGCGAAGACAGGCCAGGCAGAGCCCGTGCGAATAGCCTTCCAACTCCGGAATTCCCTCTCCCCACGTGACATGACACCTTATACACTGGTACTTCATGGCGATCCTTTGCGCATCTTCGGGTGACCATCCGCTCTCAGGCACTGGATGAGAGGCCATCGGCAGGAAGCCGACCGGCCACAGGGCCAGGCAGCAAAGCATGGGCCATCCAACCCGGCATCCCTGTGGAACCCCACCGCCCCTGTGGAGAGGCAAGTTCAGTGCCAAACGACATAGAAGACCGTGATGATTGACAACGTTCGCTCGAGCATCCACTCGCCACGGAGCAGCGTTACAATTTTGTTGCCTTTCAGTTACAACCGTTGCGCATCATATCACAATTGAAAAGCCAGGCAGAAGAGGAAAATAAAAAGATTCCCGAAAGAGAATGATTCCGCTTACTTGAGAATCAGGTCTCTGACTTCCTTTTCGTACTTTCGAAAGACCTCGGCGGAAAGATCCACCAGGCGGTGTTCCACCAAGGCAGGACGGGGGAGAGAGAAGGGGGGCGGGACTTCCAGCTTGTTGAAATCTATGGTCTTGATTTGCAGTTTCATGTCCAGGGAAGCGATTTCCTCGGCCGTGAAATTTTCACCCAGAAAATGCTTCCGTTCCAGAGCCTGAACATCGAGGCTCCTCAAAAACTGGAGAATGGAGAGGAGGTCAAAATTCTTTTCGAAATTGCGAATGTTGATGTTGAGCGCTCTGCAGCTCGCCTCGAGATCCTCATATTTCTTCCGGTACGCTTCCATCTGATCATACAGGCGCTGGTAGGCCTCAAGCAGGAGCTTGCGGTATTTGCCGCGTTCCGTGAGCCCCCGCACCCGGATGAAACGCACCCCTTTGGAAGGCTGCACGTGGAGAAAACCGCTCCAGAACGAAGGCTGCGGCGTCTGAAGAATCGCTGAGAGTTTCTGGAGCATGTCCGGATGAATGGTCAGGAAGGCCATCCGGGTCAGTCGCCGGCCCACTGCCTGAGCCAAATGCTTCGTCTGCCGGACCTCCTCGTCGAACTCCTCCCTCTGGAGCTCGAGGAGCTGCCGCTCGTTCAGATAATTCTCAATGACTTCCTCTTTGACCTGTCGTGTCAGACTGGCAATGATGTCCTCTTCCATGCGTCTCGTCTCTCAGTGCGCAAAAAGCCGGCGGGAAAGACTGCGCGGATTCATGAGCCGGCTGTGGGGGGCGCTGCTCAGACCTGGGCCGTCACCGCCCTGGTTTGCTGGGAGGCCGGTGGGCGTTTTGCGCGGAGAAGCGCACACCGGCGCAAGGGGCTTCAGCTCTCGTTGAGCAAATAAGTTTGAGCATTCAGATTTAGGCTGGGCGAAGCCGGCTGGTAGTCCCGGCCATGCTTGAGGACCTTGATCCGAATGGCCTGGGCGGCCGGCTCCAGCAAGATGATGGAAGCGAACAGGTCATCGGTTTCGTGGCAGGGATAGGGAATGCCACGAGGGTTCACCTCGGAAATGTGGCGATGGGTTCGGGCGGACAGCCAGATCGACACCCCGTTTTCCTGAGCGACTTCCCCAAGGGCCTCGAGGGTCTCGCGGCCCAGGTGGTCGAAATCGAGCCCGTCCAAAACGATCAAAGCCGGCTGAAACCCCGCACTGGATTTGAGGGTGGCAAGGTTTTGTCGAAGTTTTTCCGGGGTGAAGGTTTGCTGAAGATAGGATTGAATGAAGCGCAGAGGCTCGATCCTCGACTGAGCCGCGTTCAGCGTTTCGCCGCCCTTGGACGCGAGAATGTTCTTGAGCAGTTCCAAATACCAGATTTTTACTTTTTCGGGTGTGTCGTCGATGCACACATGGAGAACGGTCTTTCCGTCCAGGAGCTGTTCCAGAGCGATGTGGGTCAGGCAGGCCGTCTTGCCCACACCGGCTCCAGCCATCAAAACGCCCATTTCACCCGGCGCCAGTGGATTTCCCAGAGCTCTTTTGATCATCTCCATGTTTTCAGGAGTTTTCCCTTCTTGTGTGTCCATCCCGTTCATCTCCTCATATGCCCTGCGGCCGATCCTGGGAAAAGTGGGTCAGACCGATCCGTTTTCCCAGGCTGATTGTCACACAGCTACCATTCCACAATGACGAAGGTTTTCCAAGAACTTTGTTCCTGTCACTTTTTCTGCGCCTTTTCTTCTTCTTTCTGCCGCTTGATGACTTCCTCCGCGGTGTTCCGGGGCACGGGATTGTAGCGGGAAAATTCCATGGTGAACTCGGCTTTGCCCTGGGTGCTGGAACGCAGCACGGTGGAATAGCCGAACATTTCCGCCAGCGGGACCTCGGCTTCAATGGTGGAGAAAACCCCATCCTCGGAGGTGCTGACAATCATGCCGCGTCTCTGGTTCAGCGTGCCGAGGACGGCTCCCTGGAATTCCGACGGCGTTTCCACCACGACGCGCATCACGGGTTCCATGAGAATCGGCGCAGATTTGCCGTACGCCTCACGGAAGGCACCGATGGCCGCCTGCTGGAAGGCCATGTCCGAGGAGTCCACCGCATGACTCGCGCCGTCGTTGATGGTGATCTTGACCCCCACCACGGGGAAATTGGCCAGTGAACCCTTGGAAAGGCAGGCTTGAAATCCCTTGTCGCAGGAAGGGATGTATTCCGTGGGGATGGCCCCTCCCGTGATCTGGTTGACGAACTCGTAGTCGCCTTCCTCCAGCGGTTCCATGAAACCTGCCACGCGGCCGTACTGCCCCGAGCCGCCGGTCTGCTTCTTGTGGGTATAGTTGAAATCCGCTTTCCGGGTGATGGTTTCGCGATAGGCCACTTTGGGCATCCCCGTCTGCACGTCTGCATCGTATTCGCGCCGCATACGCTCCACATAGACGTCCAGGTGCAGCTCTCCCATGCCGCAAATGAGCGTGTCCCCCGTCTCTTCGTCCAGGTAGGTCTTGAAGGTGGGGTCCTCCTTGGTGAACCGGGACAAGGCCTTGCCCATGTTCATCTCGGCCTTTTTGTCCGTCGGTTTCACCGCCAGAGAGATGACCGGCGCGGGAACATGCATGGACGTCATGGCATAGCGCACCTCACCCGCCGTGAAGGTGTCTCCCGATGCACAGTCGATCCCAAACAGAGCAACGATGTCCCCAGCCCGGGCGTCCTCGATGTCTTCCATCTGGTTGGCGTGCATGCGGATGAGCCGGCCCACCTTGGAGCGTTTTCCCGTGCGCATGTTGGTGATGGTGTCGCCCTTCTTGAGCGTTCCCTGGTAGACGCGCACATAGGTGAGCTGACCGTAGCGGCTCACTTCCAGTTTGAACGCGAGCATGACGAGAGGGGCGGTCGGAGAGCTTTCCAGGATCACCGTGGCTTCGTCTCGGTCCAGATCCAGCGCCTCGTTGGTGATGTCCTGGGGGTTGGGGAGGTACCGGCTCACCGCATCCAGAAGCAGCTGAACGCCCTTGTTCTTGTAAGCGGACCCCATGAGCACGGGGGTGAGCTTCAGGGAGAGAGTGCCGCGCCGCACGGCGTCGTGTATGAGTTCCTCGGTCACCCGATCTTCCAGAATCGCTTCCGTCAGATCATCGGAAAAGAGAGAGACGGCGTCGAGCATCTCTTCGCGCTTTTCCGTGGCCAGGGGCAGGAGTTCCTGGGGTATGTCCCCGATATTGATCTCTTCGCCGTGAGCCCCCCCGAAGGTGACCGCCTTCATGCTGACGAGGTCGACGACGCCCTCATGCGCCGATTCAAGCCCCAGAGGGATTTGCAGAGGGATGGCGTTGAGGTTGAGCTTTTCCCGCAGTTGCCGCACCACGCGCGCGGGGTCGGCTCCGGTGCGGTCGCACTTGTTCACAAACGCGATGCGAGGGACCTTGTAGCGGGTCATCTGACGATCTACCGTGACCGATTGGGACTGTACCCCCCCCACAGAACAGAGGACGAGGATGGCGCCGTCGAGCACGCGCAGCGCTCTTTCGACCTCGATGGTGAAGTCCACGTGCCCCGGGGTATCGATGATGTTGATTTCGTGCCCCTTCCAGGTGCAGTAGGTCGCTGCGGACTGGATCGTGATGCCACGCTCTTTTTCCAGTTCCATGAAATCCATGGTGGCGCCGACCCCGTCTTTGCCCTTGACGTCATGAATGGCGTGGATTCTCTGGGTGAAGAAGAGAATCCGTTCGGTCAGTGTGGTCTTACCGGAATCGATATGGGCACTGATGCCAATGTTGCGTATTTTCTTTTGTTCGCTTGTCATGACTTCCTACCACAGGCTCCTTTCGATGCACTCAATTCAGCCCTGCTCGCGGGCTTGCTCCAGCCCGGCACGCTCCGGGCCTTCTCCTTCGCGGTCGATGACCCTTGAAAATTACAAAAGAAAACGGGCACTCAACCGGGGTGCCCGCTCGGCTTCGCTACATAACAGAATTGGAAAGGGATGGGAAGTGACAATTGGGTGAAAATTCAGAGCAAAAATTGTTGCTGAATGATGAGGGTCCGCGCCGAAGGCCATCGGCGCAGGGTCGGGTGGGGCGTTCAGGCCCCTTTCCCGGGTTTGTCGAGGGGCTCGAAGTGCGGCCCCGTCTCAGGCCGTTGCGCTCTCCCGACTTCTCGGCAGGTTGCTGTTTCCGTGTCGATCAGGATTTGCTTTTTCCTGCGGCCGTGGACTTGGAACTCGTTTTTCCCTGACCGGGACTGCCCGGTTTGCTGTTCGTGACGCTCGACTTGGAACCCGCCGGTGATGCCGACTTGGGGCCCGCACTCTGGACCGCCGGTTTCGCAACAGGTTTCTCCACTTTTGCGCTCGAATTCTTGGGCTGAGACGAAACGCCGGTGGTGGGAGGTTTGGCGTTCGATGTCCTTTGAGTCGGCGTGGTCTTGGAGACGGTTTTGGCAGGGGATTGAGGCGGAGTTTGATTCCCCGGGCTTTTTACCGCCGTGCGCGCTGCGGTTCCCTGGAGGGATGTCGTTTTTTTGGATCCTGCAGGTGCTCGGGATACGATCAGCTCCTGTCCGGCACGCAAGGCGCATTGGTCTTTCAAAGAGTTGATCTGAGCGAGCTCCGCCACGCTGATTCCATACTTTCTGGAGATGCTGTTAAGCGTCTCTCCCTGGGCGACCTTGTGCTTCCTGACCTCGGGGGCGGGCTCTCTTGCGGCCCTGGAGACGGGAACAGTGCGGGGTTCGGACGTCGGCTCGGTGCGAGCCACCTTGATCTTCATCCCAGCACGCAGGACCGATTTTTCTTTCATTCCGTTGATCTCTCTCAAGGTCTTCACATCCATACCGTTTGCCCTGGCGATGCTGTAGAGTGTGTCTCCACGGCGCACGGTGTAGTTCTGGACCCTCGGTTCCGGAGCCTTGCGGCTTCTGGAACTTGAGCCCGTCAGAGCGGGGGGGGCGTCCGAGAGAGTTCGCGTGGGGCGCAGGGAGGCCAAGCGTGGAGCGGGGGCTTCGGGTATGGAGTCGGGACGGAGGGATTGAGCCAGGTGGACCGGCTCGATTTCAAATCCGCGCTTGTAAAACGCCAGGCAGGTGCCGGGAGAGAGGATCTCGTGCGCGGTGATGTTGTTCCAGCGACAGAGGTCCCGCGTGGTGACGCCGAAACTCTTGGCGAGGGTCTGCAGATTCCTTTCGGTGCCCTTGACGTAATAGTTCACGCGCTTGGGTAGATAGGCCTGCTGGGCCATTTCCACCACCCTGCGCTTGTGGTCGTCCGATGAACTGAGCCTTGCGGCCATGGTGGACCAGGGGGCGAAGAATCGGACATGGATGTGGTCCACATGGTTGGGAATGTGCCGGATGATGCCGTTTCTGGCGAAGAGCCTTTCCAGATAAGCGGGATCCGCGCCCTGACTCAGCGCATAGTCTTGAAAGAGTTGCTGAAGGCTGCGGTCGACGAAGATGTACTGAACCCTCTGGGACTGAAGCAAGTTTTCGAGGAGCGACCATGTCCGGGCCACGTCCAGGTTTTCGGCGTTCATGGGGATGAAGGAGTTGAGAGGCCGGTTGCCTTTCGCGTAGAATCCCAGATCCACATCCCGCCCATTTTGGTGTGAACGGTGCCGGGTCATGGGGCCGCCCCCCGGGTTGGAAAAATCCCCGACGTAGAGGTTGCACGTTCCCGGGAATTCCTGCTGCACGGCCTCGATGGCGTCCAGCAGCGCTCCGATCACTTCCGGAGTAGTATAGGTGCGGTCTGTCTCCCTGAGAGTGTAACCTTCGAACTGGGAGGGGAAGGGGATGCCGTTTTGAAGTGACCCGCGGTAGGGTTGGCCGATGGAGGCGGTGATGGCTGAGGCTTGGGGGGTGTTGCAGGTGAGGGATGCGGCAAGGATGAGTAATAGGGGCCAAGTGTTCTTTAACTCCCACAAAGAGTTAAATCGCGCCATGGATGCTCCTCTCAATATGTGTATTTCTTTTTGTATTCACTGTAGACTAATGATATTGCTGAAATTTGTTCGAATGGGATCAACCCTTGAGGTTATTTTCACTAGTAAAAAAAGTTCAGGCTGTCAAACTGTTTTTTTCACCCAGGGAGCCTTTTTTCCTCGGGTGCGTCTCAGTTTTTCGGGAGAGGCCTCCTAAAACAGGAGCGGCATGGGGTGCTCTTCTCGCGAGCCCGACAGCTCCAAACCCCCCGCCCATAGGCTTTCGCGGCGCCAAAAACAAAAGCCCCGGCAGTGCCGGGGCTTTTTCGTCGGAAGCTGAGACGGGGGGGAAACTCAACGGGCCGCAGGGGGATCTTTTTTGTACCAGCCGTAGATGTCCCCGGCAAAAACCAGATGCCCCCTCCCGTCTGTGGTGACGGGGACGTATTCCAGGACGATGGGCAAGGGCTGAGACAGGTTGATGTGGGTGGGACGCAGGACGGCATAATAGGCATCGAGTTTTTCGACCGCGGCGTTGCCCTCGTCCTCCAGAATTCTGGCAGCCAGTTCCCGGGCTTTGTCCACGCGAATGCAGCCGTGAGACAGGTCGCGGCGGTTCTTGGAAAAGAGTTGCCGTTTGGGGGTATCGTGAAGAAAAACGGCATAGGCGTTGGGAAATTCAAATTTCACCTGGCCCAGCGGATTGGTGGGGCCGGGTTTCTGAAAGAGCCGGGGCTCGCCCCAGGGATAGCTCGAGGAGTTCATGGCCACATAGCCGTGCTTGGCAAAATACGCGGGATCGGCCGCCAGGTTGTCGTTGAGCTCCAGTCGGATGCGATCCGACACGTACCACCGCGGATTGATCACGATGCGTTCTATGGCGCTGGCGAGCGGCGGGGTGTTGTTTTCCGAGATCATTCGACCCTGCACTTTGATCTTTTTTCCGCCGGCTTTGCCGACGATCACTTTGTGAACCGCTTCGATCTTTCCATTCTTGTGGTATTCCAGCTGAAACTCGGGAATGTTCACCCGGATGTGTCTTTCGGGAAACCTTCGAGTCTCGCTCCTGCGAATGGATTTGATGGATTCGGCGATCAGCTGGACTTTGTCTTCCAGGCCGCTGTTCAAAAGCATCCGGGTCTGGTTGCCCACCACACCGTCGGCCGCCAGCTTGTGCGCGCTCTGATAAGCTTTGACCGCCTCGAGGGTGCCCGCGTCGAAGACACCGCTGACCTTCCCCTTGTAAAAACCCTCGGCCAGCAGCCTCTTTTGCAGGTTGCGAACCTGGTCCCCCTTGTCTCCCGGCCGAAGCGGCATGTCTCCCGAAATGGGGGCGGATGCTTTTTCAGCGGCCAGCGCTCTGTAGCCTTCGTAGGCCTTCACGAGTGGCCGGTAGTGAACGGAATTGGGTTCGAGGCTTTCAAGGTATTGAGCCATGGACACGGCTCCCGTCAGGGCGGAGAACCGCTCCTTCTGATTGTACGGGCTCAGTTCTCGGGAGAGGGTGATCAGGTCCCTGGTCAAACGCGTGTCCAACTCGCTGGAGGTTTTAAAAATCTCTCGCCATTGCTCCTCGCTCACATCATTTTTCAAGGGGGTGGACGGGGGAAGGGTGGGGGCGTTCATGGCATAGCGAACCTGGGTCCCGCGGGCGGGGGGGGCGTCGGCGGAATCCGAGTCGCGCCGGGGGGACAGGAACTCGGCATGGGAGTCGTCGAAGTCCGGATGAATGGAGAGAAGGGCGAGTCTCTGTTTTTCCAGGGAAGCGAGGGCCTGCTTGTAAAAGGAGAGGTGAAACAGCTTGGGGTCGATGGCTTCACGCTCCACCTCTTCCAGGCGCTTGAGGAGGAGCCGGGCTGACTCGGTGAGTTCGAACCGCGCATTCAGAAAGAACGGCTTCCAGTCGTTGAGCTGATATGCTTCCAGCAGTTCATTGGAACGGGATCCCTGCAGCCATTTGGGGGGGAGTGCTTCCCAGAGGCTGATCCGCCAGAGGGGAGAGCCGGGCCGGGTGAGTTCGCCATTCACGCGGGATGGCGGGAGGGGCGTGCCGGCTGTTTGCGTTTCCTTGACGTTCGAGGTAAACGCCACGTTGCACCCGAACACCAAAAAAATAATCAAAGGGGACAGGACCTTCAGGGCTGAAGAGTATTTTTTTCTCATAGATCGCTTTGCGTGCTCTCCCTGTCAGGATGTTTTGGAGGGACTCGACCTCCCTGGAATCACGACATGTCGCCGCAATTGATTTCGTCATACAGCCGCAGCTGCTCTTCCACGCTCAGTTTCTTTTCATTCCTCTCGGGGCGGCCGCTTCTTCCCCCTCGGCACGCGTGACAACGGGCGTCACTGCACACCTGGCAAAAGTGGCAGTCGCTGCAGGGGTGCTTTCGGGATTCCGGCGAGCAGCGAACGCGGGGCTCGAACACTTTCATGCCGGATACCACGGTGAAGTGACCCCACTGCTCAACGTTTCGCTCCGTCATGACCCCCTCCTTCTCCTGCACTCGGCAGCTTCAACAGAGCGATGATTGTGCAATATATATACCCAAAGATCGCCATGTTGAAAGATGAATTTGCGGACCCTACCCCCTGTCGTCCAAAATAATTTCAGATCTAAAATAATCGTGCGGGAAAAAGCCCGCAATGGCCTCCTGCAACTCGGCTTTCCCGTTTCAAAAAGAAAAATCATTTGACTTTGTCCTCAACTGTGATACTAGCATCCTCTCTTGCGCTCTCAGCCTGTGTGGTCCGGATGGAGGTGTGCCGATTCCCGGTTTGGACGACCATGAGTTCTACATGAAAATGGCCCTGAGCAAGGCCCGGCAGGCCGCCCGGGGTTCCGAGGTTCCTGTGGGCGCGGTGGTGGTGGCCCGATCGGGGCATGTGTTGAGTGCGGCACACAACGCTCCCGTGGGGCGAAAGGATCCGACGGCTCACGCCGAAGTGCTGGCACTGCGCAGTGCGGCGCACGCCGTGAAAAATTATCGATTGCCGGGATGCTCCCTGTACGTGACCCTCGAACCGTGTCTCATGTGCCTGGGGGCCCTCGTTCATGCGCGTGTCCGGACCCTGGTGTACGGGGCGTCGGATCCCAAAGGCGGAGTGGCAGGCGGTGCAGTGGACTTGACAAGGCTCCCCTGTTTGAATCATACTCTGCAAATTGTGGGTGGCGTCCTCGCCGAGGAAAGTTCCGAAATCCTGAGGGCGTTTTTCAGGGAGCGGCGCCGCGGATGCAGACCAAGGGGAGAGGTACCGAAGTGGCCGTAACGGGGTCGACTCGAAATCGACTTGTCCTGTGAAGAGCAGGGCACGTGGGTTCGAATCCCACCCTCTCCGCCACA
>CAZZHS010000036.1:0-49929 GCA_964654275.1 uncultured Syntrophobacteraceae bacterium
TATATTCTTTGAAGTAAACAGTCTCCGCGCACATTGTTCTTTCCCCGGAGCAAATTTCCAGGCATAAGAAAGTTGCAATCGTGGGGGCTACGGGATGTTCCCGCGGCCCGTGGTGCCGGACATTGCCCAAGGCAATGAAATGGGGAGGCTGCCTGATGATGCGGGCAATCCCGTCGAACACCGGCTTTCGAATGTATTCCCATCCCTGACGAACCGTAGAGGAGGAGAAGATGAGACGGAAAGTGTGGATTGCAGCCCTTTTGATCCTGCTGGTGTGGACGTCCGCGGCCACGGCCGGCCTGCTCGATACCGTCAAATCGCGAGGTGTGGTGGTGGCGGGTGTCAGCGGCAAGGTCCCCGGATTCTCCGCACCGGACGACAAGGGCGTCTGGCGTGGGCTGGACGTGGATTTTTGCCGCGCTCTGGCGGCCGCCATTTTTAACGACCCGGAAAAGGTTAAATTCGTCCCCGTGACCACCAAGGAACGATTCACGGCCTTGCAAACCGGGGAAATCGATGTGCTCTCCCGCAACACCACCTGGACCTTCGAGCGGGACGTGCAGCAGGGGCTGGAGTTCGCCGGCATCCTGTTCTACGACGGCCAGGGCTTCATGGTGAACAAGAAGCTGGGCGTCAAAAGCTCCAAGGAACTCGACGGGGCCAGCATCTGCATCCAGACGGGCACCACCACGGAAAAGAACGTCTCCGATTACTTTGCCGCCCACAACATGAAATTCAAGCCCGTGGTCTTCGAGAGCGCCGATGAATCCACGGTCATCTACGACAGCGGCCGCTGCGATGTTTACACCACCGACGCTTCAGGACTGGCCGCACGGCGGGTCGTGCTCTCGAACCCGGAAGACCACATCATCCTCCCCGAAATCATCTCCAAGGAGCCGCTCGGGCCTTCCGTCCGCCAGGGCGACCATCAGTGGATCGACCTCGTCCGCTGGACCCTTTTCGCTCTCATCAATGCAGAAGAACTCGGAGTCAGTTCCAAAAACGTGGACGAAATGCTCAAATCCACCAACCCCGAGATCAAGCAGCTTCTCGGCGTGGAGGGGAACTACGGTGAGCAACTGGGATTGACCAACGACTGGGCCTATCGGATCATCAAGCACGTGGGCAATTACGGGGAAATTTTCGAACGCAACGTGGGCCCGGCCACGCCTCTCAAGCTCGAACGGGGCCAGAACGCTCTCTGGACCAACGGCGGTCTCATGTACGCACCCCCCATCCGCTGAGGTAGAGGCCTTCCCAATTTAGAAAACCGGCTGCCTGCGAAGCTTTTTGTCAGGTTGACATCCAGGCGGGCAGCCTGACCCGAAAGAGGGAGGGCCCGATGCGGGCTCTCCCTTCCGTCAGCTTCTGACGATTCAAGTGACGACTCAAAGGTCCGAGCGGCCTTGGCCTTGGGAGAGGCACGGATGCCGTCCACGCCCCCTCACAACCCCCCGCCCTCCTCCGGGAAGGCGCAGCGCCCCAGCCTCGGGCAGCTTTTCTACGACCCCAAGGTCCGCGCTTTTTTTATCCAGCTTTTGGTTTTCGGCATCCTGGTGCTGATCCTCTACATGGCCATCGCCAACACGGCCGCCAACCTGAAAAAGGCGGGAATCGCCTCGGGCTTCGGCTTTCTCGGCCGCACGGCCGGCTTTGAGGTGGGCCAGTCCCTCATCGAGTACTCCCGGAGCTCCACCTATGGCCGCGTCTTCCTGGTGGGGTTGCTGAACACGCTGCTCGTTTCCGTCATCAGCATCGTGCTTTCGACCGTTATCGGCTTTTTCACGGGCATCCTGCGCCTGTCCGGCAACTGGCTCCTGAACAGGATGGCTTTCGTCTACGTCGAAGTCGTCCGCAATGTGCCTCTGCTCCTGCAGCTCCTCTTCTGGTACATCGCCATCCTCAACCCGCTGCCGGGCCCCCGCGAAGCCATGAGTTTCATGGAGACCGTCTTCCTCTGCAACCGTGGGCTCATCCTTCCCATGCCCGTCCCGCAGCCCGGCTTTGGAATGGTGCTCCTGGCGCTGGCTGCAGCGCTGGCGGCTGTGACGGCCCTGAAAATCTGGGCAAACCGGAGGCAGCGGTTGACCGGGCAGCGTTTTCCCACGTTTTACGCCTCCGTGGCTCTTCTCCTAGGACTTCCCGGAGCGGCCATGGTCCTCACCGGCACTCCCGTGCACTGGGACATCCCATCCCTCCAGGGATTCAATTTCAGCGGCGGCATCACCCTGCAGCCCGAATTCACCGCCCTGGTCCTGGCCCTCACCCTCTACACGGCGGGTTTCATCGCCGAAAACGTGCGGGCCGGCATCCAGGCGGTCCCCAAAGGGCAGATCGAGGCGGCCCGGGCACTGGGGCTACGGCAGGGCATGATTCTCAAGCTGGTGGTCATTCCCCAGGCCCTTCGGGTCATCATCCCGCCCCTGACCAGCCAGCACCTGACGCTCGTCAAGAACTCCTCCCTCGCCGTGGTCATCGGCTACCCGGACCTCATGGCCGTCTTTGCGGGAACAGCCCTCAACCAGACCGGTCAGGCCGTGGAAATCATCGCCATCACTATGGTGGTCTACCTCACCATCAGCCTGACCATTTCAGCCGTCATGAACTGGTACAATAGAAAAATCGCCATCCGGGAGCGCTGAACCATGTATGTCAAGACCACCCGGACTCCGGACCTGCCGGCCCCGCCGTCGGAAACGGGCATCATCGGCTGGCTGCACCACAATCTTTTTTCAAGCTGGCTCAACGCGCTCATGACCCTTGCCGGGCTCACGGTACTGGCCTGGACGGTGCCGCCCTTTCTCCAGTGGGCCGTCTTCAAGGCCAACTGGCTGGGAGACGCTCAGACCGCCTGCATGGCTCCGGACGGCAACCCCGATGGGGCCTGCTGGGTCTTCATCAAGGTCCGCTTCGGGATGCTGATGTACGGTTTCTATCCCGAGCTGCAACGCTGGCGCATCGATTTTGCCTTTCTGCTTCTGGCGGCCTCGGCGGGCCCCCTCCTCACCGCATCGATCCTTCCCGCCAGGGGAAGGCTGCGGGACGGGCTTCTGAACCTTTTCCCCGCGGCCGGCGTGCTCCTCTCACTGGTGTGGTTCGGATTCATCCCGTCCCTCCTGGCCTTGGCCTACCTGGGCGCTCCCTATCTATTTTCCCGGCTGCCACGTTCCAACGGAGAACCGGGAATCTCCGCCGCGCGACTTGCAGCGGGCGTCGGATCCGCCGTTGCAGCCTATGTGGTGGCAGGGTTCGCTGCACGAAGTTTCAACACGGGGCTGGAAGGGGTTCTGAGCGTCGCAGCGGCAGCCCTGGTCCTTCTGTTCACAACCCTCAAATCCTCGTCGACCCAGACCTGGCGCTTCACGCTTCTGCTCACCGTCTACCCCTGCATCGCCTACAGCTGCTTCATTGGGGGAGGCTTCGGGCTCGTGTTCGTGGAGACCGACCTGTGGGGCGGCATGTTCCTCACCCTGGTTCTGGCCGGAGTGGGCATTGCGGGTTCTTTCCCGGTCGGCATCCTGCTGGCCCTGGGCCGGCGGAGCGACATGCCCGTGATCCGCGCCCTGTGCATCGGCTTCATCGAATTTGTGCGGGGAGTGCCCCTCATCTCCGTGCTGTTCATGGTGTCCGTCATGCTTCCCCTGACCCTGCCCCAGGGAATGCACATCAACAAGCTTCTGAGGGCCCTGGTGGGCGTGTCCCTCTTCTATGCCGCCTACATCGCCGAGGTGGTGCGCGGCGGGCTGCAGGCCATTCCCAGGGGTCAGTACGAAGCCGCCGAGTCCCTGGGACTGCGCTACTGGAAAGCCATGGGGCTGATCATCCTGCCGCAGGCGCTCCGCCTGGTCATCCCGGGACTCACCAACACGGTGCTCGGCCTCGCCAAGGACACCACCCTGGTGGCGGTCATCAACCTCATGGATCTCCTGGGAATCCTCAAGAGCGCCCTGGCCGATTCCAACTGGCTCGGCTACACCAAGGAAGCCTATGTGTTTGCAGGGGTGGCCTTCTGGGTCGTCTGCTTCGGCATCGCCCGCTACAGCATGTTGCTGGAAAAACGACTGCGCGTGGAAAAACACTGAAGAAACGGGGCATTAAAAAGGACTTCCCCCATGGAAACCAAGACAGACGCTCCGGGCACCGGCCCCATCATCGAGATCGAAGGGCTCAACAAGTGGTTCGGCGAGTTCCACGTGCTCAAGGACATCGATCTTGAGGTGCGGAAAGGCGAGAGAATCGTCATCTGCGGGCCGTCGGGCTCGGGCAAATCCACCCTGATCCGCTGCGTGAACCGACTGGAAACCTTCCAGAAAGGGCGCATCGTCGTGGACGGCATCGAGCTGACCAACGATCTCAAGCGCATCGACCGGGTACGCCGGGAGGTGGGGATGCTTTTCCAGAACTTCAACCTCTTCCCTCACCTGACCGTTCTGGAAAACTGCACCCTGGCCCCGGTTTGGGTGCGCCGGATGCCTCTCAAGGAAGCCACGGAACTGGCCATGAACTACCTGGCCAAGGTCCACATCCCCGACAAGGCGGACCAGTACCCGGGCCAGCTTTCGGGAGGCCAGCAGCAGCGGGCGGCCATCGCACGGTGTCTGTGCATGAACCCCAAGATCATGCTCTTCGACGAACCCACCTCCGCCCTGGACCCGGAAATGATCAAGGAGGTCCTGGACGTGATGGTCGATTTGGCGCGGAGCGGCATGACCATGCTCTGCGTGACGCACGAGATGGGGTTTGCCAGGACCGTCGCCGACCGGGTGCTGTTCATGGATGGGGGGGAAATTCTGGAGATCAACACCCCGGCGGCCTTCTTCCAGAACCCCCGGTCGGAAAGGGCCAAGCTCTTCCTGAGTCAGATTTTGCGCCATGAACACGAGGAAGACCCCGCACCGGCGGTGTGAATTGGGGAGAAAGCGACGAACCCCGATCACCGCGAGCACGGCCCCAAGCCAGGCCGCATGTGCACCTGCCCTGAAAGGGCTTTCTATTCCAGCCCGGGGTCATCACCCCGGGAACGTCGGGGAAACAAAAATTCTTTACTCTGAAGGAGTTGCCTCACGAATTGACGATGCACGCAACGCCGATCACGGCGAGCACGGCCCCGAGCCAGGCCGCATGTGCACCTGCCCTGAAAGGGCTTTCTATTCCAGCCCGGGGTCATCACCCCGGGAACGTCGGGGAAACAAAAATTCTTTACTCTGAAGGAGTTGCCTCACGAATTGACGATGCACGCAACGCCGATCACGGCGAGCACGGCCCCGAGCCAGGCACCCGGCGCCGGTGCAGCCCTGGTCGCAACCCAGAGAATGGGCAGGATGAGAATGGGAGAGGTGGCGGAAAGTGTGGACACGAGACCTGCGGGACCGTGAGCGAGCGCGGCGAGAAGGAAGGTCATGCCCAGAGCCATGCCCACGAGGCCGCTCAAGGCAACCTGCCCCACAAGGCGAAGGGTCAGGGGGGAGTCGAGCGAGCGTTTGCCGGCTCCACGAAACGACAGCATGAGGCTCAGAGCGAGCGCCGCAGTGCCCACCCGAAGGGCCGACGCCGCCACGGCATCCACGCCGGAGGCCAGGACGGGCCGCAGAATGATGACGGAAACGGCCTGGCAGGCCGCGGCAAGAATACCGAGCCCCACACCCGCGGCCAGGGGACCGTTCACCTGCTCGAAGTGATGTTTCGAAGTGGCGCAGGTGCCGAAAAAAACGGCCAGAACCACACCGGCCATGACCAGGGCACAGCCCAGCATCGTGTTGGCGGGCAGTCTCTCCCCAAGCACCCAAAAACCCAGGAGGGCGGCAAAGGGTGCATTGGCGGCAAACAGAATGCCCGTGCGGCGTGGGCCAAGCCGGCGCAACGTTGCGTAGAAAATGGTGTCCCCCATGAAAATCCCGATCATGGCTGAGGCCATCAGGATGAGGACATCGTGCCGGGAGAGGGTCCACCAGCCTCCGCCGGCCAGGGCCGCGATGGAGAGCATCACGAAGACCAGGGCCATGCGCAGACGGTTGAAACGCAGCGCACCCAGAGCGCGGGCGGGATTCGTGGCGATGAGGCCGCCGAAAGACCAGCAGAGAGCAGCGGAAAGCGCAAAAATTTCAGCCATATGCAGGCAGTGCCTCGTGGCGTGGGGTCTCCGGGTGGCCGCTTGAAAAACGCTTCGGTGCCGGATCGCCGGCTCCATCACCGAGCCGGGGTGGGCTGCACCCGGTTTTCTGTCGTCAACGGTTGCGCACGTCCCCTATAGATCGGAACGGACGCGGAGTCTAAACCCGGCGGCCCGGTCCCGTCAACTCTTATGAAAAGGAGCACCATGCGAATTGGAATCCCCAAAGAAATCAAGCCGCAGGAGGGCCGTGTGGCCTTCCTGCCCCGGCACGTGGCAGCCCTGACAGCCGCGGGGCACGAAGTGTTCGTGGAGGCAAACGCGGGACGGCTCGCCGGCGCTGAAGACAGCCGGTACATGGAAGCCGGAGCGAAAATTCTCCCCTCGGGCGATCAGGTCTTCCACCACGCGGACATGGTGGTCAAGGTGAAGGAAATCCTGCCGCCTGAATATGATCTGCTCCGCAGGGAACACATCCTCTTCACCAACATCCACGCAAGCCTCAACAGGGAACAGCTGGACCGGCTGCTCGCGGTGGGGTTGAAAGCCGTCTCCGCCGAAAACACCCACCCTTTCGGTTCCCCCAACTGCGCCCTGGCGGGAGAGGTGGGCGCTCTGGAAGCCGTCCGGCTATGCTTCGCGCCTCACGGGGGAACCGGGCGCCATTTCATGGCGCACTTCGGCGAATCCTCCCTCGAGGTGATCGTCCTGGGACTGGGCAACGTGGGCCGCGGTGCCCTCCGGGTGCTCCTCGGTCTCGGATGTTCCGTCACGGCGCTGGATGTGTTCGAAGGAGCCCGCCGCGCCGCTCGACTGGACTGGCATGACCGGAAGCTCACCGTCGGCGACATCACCGAACTCGGCGAACATCTCCCGGACGCCGACGCGGTGATCAACTGCGTGCTCTGGCCCAAGGAGCGCAAGGACCACCTCATCACGCGGGACATGCTCAGGGAGATGAAGCCCGGTGCGGTCATCGTGGACATTTCGTGCGACACGGCGGGAGCCATCGAGACGAGCCGGCCCACGAGCTGGAGCGATCCCGTCTACGTGGTGGACGGCGTGCGCCATTTCTGTGTGGACAATATCCCGGGGGCCGTGCCGGTGACCGCTTCAGCAGGATACGGGGAAGCCATCCTGCCCCGGGTTCTGGCCATTGCCGAGAAAGGCCTCGCAGCCGCGTGCAGGGAGGATCCCTGGCTGGCCCGGGGGCTGACGTGTGCCGACGGCGAGTTGATCCTCGAGGAGGCGGGGCGGTTCCAGCAACGGGCCTTCACCCCGGTGGAGGAATGGTTGCGCCGCCACGCTGCCTGACCCCTTCAGGACCGGGCGGCAGGCGCTTCAATCCCCCCTGGTGCGCGGGCGGGTCGCCCCCGGTGAGACTCTGAGCCTCCAGGCCGAGTACGCGAGCAGTGCAGCCAGGAGGATCACGAAATACCAGGGAAACCAGGCGAGAGACCGGACAAAAACCCAGTCTTCCAGCTGTCCGGGCGTTTGCGGGTCATGGGGAACCTCTGCACGGGCCCGGAGCCCCGCAAGCAACAGGGAATACATCACGCCGATCATGCCGTAGGCAAAATTGAAAGAAAGGCCTTTGAAACTCAGCACCGTGGCGCGCTGGTGGGATTCGGTCATCTCGTTGAGATAATGGCTGACGAAGAAATGGGACCCGTACATGACACCCATGAGCACCACCACGGGCAGCACACCCCACAGGGGGAATACGAAGGTCATACCGAAAAGTCCCAGGAGGGTCAGGGCCGCCAGGAGATTCATGTTGAAAGCCGGTGAGGACGACTCTGCCAGTTTTCGTGCCAGGCGGGGGACAAAAATTCCCAGGAGGGCCATCCCTGAGCCGATGAGGCCGAAGGTGGCCTCGGGGAGGCCGATCACCCGGTAGTACTGGCTGTTGAGGGTGATGAGCATGCGGATGGTGTGGTCGAAGAGCAGCCCCGCCAGGATGACCAGCAGCGCAAAGGGGGTCTGAAGAATCCACCGCCCCGCCTCCAGGGTCAGCCGAAACGCCTGGATGATGGAGGAACCGCAGGTCCCCGGCTCCGGGCAGCTTTCCGGTTCATGGAGCCGCTCCTCCCTCATGGAGAGCGTGGTCAGAAAAGTCAGCAGGGCCATGCCCAGCGTGAGGTAGAGGGGGAACCTCAGCGTGGTTTCCTGAGTGACCAGGACCTGCAGACCCAGCCGGCTTGCGACCCTGCCCACCAGGACAGGGTCATAGACGGCGGCTCCCAGGGTCATGACCGCCACAAAGGTCATGGACTGCACCCGCACCTGCATTTCCAGAACCCGCCCCCAGTCCTTGGAATTTCCCCACCGCTTGAGACTGTCATAGGCGAGGGCTTCGTCGGCGCCGCTGGCGGCAGCCTCCGCCGTGCCGCTGAGCACCCGGTTGAGCAGGAAGGCTCCGAACAGGAGACCGGGGCTCCCCGTGGGTACAAAGCACAGGAGGGCCATTTCCACCACCATGAGCGCACCGCTGAAGACCAGGAGCGTGCGCCGTCCCAGGGTGTCTGCCAGGGCGCCCGACGGCACCTCCAGGCACACGATGGTGGCAGCCCAGACCACGTTCAGCAGGGCGAACTGGGAGAGAGTGAGTCCGAAATCCAGGAACAGGACGGTGAAAACAGGGTAGTAAAAACGGGCATTGAACAGGGCCCGGAAGGCGATGAATCGCCGCACGTTTTTGATGGAAAAAGGTGAAATTTGCAGCTGGCCCATGAGCGATGCCCAAAGACGGTTTGGGTGAGTCGGGACAGGTGAGATCCCCCGGAGATCCGGACCGGCCCCGGAGGCTCCTCTGCACCCATGGCGAAGAGAGGGGTCCCGGGACAAAAACCCTTCCAGGACTTGCGGGTTGCAGCGCCACACAAAAGAATGATTCCAGCCCGCGATTGCGGCCGGGTTTTGGCGGGAATCCGCAATTGCAACAGCAGTCCCGGATTCTCGCCTCGAACGTGCGGGAATGGCACCCCAGGGCTTTGAGCCTGCTTATCGTGCGGCCACCCGGGCAGGATCAGTCGAAGCGCACGGGCTCCTCGGGTGGGTCCATCTCCGGTGGAAACTCCTGAAAGGGAAAGGGCTTCACATGTTCGTTGAGAGTAGTGTAACGGATGATGCGGTAGGCGTAGGCGGCCAGTTTGTTGGAAAAGCTCTTGAGAGGCTGGCTGTATTTGCGTGTGATGAAAAGGTAGACATATTGAAAGAGCACGGTGACGTAGAGAACAAGCTTCAGAACCTCGAAAACAATTAGAAAAAGAACCGTGTACAGCAATCGAAAGGCAATTTGGGATCTGCTGGGCTGCATTTCTTCGATCTCGTTCATTTTTTCTCCTTTTATCCCTGCATGTGATGTGGGCACCTTGCACTCGAAAGATTAAGCATAGAGAATTCCCCCGAGGGACTTCAAGCAAAATGAATCCTCGCGGGGGAGATTTGCTTATGGGGTTGAGACCTCTCTTCCGGCGGCGGGTCTCACAGCCTGTTCCCGTTTTTTCCCTGACGCAAACTCAAGGGGTCCCCAGTGATTTCCGGCACATTCCGCCCCGAGGCTCCAGCCAAAAAAGCTGTATAATTTCAAGGACGATTGTGTTAGTAAAATTGTTTGCCTGTTTGTGTTTTGCTGGAATGAACTGTCTCCATGCCCCGCCGGAACCGACGGTGCGGCAGACAGCAGGGTTTTTGAGGAGGCGACGGCCCGGCCCGCTTAGTACAGCTCCACAGTATGACGTATCCATTTCGACACTCGTCATTCCGGCTTGAAGGCTCCCGGCATGACGAGTCGAGTGGTGGACACTCAATTGTGTTGGGTTGTAATTATCGGGCCTCCCCCGCCTCCTGATCGACGAGAAATTCAAGATGTCCGCCCATGAGGACCGGCTAAACTGAGGGAGGTCTCGAATTCAATGGCACTTGTGGTTCAGAAGTATGGTGGGACGTCGGTGGCCAATGCCGAGCGCATTCGTGCGGTGGCTGAGCGGGTGGTCGCACGCAAGCAGGCGGGGGACCGTCTTGTGGTCGTCCTTTCCGCAAGGGCCGGGGATACGGACCGTCTCATTCAGATGGGCAAGGAAATCGCGCCCAACCCGGATGCTCGAGAAATGGATGTCCTGCTTGCGACGGGAGAGCAGGTGACCATCGCCCTCTTCAGCATGGCCGTCAAGGAAATGGGCTTCGAGGCGGTCTCCATGACAGGCTACCAGGCGGGCATCATCACCGATGGGAACTATGGCCGGGCGCGCATTCACTGGATCGAAACCCTCCCGGTCATGGGGAAGATTCAGGAAGACAAGATTGTGGTCGTGGCCGGTTTTCAGGGCTATGACGACGAGGGCAATATCACGACGCTGGGAAGGGGCGGTTCCGACACCACAGCCGTGGCCCTGGCCGCAGCACTCGGAGCGGACATGTGCGAGATCTACACGGACGTGGAAGGCGTTTTCACGACGGACCCCAATGTCTACGCCAAAGCTCGCAAGCTGGAGAAGGTCAGCTACGAGGAGATGCTCGAAATGGCCAGCATGGGGGCCAAGGTGCTGCACCTCCGGTCCGTGGAGTTTGGAATGAAATACAACGTCCCCATCATGGTGCTGTCCTCGTTCACAGACGCTCCCGGCACGCTGGTCACCAAGGAGGATAAAGATATGGAAAAGGTGGTGGTCTCCGGAATCACCTACAACAAGAACGAAGCCCGCATCACCCTCACCAACGTCCCCGATCAGCCCGGTATGGCGGCCAAGCTCTTCCACGCCCTGTCCGAAGCCCGAGTCAACATCGACCTCATCGTCCAGGGAAGCGGTTCCATCCCCGGGCGTGCCAACATCTCCTTCACCGTTCCCAGGCCCGATTACGAGACGACCAAGGCCCTTGCCGAAAAGGTGGCCGATGAAATCGGAGCCGGTGTTGTCCACAGCAATCCGAGCATCGCCAAGATTTCGGTGATCGGCGTGGGCATGAGGAGCCACAGCGGGGTGGCGAGCAAAATGTTTGACGCCCTGGCCGCCGAGAACATCAACATCAAGATGATCGCCACGTCCGAGATCAAGATCTCCTGCATCATCGATGAAAAATACACGGAACTGGCGGTCCGGGTCCTTCACGACGCATTCGAACTGGACAGGCCGCCTCATGAGAGGATCAGGATCCAGGAAGAAAAATAGATTGAACCCTCCCAAATGATGCAGGTGCCGGATGCAGGAAGTCAGGATCTACGACACCACCCTTCGAGACGGAACGCAGGCCGAAGATTTCTCTCTGTCCCTCGAGGACAAGGTCCGCATCGCCCTCAAGCTCGATGACCTGGGCCTTCACTACATCGAGGGGGGCTGGCCGGGATCGAACCCGAGAGACGTGGGATTTTTCGATGAGATCAGGAATTATGAACTGAAAAACGCCCGGGTGGCTGCCTTCGGCTCCACCCACCACCCCACCAGGACCGCCGAAACTGACGGCAATCTCCAGGCATTGCTCCATGCCAAAACCCCCGTGGTGACGATTTTCGGGAAAAGCTGGACGGTCCACGTGCGGGACGCGCTGCTCACCACCCTGGATCGAAACCTGGAACTGATCCGCGACAGCCTGGCCTACCTGCGACCCCACGTGCAAACACTCTTCTACGATGCGGAACACTTTTTCGACGGCTTCCAGGCTGCTCCCGACTATGCCCTCGCCACGCTGGAAAAGGCCCTGGAGGCCGGGGCCGAGTGCCTCATCCTTTGCGACACCAACGGGGGCAATATCCCGAGCAAAATCCGAGAAATCTTTCAGGTCGTCAAGGACCGTTTCCCCTCGGCGCCGCTCGGCATCCACGCCCACAACGACTCGGAACTGGCGGTGGCCAACTCCCTGGCCGCCGTGGAAATGGGGGCCGTGCAAGTCCAGGGGACCATCAACGGGGTCGGCGAGCGGTGCGGCAACGCCAATTTGTGTTCGATCATCGCCAACTTGTGCCTCAAAATGAACATCCCCTGCCTGTCTCCGGAGAACCTGCGCAAGCTTCGCCCCGTGAGCCGCTACGTGCTCGAGTTGGCCAATGTGCCTCCCAATCGCTACCAGCCCTTCGTGGGGCGAAGCGCCTTCGCGCACAAAGGCGGGGTTCATATCAGTGCGGTGGAGCGAAACCCCCACACCTACGAGCACATCGACCCGGACCTGGTGGGCAACAAGCGACGTGTTCTCGTTTCCGACCTCTCGGGGAGAGCCACCATCAAACGCAAGGCGGAGGACTACGGACTGAGCCTGCGCAAGGACGACCCTGTGGCCATGCAGGTCCTCGAAGAACTGAAAGACCTGGAAAACCAGGGATTCCAGTTCGAAGCGGCCGAAGCGAGTTTCGAGCTGCTCATCAACCGTGCCATGGGGCACAGCAAGAGATACTTCGAGCTGGTGGGTTTCCGGGTCATCGACCACAAACAGAGCGAGCACCACGAACCCGTGGCCGAAGCGACCATCCTCGTGAAGGTGGGGGGACACATGGAACACACGGCGGCGCTGGGCCAGGGGCCCGTAAACGCTTTGGACAATGCGCTGCGAAAAGCCCTCGAAAAATTCTATCCGGAATTGAAAGGCATGGAGCTCACCGACTACAAGGTTCGCGTCCTCCCGGGAACCCAGGGGACGGGATCACGTGTCCGGGTCCTCATCGAATCGCGGGACGCCCACGATCACTGGAGCACGGTGGGAGTCTCTCACGACATCATCGAGGCCAGCTGGCAGGCCCTGGTGGACAGCATCAATTACAAGATGTACAAAACCGAAAAAAACAGCAAAAACTAGTACGCTCAGGCGGAATTGATCGCTCAAATCGGCCGGTTCCCAGGCTCCAGCCTGGGAACCGGCAGGCGGTCAAGGACTTCCCTCCGCCTTGCAACTCCCTCACCAAACCGCATCGTAGCCCTGAGGCAGGAAATTCCAGTTTTTGCTGTAGACGTGCACGCGACGGGTTTCGACCCCATTCGAGTCCTCAATGGGTCCGCCTTCATGCACCCACGCCAGCAGACCGCCCCGAAGATTCAGCATCTCGATGCCTTTACGGCTCAATTCCTGAGCCAGCAGGCCGCTGCGGTAGCTGATGGTGCAGTAGCCGACAACCGTGCGGTTCCCATAACGGGTTGGATCTTTAAGGAATTCCTGGCGGGTCACGGCCCCGGGCAGCATGGAAACCGCCTGCTCCGCCGGTTCTCTCACATCCACGAAGATCACCTGCCCTTTTTCCTGCATTTCCATGGCGTCTCGGGCAGAAATCTCCTTCACCGCAGGGAAAGACGAGGACTTGTAGCCTTCATACTTGGAATACACAGCGTCTTTTTTCTCCTGGTCGGAGTGGCTCCCGGACAGCGAGTGCGTCTTCATACGCCACAAAAGGACCATCACCATGACGATGACGATCGACAGCACCATGTAGAGGATGGAACTCCGCACCGCGGCATTCATGATGTGAAACACCTCCCTGACTCTTGTCGAGAAAACAGGCGGTTCCTCTCACAAGATTGGCGCTCCATCGAGGCGGCACCGCCCGCCGGAAACCCTTCTCTCACCTCCCTGGCCGACAACCCCCTTGCCGCGAATCGATGGTATGTTTTATGCTCTCTAGAAAAAGGCCGGTCCATGGGAGAGTCAAGTCACCGATGGCCTGGCCCCGACGATACCAGAGTATCAGAATAAACGTGATAAACGTGGCAAACAATGAATAATTCCTCCAGGCATGAGAGGAGCCACCAGCGTCATGAAATTTTGCAGCCAGTGCGGTGCTCCGGTCTCTCTCCAACGTCCTGCGGGAGACGACCGTTTGCGTTATGTTTGCGAGGCGTGCCGGTTCATCCACTACCAGAACCCCAAAATGGTCGTGGGATGCATCGCCCAGTGGGACAGCGAGATCCTGCTGTGTCGTCGGGCCATCACCCCCTGCATCGGGAAATGGACCCTTCCCGCCGGTTATCTCGAAAACGGGGAGAGTGTTCAGGAGGGGGCCCGAAGAGAGGCCTTCGAAGAGGCCCAGGCGGTCGTCGTGGAACTGAAGCCTTTCGCTCTCCTGAATCTCACGTTCATCAGCCAGATTTATTTCATGTTTCGGGGGCACCTGCCCGAGAAAAAATTCGCTCCGGGGCATGAAAGCCTGGAGACACGCCTTTTCAGAGAGGAGAACATTCCCTGGGATGAAATCGCATTCCCGGTCATCTCCGAAACCCTTCGGCTCTTCTATTCGGAGCGTCAGACGGGAAAATTTTCATTTCACGTGAAAGACCTTCAAAGGGATGAAAATTTCATCATCTGTTGAAAGCCGCCGGGCAACCCGCCGGGGTTGCGTCCCGGCCGAACGTTTTTCCGACAAAAACTCCCGCCGATTCCTTCCCAATGTCCTCCGATGCATTATTTTCTTGAATGATGGAACCGGACACCCGGTGAGCGTCGGGTCGCAAGCGGTTTCAGGTTTTGGCACCGAAAAGGGCCTCACAAGATTGACACCATTCGAAAAAGCACCGGGCGAGCGAATGCAGGCTCCTGGACTGCAGGGAAAGAACTCGCGAGCCTGAATTGAAGGAGGGGCTTATGATGAACGCCATCCACGATGAGACCAAAGGAAACGGATCCTGTGACTGCTGCATGGTGCCCGATTCTTCAGGGATTCAGGGACTCGAACCCTACGGGTGTGCCGAGCGAAAGGCCATATTCACCTACAGGGAACAGCGTGTTCTGAAATCCATCCGGGAAATCTCGCTCAAAGCGAGGGACCTGAAGTCCGGCATAAAGTCCCTGAAGGAAGGCGGTATGCAGGATGAAACCTCGAGGGCCGAAATCCTCTCGGAACTGGAAAGGCTCAGGGCATTGCGGGATGAACTTGAAAAAGAACGTCTTGCGGCAGCCCATGAACGCATGGTGCTGCTGGGCCATGCCTGAGACCTCGTGAAAAACTGTTCCCACCTCGAAGAAACCGGAGTGCTCGACGCTCCGGTTTCTTTTTGGAGAGAATCACCCTCCCTGCCCTGGACTCACTTATCCATGGTTCTCCATTATCATTCGTGTTACATGGCAAGGGTCAGGGGGAGCCCGGTTGCCTCATCACCCGCCCGAAGCCTCGAGCCCCCCTGATCTCAACATCGCAGGTCAAAGGAGAACACCATGATTCGCCAAAAGGACGCGCTGCTCTACCACAGCCACGAGCGGCCGGGCAAAATCGAAGTCAAATCCACGAAGCCCTGTTTCACCCAGAGAGACCTGGCCATGGCCTACACGCCGGGTGTGGCCGTGCCCTGCAGAGAGATCGAGCAGGACCCTCACAAGGTTTTCGATTACACCACGCGAGGCAATCTCGTGGCGGTGATCACCAACGGCACGGCGGTGCTCGGCCTGGGAAAGATCGGCCCTCTCGCCGCCAAACCCGTCATGGAGGGCAAGGCCGTACTCTTCAAGCGCTTTGCGGACATCGACGTGTTCGACCTTGAATTGGACACGGAAGACCCCGATGATTTCATCCATGCCGTCAAACTTCTGGAGCCCACCTTCGGGGGCATCAACCTGGAGGACATCAAGGCCCCCGAATGCTTCTACATCGAGGAGCGGCTCAAAGAAATCATGAACATCCCCGTGTTCCACGACGACCAGCACGGTACGGCCATCATCTCGGGCGCCGCGCTGCTCAATGCTCTGGAACTTCAGGGCAAGCGAGTCGATGAAGTCAAGGTGGTTTTCTCGGGAGCGGGCGCAGCGGGGATTGCCTGTGCAGAGCTCTACATCAGGCTGGGAGTTCGACGGGAAAATCTCTACCTGGTGGACTCCAGGGGACTGGTCCACAAGGGGCGGCAAAAAGGCATGAATCCTTACAAGGAACGCCTGGCCAATGGAACGGAGCCGGCGAGCCTGGCCGATGTCATGGTCGGCGCCGACGTCTTTGCGGGAGTTTCCGTGGCAGGGGTCGTCACCAAAGAGATGGTCAGGGTGATGGCGGACCGCCCCATCATTTTCGCCATGGCAAATCCCGACCCGGAAATCGACTATGAAGACGCCGTCAGCGTGCGGGACGACATCATCATGGCCACCGGCCGTTCGGATTACCCCAATCAGGTCAACAACGTGCTGGGTTTTCCCTTCATCTTCCGCGGTGCCCTGGACGTGAGCGCCACTGCCATCAACGACGAAATGAAGATCGCTGCGGTTCGGGCCTTGGCGGATCTCGCGAAAGAGGACGTGCCCGATTCCGTGCTCAAGGCCTACGGCGAAAAACGTTTGGAGTATGGCCCCACCTACATCATCCCCAAACCGTTTGATTCGAGAGTGCTCATGTGGGAGGCCACCGCCGTGGCCAAAGCGGCCGTGAAATCAGGCGCTGCCCGAAAAACCATCCAGGACTGGGATGCGTACAAGCTCACGCTGGAAGGCCGCCTGGGACATTCTCACGAGATCATGCGGCGGATCATCTACAAAGCCCGAAAAGAGCCGAAAAGAATCGTTTTTCTGGAGGGCAACGACCCCAAGATCCTTCGAGCGAGCCAGGTGGTCCTGGACGAAGGGATCGCCACCCCTATCCTGCTGGGCAACCAGGAGGAGATTCGGAAACACATCGAGGAGCTGCACCTGGACCTGGGCGGCGCGGAGGTTGTGGACCCTGAACGGTTCGAACGCATGGCGGCCTACGTCGAGGAGTTCTACAATCTGCGCAACCGAAAAGGCATCACGCTTCAGGAAGCGGAACATCTGCTCCGCTTCAACCGCAACTATTTCGGGGCCATGATGGTCCGGATGGGAGACGCCCATGGGGTCGTGGGGGGTGTCAACCAGCACTATCCCGACACCATTCGCCCTGCGCTGCAACTCATTCCCCTCGAAGAGAACACCTCGGTCATCGCCGGCCTCTACATGATGGTCTTTCCGAAGGAGATCTACTTTTTTGCGGACACAACCGTGAACATCGAACCCACCGCAGAGCAACTGGCGGAAATCGCCATCATGTCCGCCGACGCCGTGCGCCAGTTGGACATCGAGCCGCGCGTCGCCATGCTTTCCTTCAGCAATTTTGGAAGCGTGCGCCACCCGCTGGCGGCCAAGGTTTCCCGTGCGACCCGCATCGTGAAAGAGCGAAGGCCGGACCTCGTCATCGACGGCGAAATGCAGGCCGACACAGCGCTGGTGCCCGATATCCTGAACAATGTCTACGGCTTCAACATGCTCAAGGAAAAAGCCAATGTCCTCATCTTTCCCTCCCTCGAGGCGGGCAACATCGCTTTCAAGCTCATGTCCCGCCTGGGGGGAGCCAAGGCCATCGGTCCCATCCTGGTGGGCATCAGCCAGGCCATGCACGTCCTGCAGCGAAACTGCGATGTGGAGGAAATCGTCAACACCACGGCCCTGGCTGTGCTGGACGCCCAGGAACACCAGACACGCGGGGCGAGAACCGTGGAAATATAGGGCACGGTGGTTCCAGGTTTCGAACAAAAAACTTGATCGCCCTGTGAACTTTGGATAAATAGATGAAGCCAATAGTCATTTGTCTTGCTACTTAAAAATGCAACTGACAACAGCCTGGGGGTGCTCTCTTCGAGAGAGCTGAGATCATACCCTTAGAACCTGAACCAGGTCATACTGGCGTAGGGATCGGCAAGTCATGAGGCGTCATGTCCCCGGCCGTTCTTACGAACGGCTTTTTCATTTTGGAGCCTCTCGTTTTGATCTCGGCACCGAAGACCGCCTCCCCTCGGCTCTCACGAGGAGAGATCATCATGACACAGTTGGATCAAGCCAAAGCCGGGATCGTCACCGACGAAATGAAACACGCCGTCCAGGAGGAGCCCCTTTCAGCGGAGGAACTTCGCGACCTCATCGCCAGGGGCCATGCGGTGATTCCCAAAAACATCAACCACTCGTTTGAACAGATCAAAGCCATCGGGCGAGGACTCAAGACGAAGGTCAACGCCAATCTGGGCAGCAGCGGGGAGTGTCACCTCCTCGACCTGGAAGAGAAGAAGCTCCAGGCGGCTCTCCGTGCCAGGACCGATTCCATCATGGACCTGTCCACAGGGGGGGAACTCGCGGTACTCCGTCGTTTTTTCCTCGAGAATTCCACGGTCATGGTTGGCGCGGTGCCCATCTACGGCCTGGCCACGGAGATGGTCCATCGCCACCAGCCTCTCGACAAAATGGACGGAGAGCAGCTCCTGCGAAGCATTGAAGACCAGTGTCGCGAAGGGCTGGACTACATCACCGTTCACTGCGGCGTGACCCTGGCTTCCGTCAAGAAGCTGGAAACCTATGAGCGGCTCATGCCCTGCGTCAGCCGTGGCGGATCGATCCACATGCACTGGATGCGCAAGAACCGCAAAGAAAACCCCCTCTACGAAAACTTCGACGACCTTCTCGAGATCGCGCACAAATACGACGTCACTCTGAGCCTGGGCGACGGCTTTCGACCGGGCACCGTCGTGGACGCCACCGACGGGGCGCAGCTGGAAGAACTGATGATCCTGGGGGAACTGGCCCGGCGTGCGTGGGAGCGAGGCGTGCAGACCATGATCGAAGGCCCGGGGCATGTGCCCCTCAACCAGGTCCAGATGAACATTCATCTGCAGAAAAAACTCTGCAACGGAGCCCCGTTCTACATCCTCGGGCCCCTGCCCACCGACATCGCCGCCGGGTACGACCACATCACCGCGGCCATCGGAGGCGCTCTGGCCGGAGCGGCCGGGGCCGATTTCCTCTGCTACGTGACCCCTGCCGAGCACCTGGGGCTGCCCAATGCCGAAGATGTCTATGCCGGGGTCATGGCATCCCGCATTGC
Source organism: uncultured Syntrophobacteraceae bacterium (assembly GCA_964654275.1). Lineage (GTDB taxonomy): Bacteria > Desulfobacterota > Syntrophobacteria > Syntrophobacterales > Syntrophobacteraceae > SLCH01. Next base: position 18,888 of record CAZZHS010000036.1, read on the forward strand.
CGGCCACATCGCAGACATCGCCAAAGGCCTGCCGGGAGCCATGGAAAGGGACCGGCGCATCTCGGAGGCCCGCCAGAAGCTGGACTGGGAGGGTGTCATCCGGGAATCTCTGGACCCTGAACTTGTGGCGGAAAAGCTGCAGATCACCGAAGACCGGGAAGCCTGCACGATGTGCGGCAAGCTCTGCGCTGTGAAAATCAGCCGCCAGGCGGTCTGAGTCTTTCGATTCCAAGAACCGCCCGGCCGCCTGAAAGGCTGGGTGGTTGATCCACTACAGGAGGCGCCGGACCGACCCGGTTTTCCAAACCGATTCGGTCCCTCCCATGCTAACGCTACGGAGTGAAGGGGATGCCCATGGCCGGGGCACGGCTCACCCAAAAAACCTTTTGAAAGGACTTCGGGATTTGAGCCGCTCCACCTCCAGTTCCAGCTCCCGCACGCGCTTCTGGCTCTGATCCAGTTCGTAATCCTTCCATTCCATTTGAAGGAGGATTTCCTTGACCTCTTCCAGCTCCAGGTCCTTTTCCTTGATCTGGCGCTCCTTCTCCCGCAACTCCTCCCGATATTCCGCCACGATCTGGTTCAATTTGCGCAATTCGCCCAGTTCGATGAGGAGCGCTTCGTAGCGCTCCCGATCGATGGTGATCGTGTCCGTTTTTTCGCCCGGTTCTTTCCCCCCGCTCACAGCATTTCTCCACGGATGTCTCCGGGCAAAGGCCGGTGGGGCCCGTCAACTCTCTCCCGCTGTTCCCTCCGCATGTTCTTTTACTCCTTGACCAAGGGGTCAAACTCCTGCAAGGATGATTTTTGCGCCGACATGCACCACCTGCGAAAATATTGAACAACGCGGGACGGGTCAAGGAGATTTCACCGGTGCAGTCCAGCCTCTGGAGAGCTGTTCCCAAACGAACCGCAAAGCGGCAAGGCATCGTTCATGAGCCATCCCTCTTTCAGATTCTGCAAGACCCTCTCGGAAGAACTGGATCCCGAGAGACTGCTGCGTCGGTTCCTGGCCTCACTCCTGGAGCTCCAGAATGTGGAACGCGGTTCCATCTGGGTGAAACGCGACGGGGAGTATGTCTGTGTGGAAGCCATGGGGCGGGAAAGCGAGCGGGTGAAAGGGATTTCCATCGGCGCCGACCGGTCGAGCATTGTGGGCTGGGTCATCGAGAACAAGCAGATGACCATTGCCAAACCGGGAAAAGACGCCCGGCATCTGGGTGCCATCGAGGAAGGCATGGACGTCAAGAGCCGCCTCATCCTGTGCTTTCCCCTTTTTCTCAAAAGCGGCGACGTCTATGGGGCCGTGCAGATCATCGACACGGAAGCCGGCGGCAGCCGGCTCAATCTCAAGCAGGACCACCTGGACATGATCCAGGGAATCATCGACGTGGCCTCGGTCGCCCTCAGCAACTCCCTGGTCTTTGCCACACAGAAAAAAGAAAACGAACAGCTCAAAAACACGCTCCAGTCTCTCCGCGGTGAAGAACCCATGCTGGGGCGGAGCCAGGCGTTCCTCACAGCCATGAAGGCCGCGCAGGACTATGCCGCAACGGATTTTCCCGTCCTCATCACTGGAGAGAGCGGCACGGGCAAAGAGGTCTTCGCCAGGGAGATCCACCGCCTGAGCAAGCGGAGAGACAAACCCTTTTCGGTGCAAAATTGCAGTGCAATCCCCGAATCGCTCCTGGAAAGCGAGCTTTTCGGATACACCAAAGGGGCCTTCACGGGAGCGACCCGGGACAAGGCCGGCCTCTTCGAGGCCGCTCAAGGAGGAACAGTTTTTCTCGATGAGATCGGAGACATGCCCCTCCATCTCCAGGCGAGAATCCTTCGGGTTCTCCAGAACAGCGAAATCAAACCCCTGGGGTCCAACACGACCCGCAAAGTGGACGTGCGCATCCTGTCTGCCACCAACAAGGATCTGCGCGAGGCCATCGCGGACGGCGGATTCCGTGAAGATCTCTATTACCGGCTCAACGTTCTGCCCCTTCACCTGCCGCCCCTGCGCGAACGGCAGACCGACATCGAGCTGCTCCTGGAACATTTCCTCAAACGCGAATGCCTGCGGCTCGGAATTCCCACCCGGCGACTTTCGCGGGAGGCTCTCCGGCATCTCTTGACTTATCCCTGGCCCGGCAATATTCGTGAGCTGGAAAACTTCGTGAAGCACATCATCGTGGTGGTGGCCGACCTGGAAATTGAGGCGGAAGATCTCCCCGCTCACTTCCGGGGTGAAGCGGTGACGAGGGAGGAAGAGAGGCGCGCCAGGGAAGCGGTGCCGCCAAAGCCCGACGCGCCCGGTTCCGGTGGCTCACCCTTCGACGGGCTCACGTGGGACGAGCTGGAAAAGTCTTATGTCCTCTATCTCCTTGAAAAAAACAGGTGGCATGTCACCCGGGCAGCCAAAGAAGCCGGGCTGAACCGCTCCACCTTCGACTCCAGAATGAGGCGACTCGGGATTCGAAGAACCTGAAAGCCCTGAAAGAGCAACCTCCATGACATCCCCTGAATCTTCCAAGTCTCTGACGATCGAGGACAAAATCCAGCGGGCCAGGGACCTGTTTCAAGCCTGGCACGAGAGGATTGCGAGCGACCCGCACCTCACGGATTTGCTGGCCAGGCTCGAAACCCGTGCCGCCCGCTCCCGGGAAATCATGGAGGAGCTGGGGATAACGGCCTGCTGCATGAGCTGCGAGGTCGAAGAAGGCGGAAGCTGTTGCGGCGCGGGCATCGAAAACCGCTACACACCCACCCTCCTTTTGATCAACCTCCTGCTCGGCCGGAAGCTGCCCCAGGCACGCCGCTGGTCAAACAGTTGCTACTTTCTGGAGGAGACGGGCTGCAGCCTCACCGCCCGACACGTGCTCTGCATCAATTACCTCTGCACGAAGATCCAGGAAAAGCTGACCCGGGAAGAGCTCATGCGCCTCCAGAACACCACGGGGGAAGAAATGGACACGGGCTTTCTCCTTCACGAAAAAATTCAGAAAATTCTCTGACGTTCCTTCGAGGAAGCGGTTGTTTCGCCATGGATGCGATCAAGGAAACTCTGAACACCGTCGCCCGATTTTTCGACACCTGCCGCTACGGCTGCCAAGGAAACGAAGGGTACCGCAAGTCCACGGACCTTCACCAGATGATTGCCTGCGCTGAGCACCTCCGCGCGAGGGAGCTCATCCATCCTCATGCGACCCGTTTCCTGGACCTGGGGTGCGCCGACGGCCGCGTGAATCTGCTCATGAGCTATTTTGTCAAGGATTCCATCGGCATCGAAATCGATGAAGAGATCCTGAGCGAATACGGACCCCGGAAGGCAGCCCTCGACCGCCTCCTGCTCAAGCGCCGGCTGGAGCCCTTCCCGGAGAATATCCATCTCTTTGCAGGCAACTCCCTGGAGCCGGAAACCCACGAAAGGATCCGAAAACAGACGGGCACGGCACTGGAGGATGTGGACCTCTTCTACACGTACATCACCCTCCACGACGTCTTCGGAGAGATGATCGCCGAAAAGGCCGGAAAGGGAGCCCTCTACATGGTCTACGGATTCAGCCGAATTCTGCCGCGCTATGACGGTCTCGAACTTCTGATCCCCGACGTGGGCTCCCAGGGGATTGTGGCCCTCTACCGAAAGCTCTGAAAGCCGTCAGCGCGTCAGTCTGCGGATGATCTCCCCGTGCCGGGGAAATTGCCGCAGAAGATTTTCGCGCTCGGCCGGCTCAAAATCGGCAAAGTCGAAACCGGGGGAGACGGTGCACCCCACGAGCGCATAGGTTTGGGGCGGGGCAAGGAAGGCTCCAAACCAGTTTCCGGCCGGGACAACCACCTGAGGGGACTCCCCCCGGTCCACATCTTTCCCGAGGGTATTCAGGGTCAAAGCGCCCGCGGGATCGATGCGGTGGATGCGCACGGAGCAGCCCACATAATGGTGCCAGATTTCATCGGACCTGATGCGATGAAACGCTGAAAATTCCTGGTCGGCCAAAAGGTAGTAGATGGCGGTGGCGTGATGCCTCGCTCCCTCGAATCTTTGCGGCAGGCATTCCTGTGAGATGAATTCCGGGGAGCTGTAGCTGCGCACAAAATGCCCCCCTTCGGGGTGGGGCTTGAGTCCCAGTTTTTCAATCCAGTGAAGTGCTTCTCGTTGCATGATCACCCTCCCGCCTCAATGAGGCACAGTGAACTGGAGGCGGCCGGAGTGCCCCTCCGCTGAATCGACGAGGCAGCCCGCGGGATGCGAGCGCCTTGCGGAAACCCTCCGGAGGAATGAACTCCCATGGCCCGAACCAAAAGAAGATCCCGGAAAGCCGGCCTCCCGCCGGGAACCCTGGTGCACGTCGGGGAGAAGAAGACTGAAACCACGCGCTACACTCTGATCCGCTATGACGAGTCTTCGCTCGAGGAAAAGGTGGTTCCGTCGCCGGAAGCCTGTTTCGACTGGGAGGGCGAAACCGCCATGGTCTGGATCAATGTGGACGGCATCCATGATGTGGACGCCATCCACCGCATCGGCGAGCTTTGCCGGCTGCATCCCCTGACCCTCGAAGACGTCGTGAACACCGAACAGAGGGCCAAATTTGAAATCTACGAGGAATACGTCTTTGTGGTCCTGAAGATGATCGAACACCTGGATAGCCCCGACCGAATCCGGGTGGAGCAGGTGAGTCTGGTCCTCAAGCCCGGTCTGCTCATCTCCTTCCAGGAGCGCGAGGGAGATGTGTTCAACGCGCTGAGGGACCGGCTGCGTCATCCGGGCAGCCGACTGAGAAAGGAAGGCAGTGATTATCTGGCCTACGGCCTCATGGACAGCATCGTGGACCACTATTTTGTCTGCCTGGAAAAAAGCGGAGAACAGATCGAAAATCTTCAGGAAAAACTTCTGCAGCGTGCCGAAGCCGCGACCATCGAGGAGATCCATCGGACAAAGCGGGAGATGATCTACCTGCGGCGGGCCATCTGGCCCCTGAGGGAAGTGATCAACGCCATCCTGAGGGGAGAGACCGGCTTTTTCACTCCGGGCACCCTGGTCTACCTGAGAGATGTCTACGACCACACCGTTCAGGTCATCGACACGCTGGAGATTCACCGGGAAATGCTCGGAGGCATGATGGACATCTATCTTTCCAGTGTGAGTAACCGGCTCAACGAGGTCATGAAAATGCTGACGATCATCGCCACCATTTTCATCCCCCTGACTTTCATCGCGGGAGTCTACGGGATGAACTTCAAATACATGCCCGAGCTGGAATGGCCCTGGGGATATCCGGCCATTCTCCTGGTCATGCTTTCCATCGCCCTGGTCATGCTCCTTTACTTCCGCAGAAAGCGCTGGCTGTGATGAGCGTCACTCTCGATCATAGAAGGCCATGCCGGCAAACGTGACAAACGAGCCCTGCCCGTCGACCAGGGCATGCCCGTGGTGCAGGAGCTTCCCTGCCGCCCGCCCCTCGAGAATTCTGGACAGGAGATAGAGGGGGGCCATGCCGCACACCTTTCGACCGTTCTTTTCTTTCCAGAGCGTTTTCATGAAAGCTGCGGGCTCTCCCCGCTCAAGCGTCTCGAGCAGTTCCAGGTCGGCCTTTCGGTGGGCCGCGATGTGCCACTCCCGGGGACGGAACCGGTCGCCATAACGGGGCCCGATATGCGCGAGATCCACACTGGCCAGGAATCCCACCGGAGCGGAGTGATCCTTGGCGACGTCCCACAGGAGCTGGGCTGCCTGGTCGATGTAGGCCCGGTTCTCTTCCCAGTCCTCCAGGGAAAACGAGCACAGCAGGGGGACCAGGCGTGTTCCCGGAAGATACCGGGCGAGGAAGAGGGTCTGAAATTCGATGGTGTGTTCACGGCGGTGGCTGTGTTCGGAAGCGAGGAGATCCCGGGGGGCTCGTCGAAGCAGTTCTTCCGCGTAGACACGGTCGCAGGGGACAATTCCCAGGGGTGTCTCGAAATCTTTGAGCGTCAGGGCCAGGAAGTTTTCCACCACGTTATGGGCCGTGCCGAGGACGACCCAGGTGCGAGGGCTTTGAGCCTCCAGAACGGCCTTGTAGGCGTGGGCATAGCATGGCCCCCCGGCCTGGATATCAATGTGAGGCGCCACCAGTCCCGCGATTCTCCTGCTGTCCGCCGGACCGGGAAAACCGGGACCCTGTTGCTCGGGCAGGAAAAATCCATCCAGGAGCCTCCCCAGCTCTCCCGGGTCCGCAGGGTAGCTCTTTCCTGCATGCACCATGCGCCGGATGGGGTCGCGCTGGAACCGGGCCGCCTGTTCTATGGAAGCCTGGATGAAACGGTCGTTTTCCAGAAAAAGGGATTCATCCAGATGGCGGATGAGAGTCTGAAGATTCTCCAGGAAAAGGAGCTCCCCCGTCAGGCGGGTGTGGAACGCCTGAAGGTCCCGCAGAGAATTCTGCCCGTCCATCTGGGCCAGGAGTTGAGCCGTGAGGGGGGAAAACAGGAGTGTTTTGTCACTGATGCCCAACGGATCTCGCACGAGCACCATGGTTTTTCCCTCGTGCTCGACGGGCATGGCCTCGAGGCCGCCACGTAATTTGGGATACTCTTCCACACTCATGGCTCACTCCATGGAAACCGGGGACCGTCGAAGGAATTTCCCCCGGGTCAAACCCGGATTGTCCCTTGAGGGCGCCGGCCGGACCTCATCGCCCGGATCCCGGCTGACGCGGTGCAGGGCGGCCAGCCTTCGCACGGCAAGAAGGCAGACGAAGCCGTACGGAAAGGCCCACCAGGGAACCAGGAACCAGACGAGGGAGCGTTTCCCATCCAGGGGAAATACCCGGTGCCCGGTGGCTCGAACGCCCCGAACTTTCCAGCTCCAGCTCGTTCCCTCCACGTAGTCCGTCACCTCGAAAGGGAGGCGCAGGCCCCAAACGGTGTGCACGGTTCCCCGGGTTCCCTCCCGGATGTAGATGGAGGGGCAATCCACCGCGGCCACCGAAGGTCCCCAGAGGGGCCAGAGGCGGGTGTCGGTGAGGGTCTTCCAGACCTGATCGGCGGGACCTTCCACGATGCCCCCCACTTCGAGACAAGGGAATGAAAACCTCACCATGGCCTCTGACCCCCTGCCACCTCAGACCACCAGTTTTTCCAGCTCAATCTTCGCTTTTTCGTGAAATTCATCTTCATCCATTTTTCCCTCCACGAAATCCTTCCATGTGGAAAAATTGGAGAAGAAGCAGAGCTCGATGCCCCCCTTGTCACAGACGTCCTTGTAAATCTTGTTGGCACGCTTCACACGCTTTTTCTTGTCCGGATCCTCCCTGGGCGGCTCCTCCTTTTTGATGACCAGGTACTTTCCAAACTTGCTGGAAAAACGATCCAGTTCCTCCCTGGCCTTCTCCACCAGTTCATCTTCGGTGATCTTGCCGTCCACAAAGTCCTGCCAGGCGGAAAAATCCTCCCAGGAGGAGACCTTCAGCCCACTCTCTTCGCACGCCCTGCAGGTAATCTTCTCAGCTTTTTCCTCCCGGCTCTTCACGGATGCATCTCCTTGTCCGCCCTCTTTTCTGGTCTCTTCAGTCATTTTACCTCCTGAACGTTTTCACAGGCTCCTGTGCGTCGAGTCGAAACCCCGGCCATCACCCTCCTGACCGCAGGTAAAGCTCCATGATTTCATCCCGAGTCACCAGCGCCTCCACATCGGCAACCTCCCGGGCGATGTTTTCCCGCCCGTTCATTTCCTGACGGTCCACCAGCACCACCACCTTCACCACTTCAAGGCCTGCCGCGCGGCAGGCGGCAATGGCTTTCAGCGTGGAGCCTCCCGTGGTGATGACGTCGTCCACCACGACCACCGTATCCCCCGAGCTGACCTTCCCCTCGATGAGATTCATGGTGCCGTGCTCCTTGGCCTGTTTGCGCACCACGAAGGACTGGATGGGCTGCGCTCTCAGCCAGGACGTGTAGGCCACCGCATTGGCAATGGGATCGGCTCCCAATGTGAGTCCCCCGATGGCTTTGATTTTCAGGCCGCACACGGCATCGAACACGAGGTTGCCGAGAAGCACCTGTCCTTCGGGATCGAGGGTCACCGCCTTGCAATTGAAGTAAAACCGGCTCATGCCCCCCGAAACCAGCTTGAAAGATGGAGTTTCTGAATATTTGAACGCCACGTCAAGAATCATTTGTTTCAATCGGTCCCGCATGCATCCTTCCCTTCATTCCTTCCGGTAGACCTCCGAACGGATTTTGTAACGTCTCATGAGCTGCTGCAAAGCCTGCCGTTCGAGACCGCACAGCCTGGCAGCCTGGCTCACATTTCCCTGAGTCCGGGCAAGAACCTTGCCGATATACCCTTCATTGAACCGTTTTAAAACCCTCTCCTTGGCCTCCCGGTAGTCCAGGTCGTCGAAGGCTTCCGCCGGTGACGAATCGATCCGGCAGGGCGGCTCGTGCAAGCCCACGTCTTCGGGCCTGATTTCACTGCCGGGCGCGAACATGATACCCCGGATGATCACGTTTTCCAGTTCCCTCACATTCCCATCCCAGTGAGCATTCAGAAAAAGATCCATCAATTCCGCTGAAAGGGTTTTACGGGGCCGCTTGAGCTCCGTGCAGTGTTTTTCCAGCAGGTGGTCCACCAGGAGGGGAATGTCCTCCCGACGTTCGCGCAGGGCCGGCAGCACAATGGGCAGCACGTTGAGCCGATAGAACAGGTCTTCGCGGAACTCTCCCCGCCTGATCTTTTCCTTCAGGTCCCGGTTGGTGGACGCAATGACCCGCACGTCGATCTGGATGGACTTGGTGTCCCCGAGCGGTTTGATCTCCTTTTCCTGCAGAACGCGCAGGAGCTTGGTCTGGATCGTGGTGCTGATGTCGCCGATTTCATCGAGGAAGATGGTTCCGTGATGGGCCTCCTGGAAGAGGCCCGTCTTGTTCTGAACCGCGTGGGTGAACGCCCCCTTTCGGTAGCCGAACAGCTCGCTCTCCAGAATGTTTTCAGGCACTGTCGGACAGTTGACGGCCACGAAGGGCCGATCGCTCCGGTCGCTCAGCGCATGAATGGCCCGAGAGACCAGGTCCTTTCCCGTGCCCGATTCACCCGTCACCAGGACGGTCAGATCGGTCTTGGCCACCATCTGAATGGCTTCGAAAACGCGCTGCATCTTGGCACTGCGTCCCACGATGTTCTGGAAGACATCGTGCATCCTCGCCCGGCGCTGCAGGTTCATGTTTTCCCGCAGCAGGCGGCTTCGTTCCAGGGCCTTGTTGAGGCTCAGGATCAGTTCTTCATGATCGAAGGGTTTGGTGATGAAATCGTAGGCGCCCTTCTTCATGGCCTGAACGGCGAGCTCGATGCAGCCGTGAGCGGTCACCATCACGACCGTGAGGTAAGGATGCCCGCGACGCAGGTGGTCCAGCAATGTGAGCCCATCCATCTCGGGCATTTTCATGTCGATGAGCGCCAGGTCCACCGGTTCCTGGTCGAGAAGCGCCAGGGCTTCCCCACCTGAACGGGCCGTTTTGACGCGGCAATCGAGGTCCGGCTCGAGGCTGCGTTTGAGCAGGTCGAGCATGTCGGGCTCATCGTCCACAACGAGAAGCGTTGGCTTCATGGTTGCACTTCCTGGCTGCCGCCGGGGGAGGTCTCGGGGAGAACGACGGTAAAGGTGGCCCCCCGCCCCTCTTCACTTTCCACAAGGATCTCCCCTCCATGGTTTTTCACAATGCCGTAGATGATGGACAGGCCGAGCCCCGTCCCTTCGCCGGTGCTTTTGGTGGTGAAAAACGGATCGAAAATCCGATAGAGGTGCTGCGCCTTGATGCCGCAACCGTCGTCCGCCACCTCCACGAGCACCTTCCGCGCCGCCTGATCGTATTGAGTGCGGATCCGAACGGTTCCCTCTTTTCCGATGGCCTGCTTGGCGTTCATGAGAAGGTTCATGAAAACCTGTCCCATTTTTTCAGCATCGAGGACCAGCTGCGGCACGTTCGCATCCCAGTCTCTTTCGATGCTCACGCGGTCCAGTTCAAAATGATGCCTCACCACGCTCAGGACCCGCTCCAGAACCGTGTGGATCTGGGTGGGAGCTTTCCGAGTCTGGGTGCTGCGCGCAAAGTTCAAAAGATCCCCGACCACCGCTTTGCAGGCTCTCGCGTGCTTTTCAATGATTTTGAGATCCCCGTACCGCTGAGTCCCCTCCTCTTCGCTGCGCAAAAGCAGCTGGGTGTAGCCGAGGATGAGGCCCAGGGGATTGTTCACCTCGTGGGCCACCCCCGCAGCCAGGTGTCCGATGGATGCCAGTTTGTCCGCCTGGATCAACTGTTCCTCGGCCGCCTTTCGGCGCGAAATGTCCTTCACCGTGAAATAGAGCGTCCGTTCCTCGTCAGGAGCGGCTCTTCGCACGGCGCCGCTGATGACCACCGGCAGAAACGTTCCGTCGGATCGTTGCAGTTCCACGTCCACATCGGAGACCTGCCCGCGGGTGTCCAGGTTCTCCAGCAGCCGTTTCCAGTCCTCTTCCTTCCCGAAGCAGGAGGAGAAATTCAGCCCCTCCCCCCGGAGACGCCCTTCATCGATCCTTAAGAGGGCCCGGCCTGCCGGGTTCAGTTCCAGGATGGAACCGTCCCGGCGCACCACCACGATCATGTCCTGCGAAGATTCGAAGATCTCCCGGTACTTGCTCTCGGAAAGCATCAGCGCCCGGGTTCTCTCCGCCACAAGATTCTCCAGATTGCGATTCATGAAAAGAATTTTTTCATGGGCATCCTGCAGAATCTTTCTGTCCCCCGCAATCTGCCGGTAGATGCTCCAGGTGCGCTCAAAGAAGAGGGTCATGGAGGCGACCACCATGAAAGAGAGGGTGTTGACGGCTCCGCTGTACGGCTTCAGGAGGTCCCAGAGGAGAGGCTGGTCCGCTGCGAGCAGGACCCGCTTGGCGATGTGCCCCACCGACCGCGAGACGGCAAAGAGGGCCAGGCTGTAGGAAAACCACAGGAGATAGGTCCAGACCACGTTGTGAGGATCCCTGGATCTGAGCGACCTCGCCAGGCGTACACACAGAAAGGAAAAGAGGATCATGAGGGAGGATCCCCCCACATCCACCAGCCAGAGGGGATAGAGCGGCAGGGAAAGGCTCATCGGCTCACCGAGCCACCGGCTTGAGCCTCCCGGAGAAGCCGGCGCAGGCCGACATAGAGGCAGACAATGGCGGGAACACACAGGAGGTGGTCCAGCTTCAGAAAATAGTAGAGCACCGGCAGAAAGAACCCGACGCCCTGACCGCTCAAAGTGACCCGGTCGTGCAGATCTCCCGAGTTGATCTGCTCGAAGACCGGCCCAAGGCCATCCAGAGAGTGGACGACCAGCGCATTGAGGTTCCACAGAATGAACAGGACGGCGGCATATTGAACGGAGCGCCAGCCGGATTCACGGTTCAGCCCGCGCTGGCGCAGCCAGTAGATGAGGATCCCCATGGAGAAGAGGAAGAATCCGTGGGCCAGCTGATGAACGATGAGGCCTTCGAGCCCGGGGTGACTCTGGGTGGCTTGGGCGGGCACAGGGTGGAACATGACGATCGGGAGGACGGGCAACAAGACAGCGCAAAATGCTCCGGAGAGGATCGACGCAGGTTTTTTGAACGTCTTCGGGACCGCAGAGTTCCAGTGTCTCATGAGTTATCCGCCATCGGGGCCTAACCTTCTCAAATCATTGCCCGTCCTGAGATCAAAGAGCCTGAAATTCAAAAGCCTTTATAAAACTTTCATGTTATGTTATCAACTCGCTTTTACTCGCACATGGCGGCCAGAACGGTTTGAGGGAGAGCCATGAGTCCTTTCCTGCGGCAGTTGAGTCTCACCTTTGCGGCCGGATCCTTTGGCGCACTGGTCAATTCCTGTCTCGTGTGGTACCTGGGAAGCCAGGGAATACCTCAAAAATTCGGCGTAGCCATCGCCCCGGCGTGGAGTCTCGCTTACCTGTATCCGAGGATTGTCTGGGGCGGTCTCTTTGGATGGGCCTTCCTGGTCCCCATCTGGAGAAGCGGATTCTGGACGGGCGTTTTCAGCCGAGGGATCCTCCTCAGCCTTCTGCCCACGGCTTTCCAGCTTTTTTATGTCTTTCCCGTCCTGCTGGGCAAGGGGATGATGGGCCTTGCGCTGGGGGAACTGACGCCCGTTTTCGTGTGCCTCTACAATGCCGTCTGGGGCATCTGCACCGGGCTCTGGCTCTACACGGCCAAAGCGTGAGTCCCCGGCGTCCCGGCGCCCGGGAACTTTCATCGCGAGGGGGTGAACTCGTGCTGACCCAGTACAGCTCCACACGATAAGGTGCCCTTTTCGTCCCTCGTCATGCCGGCAGGTTTTGAGCCGGCATCCAGTTCTTTTTGGTGGATTCCCGCTGAAAGACTGCCGGAATGACGACTCGAGCGGTGGCCACTCAATTGTGTCGAGTGTAACGAGTTCTACCAGGGGTCGGGGCGACAACACTTCAGTCCAACTGTATGCAAGGGAGGTTTCACAATGGGTTACACCGTGGCCCTGGGTGGTAAGGGCGGTACCGGCAAGACCACCATCGCAGGCCTTCTCATTCGGTACATGATCCGCCATGGTATGAAACCGGTTCTCGCCATCGATGGAGATTCCAATTCCAACCTGAACGAGGTCCTGGGAGTCCCTTTGGCCACCACGCTCTCGGAAGCTCGGGAGAGCATGAAGACCGAAGTCCCCACGGGCATGACCAAAGACATCTACATGGAAATGAAGATGGAAGAGGCGCTGGTGGAATCGGACGGGTTCGACCTCGTTGCCATGGGGCTTCCTGAGGGGCCGGGCTGTTACTGCGCGGCCAACAATCTTTTGACGAGCCTCATCGAAAAGCTCATCAAAAACTACGATTACCTGGTGGTCGACAATGAAGCGGGGATGGAGCATTTCAGCCGCCTCACCCAGAAAGACGTGGATCTGCTGCTGCTCGTTTCCGACCCCAGTCGCCGCGGCCTGACGGCCGCCTGCCGCATTGCCGAACTCGTGAAGGGACTGCCCATCCGGGTGGGCGAGACGTTTCTCATCGTGAACCAGGTGGAAGAAGTCCCCCAAACCTGGCCCCAGGACGTTCTGGATACCTTCGGAGCCGACCGGATCGCCCCCTTTCCGGCGGATCGACTGCTGGCCCAGTTCGACCAGGAAGGGAAACCCACGGCCAACCTGCCCGACGACGCCCCCATCGTGAAGGCGGCGGAAGCCCTTTTCGAGAAGCTTCTGGGCAACTCCGGCAAGTGAGGGGGAAGAGGAACCGGAATCTTTGTTCGGGAAAGATCCACAAAAGATCAGAGGGAATGTCAAGGAGGAGAAAGATGTTCAAAATTCGTCGCGCTCTCATGAGCGTCACGGACAAATCGGGTTTGGTGGAATTTGCCCAGGGGCTCGCCGCCTTTGACGTGAACATTCTGTCTACGGGAGGCACGGCAAAGCTGCTGCGGGAGAGCGGCGTCCGGATCATGGAAGTTTCCGATTTCACAGGTTTTCCCGAGATGTTGGACGGGCGGGTCAAAACCCTGCACCCCAAGATTCATGGAGGCATCCTGGGAATTCGTGAAAATGCCGCCCATGTGAAAACCATGGCCGAACACGGCATCGAACCCATCGACATGGTGGTGGTCAACCTCTACGCCTTCGCCAAAACCGTGGCGAAACCCGACTGCACCCTCGAGGAAGCCATCGAAAACATCGACATCGGCGGCCCCACCATGATCCGGGCTGCGGCCAAGAACTCCAAATATGTGGCCGTGGTGACGGACCCCGGAGACTACAGGGCCATTCTCGACGAGATGAAGAACTCCCAGGGGCACATCTCCCGGAAGACAAGCCTGCGGCTGGCCTGCAAAGCCTTTTGCCTGACCCACGAGTATGATGGAAACATTTGCGAATATCTGCAGAAAGTGACGGCTGAATGAAAGTACTGGTCATCGGCAGCGGCGGGCGCGACCACGCCATTGCCTGGAAGTTTTCCCGCAGCGACCGGGTCCGGCAGGTCTATGTGGCCCACGGCAATGCGGGAATGGAGCAGCACGCCCGGTGCGTGAACGCGAAAACCATCGAGGAGATGGCGGATTTCGCCTCCAGGGAAAAGATCGATCTGACTTTCGTGGGACCGGAAAAGCCGCTTTCGGCGGGCATCGTGGATCTCTTCGAATCCCGGGGCCTTCCCATCGTGGGCCCCAGCCGGAGAGCCAGTCTTCTGGAGTCGAGCAAGTGCGACACCAAGGTCCTGCTCCAGGATCTGTCCATCCCCGTGCCCGAGTTCGCCGTCTTCTCCGATCCGGAAGCGGCCCGCGAGCACGTGCGCCGCGTGGGATATCCCGTGGTGGTCAAGGCCGACGGCCTGGCAGCGGGCAAAGGCGCTCTGGTCTGTGACGATGTGCGGGATGCCGAGGAAGCCATCGACAGCATCATGGTGCAGAAAGTTTTTGGAGACGCGGGCAACCGTGTGGACATCGAGCAGCGCCTCTACGGCCGGGAACTCTCCTTTTTCTGCTTCACGGACGGCACCCACATCGTCCCCATGGTGGCCGCACAGGACTACAAGCGGGCCCGGGACAACGATGAAGGCAAGAACACGGGCGGCATGGGTTCCTACTCCCCCCACCCGTGGCTGACGGACACCCTGGTCGAAACCATCATGACCCGTGTGGCCGAACCCCTCATCCGGGGATGCCGCGAAAAATACGGCTTTCTCTACAGAGGCGTCCTTTATCTGGGACTGATGCTGACGGAGGAAAAAAACGAAATCGTGCCCCGGGTGCTGGAAATCAACATCCGGCTGGGAGACCCCGAAGCCCAGGTGATCCTGCCGCGTCTCGAGACGGACCTGGTGGATGTTTGCGAAGCCATCCTCACAGGAACGCTGAAGGACATGACTCTGAAATGGGACCCCCGGTACCGGCTCTGCCTGATTGCCGTCAGCGGGCCCACAAAGGGCAGGAAGGGATGGTACAAGGGTTACCCCGACCGCTACAAGATTGGGGTTCCCATTTCAGGGCTGGAGGGTGTCGATCCCTCCTGCCTCGTTTTTCATTCGGGCACCGGATGGAGTCCGGAAGGACAACTGGTGACCACTGGAGGGCGAGTGCTCTGCGTGGTGAGTTCCGGGGACACCCTGGAGCAGGCCCGCGGGATCGCCTACGAAGAGATGAAAAAGATTTCTTTCGAAGGAATGTATTGCCGGAGCGACATCGGCAGTCAATAGCCTCGCGGAGAGGCGACGGGCGGAGACGCCGGGCTGCGATTTCGGGCACGGGCGTTCTAGACGCCGACAGATGGATCAAACGGACCGACTCGGTCATACAGAATCGACTCGGTCAGCCGGTTTTGTGCGACCCCCACGATCCGGACACC
Organism: uncultured Syntrophobacteraceae bacterium; assembly: GCA_964654275.1. GTDB lineage: Bacteria > Desulfobacterota > Syntrophobacteria > Syntrophobacterales > Syntrophobacteraceae > SLCH01. The sequence continues at coordinate 34,239 of CAZZHS010000036.1, forward strand.
CAAAACAGAGAAAACGCGAGGAATCCCTTATGGCCGTGAAAAATTCACCCCCTCTGGTCGGCATTCTCATGGGCAGCGACTCGGACCTGCCCGTCATGGAAGAAGCCTTCAAGGCTCTCGATTCATTCGATATCCCCTACGAAGTCCACATCCTCTCGGCCCATCGCTGCCCTGCGGCCACCTCGGAATACGCCAGAACGGCCCGGGAGCGCGGCATCAAGGTGCTCATGGCCGCAGCGGGCATGGCGGCCCATCTGGGGGGCGTCGTGGCGGCGGAATCCATCCTGCCCGTCATCGGGGTGCCCATCGATGCATCGCCCCTGGGCGGCCTGGACTCCCTGCTCTCCATCGTCCAGATGCCTCCGGGAATTCCCGTGGCGACCATGGCCATCGGCAAGGCGGGAGCCCGCAACGGGGCCCTGCTGGCCGTGCAGATTCTCGCCCTCCAGGATGCGGCCCTGACGGAGAAGCTCCTGGAGCACAAGAAAAAAATGGCCCAGGAAGTGGTCGTCGATCGCAACAAAAAGCTCGAGGAATACCTCGCCAAAAGAAGGTCCTGATCCCTGCCTGCCGTCATTCCCGTGGCGCAGAAATCGGGGAGTGTCGTTGACGGCCGGGATTGGCGCCAAAACCGAACGGGAATGACGGACTGGTGCATGAACATTTGCCTGGGTGGCACCGTACTTGGAAAAAGACATTGACCGGGCACAATCCGGAAATACCCGTCTGGCGGGTCGACCCTTCCCAACCCTGCGGGGGGATTCCGGCCGAAGCCGCACAAATACTTGGAAGGGGAGGCGTTCTCATTTATCCCACCGAAACCTTCTACGGTCTCGGGGCAGACCCGTCCAGCGAGTTGGCCGTGCGGCGAATCTTCAGCATCAAGGGGCGAGAGTTCCGAAAACCTCTTCCCCTGATCGCGGACCGGCTGGAATCGGTGCGGAGGGTGGTGAGCGAATGGTCGAGCGAGGCCCTGAGGCTGGCGGAATGTTTCTGGCCGGGCCCCCTGACCCTGCTGCTGACTCTGAACGGTCCGTTTCCCCCGCTGCTCCATGGAGGGACGGGGAAGATCGCGCTGCGGGTTTCCTCGCACCCCGTGGCATCGGCGCTGGCCGCACGAGCGGGGGGCTTGCTCATCTCCACCAGCGCCAACAAGTCGGGACAGCCGGCCGTTTCGGACCTCCGCGACCTGCCCACGGAGCTGGGAAACAGTGTCGACGGGATCCTCGACGGAGGCACCCTGCAGGGGGATCTGCCATCCACACTTGTGGACGTCACCGTGTCTCCGCCTCAGCTCCTGAGGGAGGGTGTGATCCCATGGGCAAGAATTTTGAACGCTCTGATTCCATAAAGGGTTGTGCCCCAAGCTTTCCGAGGGTACACTTCAATTCTAAAAAGGAATTCCTCACCGGCGCCGGACGGCGCCTGGAAAAACAATTACAGAGTCAAGTCCCGTGTTGAACATTCTTTTTGTCATTCCTTTCGTCTTCCTCACTTTTGGTGCGGCGGTACTGTATGGACTCTCCCGCAGGTGGAAGCGCCTCGTTGCCGAGGGACCGAGGGTCCTCCTCACCGGCGGCGGCACCGGCGGCCACGTCAATCCCGCTTTGGCCATCGCCGAAGGCATCCGGAACCGGGATCCGGCAACGCAATTTCTCTATGTGGGTGTGAAAGGGAAAGCCGAGAGCGTCATCGTGAAGCGGGCGGGCTATCCCCTGTGTTTTGTCGTCTCGGAAGGCTTCCCCGGAATTCGCCCATCCCTGTCCACACTTCGCTTCCTGATCAAGGTCTCCCTGGGAATCCTGCAATCCATGGTTTTGCTGGTCCGGTTCGCTCCCAGGTGGGTGGTGGCCACCGGCGGATATGTGAGCGCTCCCATCATCGTGGCGGCCCTGCTCCTGAGGGGGCTGCGGGTTGCGCAGGTCAAGATTTTCCTGCACGAGCAAAACAGCATCCCAGGCCAGTTGAACGCGTTCATGGGCCGCTGGGTGGACCGGGTGCTCCTAACGTTTTCCCAGACGCTGTCCTTCTTTCCAAAAAACGGCGTGCTGGTGGGCTATCCCATTCGCAGCTCCATCGTGCAGAAACCTCGGGAGGAAGCTCAACAGGGGCTGCCCTTCCAGATTCCCCCCGGCCGCAAAGTGGTGTTCGCGTTCGGCGGCTCGCAGGGGGCCCGCACCATCAACCGGGCCATCGTCGACGCCCTGCGGTTTCTCATCCCCCACCGCGACAGGGTTTTCATCATCCACGGGATGGGGCTCCACAAGTCCGAGCACTACGACGCCGTCGCAGACACCGAAAAGCGCCTTCAGAAATCGTACAGCCCCGAGGAACTGGAACTTATCGCAGATTTTTACGTCCGCCAGGACTATTTTCACAACATCGGCGATGTGTATTCGGTGAGCGACCTCATGGTGTGCCGCAGCGGCGCCGGCAGCCTCAACGAAATCTCCCGCCTGGGAAAGCCCGCCCTCCTGATTCCCAAAGCCAACCTGCCCGGGGACCATCAGGTCATGAATGCCAGAGCCATGAAGCATGCGGGAGCTGCCGAGATTCTCTATGAAGACACCATCGTCGAAGAGGGCGTGGTCCTGGAGAAGCTGGAGGGCCGCTTCCTGGCCGAACGCATTCTGCGCCTGCTCCAGGATGAGGAACGGCTGGCGGAGATGTCGCGCTGCAGCCTCAGCTTTTTGAGGCGGCACGCCGTCGAGCGCATTCTCAGCGAGATCTTCGAGGACCGGAGCTACAACAATGGATCGGGCTACCACGCCATCCCCTTCAAACCCCTTTTGACCAACACCCGGCTGCTCTCTTTCCTGAGCCAGGCCCAGGAAAGGAATCCTTCGGGGTACGATCCCCACACCCTCTTCGATGACCCGGACGATCTGATCTATTACCGCCACCGGGCCGCGGGTCTCCTGAGCCACAGCCTCTGGCAGGACCGCAATCTGGGCGTCAAGCTGGTCGGGCTCACCCTCTACGGCGAAAAGATTCCCATGCTGCTCCACATGCTCTCCGACCGAACACCCGCCTCGCCCATCAAACGCCTCCTGGGCGGCGATTTCGAGCAGGTGGGGTTCATCCGGCGCAATGTGCTGCAGGCTCTGCGTTTGCTCAACCGTTTCGATCCGGAGGTGGAACGCCACATTTTCATGGCGCTCGAAGACCCCTACTTCGAAGTCCGTTCCCAGGCCTGCGTCACGGCCTCTCATTTCGGCTTTTTCCTCTCGGGCCAGGAACGCTGGGCCCATGCCCTTAAGAAGAGGCTCGAGGACGAATGCTTCGAGGTGGTGGTGGAGGCCGCTCTGGCCATCGGTGAGATCGGCACGGACTCAGCCGCCCTGGAGACGCTGCTCCAGCTCAGGGAATCTCACTACTGGCAGGTCAGGAATGCCGCTCTGAAAGGGATTGAAAGACTGCTTCAGAGGAAGATCATCCTGCCGTCCCGTGAACTCCTCAAGGAGACGGGCGCGTTCATTCTGACCTCCACGGACTTTCGCCCTCATTTCACCATCAAGGAGAGCTACAAGAACATTCAGAGATATTGCCTCGACCGGCTCCTCGGGGAACACCCTGTCCAGGAGGCCCCTCTCCTGACGGACCGTGCAGTGAGGAAACGCGCACCATGATCTATGAAATCAGCAACTATCTTTTGAGCATGTCCGATGCTTTTTCGTTTCTGCGCCTCGTCAACTACATCACCTTTCGTGCCATCATGGCGGCCTTGACGGCCGTGGTGCTCCTGTTCATCTTCAGCCGTCATTTCATTCTTTTCGTTCACCGCCGCTGCCTCCTCGACCAGGTGAGGGAAACCGGCGTGGACTCAGCCTTCGACAAGCGCGGCACCCCCACCATGGGGGGCGTGCTGATCGTCGGAGCCGTCCTCCTCTCCATGGCGCTCTGGGGCAACTGGCACAATCCCTTTCTCCTGTGCTCCATGGCCGGCATGCTCTGGTTCGGCCTCCTGGGCCTGTGGGACGACCTGTCCAAGGTCAGGATGAAAAGTGGAGACCGCGGCCTGTCCGAGCGAAAGAAGCTCATCCTTCAGGGACTTTTCGCCGGGGTTTTCGCCTGGATCGCCGTGGGTCCCTTCTCTCCCCTGGGGACGGAGCTGGCCACCCAGGTCTACATTCCCTTCTACAAGCATCCCCTGCTGGATCTGGGACCTTACGCCTACGGAGTCTTCATTTTTTTCTTCGTGATTTTCGTTTGCAACGCCGTCAACATCACGGATGGACTGGACGGACTGGCCATCACCCCGTCCATATTCGTGGTGGGCGTCATGGGCATCTTCGCCTATGTGGAGGGCAACCGCATCTATTCCTCATACCTGTACTATCCCTTCATTCGGGATGCGGGGGAACTGACGATCTTCGGTGCGGCCTTCGTGGGCGCCGGCCTCGCCTTCCTCTGGTACAACGCCTACCCGGCCCAGATCTTCATGGGAGACACCGGCTCCCTGGCCATCGGGGGCACCATGGCCGTGGTTTCGGTGCTCCTCAAACAGGAGATGCTCTTCCCTCTCCTGGGGGGACTCTTTCTCGTGGAAGCCCTCACCAGCCAGGTGCAGGATAAAATCGGTGTGAAGTGGCTCGGGCGGCGCATCTTTTACCGGGCCCCCCTGCATCACAATCTACAGCACAAGGGGATTGCGGAAACCAAGGTCGTCATACGGCTGTGGATTTTATCGGGCATTCTGGCCCTGATCTCTCTTGCCACCCTGAAGCTTCGATAAGAGAGGGAGGCTCTCGCTTCTCTGGAAAAGCTTCAGCGAACCGAACGTCCAATCAAGAGCCGTCTGCGAGAGGCTCCCGGCACGGGCACATCCCCGGGCGCCTGAACGGAAGCATCGACCACGACTCAAAGACCGGCCCGGTTACAGAACCGAGCCGGTCTTTGAGTGCAAGACGAGGTGACCGCCATGCACATTCTGATACTGGGAGCCGGAGCTCTGGGAAGCCTCATCGGAGCCCGTCTCTCCAAAACCGAAGTTCGAACCACCCTCTACAGCACCGATGAACGCCACATGCAGGCCATCCAAAAGAACGGTCTGCACGTGGAGGAGTTGGACGGGAGCACACAAAGCTTCCCTCTGACCGCCTGCAGCAGCCTCCAGGCCGTGCAGGGAAAAGCGGACGTCGTTCTGGTGACAGTCAAAAGCTACGCGACGGACGAAGCGGTTGCCTCCATCCTGGACCGGTGCAGCCCTTCCACCCTTTTCCTCACCCTTCAAAACGGCATCGGCAACTGGGAGAAGATCGCCCAAACGGCCGGGCGGGAACGGGTCCTCCTGGGCACGACAGCTCAAGGGGCGACACTGCTGGAACCCGGCCGGATTCGCCACGGGGGCAACGGCCCCACCTTCATGGGAGAAACCCAGGGGCCGCCATCCAGTCGTGTGGAATCCCTGGTGAAGATCTTCCGCCAGGCTGGGCTCGACACACGTTCCAGCGAAGTCATGGAACGTCTCATCTGGGAAAAACTCATGGTGAACGTGGGCATCAACGCCATCACGGCCCTCACCGCCATTCGCAACGGCATGATTGCCGAGCTGGAACCGGGCCGGGCTCTCTCCCGAAGCGCAGTCCTGGAGGCGCTTCAGGTGGCCCGCGTGAAGGGGTTTTCCCTGGGCGAGGAGATGGTGGAACGGGTGCTGACCGTGGCCCGGGCCACCGCGGTGAACCGTTCGTCCATGGGCCAGGACGTGGACCGAAGAAAGCGCACCGAAATCGACGCCATCAATGGGGCTATCGTCCAGTTTGCAGACGAAGCCGACATTCCCGTTCCCGTCAATCGGACGCTCACGCAACTCATCCAGGTGATGGAATCCAACTATTTGAAATGTTCCAACTGACCGTCCAACGAACAAAATCGTGAACAAGGCAGAAAGGATCATCATGAGCAAAAAGGTAACGGTTCCGGACATTATCGCCGCCAAGGGCACGCGCAAGCTCACGGAAATCACGGCCTACGACTATCCCATGGCCCTTTTTGTGGACCAGACGGGAATCGACATGATCCTGGTGGGGGACTCACTCGCCATGGTCGTTCTCGGCCAGGAAGACACCCTTTCCGTGGGCATGACCGAAATGCTCCACCACACACTGGCCGTGTCCCGTGCGGCCAAAAATTCTCTCGTCATCGGAGACATGCCCTTTCTCTCCTACCAGGCGAGTGTGGAGCAGGCAGTGATCAATGCGGGGCGCTTCCTCAAGGAGGGGCGGGCCGGAGCCGTCAAGCTGGAGGGGGGCATCCGTGTGGCGCCGCAGATCAAGGCGATCGTGGAAGCGGGCATCCCCGTCCAGGGCCACCTGGGCCTCACTCCCCAGAGTGCTCAGCAGTTCGGGGGGTTCAAAGTGCAGGGGAAAACCGCGGAAGCCGCCAAACAAATGATCGAAGACGCCCAGGCGCTCGAAGCTGCGGGATGTTTCAGCATTGTTCTGGAGGCCATCCCTTCGACCATCGCGGAAATGATCACCGAATCCATCAAAATTCCTACCATCGGCATCGGAGCGGGGAAAGCCTGCGACGGCCAGGTCCTGGTCATTCACGACGTGCTGGGGCTCTTCGAAAGATTCACCCCCCGTTTCGTGAAGCAGTACACCAGGCTGTCGGATCCCATTCGGCAGGCTCTGGCCCAGTACAAGGCAGAAGTGGAAAACGGCGCCTTCCCCGGGCCGGAACACTCCTTCACCATGAGCGAGGACGAAAAGCGGAAACTGACCAAAGATTGACCAGTACTCCCGGGCGCAAGTCCTAAACCACTTGCTGGTTTCCAGGCAAGAGCCTGGAAACCAGCCGATCTGGGCAATCATTTCTGCCCGGATGTACTGGGGAGTTTCCGTGAACCATACCCCCTGTTACAGCTCCGCAGTACCAGGGGGCCATTTCGACACGCGTCGTGCCGGCAGTTTCTGAGCCCGCATCCAGTTCTTTCCTGTGGATGCAAAAAAAAGACCGGCCCGGTTTCGAATACCGGGCCGGTCTTTTTTTGACCGGTCTTTTATTTCGGGTATTCCGGGGTTTTCACTTCCGGTTTTCCGTTCCCTGAACTTTCCGCAGGTATTGCCCCAGGGCCATGAGCGGAAAGCAGTTGCGGTAATTGTGATACAGAATGTAGAAATGGCCCGGAAACCCGGTGCCGGTGAAGTGTTTTTCCTCCCAGGAGCCGTCGGGTTGCTGGGTGCGCAACAGGTAGGCGATTCCCGCTTTCACCTCGGGGCTGTTTTCTTCTCCGCAGACCAGCAAACCCATGATCGCCCAGGCCGTCTGGGAAGCGGTGCTCTCTCCCTTTCCCCGCAGGGAGCAGTCTTCGTAGGAGGCGCAGGTCTCACCCCAGCCTCCGTCGGGATTCTGGTGCTCCTTGAGCCAGCGGACAGCAGCCTGAATGTAGTCGGCTCGAGGGTCTTCACCGATGCCGATGAGGCCCCGCAAGACCGACCAGGTGCCGTAGATGTAGTTCACCCCCCAGCGCCCCCACCAGCTGCCGTCCTTTTCCTGAAGCCCGCGGATGAAGCGAATGCCCCGCTGAGCCACCGGGTGAGACCTCTTAAATCCAAACATCCCCATGGCTTCCAGGACCCGGCCGCTCACATCGGCGGTGGGATAATCCACCATGGCCTCATGATCGGCGAAAGGGATTCGATTGAGGATGGTCATGAGGTTGTCCCGGTCAAACGCCGCCCAGCCGCCATTGCTGCTCTGCATGCTGATGCACCAGTCCATGCCTCGCTTTTTGGCGCATTCCATCGCCTCGTCCTCGTCCTGCTGGAGGCGGTGAAGCGCCATGAGTACGACGGCGGAGTCGTCCACGTCGGGATACTTGTTGTTCACGAACTCGAACGCCCAGCCGCCGGGCAGGCAGCAGTTCTTGACCTGCCAGTCGCCCCCCTCGGTGATCTGCTTTTCAACCAGCCATCGAGCGGCTTTCCGGAGGGCGGGATGTTCCGGGGGCACCCCCGCATCCCACAGGGCCAGAGCCGTGAGCGCCGTATCCCAGACGGGGGAGATGCAGGACTGCATGCGGAGCCCGCATTCATCCTCCAGGCAGAAATCCTGGATCGCTTTGAGCCCCTTCCGGATCACGGGATGGTCCTGCCCGTAGCCCAGGTAGTGAAGCGCCAGAATCGAATAGAACATGGGCGGCTGAATCCCCCCCCAGTCACCGCTCTCCTCCTGGTGATCCACCGTCCACTCTTCCGCGGCACGGATCGCCCGACTGCGCAGGCCCGGGAGGGGGTTCAGGGCATCGTAGATTTTGGCGATGCGGTCGAAAAGAAAAAACAATTTGTGCGTCTTGGAAGGAAAAGACCGCCCGCTTCCCAAGCGATGATCCCGCGCATAAAGCTCCCCGATGGATTTCTCTGCAGGCAGCTTCATGGCCGGGCGTATGGTCATCACAATGGAGAGGGGCACGATGGTTTCCCGCGCCCAGCTCGAGAACTCATAGATGTTGAAATAGGCTTCGGGGGGCAGGAGCACCAGTTCCACGGGCATGGAGGGGATTTCATCCCAGTCGTACTGGGAGAAGAGTGCCAGCCAGATTTTGGTGAAGACGCGGGCGGACTCGATCCCGCCCTTGGAAAGCACCCACTCACGGGCCTTTCGCATGGGTTCCGATTGCGGGTCCTGCCCTGCCAGCTTCAGGGCGAAGTAGGCTTCCACCGTGGCACTGATGTCTCCCTGATCCCCGTAGTAGAGGCCCCAGTGGCCTTCTTCCCTCTGTTCGTGGAGTAGGTACCTCACAATGGCCTGCTCCTGCGCCGGGGAACTGATTCCGAGCAGGTGCGTGAGCATCACGAATTCACTGCTGATGGTCACATTGGATTGGAGCTCTTCCCACCAGTACCCTTCCGGGTACTGGATCCGAAAATAGCGGTGGCAGGACCTTTCGATGGCGGCCCGCACGGCACTGAAACGGTCCGTCGCCACAAGCTTCATGATGCGGGGTTCGGGTGAACCGCCGCCGTGACGTTCTCCCAGGTGATTGGGAATTCTATCCGAAGAGGTGTAACCTCCGTCGTCGAAGGACTCCCGGTTTTTCCAAGTGTAGTCCATTTCGGCCGGCTCACTGACACCCCGCCTTCTATTGCTGATTGAATTCATTTTGGTTCCTCCATGCAGATGACTTCTGAAAAACCATGAGAAAAGGGAAACCCCTTCGGGACGAAACGCCAACCGACAACCCGTGCGTGCCCCTGTCGACCATCCCGCGAGATCGTGCGTCGATTCCCCCGGGTAGCAGAACTCTTTAAAGCATTTTAGAGATTTTCTCAAGACTTATGACATGAAAACCTCTCAACAATTCCCCTTTTTGAGGCAGATGCAGAGAAAAAAGTCACGGTCTTGTTCCTTGGAAAGGCAAAAACGGAAATCGCGGAGCTTCACCCGAGCACAATCCGGCAGTCCACGGCCCAGCACCCGTCTTCCCGAGCGATCACCGGGTTGAGGTCCATCTCCAGGATTTCCTGCATTTCCCAGGCGAGACGGGAGAGGGACAGCATGGTTTCCACAACGGCGTCGACTTTGACGCCTTTCTGCCCTCTCACCCCTTCCAGAAGTGGATAGATGCGCAGAGACCGGAGCATCGCCCTGGCGTCCTCCCGGGCAATGGGGACGAGGCCCCGCGCCGTGTCTCTGAAAATTTCCGTGTAGATGCCTCCCATGCCCGCCACCAGAACCGGTCCCAGCTGAGGATCCCTCTTGATGCCGAGGAGCAGTTCCACCCCGTGAAGCTGCTTTTGGACCTGGATGCCATCCAGGACGCCATCGGGTGTCTCCCGCTGAAACAAGTCGTTGAGATCCCTCATGGCATCACGCAACTGCACGGCGGAAGCCACATTCAGGCGGATGCCCCCCCGGTCGGATTTGTGCAGCCACTGGGGGGAAATGATCTTGAGGACCACGGGATAGCCCATCTCACCGGCCGCCTGAACCGCCGCATCCGCTTCCCGCACGATGGTCTGGGGAGCCGCAGCTATGGCGTAGCGGGAGAGAAGCTCGAAGCCTTCCCCGCCCACGATGGTTTTTCCAGGCGCGGAGGGTGCCTGCGCTGCCCGCTGCCCGGGAGGGGATGCAAAAGCCTCCTCCCCGCCCACCCTCGCGTTTTTTCGAAGGATCTCATAACGCCACATGCCTCCCAGCCCCATGCAGGCTTCATCCAGCGTGTCGAAGCAGGCCACACGCGGGATCTTTTCCAGTTCCACAGCCTGCCGGGCCTGGTCGCCGCCATAGAGCCACAAAGCCAGGGGCTTCTTTTTTGCCGGGTGCGCAAGCGCCTCGCGGACGGCCTCCGCGAGATTCAAGTCGTGATGGAGCGGCGATGGCATGGCCGCGGAAATGGCCAGGACACCGTCCACCTCGTCGCCGGCCATAAACCCGCTCAAAGCTGTCACAAAGACCTTTCGAAAAGACCCGGAGACCATCCCCAGGGGCCACAGATCCACAGGATTGCGGAGCCGGTGCCAGGCGATGCGTGCATCTTCGAGCTCACCGCGCAGCGCCTCGGGAAAGGGGGCCAACTGAAGCCCATGTTCGTCGCAGCCGTCGGCCGCCATGATCCCCGCGGCCCCCGTGGCGGTCAGCACACCCAGGCGCGGCCCATCAATCCGCCCGAGCTGCAGAAATGCACGGCAGACCGCCCGCATCTCCAGCATGTTCCTCACTCGGACCAGGCCGGCTTTTTCAAAGGCCGTGCTGAGAAGCGCGTCCTCCCCCACGAGGGAACCGGTGTGAGAAAGGGCTGCCTGAGCACCCGCAGCGCTGGTGCCGGTTTTGAGAAGGACAATGGGCTTTTTAAGCGCCACGCGGCAGGCTGTCCTCAGGAATTCTCTGCCCCGCAGCAGCCCTTCCATGTGGATGGCGATGACTTGCGTCTGGGGGTCCGTTTCCAGGTATTCCAGCGCATCCACGAAATCCACATCCGCCCCGTTGCCGATGTCGATGGCTTTCCCCAGGCGCCCCGTGAAGCACTCGTAGCCCACCTGGAGCACGCCCGATTGAGCCACGATGGAAAGAGGGGGCGGTGCAGGATCTTTGACGATGTCCACAAAGGCGGTGCTGAACTCCTTGAAGGCATTGAGGATTCCCATGGTGTTGGGCCCCAGGAGACGCGCTCCGTTTTCCTGCGCCATGCGGCACAGGTCGCGCTGCAGTTCCTTGCCGCGGTCGTCCGCATCGCCAAATCCCTGGCTGATGACGATGACCCGCCGGATCCCCTTTTCCATGCATTGAGCAAATACGGACGGCACACGATCCCGCCCCACCGAAATCACCGCCAGTTCCGGTGTGGCCGGAAGCGCGGCCACGCTGGGGAAAGTCTCTCGGCCGAGGATCCGGGTGACTTGGGGATGCACAACATACACCTGCCCCTGGTAGCCGTACCGGAACAACATTTCCAGGTTGTTGTAGGCACCGGGGCCCGTCTGGCGCGGCACACCGATGAGCACCACCGATTCGGGTTCAAAAAAAGCTCGCATGACCACGACTCCTCCCAGAGCTGTCCGTGCACCTGATCCCGGCGGCATTCCGGCTCCCTGTCGTTTCTCCGGGATGCTGCGCAAGGACAACGATGGTCCGTCCAAGGATACCGACCCGTTCACCACGTTTGATATTCACGAGAAATCCTGCTGGTCTGAAATTTTTGGCAGGATTATATTAGAAACCCAAGGCAAAAGATACCGTCCATCGCCCTGCAGCATCGCCCGGAGCCCTCATTGGAGGTTCGATCGTGCCCAGGAAAAATCCCAAAGCCACGGCGCGCAAGAGCTCAAAGCGTAAGCACCGGGATCTGCAGACCCTCCTGCTCGACTGGTTCCAAAAGCACCAGAGACCGCTTCCCTGGCGCGAGAACCCAACGCCCTACGAGGTCTGGATCTCGGAAATCATGCTCCAGCAGACCCAGGTGAAGACCGTCCTGCCCTATTACCGGAGATGGATGGATCGGTTCCCCGACCTTCCCGCCGTGGCGGAAGCCTCCGAAGACGAACTGCTGAAGCACTGGGAAGGACTGGGATATTACTCGAGGGTCAGGAACATCCACAGGACCGCTCGAGTGATCCTCGAAGAACATGGGGGAGTTTTTCCCCGCGACCCCAAAGCTGTGCGGGCCCTTCCCGGAATCGGCCCCTACACCGCCGGAGCCATCATGAGCCTGGCATTCAACGAACCTCACGCCATCGTGGACGGCAACGTGGAACGGGTCGTGGCGCGTCTCTTCAACCTGGACAAGCCGGTCAAAAGCGCCATGGGGCGGCGTTTCATCTGGAAGACGGCGCTCGAATTCATCCCGGAGGGAAGAGCGAGGGAATTCAACCAGGCGGTCATGGAGCTGGGAGCTACGGTCTGCCTCCCTCGAAATCCCCTCTGTTCCTCGTGCCCCGTGCAGGGGCTGTGCGCGAGTTTCAGGCTCGGGCTGGTCGAACAACGGCCGGTTCCCGGCGAGAAAAGATCCGTGACGCCCCTGAGCGTTTCCATCGGCCTGCTTCTGCGTGACGACAGGGTGTTCATTCAAAAGAGGGCCCCAAGCGGCCTGATGCCTCATCTGTGGGAATTTCCGGGAGGCAAGGTGCAGGAGGGGGAGAGTCCCGAAGCCGCGCTCATCCGGGAATTCCGGGAGGAACTGGGCGTGGACATTCACCGGCTGGACAAAATCACCGTCCTCCAGCACAGCTACACCTCTTTTCGTGTGACCCTACACGCTTTTTTCTGCGAACTGCTTGTACCGCACGAACAGCCCATGGTGCGAAGTGCCGTGACAGGGCTGTGGGTCTCCCGTGAAAATCTCGAGGATTATGCATTTCCGGCCGCCAACCGGAAGCTCATCGACAGGCTGTGAACCACTTAGGTCTTGTGCGGGCGACACTCGGTCATTAAGATACAGGTCACTCACAGGGTAACCGGTTGAGCCTTTTGCAAAAGTATTTCCGTTCATGGTTCGATACCTCACCACGAACGGAGAGCCAGCCGCGTATAACCAATTCGTTATCGTTCGCCCTGAGACCTGTCCTGGGTATCGAGGGGTATCGAGGGGCGGTATGGAGTTCAAATAGACAGCGGTTTCTTGAGAGCGAAGTAAGCCCTGCCTTGGGCCTGGCAAGTTGAGAGACAAGAAACAGCCATTTTTTAGTGATTTTAGGAGCTAGAACCTCTCCAACTCTACGTTCGCCCTGAGGTATCGAAGGGCGGTATGGCGTGCCAAGATAAGGCGGTTTGTTGAGAACGAATTAAGCTCTGCCATGGGTATGGCAAGTTGATCGACAAGAAACAGTCGTTTCTTGCAAGATTCTGGAGGACCACAAACCGACAAAAGCTACGTTCGCCCTGAGGTATCGAAGGGCGGCATGGCGTACCAAGAGATAGCTGTTTCTTGAAAGGTATCGAAGGGCAGAACGCAGTTCTGCAAAAGGCTCCGGTTTAAAGCCATTGATTTTTACGTGGGAAACAACGTGCCGTGACAGACAAACTTTCGGCCCGAGCCTCTCGGCTGAGGGGGGAGCCGGTTCACAGCCATCAAGATCCATTTTCCCGATCGTCCCATTTTTCCGTATGAACCTGCCCGGGAAGTCAGGCAAGGAATCCATTCAGGAGAACCCAGTTCATGGTCCCTTTGAGAAAAATCATTCCTCCGATGCTGCTCCTTCTCTGGATCCTTGCGGGCTGCACCGCACTGGGTCCCAGACCGGTTCAGGACTTCTGGGCGCGTCTGGATGGAATCAGGGTGGGGGACATTCTAGACACCGAAACGGGCAAAACGTTGACCTTTCCGGCGTTTATCCAGCAAGTGTCCAAAGCGCGCATCGTCTATGTGGGGGAGGTGCACACGAGCCGGGAGGATCACGAGGTCCAGCTGAAAGTCCTCCAGGGTCTGCATGCTGCAGGGTCTCAGCTGGTGTTGGCCATGGAGATGTTCCCGCGGGAAAAGCAGCCTGTCCTGGACCGTTTCGCCAGGGGGGAGCTGACCGAAGCCCAATTCCTCGAGGAAGTGGAGTGGGATAGAGTCTGGGGCTATCCTTTTGACCTTTACCGGTACATCCTTGTCTTCGCCCGGGACAACCGGATTCCCATATTGGGCCTCAACGCCCCGCCGGAAGTGGTCCGCAAGATCAGCCAGGAAGGCCTCGCGGCCCTGAATCCCGAGGAGCGGCTCCGCATCGCCCGCGACATGCGCCTTCACAATTCCCCTTACCGGGAATTGATCAAAGATCAATATGAACAGCACGCCCGTGAGAGCATCAAAAGCTTTGAAAGTTTTTACGAGGCGCAACTGGCCTGGGAAGAGACCATGGCCGAAACCCTTTCGCAGGCGTTGCGACGCTACGGCGATTCCGTGACGGTCGTTGCGCTCATCGGGAAAGGACACATGAGCCAAGGAATGGGCGTTCCCAAATGGACGGCGTCCCTGGTTCCTCACCCGTATAAGACCGTGGCGCCGGTTCCCATGAACTACCCTCATTCCGTCCTGGACCCGAATCTGGGTAATTTTGTCTGGGTCACGGAAAAGACCACCTTTCACCATCGTGGGCGTTTGGGGATCATGATCCGCCCTGGAGCGGGGCGCTCGGGCGTGGAGATCACGGGTGTCACGCCGGACAGCCCCGCCGAGAGAGCGGGGATGCAGGTGGGAGACCTGATCATCCGCATCGGGGACAGGACCGTGGAACGCTTCGAGGATCTTCACGAGGAGTTGCAGAAGCAGCGAAAGACTCACGACATCCTTCTCATCCGGGGTGACGAGGAGATTTCGGTGACGGTGGAGATGGAGTGACGGGCCGGCCTGGAGCCGCGTCATGAGCGCGGTGGTTAAAGACGCAAAAAGCCGCTCACAGAAGTGAGCGGCTTTTTGCGTCTCCAGGACTTCCGGGGAGCCGTCTAGAAATTGAAGACCTGCGACTCCGCGGCCATGTCGATCAGGTGAGGCCCCCCGTCGAGAGCCATGTTCCTGTGGAACCTGGATTCGTCGAGACCACGGCTTCTGGCGCACGGCGTACAGATTCCCGCATAGACTTCGTTTTCCACCAGGTAAGGCAGGTAATCGCCCGGGCAGTCTCCGGTCACGGTCTTTTGGGTGAGATCCCGCCTGGAATCGGCCCACACCACCCCACCGTCGATGAAAAACAGGTTGACCTTGTGCCCTTTGGAGTGCGCCACCTTGGCAAACTGAAAACATCGTGTGGCAGCCTCATTGTCTTCCCTGCTGAGAACGAATAAAAAATTGGCCATGGCTCGTGTTCCTCCTTGAAGTGAAGACATATAGCTTTTTGCACCTAACAAATTATTTACTGCATGATATCCCGGTGATCGAGCAGATTCAGCATGCTATCCGGAAAAGGACGAACCGTTAACCGCTTCCCCGGTGAGGCGTCATGCACTCAACGTATAATGAGCCCGTTTCTCTATCTTTACTGTCCAGTTCAGGGTCAAATTGGCGACGGCGAATATCCACAAAGCCTGTTTGATCGAGAAGGCGATAGAGTGACTCGAAGTCATAGCAAAATCGGTGTTCATTATTCTGCCTGAAATTGAAGTTGATGTGTTCCATTTGAGTCATGCACCAACCAGGATTCCACCTCTTTTGCGCCTCATAATATTCGTCTGTGCCGCCCAGAACATAAGATCGGAGAATCAACTCACCATCAGGAACAGCCAAACTCAGGACACCGCCCGGCTTTAAGACACGATGACATTCTCTTAA
>CAZZHS010000037.1:0-2244 GCA_964654275.1 uncultured Syntrophobacteraceae bacterium
GATTGAAAATGAAAGACATTCACCATTCATTCACCTATGGCCTGACAAACTTGGGGTAAGTCTTTATTTCTCGAGGGGGCAGGAGATCAGTATCCGGCTTCCTTTTGGTGGCGAACCGCGACAATCACAGCCGTATGCCCGTCATAGCGGTACAGCACTATCTATCCGCTATGTCCAAAAGGGAGCGGCCATTCACGGTATTCGGGTTCCATTTCTTGTGCCGGCCGTCCAATTTCTGGGTGTTGTGCGATGATCTTCACACCGGTGCGGATGGTCTTCACGGCATGCCTGGCCGCGTCCGTGTTCTTCTCTGCAAGGAAGCGATACAAGCGTTGGACATCTTGCAGCGCGGAAGCCGACCAGATCAAACGTGGCATTTGGGCGCATCCTCGTCTTGTCCGGCCTCCAGCCTGGCGAGCCAATCGTCAGCCTCTTCAAGCGTCAAATGCAACCCTGAGGAATGGTACTCATCCCATGCTCTGATGCCTGCCTGCCGAAAAGCCTCCCGAGTTTCCTCGCGTTCAACGTATTGCCGGATAGCTTCCAGGATCATCCAATGGGGTGTTCGTTGGCGGGCATCTGCAAGTCTTTTCAACCGTTCTTTTGTGGCCTGGTCTATTTTGATCGTTGTGGAATGAAGCCCTTTAGTGGTCATATTGTTCCCCTTTCGTTAGGAGGTATCACCTCACAAGGAATCCGGCAACCGAAAATCTCTTCCCCTCCTGTTGTTCGATTGCAGTCAAAAATTGAGGGTTTCCCCATGTCTTCTACCTATTTTGCCTCTAGACATAAAGGTTAAAACCGAGGACACTGAGGCCCTTCCTGAGGTCGGTGTCCGCCCAGTGAGTGCCGGCCTTTTGACGCGACTGAAGAGCCGGACTCACGTAGCGAGGTCTTTGTAATTTGCGGAGCATCACAGGCAGCGCCTTCTCCCATGAATCAACGGCCAAAACACAATGATGTGGTCAGGATTTGTCGTTCTTCTCATCGTCCCTGCCGCGTTTGTCATGATATGTTTCTATGTCCTTTTGGAAAGAAGCGGACTGCTGAACAGCCTGCGAGGTCTCGTCCGAAGAATCAGAACATGGATCGGCTGATCTTTTCGGCTCTTCCCGGAGATGAGTGTTTTTCTCACCTCCTGTCGCGAGCTTGCCCCATGAGCCGGGTGATTGACGCGGCCAGGCGTGGAGGGAAATGGAAATGACTGAATCTGCAAAGAAGAGAGCTGTCTACGAGGATCTTTTCAGCATTCCTGAGAACACCACGGGAGAGATCATCAACGGGCAACTCATCGTCACGCCTCGACCCTCGAGAAAACATGCGGTGGTCACCTCTCGCCTGGGTGGGGAACTCATTCCCCCATACGATTTCGGCCGCGGTGGCGGTCCCGGAGGGTGGGTCATTCTGGTGGAGCCGGAGATCTCCTTTGGGGAGGATCTTCTGGTTCCCGATATGGCGGGGTGGAAGAAGGAGCGTTTTCCAACCGATGAGCCCCACAACTGGATCTCGGCGGCACCCGATTGGGTCTGTGAGATCCTTTCCCCGGGGACCGCTCGGTTGGACCGGGTGGAAAAAATGCCCCTCTACGCTCGACACGGGGTGTCGCACGCATGGCTCATCGATCCCTTGCTGAAAACTCTGGAGGTTTTTCGGTTCGAGGCGGAAAAATGGATGGTTCCGGGCGTTCATGGTGGAACAGCAAAAGTTTGTGCGGAACCCTTTTCCGAGATAGAGATCGACCTGGGCCTGCTCTGGCTCGAGTGAACAGGATTTACAAACACAAGGGCGGGGCAGGGGCTTGTTTATTGATGCCGAACGCTGCGTGAGTGCCTCGATACCTGTCAAGAAACAGCTATGTCTTGGCACGCCATGCCGCCCTTCGATACCTCAGGGCGAACGTAATTTTTGTCGGTTTGTGGTCCTCCAAAATATAAGGAACGACAGTTTCATGTCGGTCACCATGCGGCGCCAAAGCGGGGCTTACTTCGCTCAGGGCGAACGTAATTTTTGTTGGTTTGTGGTCCTCCAAAATATAAGGAACGACAGTTTCATGTCGGTCACCATGCGGCGCCAAAGCGGGGGTTTGTTCGCTCAGGGCGAACGTAGGTTTTGTCGGTCTGGGTCCTCCAAAATACAAGGAACGACAGTTTCATGTCAGTTACCATGCGGCGCCAAAGCGGGGCTCACTACGCTCAGGGTGAGCGGGGCTCTGGTGGGTCTTTGGTCCTCCAGTATCGCTCAATA
>CAZZHS010000037.1:2344-49752 GCA_964654275.1 uncultured Syntrophobacteraceae bacterium
CGCTCAGGGTGAGCGGGGCTCTGGTGGGTCTTTGGTCCTCCAGTATCGCTCAATAGAACGACAGTTTCTTGTCGGTTGTTTTGCCATGCCGAAGAAGGGTTTGCTTCGCTCAGCAGGAGCACTTTGTCGGGATCCATTCTCGCTGAGATTCTGTCCGGAAGTGCCGACGGGAGTCCGGGGCGCAAACAAAATACGCGAGCGTTTTTTCTCGAGCAGCAGCAGGAGCAAATCAATTGCATGCCTTCGATGTGACATTCAATAGACCAAGCGCTCCGGATTATTTGGCTGTGAGTCCTCAATCCCGCCTCTCACTTTTGACGCGACTCAATCGCGGCAATCTGCTCGTCAAAGGACGGCGTGAGTCCTCAATCCCTCCTCTCACTGTCGACTCGACAGTGGAGTAGGTTGCCCCTTTCGCCCGCTGTGAGCCCGGAGAGACACAGGGACAACCCACCCGGGTTTGGGTTGTTATTCAGTGCAAAAAGCCGCTGTTTGGTTTTGGCGCGGAGAGGCACAGGAACACCCCACCCGGGTTTGGGTTGCCCCCTGTGCCCGGTGCGAGTTCGCAGTGACCTGGGAGCACCCCCGCTGTGGTTCGGGTTGCCCCTTGCGCGCGTTGTGAGCCCGGAGTGACACAGGAACACTGCACCGGTTTTGGATTGCCCCTTTGGCCAGTGAGGGGTCTCACTCCGTCAAACACACCTCGGCGGGACGTTCGAAGCTGAGCCGGATTTCGTAGGTGCCGTCCTTGAAAGAGCCTTCCACCACGTATCCCAGTTTGGCGAACACTCCGAAAACCCTTTCGTTTCCCGTCGTGATGTAGGCCACCAGGTTGCGGATCCCATTGCTCCGGGCGATCTCCGCCAGGTGCTGGATGAGGAAGCTGGCAATGCCCTTGCGGCCGTGGTCCGGGTGGACCAGGAAGTCGATTTCCGCCGTCGAGGATTCTTCTTCATCCCAGGTGTATCGCCCGATGGCGATGATCCGCTCCGCTTCCATCTCCCCCACCAGGCCCACGATGGACATCTCTCTGCGGTAGTCGATGTTGACCATGCGCGCGACGTCGTAGTGCGGGAAGACCTTCATGTCGGACAGAAAGCGGATGTAGGACTCATTGCGCGGCAGGGAATAAAAGAATTCCTTCAACGGACGTTCGTCGGTCGGTTTCGCCGGCCGAAAAAATACCCGCGACCCGTCCTGAAAGATCTGGGCCACTTCCCACTGCGAGGGATACAGGGCTTTGGGGGTGCTGATGCGCAGGACCTCCTTCTGGAGATATTTGAGCTTTTCCGCCGCCTGGAGCAGCTCCTCCCTGAAGTCCGGATGCGCGATTCCGATGAGGGCCAGAGCCCGCTCCCGGATGCTCTTGCCGCTCAGATGCGCAATGCCGTACTCCGTGACCACGTACTGCACGCCTCCGCGCGTCGTCACCACCCCCGCCCCCTCGGAGAGGGTCGGCACGATGCGGGACGTCTTCCCATCGATCGTCGTCGACGGCAGCACCATGATGGCCTTGCCTTTCTTGGAAGTCCTCGCGCCCCGCAGAAAATCGATGGCCCCGCCCACGCCGCTGTAGATTTCATAGCCGAGCGAATCGGAACAGACCTGCCCCGTCAGATCGACCTCCAGCGCCGAATTGATGGAGATCATCTTTTCATTTTCAGCGATCACCAGGTAATTGTTCACGTATTCGGCGGGATGGAACGACACCATGGGGTTGTTGTTCACGAAGTCGTAGAGCTTCCGCGTCCCGAGGCAAAAACTCGTGATGATCTTGCCCGGGTGCAGCGTCTTGCGTGCGTTGGTGACGACGC
Organism: uncultured Syntrophobacteraceae bacterium; assembly: GCA_964654275.1. Taxonomy (GTDB): domain Bacteria; phylum Desulfobacterota; class Syntrophobacteria; order Syntrophobacterales; family Syntrophobacteraceae; genus SLCH01. The sequence goes on from CAZZHS010000037.1 coordinate 4,159, forward strand.
CGCGTTCGATGAGGTGGAGATAGGCGTCCGTCAGCATGTCCGCGTGGACGCCCAGGTCCTTTTTCTCGTCGAGAGCATACAGCACGGCGGTGGACACGCTTCCCACCCCCACACGGATGGTGGAACCGTCTTCGATGAGCTTGGCCACGTTGGTGCCGATTTCCTGGGCAATGGGATTGAGGATGGGCGCGGGGACTTCCAGGAGCGGCTCTTCATGCTCCACGATCGCATCGATGTCCCGCACGTGAATGAACGCGTCTCCCAGGGTCATGGGCATTTGCGGATTCACCTGGGCGATGACGTGATGGGCGCTCTCGGTGGCAGCCTTCACGATGTCGACGGAGATGCCGTAGCTGCAGAATCCGTGTTCATCCGGCGGGGAAACCTGGATCAGGGCCACATCGATGGGGACAGCGCCGCTGCGGAAAAGTTCCGAGGTGTCGCCCAGGTTGATGGGGGTGTAGTCGGCCCGCCCTTCGGCCACCGCCTCACGGCTTGCGGACGCCACAAAGAAGGACTTCAACCGGCATTTGTCGAAGAGATGGTCCGCCGTGTAGCGGGTCTTTCCGACGCTCAGAATGTGCAGAATTTCCAGGTCGGAGAGGAGCGGGATGGTTTCTTCCAGGACCTGGGCCAAGTGCTGCGGTTCGCCGCAGCCCGATCCGATGAAGACGCGATGGCCCCGCTTGATGGCCTGGAGGGCCTTTTCCGCCGAGGTCTTTTTCTGTTCGTAGATCTCCCGCCACGGGCGGGGTGAGAAATCCATCACGTTGAGCGAGGTTTCTTCGGTGAACAGTGTCATGAGTCACTCTCTCGTCAGGGGGGGGAAGACTTTTCCGGCTGACCGGCTTTGGGCGGCTGTCTGCGGAGAAACAGCGCCAGCACGGCGCCGCTCAGGATCATGGCGACACAAAGAAGCTGTCCCATGGTGAATTGGCCCAGCAGGAATCCCAGGTGGGCATCGGGTTCCCGGAAAAATTCCAGAAAAAAACGAATGATTCCATAGAGGGACAGGAAAAACACGACCATCATGCCGTCCCGGTATTCCCGTTTCCTCAGGAACCAGAGCACCAGGAACAGCAGAAACCCTTCACCCAGCGACTCATAGAGCTGCGAAGGGTGGCGGGGCAGGGGGCCTGCTCCCGGGAAAACCATGGCCCAGGGAACGTCGGTGGGCCTGCCCCATAATTCGGCGTTGATGAAATTTCCGATTCGGCCGAGGCCGAGACCCACCGGCGCCGTGACGATGACGCTGTCGGACACGGCCCAGAAGGGCAGGTTTCTCCGTCTGCAGAACAGGTAGGCCGCTAGGGTCGCTCCCAACAGCCCGCCATGGAAGGACATGCCGCCGTGCCAGGTGGCGAAGATCTCCAGAGGATTCTTGAGATACATCGAGTAATCGGTATACTGGTAAAACAGAACGTACCCAAGCCGGGCTCCCACAATGAGCCCGATGGCCAGGTAGAAAATCAAATCCTGGGCTGTTTGCCCCGTGAGCCCGATTTCCCGGGATCTTTTCTGTTTTTGGATGAGAAAATAGGAGGCTGCGAATCCCAGGACATACATGAGGCCGTACCAGCGGATTCTGACGGGGCCTATCTGTATCAAAACAGGATCGATGTTGGGATAGGGAATCATGTATCGGACCGCCTTTCTGGTTGAGGAAGCAGGCTAACATACTGAATCTAATGGGTCAATCAGTAACGAACGTTCAGGAAAGGAGAGGGCATGGGTCATCACCACGATCAACACGGTCACCATCACCACCACCAGCATGGATCCCAAGACACATCTTCCTCCGGCCCGACGTCTCCGTCGGATCGCGACAAGCTCCTGCGCATGCTCGAACACTGGCTGCGCCACAACGAGGAACACGCGGTTTCCTACCAAAACTGGGCGGCGCAGGCCAAATCCCTCGGGGAGGAAGGCGTCCAAGCCCTGCTGGAGGAAATGGCCGCTGAAGCCCGACGGCAGAACCAAAAGCTGGAGGCAGCCATCCAAAGCCTTGGAAAATAGCCGCTGTGCCTTCATTGACAGTCCATGAACGCTGTGCCAATATGCATCGTTTGTTTGGGGTGCAATTCAGAGTCCATGGAGAACGGTAGAGTGGAAAATTACCCGACGGATTGTCATGCCTGCTGGGTGGATGGACAAGAAGCGAGGGGGGGCGAAAGCACGCCTCTCGTGGACCCCTCCACCGGAAAGGAGTTCGCACGCGTCACCCTTGCCGGCCCTGAACTGGTCGAGCGGGCTCTCGAAAGCGCTCAGGAACGGTTCCCGGCCTGGAGCAGGACGCCCGCATCGAAAAGAGCCGAACTGCTGCGCGCGTTCGCAGAGATGGTGCGCCGGGAACTCAATCCCCTGGCCGACCTGCTGTGTCGCGAAGTGGGAAAACCCCTCAAGGCGTCCCGGGAAGAGGTCGCCAGTGCGGCTTCCCTCATCGATTTTTTTGCCGAGGAAGCTGTGAGACTGAGGGGTGACCTTCCCCTCCTCGGTCACCCCAGGCAACATGTCCTGGTTGTTCGTGAACCGGTGGGCGTGGTGGCGGCCATCACGCCCTTTAACTATCCCCTGAGCACACTCGTGTGCAAGATGGGGGCTGCGCTCGCCACCGGCTGCACCGTCGTGGCCAAACCCGATGAACACACCCCGCTCACAACGTTGCGCATGGCGGAACTCGCCATGAAATCGGGCATTCCCGCAGGAGTTTTCAACGTGGTGACGGGTCCGGGCACACCGACCGGCCGCCTCCTGGTGGACCACCCCATTCCACGCCTGGTCTCCTTCACCGGCAGCACGGCGGTCGGTAAGGAAATTCTGCAGGTCAGCGCGGCGCGGGTGCGCAAGGTGATTCTGGAACTGGGAGGCCATTGCCCGGCCCTGGTGCTCGAAGACGCTCCTCTGGAATCCATCCTGCCCCAGCTTCTGTCTCAGGCACTGAAAAACTGCGGCCAGTATTGCTACCGCATCAGCCGCATCCACGTGGCCCGGCCCGTTTACGATCGCGTGGTGAGCAAATTTCGAGAGCTTGTCGCCGGCCTGAGGATCGGCCCCCCCATTGACCCCTTCGTGGATCTCGGCCCCCTCAACAATGAAGAGATCCTCGCCGCCGTCTCCCGACAGGTGGAACAGGCCGTCGAGGAGGGGGCTGAAATCGAATGGGGCGGAACCCGGCTCCTTGAACACACCGGTGGATATTACTATGCCCCCACCGTGCTCACGGGGGTTCATTCCGGCATGTCCATCACACAGGAGGAGGTTTTCGGGCCTGTGGTGATGATCTCTCCCTTCGAGGATGTGGAGGAGGCCGTTGCCGAAGCCAATGGGACTCCCTATGGTCTTGCGGCTTACGTTTTTTCCCGGGATGTGGGAAAGGCGCTCGATTGCGCGGGAAAACTCGAGGTGGGAAGCGTCTGGATCAACCGGATTCACCAGGCCTATCCCCAGGCGCCCTTCGGCGGCGTCAAAGAGAGCGGCCTCGGCCGCGAAAAGTCGCCCCATGGCGTGCACGAGTACACAGAACTGAAGACGATTTATCTGACCTACTGAGACGCATTGTGCGTGAACTTCTTTCTGCGGCAACCGCTACGGCGGTCTCGCCTTCCCCGCATCGCTGCACGAGAAATCGCCCGTGACCCGGTGCTCCGTCAAAATAGCACGGCAGGGTCCACCCGGCCCTCAATCCCCCCTGGAGGAATGAATCAACGGGGGTGTAACCGGCCGGACAACGACAAAACATCGGGAGATGCTCCGTGAAGCTCCACTCGGGAATCCGGGAGCAACGTTCAGGGCATGTCCACGAAATCAGATGAGACAGGTGACTGATCCCTCGTTCCTGGCAAGGAGGAAGCCATGGTTCCCATTGTGTGCCTCGTCGGGGCATCCAATTCCGGCAAGACGACCTATCTGGAAAAATTGATCCCGGTGCTCACGCAGAGAGGGTATCGGGTGGGAACCGTCAAACATGATGTCCACGGCTTCCAGATGGACCACGAAGGCAAGGACACCTGGCGGCATCGGGAGGCCGGGGCCCAAACCGTCGGCATCCTGTCGCCCACGCGGATCGCGAGCATTCGGGCCACGGAAGAGGAGATGGACCTGGCGCAATTTGTGGGGAGAACGTTCTGGAACGAGGACCTGGTCCTTACGGAAGGCTTCAAGCGAAGCCCGTTTCCCAAGATCGAGGTTTTCCGGGCTGCCGTGGAGCCCCATCCCATTTGCACCCTGAAGGATCACCTGGTGGCCGTTGTGACCGACGACCAGGTGGATGTCGAGGTGCCCGTGTTTTCCTTCGAGGCGGTGACGGCGGTGGCGGATTTCATCGAGGAGAGATTCCTCAAGGACCGCAAAAAGGCCGACGTGCAAATCTTTCTGGACGGAAAGAAGCTTCCCATGAATCATTTTGTGGAGGACATCGTTGCGGGAGGCATCCGGGGAATGCTTTCCACCCTGCGGGGATGGGAGTCTCCAGGCAAGATCGACATTCAGATGCGGTTGCGGGAGAAGTGAGTGGTCGCCGGCGTGGTTCTCGCGGGGGGGAAAAGCTCCCGTTACGGAAAGAACAAGGCCCTGGAGCGGTTTCAGGGCGAACGTCTCGTGGATCGGTGCGTGGCGCAGCTGCGACCCCACGCCCATCCCCTCATGGTGATTGCCAACGACCTGGCGCCTTATTATGGTGTCGAAGCCACACTCATCCAGGACATCCTCCCTCACCAGGGCCCCCTGGGCGGTATCCTCACGGCCCTGCTCTTCAGCCCCCACGACTGGATCTTCATCAAGGCCACCGACATGCCCTTTTTCGTCCCCGGCCTCTTCACCCTCATGGCCGACAGGATGCCTCGCCATGATGTGGTAGTGCCCGTGAAAAACGGCCACTACGAGCCTCTGCTCGCACTCTACCATCGCCGCTGCCTGGCGGCCGTGCTCCGCACGCTGCAGAGTGAGAAGCGTCAAATCGTGGCCTTCTACAAGAAGATGAAGGTGAAAACGGTGAGTGAAAAACAGTGGCGCCAGGTCGATCCGGAGGGCATGAGCTTCAAAAACATCAACACCCCTGAGGACATGCTGGGGATGCCATGGACTTGATGGAGGCTCTGTCTCTGGTTGTGGGATCAGGCCGGGTCCTGGAATCCCAAGAGGTCCCCCTGGAAAGCGCTCTGGGAAGAGTTGCTTCCCGTGACGTGGCCGCAGATCGCGACCTGCCGGGCGAGGATCGTTCGCAGTACGACGGGTATGCCCTGCGGAGTACCGACACCGTTGCCGCCGGAGCAGACCATCCCGTCCTCCTCCGCTCCCTTCCCTTTGTTCTCGCTGCCGGCCAGGTGGCGACCATGGGTTTGAACAGGGGAGAATGCCTGCGCATTTTCACGGGGGCCTCCCTTCCCGCCGGCGCCGATGTTGTGGTGCCTCAGGAACAGGTGACTGTCCGGGGGGGCATGGTCGAACTGCGAAGGTTCTGCAGGGCGGGAGAAGGCGTTGTGCACAAGGGAGCCGATGCGCCCGGGGGGGAGATGCTGCTGGAAAAGGGAAGCATTCTCAACCCCACCCGGCTCGCGGTGCTGGCGGCTCTCGGCCGCACACACGTGAGCGTTTCCCGTCGTCCACGCGTTGCCCTGCTTGCCACAGGGGATGAGGTGAGCGAACTGGGACAGACCTGGAGTGGTCCGGGCACCTACTGCAACAATCGATGGCTCCTGGGCTGGCTCACGGAAATCATGGGGGGAGAGCCCCTCCATCTCGGTGTGGCTCCGGACGATCCCGCCAACATTGTGGAGCGGCTGGAGGACGCGGGTGCAGACATCGTGATCACCACGGGAGGGATGGGAAAAGGCGGCAAAGATTTCATGCTGGAAGCCTGGAGGCGGCTGGGCGTCAAGATCCTCTTCCGAAGGCTCAACCTGTCTCCCGGGCGTCATGCCGCATTCGGCACGCGGGGGGCACAGGCCTGCTTTGCTTTTCCCGGGAATCCCTGGGCGGCGCAGCTCCTCTTCCAGGAACTGGTCGTCCCGTTGTTGAAAAAGTGCCTGGGTGCGGAAGATCTGGGATTGCCGATGCTCTCGGCGAAAGCGGAACGGGGTTTGAACAACCCCGGGGGAGGGTACCGGGCGGTACGTGGGCGCCTGCGGGCTGCGGCGGAGGGTTGGGTCTTTCAGCCCCTGCTGAAAGACGGGACGTCGCTCCTGAAATCCATGGGAGACAGTTTTGCTTATACTCTTTTGAACCCCCCTGTGGTAGAAGTGACGGCAGGGAGTTGGATACAGGTCCGCCTGCATGACGTGCCGCTGATCGCTCACCCGGTCCTGAGACGCTCCTGAGCTGAATTTTCTGTCATTTCAAAAGGTGGCAGGAAAATCGGAGCCCGTGGGCGGCGAGGAAGCAAGCCGTCCTTTTTCTTGATTCGATGATTCGGCAGGGAATTTTGCGTTGGGCTCTTTTTCCGGCTGGTTCGCCCGGCGAAGACAGAAGGATGAAGTGAGGCCACGACGTTGACTTCCGGGACAATATGAGAAATTTCGGCGGTCGGCATATGGAAGATAGAATCTTTTCCCTGGTCCGGGACATCGAGATGCACATCATCGGGTGGCGACGCGCTGACTGAAAGGCTCCTTGTATGCTCAAAGGCTCATCGATAGAGACAGGCTACTACAGTTTTCTCGAACGCTATCTTTTGCCCGTCCTGCGTTTTTTTAATCTCAAGCCCAACCATGTTTCTTTCATCGGATTCATCACGAGCATCCTGACGGGTCTTCTGTTTGCGTTCACCACGCTCTGGGGCGGCCTGTTCACCCTGCTGACGGGGCTGCTGGACACCCTGGACGGCTCCCTCGCACGCAACACGGGGCAATCGGAGAAATCCGGAGCCTTCCTGGACTCCGTCCTGGACCGTTACAGCGAACTGATCATTTATCTGGGCATCTGGTTTTATTTCTACAGGAATGGAGCGAGAACGCCCTTCTTTTCCATCACCATTTTGTTGATCCTGTTTGGATCCCTGATGGTGAGTTACACGAGAGCACGCGCCGAGGGGCTGGGTGTCAAGTGCCTCGTGGGCTTGTTCCAGAGGGGGGAACGCATCATCCTCATCGGCCTCGCCGGCGTTTTCAATTCCCTGTTCAATGTAATTCTTGCCATTCCCCTGAACCATTGGGCCCGGGACATCGTCCTGGTGATGACATTGCTGACACTGGCTCTGGGAACAAATCTGACGGCTCTGTGGCGTTTCTTCTATGTCCTGAAATCCCTGCGCCAATGAAGCTCATGACCTCGAGATTTCGAGACGATTCCCATGGCGCGGGACTTTGCCCCACCCGGAGTTGCGGGTCTCCGAAGCACAAGCTTCCGACGAATCAAAGGAATCAGTGGGGCGTGGGAATCTTTCTCAGGACAATGTGCTCGTCTTCTCTGTAAATTTCAAAAGAATCCCCCACCGCAAACCCCAGTTGTTCGATCAGCAGAGCTTTGTTCAACGTGATGCTGCCGCTCTGCCCGATCGTTCGAAAATTCTCGGTTTTGATCACATTGGTTGCCGGCTTGGGGGCTGGTTTTTCGCGCCGGCGTATGATCGAACGTTCAGGCACCTGGCTGGGACCGGCTGCTCCTCTGGTTTTGATGGGCATGGGTTTCTTGAAATCCACCTGAGGGATCTCCCCAAGCTCCATGAGCCCCTGAAGATAGAGGTCCTGGACTTCGCTTTTGAATTTGATGCCGAACAGTTTTTGCACCGACTCAAGCGATCGGCCGTTGCGAATTTCATTGACCACGAGCTTGGCATCGATGTTTTTGTATTCTACCTGCATGGGCTTTCCATCCTTTGTTTCGCGATCTTTCATCCGACTCGTATACATGGGAGACTTCCTAGCGTTTTGATCCTGTCGGGGTTGTGCTCGGTGTTGGCGCATGAATTTCCTGCGTTGAGGCTCTTCAGCCAACCGCTCTGCCGCAATGCTATTGTGATTTCCAATCCCGCCGCTGAATAAAAGTGGGTTGGAAGATCAGGGAATTCGAAGGACTCCAGGAGAGGACAAGATCCCCTGTTATCGGAGTGTTTGTGATCAGAGGGCGACCTTCGTGCCTTGCAGGGAGAGTTTTCAGGGTCGCCGATCGATCGCTGCAGGCTGCCGGGCCTCAATCATGGAGGTTCACCTGCAGGTGTTGAAGGTTTCAACTTCCCCTGCCGCTCAGGAACTGCCAATTCTTCGACACGGCAAAGAAAAGCGCTGCGCAAACAGTTCGAAAACCTGTTGTGGAACAAAACATCTAATTTTACTGAAGTCTTTTCTTTCCTTATTAAGGAGAGACAAAGAGGGAGTCAACTCAGAGTCCGGCACCAAGTCTTGGGACCGATCTGGAAGCGATGCAGCAGGGGGGGGGTACCTGCTCATTATAACAGAACATTTACAAGGCCATTTCCTTCTAAATAATCCTTCCGCAGATGTCAAGCGGGTTGTTGCGGGATGGGCCGGCGGTTTCGTGATTTTCTACCCGGCTGAAACCCCGGCTGCTGCGCCTGGCCGTCGTCTGTTTGGCGATCCAATCCCCTTTCAACGGCCCCCGCCCCCAAGGCCGGAAGGGATGCAACGACCGGATGTGCAGCGAGCGACCCTCTTTCCCTTTTCTTCCAGCGCGCTTCAGGAACATCGGGGTGGGGGGCCTTGAGCCTCCCCTCAAATTCTTTCCTTGAGTATTTCGGCAAGATCGCGCGTAACCATCACGACTTTTTCTGCAGCGTCCGGGGGCAGACTTGCGCAGCCGCAGCTGGGGGTAAAGAGCGATTGCTCGAGAATCTTTGAGACCGTAAGGTCGCGGGTCGCCAGGGATTGCACTCGACGCAGCCAAAGTTCGGCAAGACTTTGTGGAGATTCCTGCTGAAGGGTTTCCGGGTCGGAGGTCGGCACCATTCCCCACGCGATGATCCTGCCTTCCGACATATAGTTCTGGAATGCTTCATGATACAGGGCGAATTTATCAAAATAGGTGAAGGCATCGAAGTTGATGATGTCCACTGAGGACTGGTAAGCGAGAAGCCAGTCCGTATTGGCGCACACATGGATCCCCACCAGTGCGCCCTCCTGGTGAAGGGCCTCGAGGATTTCTCCAAGCAGCTGGTCGATCTGTTCGCGGGAAACACTGATGAACGCCGAGGAGCCGAATCCGGCCAATGCCGGCTCGTCAAGGAAAATGATCACCGGCAGCCCGAAGGCTTTCAGGTGCTCCACCTGCCAGCGGGCCTTCATGGCCAGGTGTTTCACGACCACGTCACACAGCCCTTCATCATACAGAATGGAACGGTTGTTCTGATCCTTCAGCCCTGAGAGCAAAGTGAAGGGACCCACGACCTGACCCTTGACCGCCCTCGGCCTGGCACTGGACCGGTGGAGTGCCTCGAGGAATGCAAAGAAGGTTTCGCCCGTCTCCTTTCCCAACGCAAATCTCGAAGTCTTCAGCTCCAGGCTCTGGGATTCGATGGCCAGGTAGTCTTCGTAAAAGGCGGTGAGTTCCTGGTCGAAACCGGGTGCATCGTGCCGGATATAGAACCGGTCGTCCTGAGTGATCAGTCCGGGGAGCCCCTCCAGGTACTGGGTCATCATCTGTTCCGGCCGAAACGTCGACAATTGCGGCCAGGCGGGAATTTCCGGCATGTGCCTCAAAATGAAATCAATGGTCGCGGAACGATCTCGATGGGGCATGGAGCCCACCAGTGTCGCAGCGGCTTCGGGTTTCCAGACGGGTTTCACTTCACGACTCCTCGTTGTGTGGAACCAGCAATCCAGGGTCGACGCACCGGTCCGGGAACTTCCAGGGAACTCAGGGAGGCCGGACTTCGGCCGACGGTCAGAGTCTTCGAAAAGAAAGCTTCGTAGCACAGAGAGAGAATAAAGGTCAACCTTTGCGTGAAGATTCCATCTTGCGCAGCTTTTCATTATCATTAAGAATATGTGTGACGGGTGGTCGGGAGTAGAAAAAAGCCGAATCCGGGAACACCGGCGTGCCTCAAATGATAAGGAGAAAGCGATGTCCAAGAGTCAAAAGAAGATGGTGTGGCTGCTTCTCCCTCTGTGCGCGATCTTTGCTCTCATCCTTTGGCGCGGAGAAATTCAAAATCTCTGGCAATCCTTTTTCCCCGCCGAATCTCCACCCGCTCCTGTTGCCGAGAAGCTTGCCCCAGCCGAAGATCTCGCGGAAGATGTCACTGCGCTTCCCTCTCCCTCACTGCTTGAACGCGAGGCCCTGGAGGAGGATTCGGCGCGACCGGGAATCCAGCCGCCCCCGGAAATGGAGGTCGCCGACAGTCCCCCTCTTCCCCGTATCGACCCCGCATCTTCGCAGGAGGAAAGGTTTCGAGCGTTTCACATGAGGGAGAGCATCGACCATATCGTCCGCAAGGAGGAACCTTTTGAAATTGGGGGAAAAACGTGGCGGTTGGACGACATCCTGGGCAAACTGGCCGATGGGGACCAGATGCGGGAGTTGATCCCCTTCATCCAGGAAAAGCCCATCGGTCCTTCCATCCGAAGGCCCATTCAGGAACCCCTCGCCCCACACCTGCGACCCGACCGCTATTACGGTGTGCGGGTGGTGCGCCCTTCGGAGAACATCTGGACCATCCACTACGGCATCTTTCGCGAGTACATGAAACGGCGCGGAATCGAAATCGCACCGGCGGCAGACAGACCGCTGGCCGACGGTCGAAGCAGCGGTGTGGGCAGGTTGCTCAAATTCATGGAGCACATCGTCCTGGTCTACAACACCGAGACGAATCGCATGGTGCAGGACCTTCACATGATCCATCCCTCCATCGTCATCATATTCTTCAACATTTCCGATCTGTTCGCTGCTTTTGACCAGCTGAATTCCAACACCCTCCTCTCCCTGCGCTACGTGGAAAGCGGACTGGTCATCGACAAGCCCGATGAACGGATCCCGCTCCTGGAACGGAGAGGTTTTCGTCATTAGTCGCCGCCCGTTGTCCCGGGTGTCTCCCGAGACCCCCGGGATGGTCTTGCAACGCAAAGAAATCCCTTGGCTTTTTCCGGTTTTGTCTTGACGTGAGCTGGGGGGTCTGCTAGGGTGCTGCTTCACATTATCTCAATTATCCAGGCAGGTTAGAAAGGGAAGCCCGGCACTGGTCCGGGTTTTTGCGCAATCAGGAGGAAGCATGTCCGAAGATCTCAAGAAAATGTATCGCACCGTCATGGAAGACCATTTCCCCGACTCCCTTCGCATGGTCTTTGGGGACCAGGAACTGGTCTATCGCAAAAGATCCTGGAAATTTCCCGATTCGAAGGGGGAACTCATCGAGAAGGGGCTGAGGTATGGGGAAAACCCCGGTCAGGAAGCCGCTCTGTATGAACTGGTGCAGGGCAACCTGGTTCTGGGAGACTGCCGGTTCATCGATCCCAATCGCGGACTGGTGAGTGCCATCCGGGAAGAAGACATGCTTCAGGAGGGCAAACACCCCGGCAAGACCAACCTCACCGATCTCGACAACGGCCTCAACATCATCAAATTTCTAATGGACAAGCCCGCCGCGATCATCCTCAAACACAACAATCCCTGCGGCGCCGCGATGGGAAAGAATCTGACCGAAGCCTACTACCGTGCCAACCGGGCTGATCGGGTGGCTGCCTTCGGCGGATGCGTGGTCTTGAATCGACCGGTGGACAAGGAAACCGCACGACTGCTCTCCGAAAACTACCTCGAAGTGGTGGCGGCTCCCGATTACGAAGAAGGCTGTCTTGATATTCTGAAAAAACGCGCCAACCTGCGCATCATCCAGGTGGCCGGCATCGATCGCCTGCGGGACTATATCACCTCCCGTTTCGTGGACATCAAATCCCTCATGGACGGCGGGCTCATCGTGCAGCAATCTCCCCTCAACAAGATCCGGGGACCGGAAGACCTCAAGCTGGCGGAGACGACTCATGGGGGAAAAGTGTATCGTATCCAGCGGGAGCCGACGGCTCAGGAACTGGAGGATCTCCTTTTCGGCTGGTTTGTGGAACAGGGGGTCACGTCCAATTCCGTGCTTTATGTGAAGGATGGCTGCACCGTGGGCATCGGCACGGGGGAACAGGACCGCGTCGGGGTTGCCGAAATCGCCGTCTACAAGGCCTATCAGAAGTATGCCGATGCGCTTTGTTTCGACCGCCATCAGCTGTCTTACAAGGAACTCGAACTGGCCATCGAGAAGGGAGAGCGTTCCAAAGACCTCAAGGATGCGATCGACGAGGAGACGAAAAAAGCCAGGGGAGGGCTCACGGGTGCCACCATGGTCTCCGATGCCTTTTTCCCATTCCGGGACGGCGTGGATGTCGGAATCCGCCAGGGCATCACCGCGGTGGTTCAGCCCGGCGGGTCCATGAGGGACTGGGAAGTGATCGAAGCGTGCAACGAGGCGGGAGTCACCATGGTCCTCACGGGACAGCGGGCTTTCAAGCACTGAGGACTCACAGTCAAATTGCCTGAAGCGCTCCGGAATTTGAATGCCACATGGAAGGCGAGCAATTCCACTGCTCCGGTCCCAGGTTATTCGCAGGTGATTCCTGACGCAGCGGGGCGAAAATGATTGCCCGGATTTTCCGGTTCGACCGGTTCCCAGGCTCCAGCCTGGGAACCGGTCGGCGGTTGAGGACCAGCGACCGGCAGACCTCGTGATTTACAGGGTTTGTTTGATCAGTCACACCCCTTCTTGATTCCCCCTCCAGGAAGGATTGAAGGGGGTGTTGAACCGAGCCACGCTATTTTGACCGTGCACCGTGAAAAGGGATGCTGCCCCACACCCGAAGCGCGAAAAGCTGCACTTGCTTACCTGGAATCCAGTTCTCAAGCCTCATTCCATTTCACAAAATTGTCTCCAGGCCTTCTCTGCGGAAAATCCCAGGTGAACCATGTTCGTGATGGCAGAGAGCAGGGCTTCGGAACGTTCATGCTGGAAGACATTTCTGCCGACGGCGAAGCCGCGGGCTCCCAAGGCGAGAGCTCGTCCCATTTTTTCCAGAAAGAGCCGCGTGTCCGCTTCTTTGCTTCCGCCGGCAATGACGACCGGGACGGGCAGCGAGGCCGTGATTTCCCCCAGAGCCTCGAGGTTGGACGGCGCGGGGATCTTGATGATGTCTGCGCCCAGTTCCGCAGCCAGTCGCGCGGCATGAGCCACCGCCTCGTCGGGGACAGGTGACGGCACCTGGGCGCCTCGCACATAGATCATGACCAGGAGCGGCATCTGCCATTCTGCACAGGCGCTCCCGACCCGGCCCAGGTCGCGGATCATGTCTCCTTCGAATTCTCCGCCGAGATTCACCTGCACCGAAACGCCGTCGGCTCCACGCCGTATGCCCTCCTCCACCGTTCCCACCAGGACTTTTCGATCAAAGCCGGGTCCAAGGGTCGTGCTAGCCGAAAGATGCAGAAAGATACCCGGCAGGGGCTGCGTCACCTTTTCCAGCAGAGGGAGCATTCCCTTGTGCAGGACAAGGCCGTCGGCACCTGCCCGGATCCCCATGCGAATGACCCGGTCGATCCGCTTCAGACCCGATGCCGGGCCGCAGGTCACCCCATGGTCCAGGGGAAAGATCACCATCCTGCCGTTGGTCGACGTGAGGACACGCTTCAGTCGTAATATTTTCCCACTCATGGTGTCACACCTCTCGGGTTGGAGTGCCCCTGACCGGCTGCGGGGGGCTCGCCGGGGAGCGTCGCGCCTGAGTGCTTCTGAGTACAACGCAACACAATAGAGTGTCCACCGTTTGAGTCGTCATTCGGGCAGTCTTCCAGCCGGAATCCATAGAAGAGAACCGGATGCCGGTTTAAGATGCACCGGTATGACGAGTGTCCGAATGAACACCCTCCACTGCGGGGCTGTATTCAGACCAATAAGTCCCGCGGCCCTTCCCCTTCTGGGCCGGTCATGCCACACAGGCCAGGTGGGAATAGATGTTCAGGGATGGAGCCGCATCCAGTTCGCCCATGCGATGCAACAGTTGAAAAAAGAGCTGGAGGCCTTCCTGCTGCTGAGGATTCAAGTCGTAATTGAGGCACCGGTAGTAGTCGTGAAGCTGAAGGGCATCCAGGAGGCCCGCTTTTTCTCCCAGCACGCAGATCTCTCCCAGGTGCGTGCGTCCCCATTCCTTGGCCAGGTGCAGGGCCTGCAGAGCTCCTCGCAGACGGCCGTTTTCCCTGAGCGCCGCAGCTTTTTGAATCACCCAAACGGCAAAAACAAAAGGATTTCCGGTCCAGTCAAACCAGGCTTCCCCCAAATCCATTCTGTGGGGATAGCAATCATGGTGCCTCAACCGGAGCGCTTCATCGCCGATAACCAGTACCGCCGCCGGTGGTTTGGGACCGGCGATGGCTTCGCTGCACAGGCCCGTTTCGAACCGGCATTGGAGGCCGTAGCGCATGTGCAGGAGGATTTTCAACAAGGCGGCGGACGTGTGCGACTGCGCGGTGACGAGCACCGTGTTGTCCTCAAGTTCCGAGATGGGCATCCGGCTGAGAAGGAGGACGCTTTGGACCGGCCCGAGGCAGCTGATGGAAAGATTGGGGAGCATGAAGTAGCGTTCAGGATGCCGTGCGTATTCGATGGAAGACACCACCCCCAGATCCAGGTCCCCTTTGGCCATGAGTTCATTGAGAAACGCGGGGGTTCCTGTCACGATCTCAAAGGGATGAGCCACCAGGCCCGATTCCAGAGGATGAAAGATGGGCAGAACGTTGAGAAAGCCGATGCGGCCAAGTTTCAGTTGTCGGTTGGGCATGCCCATTGCCAGGCTCCTTCATGTCCTCGATAAATAACAGTTTCCGAAAGCTCGGGGAGTTGCACGGATCCAGGAATCTTCACAGCCAGAAAGGCCGACGATCTGCCGGGTTGGAGACTGCCCGCCCGGTGCCCTTTCTGCAGCGCTGCAGCCCCATGAGCCGTGATCATCGGCAGGAGGTCTCCAGGGTGAATTCCTGTGACCTGTTCCAATGTGAACACGGCTTCCGAAAACAGGTTGAGATCGCGGTTGCTCGCAAGACTGTCCGTTCCCAAGGCACACGTGATGCCATGCTTCAGAGCCGCCGGAATGTCCGGGCGCCCCACGTTGAGATTGGCGTTGCTTCTGGGGCAGAAACACACTTTCGACCCTGCTTGAGCCACAGTACGCCATTCTTCCGGGCTCACGTGGACCATGTGAATGAGAAGGGTCCGCTCATCCAGAATTCCCAGCCGGTTCAGATATTCCGTGGGCGTGCAGCCGGGGGGGGGCCAGCCCGGGACCCATCGGCCCAGGTTTTCCAGCAGCCGGCGGCAGAAGCCCGACCCGTTTTGCAGGAATTCCACCTCGGCTTCGTGTTCCGCACAATGGATGGAAAAGGGACGGTTGTTTCGGCGGCACCACTCCTTGGCCTTCACGAGGAGCGACGCGGAGGTGGAATAAACCGCGTGGGCGGCGAGGCTCACGGAAGGATTCCTTGAGGCGGCATCGCGGAAAAGTCTCATGCCGTCTCCACCCGACCCCTCATCCAGGTTCTCGCGGTTGAAACCCAGGAGTTCATAAAAGACGTGGACCATGGGAATGCCGTTTGCCCTTTCGTCAAGATTCACGGGCAACCGTGCTCCATTGGTGATGTCCCCCACGAGACAGGTCCCCGTCTTCGAAACTTCATCATGGATCTTTTCCCAGTCCTCCTTCTGCATTTCGCCGGCAGGTCCCGCCCTCAGAGCAAAGAGTTCCATCAGCCAGGATGCGAAATCAGGCTGCGGAAGGAGCATCTTCCCTGCAAGGGGGGTCAGCTCCAGGTGAGTGTGGGCGTTGACCAGACCGGGCAGGAGGGCTGAATCCGGATGCTCATGGAGCCTGACTTTCGAGGAAAGGGATTTCCGGAGCTCTCCAAAAGGCCCCACGGCGAGAATCTCTTCCTCCTGAACCAGGACGGCTCCGTCCGCGATGGGAGGCGACGTGATGGGGAGCACCCACGCCGCGCGGTGCAGAGCCATCTTCTGCGTCGATGGCGGCTTCTCAGGCACCGATCCACTCATAAGCCATGGTCCTCTGCTGAGGGCGGAATCCCGCAGCCGTGATGATCCTCCCGATTTCTTCCCGGGAGAGGCGGAAGTGAACTCCGGCCGCCGCCACCACGTTTTCCTCGATCATGGTGGAGCCAAAATCGTTGGCTCCAAAGTGCAGAGCCAGTTGCGCCACTTTGGGACCCATGGTGACCCAGGACGCCTGCACATTGTCGAAATTGTCGAGCACGAGCCTGGAGACGGCGAGAAGCCGCAGGTAGGAAACGGGCGTCTGAGCCGGCACCGGGATGGCCGTGTGGTTCGGTTGAAACGCCCAGGGGATGAAGGCCGTGAAGCCGCCGGTCCGGTCCTGCAGGTCACGCAGGGCGAAAAGGTGTTCGATCCTGTGTTCCGGCTCTTCCTCGTGTCCAAACATCATGGTCGCCGTGGTGCGGAGCCCCTGGCGGTGAGCTTCGGCCATGACATCGAGCCACTCCGATGCCGAGCATTTGTTGGGCGACACCCGCCTGCGGACTTCGTCCACGAGAATTTCCGCGCCGCCCCCGGGAATGGAATCCAGACCCGCCCGGCGCAGCCGGGCAATGACCGTGCCCGCATCCACCCCTGCGAGACGGCTGAAAAAGACGATCTCCGGCGGTGAAAAAGCGTGGACGTGAATGGGATAGCGCGACTTGATGAAGTGGAGCATCTCTTCGTAGAAGGTCAGGGGGAGATCGGGATGATGTCCTCCCTGCATGAGAATCTGGGTGCCCCCCAGCTCAAGGGTCTCTTCGATCTTTCGGGCCAGGTCCTCACGGCTCAGCACGTACCCCTCAGGGTCGCCCGGCGGGCGAAAAAAAGCGCAGAAACGGCAGCCGCACACGCAGATGTTGGAATAGTTGATGTTGCGATCCACCACGTAGGTCACCACGGACTCGGGATGCTTGTCTCGCCTCACCCGCTGGGCCCAGTGTCCCAGTTCCAGCAATTCGCCGTGGCGATAGAGGGCGAGGGCGTCCTCGAAATCGATCCGTTCTCTGCGGCGGATTTTGGAATAAACGGGGTTCAGGTCCATGCGATGAGTCCGTGCGGTCCTTTCAGTTCCCGGTTCCCGTTGCATTGAGTTCTGCCGTGAATCCCGAAGGGTTGAAGAGGCAGTCCCGCTCCACAGGCTGGAAGCCCGCTTCCTCGATGATCCGTTGCAGTTGAGATCGGGTCAGGGCCTGTTCCGACTCCGCACCGGCCATGTGTCCGATCTTTTCCTCCACGACGGTTCCATCCAGGTCGTCGGCGCCAAAGTGAAGCGCCACCTGGGCCATTTTGAGGGTGAGCATGATCCAGTAGGCTTTGATGTGGCGGATGTTGTCGAGCAGGAGGCGGCTGACGGCCATGGTTTTCAAATCCTCCACGCCCGTTGTGGAATGAGTTTTTCCCACCTGGGTGTTGGAGGGTTGAAACGGCAGGGGGATGAAGCAGGCGAATCCGCCCGTCTCGTCCTGCAGCCGTCTCAGAGCCATCAGGTGATCGACGCGTTCTTCTTCCGTCTCCACATGGCCGTAGAGCATGGTCGCGTTGGTCCTGATTCCCAGTTCATGAGCCTCGCGGTTGACGCGCAGCCATCCCGCACCGTCCAGTTTCTCGGGACACAGGAGATGGCGGATGCGGGGACTGAAGACTTCGGCGCCCCCGCCGGGCAGCATGTCGAGCCCTGCTTTCTGCAGCCGCAACAGCACCTCCCGGGTGGTCACGCCTTCCAGCTGGGCGAAGTGAGCGATTTCGACCGCGGTGAACGCCTTGACGTGCACCTCGGGCCGAATTTCCTTGATGCGCCGGATCATCGCTTCAAAATACCCCAGTGGCAGGGTGGGGTGGCAGCCGCCCACCACGTGGACCTCCCGGATGGATCCCCCGGGCTTTTCGTTGAGCTTCTGCTCGATGTCGTCCAGGGAAAGTTCGAAAGCGCCCGGTTCCCCCTTCTTACGGTGGAAGGCACAGAAACGGCAGCCGTTGACGCAGATGTTGGAATAGTTGATGTGCTGATTGAGCACGTAATAAGCAGCGTCGCCGTGCAGGCGGCGCCGCACGTCGTCCGCCAGCGCCCCCACGGCGACCACATCGGGACAGCGGAAGAGTCTCAGGCCATCATCGCGGTCGAGCCGGGCGCCCTCGTGCACTTTACGCCGGATGTCTCCGATGCCCAGTTGCTCATAGTGTTGATGTTCCAGCATGATGCCTCTTGATGGATGCCCGCTGTTTCTTTCTCAAGCGGGGAAAGGTTTTGGGTACAGGGTTTTCCCCGTTTCGTGTCACAACTGTCCCGAGACCGCGGGAATGCCCATCCCGTGGCGCAGCAGGGCAATGAACTCATCGACCCGCTTTTCCACTTCGGCGGCGGGAGCCTGGTAGATCCCGGCGCCCGCGTCCAGGAAGGAGACGCAGTGAGCTTGCAGGAAGCGGTCCATGAGCGCATCGAGGAAGAAGACGGTCATGTCCACATCGAGATCGTGCCTCAGCTCACCCCGGGCCAGACCGTCCTCGACCAGGGGCTTCAGGTATTCGGCCGAAAAGAGGTGCACCTGTTGTAAAAACTGGGCCCGCAGAGGGAAGTCCTCCTGAAAAATCATCTTGAGGTAGATTCGGTAGACTCGCGGGTGATCTTCGATGAATCGGATCCCGGCCAGAAGGCTTTGCCGGATGCGTTCGAAAAAATCCGCCTGCTGCGTCTCTCGCTTGACTTTTCTCAGCGAATGACGCACCAGATTGACGGCATGGTCAAAAATATATTGAAAGAGTCCCTGCTTGTTTCCGAAATACTGGAAGATGGAGCCCTTGGCGATGCCGAGCCGCTGCACCATCCTGTTGACGCTGGCTTCCTTGAAGCCGTGGTCGGCGAATTCGCCGATGGCCGTGTCCAGGATTCGGGCCTGCTTGTTGTTTTCAAGTTTATTGAAAATTTCCTGGGGTGCCATGCACGATGCCTCTGCAAGAAACAGCTGTCTCTTGGGACGCCATGCCGCCCTTCGATACCTCAGGACGAACGTGGTTTTTTCGGTTTGTGGTTCTCCAAAAACTTTTAAGAATCGATTGTTTCTTGTCGGTCACCTTGCCATGCTCAAGGCAGGGCTTATTTCGCTCTCTGCAAGAAATGACCACCCGGTCATTATAGTGCAAGGCACTGTCGTGTCAACCATGGAGAAGGGATGTGTGCGGGGGATTTGAGTGAAGCGTTTGCCGTTTTCGGCCCAGGGATTATTTTTGGATCATCGGGCAAAAAAAATGAGAGAGGATTGTGAAAATCGAGGATGGCGATCTTACCGGGAGCCAGTGCCTGGATTTGTAACCCTCTCTCCATCTATGGTTCGCATTAAAACACTTTGGGGCAGGGGGGTCCATCGGGAGATTCCTGATTCTCTCATAGGGAAATGTGCCTATGCACCGACGGCGTGGAGAACCGAGGCCGCGAAAGCTTTTCAGACGGCGGTCGCGGGAAAAAAGTTGATTTGACGGCAACCGGAATCTCATGCCGGTTGAGCCGGGCACGGCTTCGCAATGGCAAACGCAACACCAACGGGTGCTCCCTCGAGGCAGCTCAACACAATAGAGTGCCCACCGCTCGAGTCGTCATTCCGGCAGTCTTTCAGCCGGAATCCGCAGGAAAGGGCTGGATGCCGGCTTGAAAACTGTCGGCATGGCGAGTTTCAAAAGAAACACGTTATCCTGAGGAGCTGTGCAAAGGAAAGCTCAGGCTCTGAGCCATCGCAACCGCTTCCTGGGAGCAGCGGGGATTGACCCGCACCAGAGGGCGTCGGCAACCCTCGACGTGGCTGTTCAAAAAATTGTGCTTGGTTTTGTCCGCATCGTGTGCGGCAGGGTCCAAGTCAGGATCATTATCATCGATCATTGCCGGCCCGTGTTTCATCTGGGGCTGGTGGAGGAATTCAGCGGCATATGGATGCAAAGGGGTATGCAACAGTCAGAGGTGTCCTGCAAAGTCTCCCCCGGGGAGGGGGGTTTTTGCGCGATCCTGCGCAGTCGTTTCAACCCGGTTCCCGCGATGTCTGGGTTTCGTCCCGGCTCATCCGGGACTGTGCTCTGGTGGAAGGTGCGGAAATCGTCGGCACGTCGGCCGGAGGCAGGAAAGGGGACCAGCTGGTCGCGGTCGATTCCGTTTGTGGATTGACTCCCGAGCAGTTTCAGCAACGCCCTCGCTTTGACAGGCTGGTGCCCATCGATCCCAGGGAAAGGATTCGCCTGGGGGACGGCGGCAACGTCACCATGCGCGTGGTGGAGCTCATCGCGCCCATGGGCAAGGGAACCCGCGGCCTCATTGTGGCCCCGCCCAAAACGGGGAAAACCCGAATCCTCGAGGAGCTGGCCCATGCCATCCATGCTGCGGAGCCCCAGGCCCGCATCATTGCGCTCCTCATCGACGAGCGGCCCGAGGAAGTGACCCATTTCCGCCGAACAGTTCCCGCGGAAGTCCTTGCCAGTTCCAACGATCAGTCCGTGCAGGCCCATGTCAACCTGGCCGAAATGGTCCTTGCTCACATTCGCTGCGAGCTGGAATGCGGCCGCGACGTGGTGGTGCTCCTCGACAGCATCACGCGGCTGGCACGCGCCTTCAATCTGCACGGGCCGGGGTCGAGGCGCACCATGTCCGGGGGATTGGATGCCCGAGCCCTGGAAATTCCGCGCAAGTTTTTCGGTTTGGCCCGGAATGTGGAAAATGGAGGATCCGTCACGGTCATTGCCACGGCCCTGGTGGAGACGGGGTCACGCATGGACGATCACATCTTCGAGGAATTCAAGGGCACGGGGAACAGTGAGATCGTGCTGGACCGCTCCCTGGCGGACGCCCGGATTTTCCCGGCCATCAACATCCTGGCCAGCGGCACCCGCAAGGAGGAACTGCTCTACGGTCCCGAGGAGATGAAAGGGCTGGTTCGCCTGCGTCGCCGCCTGGCGGATCTCCGTCCCAAGGAAGCCATGACCACCCTCCTGGATCTGCTGCAGCGCGCGAACACCAACCACGAACTGCTCACCCAAGGTCTCCCGGACTCATGACAAACCGCCCGCTGCCGGCCACGGGCCGCGGCACCCATTCGCGTCCCGTGTCCCACTGGTCGGCGATGCTTGGCAAGACGGGGATCCTTCCACAGGAACCCTGCAGGAATTTGCAGCGGGCGGCCCGCTCAGGGAACCTGCCGGTGCATGGGTATCGGGAATTGGACTTTGCAAGATCTTCGACATCCTTTGGGGGAAGTTGCGATGATTTGCGTCGCTTTGCACATGCAACCTGCAGCCGGCTGAATCCATGAATTTGATTTCCCTGGGAAAACGGCTGCGTGGATGTCCGAATGTTGACTGTGTGGGGGTCAAGCCCAACTGGGAGGATTATGCCGCGGAAACCCGGGCCCGGATCCTTGCGGCCGAAGAGGTTTTCTACCCCAGCGCACTCTATGAAACGGTCCTGCGCTCGCTGGGAAAGCGTGTTTTTCCGAGAACGTATTACGGTTTCGTCGGGAACAAGATTCAGCAGTCCAATCTGTTTGCGCTTCTGGAAATCTCCCACCCCCGAACACGCATTTTCCGGGGCAAAAACCGGGTCCGGCGCATCCTGGGGAATTTTGACCTGCCGTTCGTTGCCAAGACACCCGTGGGGGCCTCCCAGGGCCGGGGGGTCTTTCTGATCCGCGACGAGACGGGCCTTGAAGCCTATCTCCGCTCCCATCCCGTGGCCTACATCCAGGAATATCTTCCCATCGACCGGGATCTGCGCATTGTCGTCATCGCGGGCAAGGTTGTCCACGCCTACTGGCGCATCCAGGACCCGGGGGATTTTCGAAACAATGTGTCTCAGGGAGGGACCATCTGTTTTGACGACATCCCCCCGGAGTCACTGGACTTCGCGCTGGAAGTCGCCGGAAAATGCCGGTTCGATGATGTGGGGCTCGATGTCTGCCACACGCGGGGCCGTTATTTCGTTCTCGAAGCCAACATGGTCTACGGTCTGGAGGGGTTTCACAAGGCGGGGCTGGATCTGCGGCAGATTTTTGCCCGGCTCGACGAAGAGGGCCGCTTTCGAGAGCCCCTTGCATGAAAAGAGGGCTCAGGATTCGCCCAGCTGAGTGTCCTGGCCCCGTTGGAGCAATTCCACCGCATGGGCGCGGGTCTTTTCCGATATGGAGAGGCCCCCCAGCATGCGGGCCAGCTCCTCCACCCGCTCCTCTGGGGCCAGCGGTCGAATGGTGGTGATGGTTTCCTCGCCACGGGTTTCCTTGGCCACCAGGAAATGATGGTCGCCGTAAGAAGCGATGGTCGGAAGATGGGTGATGCAGATCACCTGGTTTTTTCCCGCCAGCTTTTTGAGCTGGAGACCCACCAGTTCCGCGGTCCTCCCACCGATTCCCGTGTCCACTTCGTCAAAGATGAGGGTTTCCGCGTCGCCTGTGCGGCTCAGGAGGCTTTTGAGGGCCAGAAGGATTCGTGAGAGTTCACCGCCTGAGGCGACTCGGGCCAGAGGCTTGAGGTCCTCGCCGGGGTTGGCCGAAAGCAGGAACTGGAGCCGGTCCAGCCCTGAAGGGGTGAACCTGGATTCGGCCACTTGACCTGCCGAGCCCGCCTGTTCCTCGAAACCCACGGCAAACCTGGCCCTGCTCATGTCGAGACGGGCCAGAGTCTCCTGAACCGCCTGCGAAAGTACTTCGGCCGTTTCCTGCCGCTTACGGGAGAGCCCACGGGCCTTCTCCAGGTAAAGTTCCTTCAGCCCGACCAGCTCTTTCTCCAGCTCCGCCTCGCGCAGGTCGGAATCCTCTCCCTGCGACAGCGAGGTTTTCAGCTCCTCGAGGCGGCTCATCATGGCCGCCACGGATCCCCCGTATTTTTTGCCCAGCCGGTGCAGCAGCGCGAGCCTCTCTTCGATCTGCGACAGTCGGCCCGGATCGAAGGAAACGGACTGCCCATATCGATGCAGGGCATGGGCCAGCTCTTCCAGGTGGATGCGCGCCTGCTCCAGGTGGCTGTCGAGAGACAGCAGAGAGCCGTCGATGGACTGGAGGGTTTTGAGATCCTTCTCCACGTGGGCCAGCTGTTCCAGGATGGCGCCTTTGCCGGCATAAAGGAGCTGGTGAGCACCCCGCGAAGTCTCCGAAAGGGTGGCTGCGTGCCGCAGGAGGTTTTTCTCCCTCTCCAGCTCCTGGTCTTCGTCGGGGAGGAGCCTGGCCGCTTCCAGTTCGTTCAGCTGGAATCGGAGCCAGTCCATGCGGCTTGCCTGCTCTTCCCGGTCCTTGCGCAGTTTTTGGAGTTCCTCCCGGATTCGAAACCAGCGGGCAAAGGTCCCCTTCAAGTCCTCCACCATGGATTCAAGGTTTCCAAAGGTGTCCAGGAGCGCCATGTGGACCTCGGGATCCAGCAGGAGTTGGTGCTCGTGCTGGCCCGAAATGGAAATGAGCCCCCGGGCCATTTGCTGCAGCTGCTGGAGCGTGATGGCCTGATCGTTCAGGAAAATGCGGTTCCGGCCGCTGCGATTGATCATGCGGCGGATGAGGATTTCCGAGCCGTCGTGCTCCAGGTCCCACTCACGAAGTCTCTGCCGCAGCGGGTGCGCATCGGCCAGCTCAAACAAGGCCTCTACCATGGCTTCGCCTGCGCCTGTGCGGATCATTTCCTGAGAAGCGCGGCTTCCCAGGATGAGGTTGACCGCTCCCACCAGAATGGATTTGCCGGCACCCGTCTCCCCCGTCAAGATGTTGAGGCCCACCTGAAAGGTGACGTCGAGATCGCGGATGATGGCAAAATTGTGAATGGTCAGTTCCTTGAGCACCGCAGATTCCTCTCCGATGACACTCCTGCCCGGACCACCGGGCAGGAGCGAGGGAAGTGCATTTCTGACGGGAGTGTGGAAGGCGCGTTCCCGCTTTGCCGTTCCCCCTCTTCCCGTGACGGACTCCAGGGACGGAATTGCAGCGCCCCGCGATACCCCTAGCTATCCATGGTCGGCCGGAAAAAGAATTCCCTTGAAAAACTTAGCAAAATATTCAATGAAAGCACTATGATAGCACGAATTCCCTGAAAACGTAAGGAAACAATCCAATTGAGTGCGCCGGACCCTGAGGCTTCTGAACGGGGGCTGCAGGAAGATCGAGCAAAAAGGTTTGGCGGTTCATCAGGTTTTTTGGTAATTTAGCACTCTTTGTTTGTGAGGCGGGGTATTCCCTTGTGAGGTCCGTTATCGGCGAGGCAGGTTCCCGGGCAGCGCTCCCTGCGAACCGAAGAGTCGGGGCGGGGCTTCACCCTGATTTCCCGCGGCCGGCGGTCCGCGGGAGTGTTTCCGAAAAGGTTTGAACGGCATGAAGCAGTGGTGGCAGAGAATCCGAAAGAGCCTTGATTTTACTGCAATACGCGATGCCTATGGCTATTCGGTGGATACGAAGCCGCGGGTGACGTTTCAACGCTGGTTTGAAAAGCTGGTGGGTAAGATTTCCATGCCCGAAGATCAGCAGCGGCACCTGGAAGAACTTTCCCGAAGAGGTTCCATCGTCTATGCCGTAAAATACCGTTCTCAGCTCGATTATGTGTGCGCGGCTCTGAGGCTCCATCAGCTCGGGCTTCCCAACGCGACCTTCACCTTCGACATGCGCCCCTACCTGTGGCTGCCCCGGTGGCAGGCTTTCAAACTATTCCTGTACCACATCTACCATCTCCTGCGGCATGGGGGGTTTCCCAATCCCTACAACGACGGCTACTATCACAGGAAGCTCCAGGAAGGGGAATCGGGGCTGTTCTTTCTTCTCGGCAAAAAGGGCTATTACAAACGAACGGTGCTGGTGGGGAACGATCCCCTGGAGCACCTGCTGGATTATCAAAAGGAAAGCCCCCAACCCATCTTCGTCGTGCCGCTGGTGCTCCTCTATCGCCGGCATCCCGGCAAGGACCGCGGCAACGGAACTCGCCCCCTGTCGGGTCCCGCAGACCGCCTGAGCGCCATCCGCAAGGCCTTCTACTTCCTGGGCGGGTATTCCCACGCGGTTTTGGAAGTGGGCGAGGAAGTGAATCTTCAGGAGGTTCTGCCTGAACTTTCAGAGAATGCCGGTGAGAGGCGCAAGCAGATTTTCCAGGTGCGCCGCGACTTGACCGAATCCGGGGAGGAAATTCGGAGGGCCATCGTCGGCCCCACCATCAAGAGCCCTCTCGAGCTCAAAGAGATCATTCTTCACCATCCGCGGCTCGAAACCTTCATGCAGCGCAGAGCGCGTTCGAGCAAGGTGGAACTCTGGAAGGTGCGCAAGGAAGCCGACGCCTATCTGAATGAAATCGCCGCGGGATACAGCAATGCCCTTGCGGAAGTGGGCGTACGGGTGCTCACCTGGATCTGGAACAATCTTTTCGACGGCATCGACGTGGACCACAAGTCCCTCCAGCGCGTCAAGAAGGTCGCCCGGAGCAAGACGCTCGTCTATATTCCCTGCCACAAGAGTCACATCGATTACCTGATCCTTTCCTACATCCTTTTTCAGAACAATCTCTTCACGCCTTTCGTGGCTGCCGGAAAAAATCTCGCCTTCTGGCCCCTGGGCCCTATCTTTCGGCGATGCGGCGCCTTTTTCATCCGCAGGTCCTTCAAGGGTGTCAAGTTTTACGCCGAAGTCTTCTCCCTCTACGTGAAGACCATGGTGCAGCTGGGCCACAACATCGAGTTTTTCATCGAGGGCGGTCGAAGCCGCACGGGGAAAATGGTTCTCCCAAAAATGGGGCTCCTGGCCATCCTCATCCAGGCGGTGGAGGAGGGGTTCTGCGACGACCTGGTGTTTGTGCCCACCTCCATCTGTTATGATCGCATCCCCGAAGAGGAATCCTACATGAAGGAAATCTCCGGGGGCAGCAAGGTGGACGAGAACATCGGGCAGCTGGTGAAAGCACGGCGTTTTCTCAAAAAGCGCTATGGTCGCGTCTACGTGCAATTCGCCGAACCCCTCTCCCTGCAACGGCATCTGGAGCGGTACCGGACCGTGGATGGGAAGATGCGCCCCCGAGAACGACACGCCATGTACCGGGATTTTGCCTACCGCATCATCAACAGTATCAACCAGGTCTCCATGGTCACCCCCCATGCTTTGGCGGCATCGGCTCTCCTGTGGTCCCCCCAGAAGGGCATGTCCATGGCCGAGTTTCGCGAAGTCAGCCAGGTGTTCTACGATTACCTGGTCCTGAAACGGGTTCGCTTTTCCAACACGTTGCGCAACTACGACAAATGCATGGAAGAGACCCTCCTCGACCTGGAAAAAGGCAAGCTCATCGGCAAGCTCAAGGACGATGACGACGACCTGGAAGAAGAAGTTTTCACCATGGACGACAGCAAGCGCCTCATGCTGGAGTACTACAAGAACAACATCATTCACTTCCTCCTTCCGGCCACCTTCGTCTCCACCTCCATCCTGGCTCAGGAGACCTTCCGGTTCAGCATGGCACAGGTCACCGCGGATGTGGATTTCATGACGAACTTCTTCAAATACGAGTTTGTCTACGACAATGAAATCTCCACTGAAAAGCTCATCGACGGGGTCCTGCAGCACTTCGAGACCCTGGGATGGGTCACCCGCGTGGGAGGAAACGACGAACCCTACCAGCTCACTTCCCGGGGGCTGCGCGCCGCGCATTTCTTCCACGGCCTCATCCGGAATTACCTGGAAGGCTACTGGCTGGTCCTGAGGGCCCTCAAGTATCTTCAGAAGGCCCCGTACAACGAAAAGGATTTTCTCAAGAAGGTGCTCAGCCTGGGACACAAGGGGCTCAAACTCCAGCTCATCGAGCGACCCGAGGCCGTGTCCAAGATCATTTTCACCAATGCGCTCAAGTACTTTGTGGAAAAGGGCGCCGTGGACAAAAAGCTGGATGATTCCCAGGGGAAAGACAAAGAGGTGGAGGTGTACGCGGATGCGGGCAATCGCGTTCTGGTTCAGCACTTCAGCAAGGAAATCAGCCGGTTCATGAGACTGCCGCATTTCACCCTGCAGTGACCCATGGGGGGAGCGCGGCACTGCGCTCCCCCGCTTTGGCCGCTAAGAATCACAGTCAAATAACCTGAAGCGCTCCGTGTAGCGAATGTCACATGGAAGACGAGCAATTCAGTTGCTCCAGCTCCAGGTTATTCGCAGGTGAGTCCCGAGTACAGATGCAAACGACCAAGGAATCCATTTCGTCACACGTCATGCCGGCGGTTTTCAAGCCGGCATCCAGTTCTTTTCTGTGGATTCCGGCTGAAAGACCGCCGGAATGACGAGTCGAGCGGCAGACACTGTATCGCAATACGGAGAACCCCTGCATAGACATCGTGACACTGCAGGAATGAGGACGCGAGCGGCAGACATTTGATTGTGTTGAGTATTACCGCGGGCTTCGGAATCGATGCGCGTTCGAGATCAGCACGGAACCATGAGGGAGGAGGTTTATGAAGATCAGGATAGAGCCGGTGGATCCCGCCAAACGGCGTCCCAAACCGGCAGACGAAACCAAGCTTGTTTTCGGGAAGACGTTCAGCGACCACATGTTCATGATGGATTACTTCGAAGGGCGCGGCTGGGTGGAGCCAAGGGTGGTGCCTCATCAGCAACTCATCATGGATCCCGCCGCCATGGTCCTGCATTACGGCCAGGGAATCTTCGAAGGTCTCAAGGCCTACCGCACCCGGGAGGGAAAGGTGCGCCTCTTTCGGCCCCGCAAAAACTGGGAACGCTTCAACAATTCGGCCGCCCGTCTGTGCATGCCCTCCATCGATGTGGAGTTCCAGTTCGAGATCGTCGAAGCCCTTCTGAAGATCGACCGCGATTGGGTTCCCCATGCAATGGGGGCGTCCCTCTACATCCGTCCTACCCTGATCGCCAATGAACCTCACCTGGGGGTTCGACCGGCGCACCAGTACCTCTATTTCATCATCACAGGCCCGGTGGCCGCCTACTATGCCGAAGGGTTCAATCCGGTGACCATCTACGTTTCCGACCAGTATGTGCGGGCGGCGCGGGGCGGTCTCGGGGAAGCCAAGACCATGGCCAACTACGCGGCCAGCCTCCTCGCTGCGGAACTGGCCAAGAAGAAGGGCTTCACCCAGGTGCTCTGGCTCGATGCCGTGGAACTGAAGTACGTGGAAGAGGTCGGCACCATGAACATCTTCTTCCGCATCAAGGATGAACTCGTGACGCCACCTCTCACGGGATCGATCCTCCCGGGCATCACGAGAGACTCGGTCATCCAGCTGGCCCGCCACTGGGGAATTCCCGTGGTGGAGCGTCCCGTCACCATTGACGAAGTGGTCGATGCCATAGAGTCGGGAGACATGAAGGAGATTTTCGGAACGGGAACCGCCGCGGTCATCTCACCGGTGGGAGCCATCTCGTACAAGGACCAAAATCACAAAGTCCACAACGGTGAAGTGGGCGAGTGGTCTCAAAAACTCTACGATGAAATCGTGGCAATCCAGTACGGCATCAAAGATGATCCGTTTGGATGGATCTATGAACTAAAGAACTAATCATTTCAAATAGCTAGGTGCAACTTGACAAGAAGAATCAAATGATGGGGCTGGGGCTTGAATTCCCCCCATGCAGAGGTTAATGTATTATCGAGGTTGACGATAAGTCGCCTTCTCCTAACCCCTCCAGGCCCCGTTCAGTTTTCCCCCTCCTGCTGAACGGGGCCGAACTTTTTCCCGGGCATCAAAAGTCGCGCAGCCCATCGGCCGGCTCAGTTTCCGAAACCGGGCCCATTCCACGTTTCCAGGGAGGAGAGCACACCTGCCGCCTCACTTCCCCTCTTCTCTGCGAGCCCGAATGTAATCGTTGAGGGCCTTCTCCCACTGCTTCATGAACTGAATAAAATAATCCTGGGTGTAGCCGTCCACAAAGTCCTGCCCGGCTTCGCTCAAGGCCGTGTAGCGGTAGGTCACCTCCAGGTCCGTGCCCTGATCCGCATTGCCCTTCAGGGCGATGTTGATCTTGCCGACGGTCATTCCCGGCGTCACTTTGATGAGTTCGATCTCCAGCTTGCGACGGTCGTGCCTGGTGGCAATCCAATACGATTCGGGTTCGCCTTCACCCGTCAGGAAGATGCAGTCCGGTTCCATGACTCCACTGTGGGTGAAGACGACGAGAGGATCCCAGCCGGGTACCCATTCGGCCTCCCGCACCGGGCAGAGCAGGGGAAAAACTTCCTCGGGTTCCGCATGAATCTTCTGGGTGTAATACCTCACAACCGTGACGGGTTCCGCCAGTTCCATGGTCTTGCAGCACCTCTCCAAGCGATGGCCGTGTGTCAGAGTCTCACCTGCTGCACCCAGAGAATGTTCGGGTGCTTGCGCAGGGCTTCCAGGGCTTCCCCAGGGGCTTCCTCGTCGAGCCGGATGATCGCGATGGCCTTGTCCTTCTCCGGTGTGCGGCTCAGGTGCATGTTGGCGATGTTCACCTGAAACTGCCCCAGGGTGGTTCCAATGAAACCAATGGTGCCCGGTTTGTCAAGGTTTTGAATGAGCAGGTTGATCCCTTCGAGTTCTGCCTCCAGGCGATAGGTGTTGAGACTCACCAGCCGGATTTCCTCGCCCGGCAGGACGGTGCCGGCGGCGGCAAACCGGCCTTGGGGGCCTTTGCCCCGCACCGTGATCTTGCCCGTGTACCCCCGCGATTCGGAGGTGGTGGCGGCAACCAGCTCGATCTGGCGGTCCTTGAGGAGCAGGTGAGCGTTCACCAGGTTGACCTTTTCGGCCATGATGGGGTCCAGCAAGCCTTTGATGACCGTCTGCGTCAGGGGCTCCAGAGGGACTTCCTGGAGCTCGGGACCGCTGTATTCGATTTCCAGGCGCTGCAGCGGGGAGAGCACCTGCCCCTGAAGGCTGCCCAGTTTTTCCGCAAGAATGAGGTAGGGGCGGATCCGCTCGTAGTCCTTGGGACGGATGGAGGGAAAATTGATCGCGTTTCGAATGATCCCGTAGAGCAGATAGTCGATGATCTGGGAAGCGATGGCCCGGGCGACATTGGCCTGAGCCTGGTAGCTCGACGCACCCAGGTGGGGGGAGCCGATCACGTTGGGAAGCCGGAGGAGGGGGTTGCCCACGGGTGGCTCCACGGCGAAGACATCCAGCCCCGCACCGGCCACGTGACCGCTCATGAGATAATCGTAGAGAGCCGCCTCGTCAATGAGATCCCCGCGGGCGCAGTTGATGATTCTCACGCCTCTCTTGGCCTTTTGAAGGGTATCCCGGTTGATGATGCGCCGGGTTTCGCTGGTGGACGGCGTGTGCAGCGTGATGAAATCGGACCGTGCAAGGAGCTCATCGAGGGACACGAGCTCCACTCCCATGATCGCCGCCGCTTCAGGCAGGATGTGGGGATCGTAGCCCAGAACGTCCATCTTCATGCACAGGGCCCGGTCGGCCACGATGGAGCCGATGCGTCCCAGGCCGATGATGCCGAGGGTCTGCCGATGCAATTCCGTGCCCATGAATTTCTTCTTTTCCCACAGGCCCTCTTTGAGCGATTGGGTCGCCTGGGGAAGGTGCCGGGCCAGGGCCAGCATCATGGCCAGGGTGTGCTCAGCCGCTGCGGTGGCGTTGGCTCCCGGCGTGTTCATGACCAGGATGCCCCGGTGACTGGCCTCGGCCACATCGATGTTGTCCACGCCCGTTCCCGCACGGCCTACCACTTTCAGACGCGTGCCCCGGTTGAGAAGTTCTTTCGTGACCTGCGTGCGGCTTCGCACCACCATGGCATCGTATTGGTCGATCTTCTCCAGGACCTCTTCCTGGCTGATCTGATCGGGAGTGTCCACCTCAAGGCCTTCCGCGGCCTTCAGAAGGGACACGCCGCTTTCATGCATCCCGTCACATATGAGCACTTTCATGTCGGCTCCAAAACTCCCCTGGTCCTCTTTAAAATTCGTTGTCATTCACCCGAGATAGGCTTTCTGGATTTGAGAATCGCGCGCGAGCTCTTCAGCCGTGCCCTGCAGGACAATTTCGCCCGCTTCCAGCACGTAGGCCCGGTGCGCATATTTGAGCGCAATGTGAGCATTCTGTTCCACCACGAGGATGGTGACGCCGGCTTCGTTGAGGCTCCGGAGCACCCGGAAGAGCTCCTGCATGAGCAGCGGTGCCAGGCCCATGGAGGGCTCGTCCAGCAGAATGAACTGAACGCCGCTCATGAAAGCCCGTCCCATGGCCAACATCTGCTGCTCCCCGCCGCTCAGCGTGTCCCCCCGCTGGTTCCTGCGGTCCGCCAGCCGGGGAAAGAGCGAAAAAACCCGCTCATAGTCCCGTTCGATCTGGTGTGCGTCCCTGCGGGCATAGGTGGCGAGCTTCAGGTTCTCCTGGACCGTGAGGTTGCCGAAAATGTGGCGTCCCTCGGGGACGAGCCCGATGCCGTACCTGGCGACAATGGTGTGAGTGGGAACCTTGAGAAGGTCGTCGCCCTTGTAGCGAATCGTGCCCCCGGTCACCACAGGCCCCTCGGGAGGCGGCAGCCGCATGATGCTCATGAGCGTCGTGGATTTGCCGGCCCCGTTCGCGCCGAGGAGCGCAACCATCTCCCCTTCCTTCACCTCGAAGGAAAGGCCGTGGAGCGCCTCGATGTTGCCGTACCGCACGTGCAGATCTTCAACTTGGAGTGCCATGATGGTTCTCTTCATCGCCCAGGTAGGCGTGAATGACGCGTGGGTCCAGTTTCACTTCCTCGGGAGTCCCGTCGCAGATGGTCTCTCCGAAATCGAGCACCTTGATGCGCTCACAGACGTTCATGACCACTTTCATGTGATGTTCGATGAGCCAGATGGTCAGTTGAAACTCCTTGCGGATCCAGCGGATGAGTTCGATGAGGTCGTCGATTTCCCCGGGATTCATCCCCGCCGCCGGTTCGTCCAGGAGCAGCACCCTGGGGCGGATGCACAGGGCCCTCCCGATTTCCACGCGCCTCTGAAGCCCGTACGGGAGATTTTTGGGTAATTCCTGAGCGTAATGGCTGAGCCCCAGTTTCTCAAGCACCTGCGCGGCGGTGGTGCGCACCCGCTGCTCGCTTTCCCGGTAGCGCCGCGTCCGCAGGATGGAGTGAATCAGCCCGTAGCCCAGCTGGTAGTGCTGGGAGATGCAAAGGTTCTCGAAAACGGTCAGGGTGTTCCAGAGGCGGATATTCTGGAAGGTCCTAGCCAGCCCCAGGGCCGTCACCTGGTGAGGCCGCAGCCCGGCGATGCTTTGACCGTGAAAGCGGATGCTCCCTTCGGTGGGCTTGTAGAACCCTGAAACGAGATTGAAGACGGTGGTCTTGCCCGCCCCGTTGGGGCCGATGAGCCCCAGCAGTTCTCCGCCTTCGAGGTTCAGATCGAAATTGTAGACGGCGCGCAGCCCGCCGAAGTAGAGCGTCAGGTTCCTGATTTCGAGCAGAGCCATCTAGGGTTGCCTCTCCTGAGATGAAAACCATCGGCGCAGGCGCGGGAAAACCTGGGTGAGCTCGCGGTTGCCCATGATCCCCTCCGGCCGGAACATCATGAGCAGAATGAGCAGCAGGGGCACCACCACCCACTTCAAGACCTGCAGAGGCCGAAAGAGTTCCATGACGATCGTGAGGATCACGGCACTCATGACGGACCCGCTCAGGGACCCCATGCCGCCCAGGTAGACCATGACCAGCACTTCCGTGGACTTCATGATGGTGAAGGTGCCCGGGTTGATGTAGCCGAGCACATGGGCGAAGAGGCCTCCCGCGATGCCGGCCAGGCCCGAAGAGAGCATGAACGCGATGAGCTTCATGCGCTGCGTGTCCACGCTCATGATTTCGGCGGCGATCTCGTCGTCGCGCACCGCGATGACGCCCTTGCCGTAGGTGGAGTTCACAAACCTGTGGATGACGTAAACGCACACGCCCACACTGACGAGGACCCAGAACAGCATCCACGGCACATCGGCCACATCCCTCATGGCCCGGACCACGTTGCCCATGCCCATGAACCCGCGGGCACCGCCGATCACTTGCATGTTTTCAATGGAGCTCTTGACGATGTAGTTCACCGCCAGGGTGATGATGGCCAGATAATCGCCCCGCGTCCTGAATGACGGGATGGCCACCAGGAGGCCCACCAGCGCGGCTCCGATGCCGCCCAGAAGGAGGGTGACGGGGAAGAGAAAGACGGCGGTGGAAGGTTCCAGGAAAGCAGGGCCGAACACCTGGCTCCTGGTGAAGAGCATGACGTTGAGGACCGACGTCACGTAGGCCCCCACGGCCATGAACCCCGCATGGCCCACGGAGAATTCCCCCATGTAGCCGTTGATGAGGTTGAGGGAACTCGAAAGGATGATGTTGATGCCGATGAACATGATCACGATCTGGGCGTAGGCGTTGATCGTGTCGGTCTGAGCGGACCCGAGGATCAGGAGGGAGAGCAGGGCATACAAGAAAAGTGCATTGTATTTGCGCATGGCGTCGTCCAAATCCTCAAATCTTTGTGGCTCGCGCCACCCCGAAAATGCCGGTCGGCCTGAGACTCAAGAAAACCAGGAGAATGCTGAAGGCAATGAGGTCCCGCAGGGTCGACGGCAGGTAGGCGGCCACAAAAATCTCCACGAATCCCAGGAGAAAGCCCCCCACGATGGCCCCTCGAATGTCGCCGATGCCGCCGAGCACCGCCGCGATGAAGGCCTTCCAACCCACGAGCGCTCCCATGTAGGGTTCGAGCACCGGGTAGGCCGTGGCGAACAGGACACCGGCCAGGGCGGCCATGGAGGAACCGAGGATGAAAGTGAAGACGATGACCGTGTCGATGGGGATGCCCATGAGCGGCACCGCCATGCGATCGTAGGAAATGGCCCGCATGGCCATTCCCAGCTTGGTTCTTTTCACGATGGTCTGAAGCAGGG
This sequence comes from uncultured Syntrophobacteraceae bacterium, assembly GCA_964654275.1. GTDB lineage: Bacteria > Desulfobacterota > Syntrophobacteria > Syntrophobacterales > Syntrophobacteraceae > SLCH01. The sequence goes on from CAZZHS010000037.1 coordinate 38,028, forward strand.
CGAACACGGCGAAGGTTGCGATGATCACCAGGATCCGTATGTTGGTGAACGACACCTCGCCGACGGTGTACACGGTGGTTTCGATCAACTGGGGAAAGCTGCGGCGGCTGGCTCCCAGGAGCGCCAGGTTTCCGTGTTCCAGAATGAGGCCGCACATGAGCGCCGTGATGACCACGTAGAGGCGGGAGACGCCCTTTCGGCGCAACGGGCGGTAGGCCACCCGCTCCAGGGTGACCCCCACGGCCGAAGTGAGGATCATGGTGATGACGACGGTGAGCACAAAGATCGTCGTCGGGGGCAGACCGAAGGGGAGGCCGAAGGCGTATTCTCCGAGGAGAAAAGTGGCCACGAAAAGCCCGATGTAGGCGCCGACCATGAAGATGTCGCCATGGGCGAAGTTGATCAGGAGGAGCACCCCGTAAACCAGGGTGTACCCCAGTGCGATGAGGGCGTAGAAACTGCCCCACTGCATGGCGTTGAGAAAATGCTGAAAAAAAGTTTGAAGATCCAATGGAGGCTCGCTCCCTGATCAGGCCCCGAGAAGGAAACCGGAATTCTCCGGATTGGGGCCTTCGAACCGCTGAAGAGTGTTCAGAAATCCCGGAATTGGCATTCCCTCGGTCCCGTCCCGGAGAGGATGGCGCTGTGTGAACCCCGTCATTGCGGGGCAAATTTCGCGGTCATCCCAATCCTGTGCTCCGCGGCTGGATTCCTGCCGGCGCAGGAAGGGGCCGAGGGACCTGGCGACTTCCTCCCTCCCTGAGCCGGCACTGCGTTCACGGGCGGGAATCCAGGGCTTGAGAAGATCTCCCGGAGTCCCGCCCTGCAGGAATGACGTTTCCGAGCAGAGGTGGCTCCTCTGTTCGATTGGCTGAATCAGGGACAGACAGACTTGAAGAATTCAAACTCCCCCGTGTCGCTGATCTTCACGACCACCGCGCACTTGGTGGGGTCTCCGCTTTCGTTGAAGGTCATCTTGCCCGTGATGCCTTCAAAGTCCTTGATCTGTGCCAGCTGATCCTTGATGGCTTCACGGTCCTTGTCCAGTTTGCCCGTCAGGCCGCCGGTGTTCTGCATGGCCATGACGAGAAGGCCGATCGCATCCCAGGTGAGTGCGGCCACATCGTCGGGAACGTAGCCATACTTGGCGTTGTAGGCGTCGATGAATTCCTTGGTGGCCCCCACGGCTCCGGCGGCTGCGTAATGGGTGGTGAAGTAATACCCGTGGCAGGCTTCCCCGCAAAGAGTCATGAGCTCCGCCGAACCCCAGCTGTCACTGCCCATGATGGGCTTGTTCCACCCGAGCTCCCGGGCCTGCTTCACGATGAGGGGGACTTCATCATAGTACTGGGGGGTGAAGAGGACATCGGCACCGGACTTCACAATCTTGGTGAGTTGAGCGCTGAAGTCCTTGTCCTTGGTGGTGAAGGTTTCGAAAGCCACCACAGAGCCGGGCCCGTGGAGCTTTTCAAAGGACTGCTTGAAGTATTCGGCCAGTCCCTTGGGGTAGTCGCTGGCGATGTCGTAAAGCACGGCGGCTTTCTTGGCGCCGAATTCTTCCGTGACAAAGTTGGCGGCCACGGGACCCTGGAAAGGATCGAGGAAGCAGGCCCTGAAGACGTAGGGACGGTCGAGGGTCGTCTGCGGGTTGGTGGACCAGGGGGAAATCATGGGCGTTTCGTTGGCATTGGCCACTTCCCCGGCGGGAATGGCCTGTTTGCTCGATTGAGGCCCGATGAGGGCGAGGACGCCGTTTTGGGTGATGAGTTTGAGAGCGACCGCGGTGGCCGATTCGGCCTTGGATTCGTTGTCTTCGTAAATGAAATCCAGTTTGTAGGTTTTGTCGCCGATCTTCACGCCCCCCGCGCCGTTGATCTGTTCTTTCATCATTTCCGCGGCGAACTTGGAGCTTTCACCCACCTTGGGAATGTCCCCCGTGAGGGGAATGTTGAAGCCCACTTTCAGGGACTCCTGCCCCCACCCGGAGTCTGCCATGCCCAGTGAAAACAGGGACACCAACGCAATGACCAACAGCTTTCTTCCCATGGGTGATCCTCCTTTTCAAATGTTGAGATGCACCGTGTGCCTGTACGGCTCCCACCTTTTCCCAATTGAAAGATGAAATCAAATTCTTACACCACAAAAAGGAATGCCTGTCAATCGGGATTCCGCCCAATTGAAGTCTGCAAGCCCGTTGGCACCTCGCCGGTCGTGAGTCTGCCGCCGAATTCCCCCTGCGCCTCTCCCGGACGGTGGATGAGGAGAAAGGAGCGCGAGAGGAAACCGCTACAAAAATGAGGATCCAAACCTCAGTTTGTACAATAATGTATCATGCGGGCAGAGCTTCAGAATTGATATAGCACGTAAAAACAATAGGTTAGTAAAATTTGGCCCGGCCCTTCGAGCAGGCATCGAAATTGCCTGATCCTGGAGGAATGAAAGCACGAATCAACGAACTCGAACTCAAGGTGCTCTACGACATCAGTCGCATCATTGGACAGGCGCTCAACCTGAACTATGCGCTGGAGGCCGTCCTGCGAGTCCTTTCCGAATCCCTCGCCATGAAGCGGGCCACGGTCACCATCAGGGACGAAGAATCGGACCACCTCATCATCCAGGCCTCCCACGGTCTGAGCCCAGAAGAGAAGAAACGGGGGGTTTACCGGCAGAACGAAGGGGTCACGGGGTTGATTTTCCGAACCGCCGAACCCTTCGTGGTTCCCGACATCAGCCGCGAGCCGCTCTTCCTCAACAAGACCGGTGCGCGCGCCATCGAAAAGGGGCGCATCTCCTTTTTGGGGGTGCCCATCCTGCTGCACGGCCAGCCCATCGGCGTGCTGAGCGTGGACCGGCTCTTCGGCGACGAAGTCTCCTTCGAGGAGGACATCCGCTTTCTCTCCATCGTGAGCACACTTATCGCCCAGTTTGTGAGCCTCAACCGGCAGGTGCGCGAGCGCGAAAAGACTTTGAGGCAGGAAAATGTCAGCCTCAAAGCCAAGCTCTCTGAAAGATTCCGTCACTTTTTCATGGTGGGCCGCAGCCAGTCCATGGAGGAGGTCCAGCAGCTCATCAAAAAGGTGGCGCCGAGCAAAGCCTCCGTGCTGCTTCTCGGGGAATCGGGAACGGGAAAGACCCTCATCGCCCGGCTCATTCATGAACTGAGCAACCGGGCGAAATTCCCCTTTGTCAAGATCAACTGCGCTTCCCTTCCCGAAAACCTGCTCGAATCGGAACTCTTCGGTCATGAAAAAGGGGCCTTCACGGGGGCGGCGAAGGCCAAGGCCGGGCGATTCGAAGAGGCGGAAGGGGGCACCATCTTCCTGGATGAGGTCGGGGAGCTTTCACTCGCGCTCCAGGTGAAGATCCTGCGGTTTCTGCAGGAGCGGGAATTCGAACGGCTCGGCAGCACCAAGACGCGCAAGGTGGATGTGCGGGTCATCGCCGCGACCAACCGGGTCCTGGAGGAGGCGGTGAAGGACGGCTCCTTCCGGGAAGACCTCTACTACCGGCTCAACGTCTTTCCCATTCGCGTCCCCAGCCTCCGAGAGAGGAAAGAGGACATCCCGCTTCTGCTCGAACATTTCCTGGATCGATCGTCCAAGGAGTACGGGCGGAGGTTTCACTTCACCGCCCGAGCCGTCGAGCTCCTCCAGGCGTACGACTGGCCCGGGAATGTCAGGGAAATGGAAAACCTGGTGGAACGCCTCGCCATCGTGGCCGAGGGCAACGAGATCGACCTCAGTGACCTGCCGTCTTCCCTTCAGGGGGAAGATCGAATCCATGGCCTCGAGGAAGATGCGTCTCTCTCGCGCCTGGAAGAGATGGAAAAGAAGGAAGTCCTGGCGGCTCTCGAACGAAACCGCTGGATCCAGTCCCATGCCGCCAGGGATTTGGGGCTCACCTTGAGACAGATCGGCTACCGCATCAAAAAGTTCGGGCTGGAGTCCCTCATCGACGAACGCCGCGGCCGCTCCGCGGGAGAAGCCAGGAGAGGTTGACGCATCACCCGCCCGGAGAGTACCCTCCGCGCGTTTCAAAGGCTTGCCCCTTACCCCGAAGGGGTTCCCTAACTCAGCCCGGGGTCGAGCGGAGCGACACCCTGGATCCGCGTTCCCCATCCACAGGTTTTTTACCCTGAAGGGGTTGCATAAAAATCATGCGCCCTGCGACAAATCTCCTCCACACCACTCGAGTCGTCATTCCGGCAGTCTTTCAGCCGGAAACCACAGAAAAGAAAAAGAACTGGATGCCGGCCTGGAAACTGCCGGCCTGGAAACTGCCGGCATAACGCGTGCCGAAATGTAAGGATGATGCGTGTCGAAATGGGCACCTGACATGGTGGAACTGTGTTTCGAGGGCTGTCTCAGCGCAGAGGGATGTCTCCCCCTGTGGTCTTGGACCCTGCATGACTGGCGCCCCAGGTCATGGGCACTGGATAGGGCGGCGCTGCACTGAGAGCCCGTGGGTTTGTCACGTGCTTGTTTGTGTGAGAGCTTGCCCCGCCTTCCGTGGAAACCACCCCGGCAGAGGGTGCCACATTGGTCTGGTTTGTACAAAAATGTCATATTTTCACTACATTTTTGAATGAGTTTGTCCCCTTCCTCCCCTCCTGTGCCGCTCACAATTCAAATTAAATTTATGTTTACGTTCAATAGTTTGAACAGATTTTTCGATCCATTCTTTCTCTTGGCACACTCCCTGCCTTTTATTCACGGCAACCGAATCAAATCTGAACACAGGAGGTTCCAAGATGAGGAAAATCGCTATTTACGGAAAAGGCGGGATCGGGAAGTCCACCACCACGCAGAACACCGTGGCGGGTCTGGCGGAGATGGGCAGAAAAGTGATGGTCGTGGGCTGCGACCCCAAGGCGGATTCCACCCGGCTGCTCCTGGGGGGACTTTCCCAGAGCACCGTTCTGGACACCCTGAGAAACGAGGGCGAGGACGTGGAACTGGAAGACATCCGAATGACCGGGTTCAGCAGGGCCATCTGCGTGGAGTCGGGCGGGCCCGAGCCGGGAGTGGGCTGCGCCGGGCGCGGCATCATCACTTCCATCAACCTGCTGGAACAGCTGGGTGCTTATTCGGACAGCGAAGCCCTGGACTATGTCTTCTATGACGTCCTCGGCGACGTGGTCTGCGGCGGCTTCGCCATGCCCATCCGCGAGGGCAAGGCCCAGGAAATCTACATCGTCGTTTCCGGGGAGATGATGGCCATGTACGCCGCCAACAACATCTGCAAAGGCATTGTGAAATTCGCCGAAGCGGGCGGTGTCCGCCTGGGCGGACTCATCTGCAACAGCCGCAAGGTCGACAACGAACGGGAGATGATCGAAGCCTTCGCCGCCAAACTGGGAACGCAGATGATCCACTTCGTCCCCCGGGACAACATGGTTCAGCGTGCGGAAATCAACCGCAAGACGGTCATCGAGTACGATCCGTCCCACCCCCAGGCCGACGAATACCGCACCCTGGCCAGGAAGATCGAAGAGAACTCGATGCACGTCATCCCCAAACCCATGCACACCGACGACCTGGAAAAGCTGCTCATCGCCCATGGCCTGGCAGGTTAGCCCTCAACTGAAAACGATCGAGAAAGGGAGGAGACTCTCATGTTGATGATCCGTTCCATCGTTCGACCCGAAAAAGTGGACAACGTCCTGGCCGCTCTCATGGAGGCGGGTTTCCCCGCGGTCACCAAGATTTCAGTGGTGGGGCGCGGCAAGCAGCGCGGCATCAAAATCGGCGAGATCACCTACGACGAAATCCCCAAGGAGCTCCTCATCACGGTGGTCAAGGACCAGGACCGGGATTTCGTGATCAAAACGGTCATGAAAGCGGCTCGGACCGGTGACAAGGGTGCCTTCGGCGACGGCAAGATCTTCGTGACCCCGGTGGATGAGGTTTACACGATCAGCTCGGGCATCAAGGAGACCTCAGCCGGCGAAACGGTGGAGGTGAAGATATGAAAGAAGTCATGGCCATCGTTCGCATGAACATGATGAATCAGACCAAACGGGCCCTCTCCGAGGCCGGGATTTCTTCCATGACCGCCAAGGATGTCCTGGGCCGAGGCAAGGGGCTGGTGGACACCAAGCTCCTGGAAGGGGCCGAAAAGGGCTACGAGGAAGCCATCGCTCAGCTGGGGCAGAGCCAGCGGCTCATCCCCAAGCGCCTGCTCATGGTCGTGGTGCCCGAAAAACTGGTGCCCAAAACCATCAAGACCATCATGAAGGTGAACAAAACGGGCAAGTCGGGTGACGGCAAAATCTTCGTCATGCCCGCCTTCGACGCCGTGAGCATCCGCACGGCAGAAGGGGGCGACCTGGTCCTGGATGAACCGGGCTAGGTCCTGCGGTGGATCGGAAAAACGGCAACGCCGCGAAGGAGTCATCTGCCGGGTGCGGCTCCGCCTCATCCGCCCTGCGTCTGCGTTAACATTGGAAAATGTCTGATTCAAGAGAAACACGGGTTTTTCAAGGGAGGAATGTCCATGTCCCTGACATGTGAAGAATGCTTGGAACTGGAATGTGAATGTGTGGACCCGGGTGAGGTCAAGCAGGAGCTCTTGAGCAAGTACCCCACCAAGGTGGCGCGCAAGCGGGCCAAACAGATCGTGATCAACGAGATCGGAGAGTGCAGCGAAGTTCCCGAAGTCGGAGCCAACACGCGAACGGTGCCCGGCATCATCACCCAGAGGGGCTGCACCTACGCAGGCTGTAAGGGCGTGATCCTGGGTCCCACCCGGGACATCGTCAACATCACCCATGGACCCATCGGGTGCGGCTTCTACAGCTGGCTCACACGAAGGAACCAGACCAAACCGGAAACCGCCGGCGACGAAAACTTCATGACCTACTGTTTCTCAACGGACATGCAGGATGAAGACATCGTCTTCGGTGGGGAAAAGAAGCTCCGGGCCGCCATCCAGGAGGCCTACGACATCTTCAGGCCCAAGGCCATCAGCATCTTCGCCACCTGCCCCGTGGGGCTCATCGGCGACGACATCCATGCCGTGGCGCGGGAAATGAAAGAAAAACTCGGCATCAACATCTTCGGCTTCAGCTGCGAAGGCTACCGGGGCGTGAGCCAGTCCGCGGGGCACCACATCGCCAACAACGGCATCTTCACCCACGTGGTCGGGCAGATCGACGAGGCAAAAGAAGGCAAATTCAAAATCAACCTGCTGGGGGAATACAACATCGGGGGCGATGCCTTCGAAATCGACCGCATCCTGGAAGCGTGCGGCATCACCCTGGTCTCCACCTTCAGCGGCAACTCCACCTACGACCAGTTCGCGAGCGCCCACACGGCGGACCTCAACACCGTCATGTGCCACCGGTCCATCAACTACGTGGCCGACATGATGGAGACCAAATTCGGCATCCCCTGGATCAAGGTGAATTTCATCGGCGCTGAAGCCACGGCCAAGTCCCTGCGGAAGATCGCCGCCTACTTCGAGGACGAAGAGCTCACGGCCCGTGTCGAAGAGGTCATCGCAAAAGAGATGCCCGAAGTGGAGGAAGTCCGCCGGGAAGTCAAATCCCGTTGCGAGGGCAAGGTGGCCATGCTCTTCGTGGGCGGGTCCCGGGCCCACCACTACCAGGAGCTCTTCAGGGAAATCGGTATGAAGACCATCGCGGCCGGCTACGAATTCGCCCACCGGGACGATTACGAGGGGCGCAAAGTCCTGCCCCACATCAAGGTGGATGCCGACAGCCGGAACATCGAAGACCTGGAGGTTCATCCCGATCCCAAACGCTACAAACCCAGGAAACCGGATGAAGCCATGGAAAGGCTCCGCGAGAAGGGATTCGAATTCAAGGACTACGAAGGCATGATGGCGGAAATGGCGGAGAAGACCCTCATCGTCGACGACATCAGCCAGTACGAAACGGAAAAGCTCATCGAAATCTACAAGCCGGACATCTTCTGCGCGGGCATCAAGGAGAAATATGTGGTGCAGAAGCAGGGAGTCCCCATGAAGCAGCTTCACAGCTACGACTACGGTGGACCTTACGCGGGTTTCAAGGGGGCCGTCAATTTTTACCGGGAAATCGACCGCATGGTGAACAGCAAGGTCTGGAGCTACATCAAAGCCCCCTGGCAGAAATGCCCGGAACTTTCGGCCAAGTATGCCTGCGATTGACCTTCCGTCGACCCTGAAATTCACGGAAAGCCTGAAGCCCTGACGTTTCGGGGGACTGCGGCCGCTTCAAACCCGCGGGGCTTTTCACGGAAGTCTCGTGACTCATTGCTGAGAAAAGGAACAGGACCATGTTGCTGAGACACACACCATCGGAAATCAAGGAACGGAAGGCCCTGAATGTGAACCCGGCCAAGACGTGCCAGCCCATCGGGGCCATGTACGCGGCCCTGGGCATTCACGGGTGCCTGCCCCACAGCCACGGCTCGCAGGGCTGCTGCGCGTACCACCGCAGCACCCTCACGCGGCACTACAAGGAACCCGTCCTCGCGGGGACCAGTTCTTTCACCGAAGGGGCCTCGGTTTTCGGCGGCCAGGCGAACCTCGTCCAGGCCATCGACAACATCTTTTCCGTCTACAACCCGGAAGTGATCGCGGTCCACACCACCTGCCTTTCGGAAACCATCGGGGACGACATCCCCCAGATCGCCCGAAAGGCCGAAGCGGACGGCAAGATCCCTCGGGGCAAGTACGTGATCCATGCCAACACTCCCAGCTATGTGGGGTCGCATGTGACGGGTTTTTCCACCATGACCAAGGCCATGGTGGACTATTTCGCAGAATCCACGGGCAAGAGGACCGACACCGTCAACATCATTCCCGGCTACGTGGAACCGTCGGACATGGAGGAGATCAAGCGGCTGGCGATGGAGATGGGCGTGAAGATCATCATGTTTCCCGACACCTCCAACGTCATGAACGGGCCCCAGACGGGAAGGTTTGAAATGTATCCCCGGGGGGGCGTCACCGTGGAAGCGCTCAAACTGACGGGGGACAGCCGGGCCACCATCGCGTTGGGAAAATTGGCCTCCAGCGCCGCCGCCCGGGCTCTCGACACCAAGTGCAAGGTGCCGTGCGAAATCCTGGATCTCCCCATCGGGCTCACCAGCACGGACCGCTTCATCGATGCGCTGCGCAAGGCAGCGGGGGTGAGCGTCCCCGAATCCATCAACATCGAACGGGGCCGCATGCTCGATATCATCACGGACATGCACCAGTACTTCTATGGGAAAAAAGTGGGGCTGGTGGGCGACCCCGACCAGCTCCTGTCCCTGACGGAATTTCTGGTTTCCATCGACATGTGGCCCATCCACATCGTCACGGGAACGCCGGGCAAGGCTTTCGAGAAGCGCATTCGGGAGATCACCCGCGAGGTGCCCCACGAGGTCAACATTGCCGCCCCCGGTGACATGTTCCTTTTCCACCAGTGGGTGAAGAACGACCCCGTGGACCTTCTCATGGGAAACACCTACCTGAAATACATCGCCCGGGACGAAGACATCCCCCTGGTGCGGTTCGGCTTCCCCATCCTGGACCGTGTGGGCCACAGCTATTTTCCCACGGTGGGCTACCGGGGCGGTATCAGGCTCCTGGAAAAGATCCTGGATGCCCTGCTGGACCGCAAGGACCGCGATTCCCCCGAGGAATCCTTTGAGCTGGTCATGTAGGTTCCCGGGCCGGCTGTCATCAGGGTCGACGGAATCGGTACGGCAAAAAGAACCATGAAACAGAGCAACAGGGGGCGGGTAACCTTCAAAGCGCGCTCCTTTTCGAAAGGATTGAAACCCATGCAGAAGCCGGATCATCACATCTTTGTCTGTGCAAGCTTTCGGGGCATGGAGGCCAAAGGGAAATGCGTCAAGAAAAACTCCATGCATCTGGTGCCCTACCTGGAAGAAGAACTGGAAGACCGCGGCATCAACGCCATGGTCACCACCACGGGCTGCTTGAACCTGTGTGACGAGGGCCCGGTGCTCATCGTGTACCCGGCGGGCCACTGGTACAGAAAGGTGGAAAGCGAGGAGGCGTTGGACGCCATCCTGGACGGCCTGGAGTCAGGGGAACCCGCCGGGGATTACCTGATGGCCTGACGAAAGCAGCAAATTAAACGCCCAATTCGCTTCGCCTGTCCGGTCTGCGCCTGCGGCGGTGACGGCGACCCGTGACGAAAACGATTGCAACGGGCTGTGCGATCGCGATCACGCCTGTGACTTCGACTGCGGCCGCAGAGCATTTCAGGATTTTTTTGCGGCCCGGCGCAAGAAACGAGACGACTATGAGCCACAACACTTCCACCGTTTTTGAGGAACGAAAGGACCAGATCCTCCGCAAGGGCGAAAAGCCTTACCGCATGACCTGCGACAAGGAGAGCCTTGCGGGGGCCGTCAGCCAGCGGGCCTGCGTCTTCTGCGGGTCCCGCGTGGTCCTCTACCCCATCGCCGACGCCCTTCACCTGGTGCACGGCCCCATCGGTTGCGCGGCCTACACCTGGGACATCCGGGGGGCGCTCTCCTCAGGCCCTGAGCTTCACCGGCTCAGCTTTTCCACGGACCTGCAGGAAAAGGACGTGATCTTCGGCGGCGAGGAGAAACTCACCCTGGCCCTGCGGGAACTCATCGACCGCCACGACCCCAAAGCCGCTTTTGTCTACTCCACCTGCATCGTGGGCCTCATCGGGGACGACCTGGAAGCGGTCTGCCGAAAAGTCGGCCGCGAGAAGAACATCCCGGTCATTCCCGTGCAGTCGGAAGGGTTCAAGGGGAACAAACGCGCGGGCTACCTCGCCGCCTGCAAAGCCATGTTCGAACTGGTGGGCACGGGGGACATTCGAGGCATCCCCCCGCTCTCCATCAACATCCTGGGCGACTTCAACCTGGCCGGAGAAATCTGGATCATCCGCGAATACTTTCAGCGCATGGGCATCCGGGTCATCGCCAACATCACGGGGGACGGCCGCGTGGACGACCTGCGCCGGGCTCACGGCGCTTCCCTCAACGTGGTGCAGTGCTCCGGCTCCACCATGGATCTGGCCCGCATGATGGAAGAAAAATTCGGCATCCCTTCCCTGCGCGTCTCTTACTTCGGAGTGGAGGACATGGCTGAATCGCTTTATGCCGTGGCCAAATTTTTCGAAAAGGAAGATCCGCAGATCATGGAGCGCACCCGGGAACTGGTGCGGGAGGAACTCTCGATCCTTTATCCCAGGCTCCAGGAGTATCGCAGGGCGCTCACGGGAAAAAAGGCCGCCATTTACGTGGGCGGGGCCTTCAAGGCCTTCTCCCTGGTGAAAGCCTTCCGGCTGCTCGGCATGAGCGTCGTGCTCGTGGGGTCCCAGACCGGTACGGAAGAGGATTACCGGGAACTGCACGAGATCACCGACGAAGGGACCATCATTGTGGACGATTCCAATCCCCTGGAGCTGTCGGCGTTCCTCAAGGAAAAAGATGTGGACATCTTCGTCGGGGGCGTCAAGGAGAGGCCCATCGCCTACAAACTGGGCGTGGGGTTTTGCGACCACAATCACGAGCGCAAGGAACCCCTCGAAGGGTTCATCGGGATGCTCAATTTCGCCCGGGAAGTGCACACGTCGGTCATGAGCCCTGTCTGGCGCTTCGTGCCCCGGCGAGCGGGAAAAGACAGAGAGACGTTTGCCGCTGAGAACGCACGGGCCGCCGAGGTTTCCTAAGAGTTCGGCAGGCTGGAAGGCTCGCTCCGCAATCGCCTGGATCGACACGAG
>CAZZHS010000038.1:0-7724 GCA_964654275.1 uncultured Syntrophobacteraceae bacterium
GGGGTTGGAGGAGGATGCTTTTCCCGCGACCTGTCCTTATTCGCTTGAACAGATTTTGAGCCCTGAATTCCGGCCGGAGTGACGACCGGCGTGCCGGCCTGGGCCACCTTTTTTTGGTTTTCCCTTCAACGAGGGCCAACTCAATTTAGACCAGGAAGTCCTTCGTACAGCTCCACAGTACTAAGTTGTTCATTTCGACACTCGGCACGCCGGCATTTTTTAAGCCGACATCCAGCTCTCTAATATGGATTCCGGCTTGAAGACTGCCGAAATGACGATTCGAGTGGTGGAAACTCTGTTGTGCTGAGCGAAGTAGGCCCTGCCTTTGGCATGGCAAGTTGACCGACAAGAGACAGTCATTTGTTAGTGATTTTAGGAGCTAAAACCTCTCCAAATCTACGTTCGCCCTGAGGCCTGTCCTGAGGTAGCGAAGGGTATCGAAGGGCGGCAGGGTGGCCAGATTACCGGCTGTTTCTTGAGAGCGTTATGATGAGTGCGTTTCAGAGAGTGTGAGACCTGCCAAGAGGAGAAGACGTTTTGTACATTCGCCGAACACAGTCCGACGGTCGCACCACCTACATTCTTCGAGAGAGCAGTTGGGACGGCCGATGCTGGAATCATCGAGATTTATATGAACTCGGTGAGGACCCTGCGGATTGCATCGTATATCCGGGAGGAAACGGCTTCTACTATAAGGAGGAGCTCGAGGCCCGGCTCGATGCGATGGGGGTGAGGTACACCCAGGATGATCTCGATAAAATATTCCTCCCCTACCTGGAGCCCCATGTTCGCCGAATCGTGGAGAATTTCCGGGGCCATGAGACCGTGTCCGGAAAATGGACGGGCTTGTCCCCTGACGAATTGTGGAAGCACCAGAAGCACCTTCACCGATTCGACAAGAGACGTCTGCACTTCCTGAGGGTTGGACGGATGGATATGGGAGCGCTCGAAGGGCGCCCCTGGAAATTCCTCAACGTGATCCTTGAAAAGAGCCGGGATGAAATCGAACACATCATCGAAGGCATGGAACGCGTTTTGAAGCCTCATGAAATGAGGTTGTACCTGTACACATCCCTGGAACTCCAGGCGCATTTCCCGCATTCATTGCTCAAGAATCACCCTGCGGCGCTGGATCCCGAACTGGTCGACCAGTATTTTCTTGAGGAGCTGTGCCGTCTCAATGTGGACGACAGTTTCTTCAGGGGGCTGGAAGCCAGGGACAAAAGCACGCTGCATCCGTACCTGACTAAGTACGCAGTCCTCTATTTCGATCATTTTTTTCGCGGGATCGGCCCGGAAGCCTTCGTGCGGGAATTCATCAACAGCAGGCGAGCCTACGTGGCTCCACCTCGCAAGCCTTCTCTCCCCACGCAGGAAGCATGCAGAATATTTGGGATTTCCCAGGACAAATTCAGAGAGATGAGCCGGCACGAGCTCATCCGGCACTACAGGCGGTGCGCCCAGGAACTTCACCCTGACAAGGGCGGTGATCACGAGGAGTTTGTGAGACTGACCGAGGCTTATGAATGTCTCATGAACCAGAAGTGACGGATTGCTGACAACAACTCACCACCATTGAGATTCCAGAGATTCCACCACTTGAATCTTCATTCCGACATCTTTGGGCCGGAATCTACAGAAAAGAACTGGATGCCGGCTAAAAGACTGCAAGAATGGCGATTATTGAAATGGACACCTCATGTTGTGTAGCTGTGGTTAGGAAATTTTGGGGGCCACGACCTCCTGCACGAGGGAGTAGGGGTCGGACTCTTTGTTCTTGATGCGTCGCACCAGGTCATCCAGGGAAGTGCCCTGGGCTTCCAGCCGGCGGATGACGGATTTGAACGCCTCGTCGCGAATGGCCTCGAGGAGCTGATGCCGGGCACGTTTTTCGAGCAGATCGTCCCACTGCCCATGATCGTTGGAGAGGAGATATTCCCGGTGCTTTTGAATGCCGGCATAGAGTTCCTCGATTCCCACCCCTTTTTGGGCCTGAGTCTCAAAGATGGTCGGCTCCCAGGCAGTGTCGTCTCTTCGGCGAAATCCCAGCTCCACAAGATTTCTCAGTTCCCGGATGGTCTTGCGTGAGCCCTCCCGGTCGGCCTTGTTGACGACGAAAATGTCGCCGATTTCCATGATCCCCGCCTTGATGGCCTGGACCTCATCCCCCATGCCCGGTATGGTCACCAGGACCGTCGTGTGCGCGTTGTGCGCGATTTCCACTTCATCCTGACCCACGCCCACCGTTTCCACCAAAACGACATCCTTCCCCATGGCGTCCATGACGTTGATCATGTCGTTGGTCGATCGAGTGAGTCCACCAAAATGCCCCCGAGTGGCCAGGCTGCGGATGAACACTCCCGGATCGAGAAAATGGCGCTGCATCCGAATGCGGTCTCCCAGGATGGCTCCACCGGTAAAGGGGCTGGTGGGGTCCACCGCCAGGATGGCCACTGTGAAGCCGTTTTTGCGGTACTGCATGGCAAGCTGGTCCACCAGCGTGCTTTTTCCCACGCCCGGTGAGCCGGTGAACCCCACCACATGGGCCTTCCCCGTGTGGGGAAACAGTTCCTTGAGAACCGGCAGCACGGACGGCATCTGATCGTCGATATCCCGCAGGAGGCGTGCGGTCGCCCTGAGGTCTCCAGCCACAATTTGATCTACAATTCCCATGTTGTCACCCTGGATCCAATTTTCATGCAAGTGAGGGATCAGTCATTCGGTACGCGGCAGAAAGAATGAACATGCAGTTTGCCGAAAGAGCGAATAGGGCGGGGCGGCACCGTGCAGACCAACACCGGCAGGTATTTTGCCCGGCACCGCCGCCCGCAAGTCCGGTTTCCCCAGCTTCATGGCGTCGTTTCCACAGGTCCGGGCAGAGAATCCGGGGTGGTCCCCGGTTCTGAAAATCTGGATTTCTGCCCGAACCATGCGGAAAAGCACGCTGCTCGCTTTGGGCGCCTGTTTAAGACACGTCGGGGGGTCAAGCGGTCATAGCCTCCCTGGGTTTGATATTTTCCCGAACCCACCCGATGATGTCCTGAAGTTTGGCTCCCGGCTCGAAGATTTCTCGAATACCCACGGCTTTCAATTTGGGAATGTCGTCCATGGGGAAGATGCCGCCTCCGATGACCGAGATGTCCTCCGCGTTTTGCTCTCGCAGAAGTTCCATGATGCGGGGAAACGAGTAGGTGTGAGCACCCGACAGAATGCTCAACCCAATCAGGTCCACGTCTTCCTGAAGGGCCGTGTTGACGATTTGTTCGGGAGACTGGTGGCATCCCGTGTAAATCACTTCAAAACCTGCGTCCCGAAACGCCCTCGCGATGACTCGAGCGCCCCGGTCATGCCCATCCAGGCCCGGTTTGGCGATCAATATGCGCAGGGTTCTCTCTTTGGCCATGAATGCAACTCCTTATGTCAAGCGTCCACAAAAAAAGAGCAGGGTCGACCGAGCCGGGTTCCCAGCACCTGTGGGGTGGTCTGGTTAAAAAGAACCGGGGTCGGTGTAGGTGCCGAAGACTTCTCGATAGAGGTCGCAACATTCCTGTTCGGTGGCGCCGGCTCGAACCGCATCGATGAGGGCCGGCATGACATTGTTCTCCCAGCAGGGGGGGCCTTCACAGCGCCGTCGCAGTTCGTCCATGGCCTTCTGCAACCGCACCTTGTCGCGCTTGTCCTTGAATTGCTGCGTGCGTTCAAGCTGTCCCCTCTCGAGGCTGTCGTCGATCTTGAGAACAAACTCCAGCTCAGGGCGGTCCGATGGAAACTTGTTGACGCCGATGATGACCTTCTCGCCGCGCTCGACCTGCTGCTGGTAATGGTAGGCGGCGTCGGCGATTTCCATCTGCGGGTAGTCCCGCTCGATGGCCGAGACCATGCCGCCGAGTTCATCCAGCTTGCGGATGTACTGGTTGGCTTCCTCCTCCATGCGGTCCGTCAGGGCTTCCACAAAGTAGGATCCCGCCAGAGGGTCGATGACACTGGCCACGCCGCATTCTTCACCGAGAATCTGCTGGGTGCGCAGCGCGATGAGCACCGCTTCTTCACTGGGAATCATGTAGACTTCGTCTAGAGAGTTGGTGTGGAGCGACTGTGTCCCCCCGAGAATGGCGGCCAGCGCTTCCGTCGTGGTGCGGATGATGTTGTTGTAGGGCTCCTGGGACGTGAGTGAGCAGCCCGCGGTCTGGGTGTGGAACCGCATCATCATGGAACGAGGGTTCTGGGCCTTGAAACGATCGCGCATGATGCGGGCCCACATTCGGCGGCCGGCGCGCATCTTGGCGATTTCCTCGAAGAAATCGATGTGAGAGTTCCAGAAAAACGAGAGGCGCCCCGCAAACTCGTCCACCTTGAGCCCCCGTTTGATGGATTCTTCCACGTAGGTGATGCCGTCATAGACCGTGAAGGCCAGTTCCTGAACGGCCGTGGAACCGGCTTCACGGATGTGGTAGCCGCTGATGCTGATGGTGTTCCAGCGCGGGACCTCCCGGGTGCCGAATTCCACGGTGTCGGTGACCAGACGGAGGCTGGGGTCGGGGGGAAGCATGAGGGTTTTTTGAGCGATGAATTCTTTCAGGCAGTCGTTCTGAATGGTGCCTCCCAATTTTTTCCTGTCAAAGCCCTCGTTTTCAGCGTTGGCGATATACATGGCCCAGATGATGGACGCAGGCGGGTTGATGGTCATGGAGGTGGTCACATCTTCCAGGTTGATGTTGGCAAAGAGCTTTTGCATGTCGTCGATGGTGTCGATGGCCACACCACATTTGCCGCATTCCCCCAGGGCCAGAGGAGCGCCGGTATCGTACCCCATGAGCGTGGGGAAATCGAAAGCCGTGCTCAGGCCCGTCTCGCCATGATTGATGAGGTAGTGAAATCGCCCATTGGTGTCCTCGGCCGTGCCCAGCCCCGCAAACATGCGCATGGTCCAGAGCCGCGCCCGGTACATGGTGGGTTGCACCCCCCGCGTGAAGGGAAACTGCCCGGGAAATCCGATGTCTTCAAAGAAATCCTGCTCCCGGATGTCGAGAGGCGTGTAGAGGCTCTTCACCTCGAGATCCGAAACGGTTGAAAACCTTTCAAGGCGCTCGGGCATTTTCTGAAGCGCCTTGCGGTATTCGCTCTGCCAGTCTTGGTATTCCTTCTCCATTCTCTCCAGGGCGGATTCCGAAAGCATTTTCTTTCCCATTCTTTTCATCCTCCTCAACGTTCCTGCCAGGTTTTCTCATGCCATGTTGGAAAAGTTGGAACTGTGCGGTTCAGAATCTCCGAATGCAGGGTGTGTCGGCATCCAGGTAAAAACTAGCCCCACGGACACACCCCGCGCGCGGGACGTTCCGCAGAGACGGGACCGGCGGGCATCTCAGCCTCACGAGGACAGGGAACGGGAAATGATGCAGACGAAGAATGAACGGGAGATTTGGAAACCGTGTGTCGTCCTTTTCGAGCCGGCGAAGTGTCGCCATAAGCGCCGAGTCCCCAAAAGACCCCGCGGCGCCTCATGAAACATCCCTCTGCTTGCCGATATGCGTCAATGGTGATTTGGCCGGGTGTGGCCGATTCAAAAACTCGAGCGCCGCGGTGATCGGCGTCGTGCACCGAAAAAATGTTTCCGCAACCTCTGGGCGTCTTTATCCTCGCACCGGGAAGGTATAGAACAGTCCTGCCGATACCCCGGATTCGCGCCCCGACAGCTCGGCAACGGCAAATTGGCGGACGGCTGCGGGATTGTGTAAAGCTTCACTCACGAAACACTTAAATCGAAGGGTTAGGTGTTGTCAAACAAATTTTGCCCATTTCATGGTGCGGGGCTTTCCCGATCCTCTGCAGCGCCGGGCACAAAAGGGTCTGAGTTCCTGCGGCATACCGGGCACGGCAGCTGTTTTATCCTGCCTGCAAATGACACCTGCTCCCTTCCTCGTTCCGATTCAAACCGGGGGAGGAGTGTGGAGCATCGGGAAAACCTTCCTTTCGGTTGTCGAACCTGGATGCGTTGGTGGTGCCTGCCGAAACCGCGAAAACGGCTGGTTTTCATAGGGGAGGGTACACCTCGGCCTCAAAACCGTCGGCAGCCCGATGACGTTTGAAGACGGCCGGAACCGGACTGGCTCTCAGGCCCGCCAAGGTGCGCGCATTCGCACATTCAGCGAGCTTCTCAGGATTGTCCCTTGATCCATTGCAGCAACAGAGAGTAGTGTGACACAATGAAATGGATGCGCGAGGGCCCACTGCGGGCCTGTGGGCTGTGGGGACAGAATGACGGAGGAGGGAGCAGGAGACAATGACCAAGGAAGAGTATTTTCAATGGATCGAGTCCATCCTGGATCCAGGCGAAACCTTTGAGAAACCCGAGGCGCTGGCCGACATCAAAGTCCTGGAACTGGCCACTCTGGTTTTGGGCCCCGCCGTCGGCAGTTACCTCTCGGAACTGGGCGCCACCGTCTTCAAAGTGGAGCTGCCGGGAACGGGCGACACCATGCGTTCCCTGACGCCCTTTGCCAAATTCTACAAGGGCTGCGCTCTGGGATGGTTGAAAGAGGCCCGCAACAAGTATCATGTGGCTGTGGACGTTCGGGTGAACGAGGGCAAGGAACTCTTTCTGGATCTTGCCCGGCGATGTGATGTGCTGGTTGAAAATTTGAGTGTGGGCACCATGGACCGCTGGGGCCTGGGTTATCGTCAATTACGTGGTCTCAACGACCGCCTCATTTACATTGCTCTGAACGGCTTCGGGCAATGGGGGGCCTTCGTGCAAAGGCCTTCCTATGACGCCATTGCTCAGGCCGAAAGCGGAATGGCCTGGATCACGGGATTTCCGGGCCGGCCTCCCCTGAAGTCCGGAATCTGGCTGGGAGACCACTACGGCGCACTCATGGGGGCGGTGGGTGTCCTCGCTGCCCTGGCACATCGCGACCGGACGGGGAAAGGTCAATACATCGAGTTTTCCCAGTGCGAGAATCTCATGAGGTCCATGGATTGGACCTGGATCTGGCAAAACCTGACGGGAAAAACGAGAGCTCGCTACGGAAACAGGGATGTGGCCATCAGTCCCGCCGCCATATGCCGATGCCGGGATGGATGGATGGCTGTTGCCGCCGCCACGGACGAACAGTTTTCAGGACTCTGCCACGCCATGGGAAAAACATCGCTCCTGGAAGACGCACGTTTTCGCAATGCCGACGTTCGACTCGTGGAGGAGAACGCCCAACTGTTGCTCGACATCATCGAAGACTGGACCCTCGAGCACACCCTCGATGAAATCGACACGCTCGCCGGGCGATATGGTTTTGCGGCGCACAGAGTCTCCACGGGAAAGGATCATTTTCACGACGAGCATCTCATCCAGAGGTGTTTCACTCAAAGAGTGGATGATCCCGTCTATGGAGAAATCATCGAGGAGGGCATTGTTCCCAAACTCTCCCAAACCCCGGGCCGAATCAAGTGGGCAGGAAAACCGGTGGGATTCGACAACGAATACGTCCTGAAACGGTTCCTGGGACTCGACGAGGAGAAAATTCAGGAGCTGGAAAGAAAAAGGGTGATCGGAAAGGGATCCGGCGTGGTGCCGGGAAGGCTGCCGCCGGACGGCTGGGATGGAGTGAGTGGAGTGATTCTCGGCCCGTGCAAGGCATCCGAGCCCAGGGGGGGAAGGCATGACAGATGAAACGAGAGAGTTCCGGTCCTCTGCCTCGGAAGAAGAGAGCTGGGAGGAATGGGTCCGGAAG
>CAZZHS010000038.1:7824-48377 GCA_964654275.1 uncultured Syntrophobacteraceae bacterium
AAGCTCGCCAGGCGGGCCGACATGCTGGTGGAAACCTTCCTTCCCGGCACCATGAACGCGTGGGACATCGGTTATGCGCAGCTTCGCCTGCAGAATCCGGGACTGATTTACTGCGCTCTCTACACCTACGGACAATTCGGGCCGAGCGCTCGAAGCGGCAAAGCGGATGTGGACCTGGCCAACCAGGCCTATTCAGGCATCACGGCCGTCACCGGCGAACCCGTCATGGATGCTGAACATCCCAGGGTCCACGAAGTGCCCACCAAACAGGGCAACTGGATGGCTTGGTATGCCGGGGGGGCCTGGGCCGCGCTCGCCATGCTTGCGGCCCTGCACTATCGCAATCGGACCGGTGTGGGTCAGTTCATCGATGTGTCGCCGGCCGAAGCCTATGGGCGCTGCATCAACTACAGTCTGACCTACTATCAGGCCTTTGGCGAAACCATTCCCCACGTGGGGAACTATGACGTGGGCGTCTTCCCCTACACCTATTTCAGGTGCAAAGACGGCTACGTGTTTCTTTCGGGCTTTTCCGATATCAATTGGAAGGCATTGTGCACCATCATGGAACACCCGAAGCTCCATGAACGATATCCCACCATCTTCGATCGGCTCGACGTGGAAAACATGAAGGTCATGCACCGGGAAATCGAACGCTGGACCGAGGTCCGAAGCTATGAGGAAATTTATCAGGCGGTGATGGATTACAATCTTCACGTGGGGGAGGGCATTGTGGTGCCCGGCCGCGTGACGTCTCCCGGTGAGGCCATGGAGGTGGAAAACTGGTGGCAGCGGGGGGCCCTGCTGAAGCTGCGGGATCCCCATTACGGAGACCTGGTTCTGGCCAATCAGGCATGGAAGATGTCCGAGACTCCACCTCGGGTCAAGTGGTGCTGCCGGCCCGTTGGGGCGGACAACGCTTACGTCTTCGGCAAGAAACTGGGATACGGTCCGGGCATCCTCAAAAAACTGAAGGCCGAAGGCATCATCTGAGATGCTGCTCGGCGGAATGCACCCCTTCGATCACACGGCTCTATTCGTGATGGGCCGTGTTCCACAGGCCGTTGCTGATTGGGAGAAATGCTCTCTGATTTCCATGCGCCGGTGTGGGAATACACCGTTGAAACGGGCGGAGACTTCCACCATGCTGGATCATCCCGATCCATCCCACTTCCCCAGGGTCGCAGTGCTGGGCCAGCTCAAATGTAGCGGTCGGCCAGTTCATCGATGACCTGATCGATGGGAACGCCCGCTTCTTTTTCCAGTTCCATCCGTGCCCGCTCCAGCCGCTGCCGGGTGACCGGGTGCTGCAATTCTTCGATGGACTGCAGCGCTCCCCCCCGCCGTCCCAAGCGGAACAGCAAACGGTCTTCATCACTCAAGCCAAGGTAAGCGTCGATCACCGAGAGCATGCTCGCCTTGTCATGGGGGAAGGTGCCCGAGACCCGTTCGAGCAGATTCATGATGTGATCCGAAGTGAGCGTGCTGTGGATGCCGTCCAGCGATTCGATGAGCAACCGGATTTCCTGGACGGTTTCGTCGTCGGTCAATGGAGTGAAACGCCCCGAGACCTTGTCCTCATGCAGAGGAGCACGGGAGGGAATGCGCAGGCTCCTCAGCCGGATGAACTGCGGATCGACGGCGTTGAGAACCCTGGCGGTTTCCAGCGCGTGCTCTTCCGACCACTGCTTTCCTCCCAGCCCCGGCATCACATACATGGAAAGAGACATGCCCGCCAGAATCACTTTCCTGCCCGCACCGATGTGGTCGTCGGCGGTGCATCCTTTCCGGACCATTTTGAGAACGATGTCCGACCCGCTTTCCAGACCCACATGGATTCGATGCAGTCCCGCGCGACGGATTCGCTCCAGCTCTTCAAGGCTTTTGCGATTCAGCGTGCTGCTGCGGGCGTAAGAGGTCACCCGCTCGACACCGGGGACTTTCTCGTAAAGGTGCTGAAGTGCCTGCACCAGCGTTTCCGTTGGCAGCAGAAGGCTGTTGGCATCCTGAATGAAAACGGTTCCTTTCCCTGCGGCATGCCAGAAGGCCACGCTCCGCTGGTGGGATGTAAACTGGGGCTGGGACAGCACGTGATTGAGCACCCGCCGGTTCACTTCGCCACCCTGGCCCAGCTGGATTGAAAGTTCCTTCAGATCCTGGATGATGCCTGCCACCGTGTCGATGTCCCCGAGAATTTCTTCCAGGGATCGTCGGCTGAAGTCCTGTCCCTTGTAAACCGGACAGAACGTGCACTGATTCCAGGGACAATTTCGGGTGAATCGCAGCAAAAGGCTCCCAGCCTCACTGGGAGGACGGATGGGGCCCTGTTCAAAATAATAAAGGGAAGGATTTTGAGTGCCGTGCAGGGTCATGACATCGGGGCCTTTCTATGCCTGGGTGCAGGGGATAAAACGGGAAACCCGTTCGCTGTCGGGACGTGTTGGACTCCTGTGGTGCCCCCTTTTCGCCCTCAAAAGCATTCTTGCCGGAATCTCAGCGATTTGTTCCAAAATGAATTTTTTTTTGATTTTAGCACGAAAGTCAACCTTGATCATGAGCGGGGCTGTGAGCATAATGGCACCTTTGAATTCATGCTCATCGGATTGAGTTTGACTGGATTTGGCGGACTCCGTGTGAACCTGTTTGACGACGGCCTTCTCCCCACGGAGGGTGAGAAGGAGTGAAAAGATTGAAAGAGGACCCCTATGGACGAAAAAATCACAGCGGTTTATGTGATGGTGAGGCAGGATGAACTCCGCCCGGAGGACGGCGGAAAGTACGAACCGTTGCTTGCCCGGCAAAAGGAGGAGTGCCTGTCGTTTCTGAGCAAGAAATACCCTGAGGATGTGGATGCGGCAAAGGTTTACACGAGCCGTTCCATGCTCATCAAAGACGTGGAGCGTGATTCTTTCAAACGACTGGTTGTGAAGGGTGTGGACCGTCTCGGGGCTACCCGGGAGGATGTGGAGGCCTTTCTTTTTGAACTGAACCATCGCAATGTGGAAGTAGTGGTTGCAGAGTGAACAGGAGCCGCTGAAGCGCACGAGCGGGTTGTCCTTTCGTGGCGGTCTTCCCGGGGTGTCCTGTTGGAGGCACTCAATCCTGGGAGAACCCGCAGGCAGTTCCCCGTTGACTTTTACAGGCCGCTTCGGATTTCGTCTTTGAAGGAAGATCCCCGTGAGCCAGAAGATTGCCTTCATGGTGGCCGGCACACACAGCGGCTGTGGAAAAACCACCCTCGCCCTCGCTCTCATGGCGAGCCTCCGGGAGAGAGGGTTCCGGGTCCAGCCCTTCAAAGTCGGGCCCGATTTTATCGATCCCGGTTTTCATAACGCCGTCACTGGGGCGGATTCGAGGAACCTGGATGGGTGGATGCTCAGTCGCGAGTACAATCGCCGCCTGTTTCAAAAGCACCTGAACCGCGCCGATGCCGGAGTGATCGAAGGAGTGATGGGGCTTTTCGATGGGTACGACGGTCGAAGCGAATCGGGCAGTTCCGCGGAAATGGCCAAGTGGCTGAACATCCCCGTCGTGCTCGTGGTGGACGCCAGGAGCATGGCCCGCAGTGCGGCGGCGCTGGTCCACGGTTTTCAGTCCTTCGACCCGGGTCTCCGATTTGCCGGTGTTCTGTTCAATCGAGTCGGGGGAGCCGGCCATTTGAAGTACCTTCAGGAGGCCATGGAAGGACTGCCGGGAGCTCTTCCCGTCCTCGGAGGCATCCCTAGAGACGATGAAATCACCCTGCCCGAGCGGCATCTGGGCCTCGTCACGGCGGAGGAGACCCCGCTTTCGGAAGACTGGATCGGCCGGTTGACCCGGCTTGTGGATGAGCACGTGGATGTTGACCAGCTCATCCAGCGATGCAGATGGGCTGGACCGCCGAAGCAAGCCGACCTGGACCCCTGGGAGGCAACCCGTCTCCAATTGTCGGGAACGTCTGAACTCGAACCGCGGCGGGTCCCCATTGCAGTGGCTCGAGATGCGGCTTTCTGCTTCTATTACCCTGACAATTTCGAATGGCTGGAAGCTTTCGGGGCGAGCTTGAAATTTTTCTCGCCCCTGGCGGGAGAATCGCTTCCGGCGGACGCCTGTGGTCTGTACCTGGGTGGAGGGTATCCGGAACTCTTTGCGCAAACCTTATCGCGGCAGGAAGATTTTCTGGATGCACTGCGTCGAGCGGCTGCCCACGGCATGCCCATCTACGCCGAATGTGGGGGGCTCATGGTTTTGGGGCGGTTCATCGAGACCCTGGAAAAAGAACGCTTTCCCATGGCGGGCCTCCTGCCCTTTGCGACCCGCATGCTGAGTCGGCGAAAGGCTCTGGGCTACACGGAGGTTCTGCTTCGTGAGCCCTGCCTGCTTGGCCCGTCCGGCACCGTCCTTCGGGGTCACGAATTCCATTATTCGGAGATCGTCGATTTGGAGGAGATGGATTCTTTGAAGCAGCTTTACGAACTGCGCAAGCGCAAACATGTGGCTGCGCGAAGGGAAGGGTACTCCAAAGGTTCCATCCTTGCCAGCTACATTCATCTGCACTGGGGAAGTGCTCCGGAAGCTGCGGCGTCCTTTGTGGCGCACTGCAGGGAGTTCGGCCGCAAGGTGTGAAGGGTCGTTCCATGAATTCGAAATACAAGCCGCTCATGTTTCTGGGCACAGGCTCCGATGTGGGGAAGAGCATTCTCGCGGCCGCCTTCTGCCGCATTCTTGCGCAGGACGGCTATCGCGTGGCTCCCTTCAAAGCACAGAACATGGCGCTCAATTCGTTCATCACCCGGGAAGGCGGGGAGATGGGACGGGCGCAGGTGGTTCAGGCCGAAGCGGCCGGTATCGCGCCGCACGTGGACATGAATCCGATCCTGCTCAAGCCCACCTCGCACATGGGATCCCAGGTCATCGTGCTGGGGAAGTCCATCGGCAACCTCTCGGCCCGCGACTATTACGAATACAAAAAAGAGCTTGTCCCGGTGGTCCGGCAGGCATTCGAGCGTCTTGCGGCGCAATACGACATCCTCGTCATGGAGGGCGCAGGCAGTGCGGTGGAGCTCAACCTCAAGGATCACGACCTGGTCAACATGGCCATGGCGGAGATGGCCGATGCGCGGTGTGTCCTGGTGGGCGACATCGACCGGGGGGGGATTTTTGCCGCCCTGCTGGGAAGTCACATGCTCCTGACCCCCCGCGAGCAGGACCGCATCATCGGTTTCATGGTCAACAAGCTTCGCGGCGATCCCCAGCTGTTTCAAAACGGCATCGAAATCCTGGAAAATCTTGGTCAACGGCCCGTGCTCGGGGTGATCCCCTATTTCGATCATTTGGCCATCCAGGAGGAAGACAGCGTGGCTCTGAGCCGTCGCATGAAGAATACGGCGCTGGAATCCCGGGAAGATGTTTTGTGCGTCGGTGTGGTCCGGCTCCCTTTCATCTCCAATTATACGGACTTTGACTGCTTCGAACAGGAGCCTTCCGTTCAGCTGGTTTACTTCGACGATCCGGCTCAAATCTTTGGGTTCGATGCCGTCATCCTGCCCGGGAGCAAGAACACCCTGGAAGACCTGGCTTTTCTGAAACGATCGGGACTTTACCACGGAATCATCGCTTATCACCGCAGGGGAGGAACAGTTGTGGGACTCTGCGGGGGATACCAGATGATGGGCCTGAGCGTCCGCGATCCTCTCGGAGTGGAAAGCCGCCTCAAAGAGGTGGAAGGACTCGGGCTTTTGGACATGGAAACGGAAATGTTTCCCGACAAGATCACCTCCCAGGTGGAGGCCGTCTGCATGGCGGGTGGCGCCTTCTCGTCCGGGGAGGTGCTCAAGGGTTATGAAATTCACATGGGCAGAAGCGAGTCCCTTGGGAAGGCCCTGCCGCTGTTCCGAATTCGCATGAGGGACGGCGAGCCTGCGGACCTGTCCGACGGGTTGACCCAGGCCGATGGGCGGGCATGGGGCACCTACATTCACGGGATTTTTGACAACGACGCTTTCCGACGCGACTTCCTTCTCGAAATCCGCAGGAGAACGGGAAAAGTTCAGGTTCAACTTTCCGATGCCTTTCAATATCACCAGTGGCGGGAAGAGCAGTTCGATCTGCTTGCGGAACATGTGCGGCGTCACTGCCGCGTGGAAACAATCTACAAGTCCGTCGGTTTGCGCTGAACGCATTCAAAATGAGGGAGTGTCCCGTTGGTTTTTCCCCCCTGGGCTCTCATGACCGCTTATGTGCTCGACATTTTGGTGGGCGACCCGCGATGGCTGCCCCATCCGATCCGGTGGATCGGGAGTTGGATCAGTCGCTGCGAATCGTTTTTTTATCGTCCACACGGATCGCCGATGCAGCAGCGTCTCATGGGAATCAGCTTCTGGTTTTCCGTTGTGGGAGTGGTGATCCTCTCCGCCTTGTTCGTATTGAAGGCTGCCTTCTGGCTGCATGCCTCCCTGGGGATTCTGATCTCCATCTGGATGGCCTTCACCGTGCTGGCCACGCGCAGTCTGCACGCAGAATCCGCGCTCGTCGCCAAGGCTCTGGCTGCGGGAAATCTCGCAGAGGCTCGGGAACGGCTCTCCTGGATTGTGAGCCGGGACACATCGCAACTGGAGGAACCGGAAATCGTACGGGCTCTCATCGAGACAGTTGCGGAAAACATCTCCGACGGGATTGTCGCCCCTCTCTTTTACCTGGCCCTGGGAGGTCCGCTCCTGGCCATGGCCTACAAGGCCGTGAACACCATGGACTCCATGGTGGGGTATCTCAACGACCGCTATCGCCATTTCGGCTGGTTTGCAGCAAGGGTGGACGACTGGGTCAACTGGGTTCCCGCGAGAATCAGCGGGGGGCTTCTCATCTTGAGCGCATTTCTGCTGCGGCTGGACTGGCGGGGCGCGCAGCGTGCCCTGAAGGCCGATGCACGTAAAATGAAAAGCCCCAACGCGGGTTATCCTGAAGCTGCTGCTGCGGGGGCCCTGGGTGTTCAGCTGGGAGGGAGCAACATTTATTTCGGTGAAAGAATCGAAAAGCCCACCCTGGGAGAGCCACTCCGTCCCCTGACGCTGGACCGCTACAGGACGATGGTTCGTCTCATGTACCTGACGTCTTTCCTGATGCTCCTTTCGGCCCTGCTCCTTTCCGCCCTGCTTCCCGGTCTCTGATTTCTTCCACACAAGGACGAGACATGACAATCCTTCATGGTGGCAATGTCTACGAGGTGTCCGCCCGTTTGGGATGCACCCCAGACGAACTGCTCGACTACAGCGCCAGCATCAATCCCCTGGGACCTCCCCCGGGATTGCTCGACGAGTTCACCCGGGTGTTCCATCGTCTGCAGCATTATCCTGACATTCGAAACTCCAGCCTGATCCAATGCCTGGCCCGTTTTCACAAGGTGGCCCAAAACCAGGTTGCCGTGGGAAACGGCTCCACCGAGCTCATTTACTGGCTTCCCCGCATCCTGGACGCTCACGATGTCGCCGTGGTGCTGCCCACATTTGGGGAATATCGGAAAGCCTTTGAGTTGCACAAGGGCCCCGTTCACAAGATTTTCACGAGGGCTGAAGACAACTTCCAGCCCAGGGTGGAAGACTTGGAACGGCTCCGTCGGGAAGTCACCCCTCGGGCCATCCTCTTCACCAATCCCGCCAGTCCCGCCGGCACGGTCCTGCCCGGGGATGTCCGGCAATGGATCCTCGAGACCAGTCGGTCCGGAAACATGTGTTGCATCGTCGATGAAGTCTTCGTGGATTTCTGTGAGGAGGAATCTCTCAAGGAGCACTTGCTGGAGGGGGCTTCCGGTTTGATCCTGATCCGTTCACTCACCAAGTTTTACGGCATCCCCGGTCTTCGGCTCGGCTATGTGCTCGCTTCCGAGCGTGTGATCGAGCGCATGAGAAGCTGGCTGCCGCCCTGGTCCGTGAACACCCTGGCGCAGGCCGCCGGCTGCTTTTGCCTGGGCCGGGAGGACTATCGACGGGAAACCCTGGATCTGGTCACCAGCGAGCGGGAGAGGATGACCCGGGAACTGGTTCGAATGGGGAAGTTGAAGGTCTTCCCGGGAAGAGCGAACTACCTGCTGGTTCAACTGGGACACGGGCTTCCCGGTTCACCGGTTCTCGTGGAGGAGATCCTGAAGGAGAGCCGCGTGCTCATTCGCGACTGCAGTTCATTCGAAGGTCTCGATGACCGTTTTGTGCGGTTTGCCGTTCGAATGCCGGAACAAAACGATGTGCTGCTGAAAGTCGTGGGGGAATGGGTGGCGCGTCAGGGTCACTGATCGTGATCGTGAGCGTGGTGTTCCTCCTTCAGAAAATACTTGTGGTATTCTTCATCCTTGAAATGCCTTTTCATGAGGCTGGTCACCAATTCAAAGAGGTGATTGATTTCCGCATCGCTCAATCTTGGGATCAGAGCGTGCAGGAGGGCGTCGTCGGAGAACTTCTGCAGGTAGACCATGAGTGACTTCTCGTCGACTTCTCTGGAAAATCCGAAAGCCACCAGTCCGTCATAAGTGTTCACAAAGTTGTGTTGGTGTTCCTTTTCCATGATACGCGGGCTCCCCTGGCGGTGTGTGAGTCTGGTTCGGGATCGAAGAGACGTGAATCGAGTTTACGTCGAGCTGCCCCGGGCAAATGGGGGAGGAGGCGAGGGGCCTCCTCCCCCATTTGATTATTCATTGCCGGAGTTCATGTAATAATCCAGGCCGAAATGGGTGATCTGCTCTTCGCCCATGAGAAAGCGGAGGGTGTTTTTCAGCTTCATGCTCTGGATGAAGAGATCGTGTTCGGGGTAGAGGTTTTCCTTGTGCATGGGGCTCTTGAAGTAGAAGGACAGCCATTCCTGGATGCCGCTCATGCCCACTCTCTGAGCCAGATCCATGAAGAGCACCAGGTCCAGAATGAGAGGTGCTGCGAGGATGCTGTCCCGGCACAGAAAATCCACCTTGATCTGCATGGGATACCCGAGCCACCCGTAAATGTCGATGCAGTCCCAGCCTTCTTTGTTGTCGCCGCGCGGTGGGTAATAGTTGATGGTCACCTTGTGGTAGTAGTTCTTGTACAGAGTGGGATAGAGCTGCGGCTGCAGGATGTATTCGAGGACCGAGAGTTTGCTCTCTTCCTTCGTTTTGAAAGAATCCTTGTCATCGAGCACCAGCCCGTCGCGGTTCCCCAGAATGTTGGTGGAGAACCATCCTTCCAGGCCGAGCGCGCGCGCCTTGAGTCCCGGCGCCAGGATCGTCTTCATGAGCGTCTGGCCTGTTTTGAAATCCTTGCCCGCGATGGGGACGCCTTTTTCCTGGGCGAGTTGAACCAGGGCCGGAATGTCCACCGTGAGGTTGGGGGCTCCGTTGATGAAGGGGATGCCGCTTTCCAGAGCTGCCACGGCATAGATCATGCTCGGGGGAATACGTGAGTCGTTCTGGTTCAGTGCCTCGTAAAACGCCCCCGTGGATTGGTGGATTTCGTCCGGTTCGAGAAAGATTTCCGTGCTGCCGCACCAGATCATCACACATCGGTCGATGCCGTTTCGGGACTTGAAGGCCTCAATGTCCTCCTTGAGCGCATCGACCTGTTCCCTCAGTGTTTTTTCCTGCTTGATATAGGAGCCGTCCAGGTTGCGCACAAACCTTCGGTCGAAAACGGCTTTCATCGGTTTGATGTCGCTGAGAAAACCCTTGATGGGGTCCAGATGGTCCCGGCGCAGCACGCGTGCATAGAGGGCCGCTTCATAGGCATTCGCCTCGTAGAGGTCCCAGCCCGCGAAGACGAGATCCTCGAGATTTGCCAGGGGAACGAACTCCTTGATTTTGGGAGAGCGGCGCTCAAACCGTTTGCCCAGCCTGATGGTTCCCAGTTGAGTCAACGATCCGATGGGTTCGCCCAACCCCTGTCGAACCAGTTCCGTGCCGGCCATGAGCGTTGTGCTGACGGCTCCACCGATGCCGGGAATCAGCACACCCAGCTTTCCCGCAGGCGCCTCGATTTCGTGCTTGCGTTTCAGGTTCTCCTCTTTCAACTTTGCCCTCCCGTAACAGACTTGCAATGAAATCAGATGTTCAAACGGCTTCACCCGTTTCTTTACACTCGGCTCGTCAGAAGTGTGAAATCAGAGCGAGCGGCATGAGTACATCGCTTCCGGAAAACGTGCAGGGAAGTACCATAGGCTTTTGATCCGAGGGATGTCAAGAGCCCGGTGGGCGCGATCCGCCCTCGAGGGAGGTGGAGGTTTCGATCTCGAGCAAGAGTCTCTTGATGTGAAGCCCGCCCGAGTAACCACCCAGTCTGCCGCTCGAGGCCACCACCCGGTGGCAGGGCACCAGAACGGCCACCGGGTTCTTCCCGCAAGCCTGCCCCACGGCACGGAAGCTTTTTGGGCAGCCCAGGGCCGCAGCCAGTTCCGCGTAAGTTCGGGTTTCCCCGTGAGGAATTCGACACAAGGCGTTCCAGACGGACCTTTGAAACGGGGTGCCGGTCAGGAAATCCAGGGACAGATTCGGGAGGGGGGTGCCGTGAGAGAAGTAGGCCTGCAACGCGTCGGAGGCATGGTCAAGGAGTACGCTGCTCCTGCGCGATCGCTCCTTCTCCTCCGGGTCGTGCCTGCCAAGGATCCGGTCGAGTTCCCGCTCCGCGGGTTTTTCCGGACCCAGAAACTGCAGGAGGCAGATTCCTTTGTCTGTGGCTGCCGCTAAAATCCAGCCGAGGGGTGAAAAGAAACAGGTGTGGTTCACATCGATGCCCCGGGGGATTTCATTCATCGGCGAAATCCGTGGCGTAAGGATTCGTCTCTTTTTCGTAGGCAACGGTCGAGTGAGGACGGTCTCCATAGTCATGGCCGGGCCAAATGATCGTGTCGGGGGGGAGGGCAAGGATTTTCTTGTGAATCGAGTTCAGAAGCTGGTCCATGGAACCGCCGGGGAGGTCGGTCCGGCCGGCGGCACCCACAAAGAGCGTGTCTCCCGTGAAGAGATTGCCGTCGACGAGGATGCAGCAGGCCCCCGGGGTGTGACCCGGAGTGTGAATGAATTTGAGGGTGAGCGTTCCGACGGAGAGTTCATCGCCATCCTGCACGGCCAGGTCTGCAGGCTCATGCATTTCAAATCCCATCATTCGCGCGAAGGCCTTGTTCTCCGGTCTCTGGTAGAATTCGTCGTCGAGCGCGTGCATGACGACCCGCGCCCCGGTCGCCTTCCTGATGTGGTTGTTGCCGCAAGTGTGATCGGCATGCCCGTGGGTGTTGACGATGTAGCGGAGGGTGACCTTTTCCTTTTCGAGGAGCTCGAGAAGCCGCTTCTCATCGCCGGCAGGGTCAATGAGGACTCCCTCCCTCGTGTCTTCATCATAGACCAGGTAACAAAATACATCCATCATGCCCACGGTGGTCTGAATGATCTTCATAAAAATGCTCCCTTGCGGTTCTACAGCCATACAGCTGGATAGTTGGCTTTGAGGCAGGGCTGAAACGGCCCACTGCGACAAAGAATGCCTCAACATGAAGCATCTTTGGAAAAAAGTCAAAGGGGGATGGATGGGATGACCATGCACCGGCAGCGCGGCGGAGGCGCTTCAGATCGGCACCGAAGCTGGACTTTTCCAAGTCATGCCTTACCGTTGTACTGTTCGCCCGGAGTAGGCAAGATTTCGGGCTCCGCCAACTTCGCATGACACCACGTATCGGCCCCCTCCCTGAGGGCAAAGATTCAGGATTGCTTCTGAAGCCTGGACTTCTATCAACGGCAGGTGGTGAGGCGGATTTGACCGGGAGCCCACCCAGTGGGCTGGGTCCGAGTGCAGCTCATGTGACTCGGTGAGGGATCATTTCTTCCTTTTTGAAGAGCTATGGAACACTGTAGAATGGATCAGAGGAAGGGCTGCCCGCCTCGCCCAACCGGGAGTGCAGGGCCGACCAGGCAGGAGCCGCGATTCTTGGCTGTCCGAGAACCTTCGGTGGGCGGGGGTTGTCGACGTTCCTTTCAATATGAACCCACACGAACCTTCCCAATGACGAAAGTCCTGGCCGGATTGCGGATGCGTCTGCATTCGCGGTTCATGACACCGGTCGGCATTCAGGGAACCAGGTTTCGTGGCTTTGGTGACAGGGGACGTCTGAAAATAACCTGTTCCAGGAATGGGGGATGACATGGACATACTGCTTTCCAAATGCTGGCATCAGCTTTCCACGGACAATGTCCTGCGGGTGCTCGATACCGACGTGAAAAAAGGCCTCGATGTCCTGGAGGTCAAACGGCGTCAGGAACACTTCGGCCCCAATGTCCTGACCAAAATGAAGAAAAAAGGGCCCATCAAACGCTTTCTTCTCCAGTTCCACAATCCGCTCATCTACATCCTCATCGCCGCGGGCGGCGTGACGGTCTGGCTCAAGGACGGGGTGGATGCCGCCACGATCTTTGGCGTGGTGCTGATCAATGCCATCATAGGATTCATTCAGGAATCCAAGGCGGAAAAGGCCATCGAGGCATTGGAGGGAACGCTCAATACCGAAGCGGTGGTCATTCGATCGGGCAAAACTCAACACATCCCGGCGTCGGAGCTGGTACCCGGTGACATTGTGACCATCCAGTCGGGAAGCAAAGTCCCTGCTGACATGCGACTGATCAAATCGCGGGATTTGCAGGTGGCCGAGTCCGCACTCACAGGGGAGTCGACCCCCGTCATGAAGGAGGGTGCTTCCACCCTGGAATGTGACATTGGTCTCGGGGATCGGATCAATATGGCCTACGCCTCCACCCTCGTCACCTATGGGCAGGCGGTGGGGGTGGTCACTGCCACCGGGGACTACACCGAGCTGGGACGCATTTCGAAACTGATCTCCGAAGCCAAACCCCTGGAAACGCCTCTCACGCGAAAGATCGCCCACTTCAGCCATCTGCTGCTCTTCGGCATTCTGGCCCTTGCAGGATTGGTTTTCCTCATCGGCACCCTCTACGGCCAGCCCATGGTGGACACCTTCATGGCAGCCATTGCACTGGCCGTTGGCGCCATTCCCGAGGGTCTCCCGGCCGTGGTGACCATCACGCTGGCCATCGGCGTTTCACGCATGGCCCGTCGCAGGGCCATCATCCGCAAACTTCCGGCAGTGGAGACGCTGGGAAGCACCACCGTCATCTGTTCGGACAAGACGGGAACCCTGACTCAGAATCAAATGACCGTGCAGCACCTGTGCGCGGTGGATGCGTGCTTTGACATCCGGGGGACGGGTTATACGCCGGAAGGTGAAATCCTGCCTCAGGATGAGGAGTATGAGGGGGAACCCATCCAGCACAAGGCTCTCATGCGGACCCTGGAAGCCGGGCTCCTTTGCAACGACAGTGAACTGGTGGATGACCCCGCGGGACATTGGGAGGCGGAAGGGGACCCGACGGAGGTGGCGCTCATCGTTTCCGCGATGAAAAGTGGTCTGCGGAGAAGAGAAACCCACGAAGCCTATCCTCGCATCGACGTGATTCCTTTTGAGTCGCAGCATCAGTACATGGCCACCCTGCATGAGTGGAGAGAGCAAGGGGGAAAACTCGCCCTGGTGAAGGGGGCTGCGGAGGTGGTGCTGGAGCGCTGCGAAGAAGCCCTCGACGGAGAAGGTTCCCGCAGACCGTTTGACCTGGAAACGACGCTGCACACCGTGGAAGGGATGGCCCGAAAGGGGCTTCGCCTGCTGGTCTTTGCCTGCAAAGAATTCCCTGAAGACAAAGAGTCGCTCAGCCACGACGACCTGAAAGACGGCCTGGTTTTCCTGGGCATGCAGGCCATGATCGATCCTCCCCGGCCCGAAGCCATTGCGGCGGTGGAGGTCTGTCAGAATGCCGGGATGCGGGTCAAGATGATCACGGGGGACCATGCGCTCACCGCTTCGGCCATTGCGGCTCAGCTGGGTTTGAAGGGAAAATTCGATGAAAACGGGAAGGGGTTGCTCACCTGGACAGGGCAGGACATCTCCAAAGTTTCCGACGAGGAATTGATAGAGGCCGTACAGGACATCGCGGTCTTTGCACGGGTTTCTCCGGAGCAGAAGCTGCGGCTGGTGGAGGCCCTGCAGGCCCGGGGGGAAGTGGTGGCCATGACGGGAGACGGGGTGAACGATGCCCCGGCTTTGAAACAGGCCGACATCGGCATCGCCATGGGCATCACCGGGACGGATGTTTCCAAGGAGGCCGCCGACATGGTCCTCACCGACGACAACTTCGCGTCCATCGAGGCTGCGGTGGAGGAAGGCCGCGGGGTGTTCGACAACCTCACCAAGTTCATCGCCTGGGCGCTCCCCGCGAACATCGGGCAGGGAATGGTGATCCTGGCTTCGATTCTCACCGGTGTGGCCCTGCCCATGCTGCCCGTTCAAATTCTCTGGATCAACATGACCACCGGAGGGGTTCTGGGCATTGCGCTGGCCATGGAACCCAAAGAGGCCAACATCATGGACAGGCCCCCCAGAAGGCCCGACTCGCCCATACTCACGGGGAATATCCTCTGGCGTATTGTGCTCGTGGGGATGGTGATTCTCGTGGGGGCGTTCGGCCTCTTCGAACTGGCGGAGCAGGCAGGTTACTCCATTGCCGAGGCCAGGACCGTTGCCGTGAACACCGTGGCGGTGGTGCAGATCTTTTATCTCCTCAACTGCCGGTCCATGACCAAATCCATTTTTCAGCTCGGCCTGTTTTCCAATTGGTGGATCTTCGGCGCCATCCTGGGGACAGCCCTCCTTCAGATGACATTCACCTACGCCCCCTTCATGAATTTTTTCATGTCGAGCGCCCCTATCGGTCTGGAGGACTGGGGCCGAATCCTGGCGGTCGGTTTTGCAGGTTATCTGCTTGTTGAGCTGGACAAGGGCATTCGAAGGCTGCTGGCCGCGAGAAGGGCTCGCCGGCAGGAGGCTCAGGGCGAAGAAGATGTAGAAGCCCGGCCGGACGAGGAAACCGGAGAACGGTCAGCATGACCGGTTGCCGTCATCCCGGAAAACTTTATGTCTATGAATGCCGGGGACCCTCCTACCCCCTGGATTTTCCCCGCGGGCCCCATCTCCTCGGCATTTGGCCTGATCCGCCCTTTCACTACATTTTTTGCCGAGGGGAGCCACAGGCGCTGGTCCATGAGTGGCTGAGGGGACGGCCCGAATGGACGCTTCACGGGACCTATGAGCTGGATTATGCCCAATGGCAGCAAGTTTCCATGGAAGATCAGCATGTTGGGCGTTTTGTGGTCCGGCCGGCAACGGAAGGCTCACCCGAATCCCTGGATGCGAAAGACTGGACCTTGTACATTGACCCCGGCATTGTTTTCGGATCCGGAATGCACCCCACCACCCGGGCCTGTCTGCTGCTCCTGGATGAGTTCATGGAGGGTCTGCAAATTCGAAGTGTGCTCGATTTTGGGACGGGCACGGGAATTCTGGCGGTGGCTGCATCTCGCCTGGGGGTCGATCGAGTCTTTGCGGTGGATTGCAATCCCCTCGCCATTGACGTGGCGCGGCGGAACCTTGAAAGGAACTGTCCCCGGCAGGACGTGAACTTTGTCGTCTCCTGCGACCTGAGATGCCTCGGTCGAGGGGTGGATCTCGTGGTGGCCAACATCGAGTGGCCGAGTCTCAAGGCATTCATGGCCGCTGAAGAGGATTTCCGGCGCCAACGTTTTGCGATCCTCAGCGGATTTCTCCATGGTCAGAGGGAGGAGTTTTTCCGGATTTTCCCTCACGATTCCTGGGAAGTGCTCCATGAAAGGGTCCTGGACGGGTGGGTGGCCCTCCTCGCGGCAAACCGCGAACGGGGGGAGGGGCGATTATGAGGATGGACGGGGCGATGCCCGGTCCCCCGGCGTGGCGGCCATCGGAGTCGACTTGAAAAATTTTCTAGCCTTTCTGCGGAGGATTTGCTAGCCATTCTCCATCAGCCGAGAGGGATGCCTTCCCCCGGCTGATGGTGGTCGGGGGCCGGGGGAGGCGGGTGTTGTCTCCAACTGGCGATAAAAAGGATCCATGGGTCCCAGGCCCATGGGTCCGGCAATGATCGGCTTGAATCGTGGTGCCCACAAGGGGGATGCTTATGAAGTTGCGGGTCTGTCAATTTTTGCTGGCGATGTGGCTGATTCCGGGTCTGGTTTTTGCCTCCGGGGCCGAAAAGATGAAAGTCATCGGGATTGCACAGATCGTGGAGCATCCGGCGCTCGACGCCGCGCGCCAGGGATTCATCGATGCGCTGAAAGACAAAGGCTACGTGGAAGGCACCCACGTGACCTTCGACGTGCAAATTGCGCAGGGCAACATGGCCACGGCCAACAGCATCGCCAAGTCTTTTGTGGGGAAGAAAGTGGATCTGATCCATACCATCGCGACGCCCACGTCTCAGGCCTGCGCCAACGCCACCAAAACGATCCCCATCGTGATTTCCTCCGTGACCGATCCGGTGGGAGCCGGGCTGGTCAAGAGCCTGGAAGCGCCCGGTGGAAATGTCACGGGGACTACGGATCGCAGTCCGGTTGAGCGGCAGCTCGCCTTGATCCTCGAGATCGTCCCCCAGGCGAAGCGACTGGGTGTCATTTACAACTCGGGCGAAGACAATTCCCTTTCCTCCCTGAAACAAATCAAGGAGGAAGCGGACAAGCTGAATCTGCAGGTGGTCGAAGCCGCCGTTTCCAACTCGAGCGGGGTGTTTCTGGCGGCCAAGAGCCTGGTGGGGAAGGTGGATGCGGTGCACATTCCCACGGACAATACGGTGGTTTCCGCGTTCGATTCCGTGGTCAAGGTTTGTGAGGAAAACAAGATTCCTCTGTTCGCCGCCGATATTGATTCCGTTCCCCGTGGAGCCATCGCCGCCATCGCCATCGACTACTATCGTCTGGGTCGGCAGAGCGGGGAGATGGCCGCGCGCATCCTGGAAGGGGCCGATCCGGCTTCGATGCCGGTCGAAACCTTGCGGGACCTCAAGCTGGTGGTCAACTCCCAGGCCGCTGAAAAAGTGGGCGTCTCTCTCCCCGAAACGGTGACCTCACAGGCGGACCAGGTCCTCTGAGAGCACACAGGCGGGTTTGATCCATGTCATTTTACACGTTTGTCGGCGCCCTGGAGCAGGGACTCGTTTATGCGGTGATGGTCCTGGGCGTCTATCTCACCTTCCGGGTCCTGGACTTTCCTGATCTGACGGTGGACGGCTCGCTGCCCCTTGGAGCGGCCGTCACCGGCAGCCTGATGGTTCAGGGCTGGGACCCATTTTCCAGCCTCGTGATCGCCATGGCGGCAGGGGCCCTGGCCGGCTGCGTGACGGCGCTGCTCGCCACCAAGCTCAAGATCATGAGCCTGCTGGCAAGCATCATCACCATGACGGCCCTCTATTCCATCAACATCCGCATCATGGGTCGTCCCAATCTGGCTCTGCTCAATCTCTCCTCCGTTTTTGACCTTCTAAGCTTTTCTGGAATGCCCCGGTACCTCGCGACACCCCTGGTGCTCTTTTTCATCGTGCTCGCCTGCAAGCTCTTCCTGGACCTTTTTCTGCACACGCGGCTGGGGCTGGCGTTGCGGGGCACGGGCGACAACCCCCAGATGATCCGGTCTCAGGGAGTGAACACGGACAGCATGATCCTCATCGGGGTGAGTCTCTCCAATGCGCTGGTGGCCCTCGCCGGGGGCATGGTGGCTCAAAGCCAGGGGTTTGCCGATGTGGGCATGGGCATTGGGACCATTGTGGCGGGACTGGCCTCGGTCATTCTTGGTGAGAGCCTCGTCGGGAGCCACAGTGTCATGCGGCAGACCTTGAGCGCCATTGTGGGGTCGCTGGTCTATCGATTTGCCATCGTCTTCGCCCTCTCTTACCAGGTCGGCTTTTTCAGGCTCACGCCCAGTGACCTGAATCTCATCACCGCGATCCTTGTCGTCATCTGCCTGGTCTTTCCCCTGATTCGGAAGCGGTTCAGGAGGATCCCCGTTTGAGCTTCACCCGGGGACCGCGAAAACCGACGATGGCAGTCTTGTGATCGGAAGCCCTGTCGGAGGGAAGTTCGGTCCTCCCGGCGGATGGGCCGGTGCCATGCCGGTAAGGGAGGGCATGTTCGATTCTGTGGGGGAAGTTCGTGCTGGAAATCAGGAACCTGAAAAAAGTCTTCAATCCTGGAAGCATCAACGAAATGGTGGCCATACAATCCCTCGACTGTTTCATCGGAAATGGGGATTTTACCACCATCATCGGCAGCAACGGAGCGGGGAAGTCCACCCTGCTCAATCTGATCGCCGGAACCCTCACTCCGGATGAAGGGGAAATTCTGCTCGATGGAGAACGCGTCACCGCCTGGCCGGAATATCGTCGCGCCGCATTCATCGGACGGGTGTTTCAAAATCCCCTTCTGGGAACCTGCGGCAGCATGACCATCGAAGAAAATTTTGCTCTGGCGGGCCGGAGGGGAAAATGGCCGAATCTGCGCTGGGGGGTGAGCCGGCATGATCACAACCGGTTCAGGGAGAGGATTCAGCAGCTCGGGCTGGGTCTGGAATATCGCCTCAGGGACAAAGTGGGCCTCCTCTCCGGCGGACAGCGCCAGTCCCTCACCCTGCTCATGGCCACCTTACAACGCCCGCGCCTTCTTCTGCTGGACGAACACACGGCCGCTCTGGACCCACCCACGGCGGAACAGGTTCTTCGGCTCACTGCGCAGCTCATCGAGGAGATGGGGCTGACGGCCGTCATGGTCACCCACAACATGAAGCAGGCTGTGGAGCTGGGCAATCGTCTGATCATGATGCACCAGGGGCGCATCATTTTCGATGCTTCCCAGGAGGAGAAGGCGAGGCTTCAGGTCCAGGATCTTCTGGATGCCTTCTCGAAACTCAAAGGCGAGGGAACTCTGAGCGACAAGATGCTCCTCATCTGATTCGACCCGCCGGGTGCCCACCACTCATTGACATTCTAACATATTGTTCTTATTGTAGAAGTACCATTAGATCACGAGTTCGTTCCTCTCAATGCGTCAAGGTGTTCAAGGAACACCGGGAGGTTTTATGATGAAAGCAGCTGTAATGTTCACAGGTTCGGGGGCTCTTCTGGTTGTGACCAGCCACGATTCCTTCAAAGACTCGAGAGTCCTTGAAGCACTGAACAGCAAGGGGATCCATAAGTTCATCGCTTTTGAAGTCCCTCTGAACATGGTGAAGGAAAAATATGGGACTCATTTCTCCGTGGCCCTGGGTGATCTGAAACAGCGGGATGATTTGCGCGTTGTGGATGAGGAGGGTCGCAGGGTCTTTTACAATTTCCCTATGGAAGCCTACGGGGAGATGACCTGCCACGAGGAGGCCGTGCACCTGAAAGAGGTTGCCTAGTACTCCCGGGCGCAAGTCCTAAACCACTTGCTGGTTTCCAGGCTGGAGCCTGGAAACCAGCCGATCTGGGCAATCATTTCTGCCCGGCTGTACTAGGTGATTCGATCGCCAAGACAAAACCGGGGCCGTGTCGGCATGTTCCCGGGTTGATGAGAGATGTCCAAGGGCCGAGCCTCAACGCTTCGCCCTTTTTTGTTGGGAGAAGGTCCTGAGTGAGTTTTCGCCGTCACGACTCTCGAGAGGATGTGAGTCCGGAAACCTCCGGAAATGAGGGTCCGCCCTTGCCCAGCGACAGTGACATGACGGCCGATGCTTTTTTTGACACCCCCTGAAATCTTCCTGACCCCCTGAAACGCTTTGAAGCGCCAAAGACTTTCGGGTGCGGCGACGGGAACCCATCCACGGTGCTGTCTGCTCACGGGAGCAGGTAAAACGCGAGGGCTTTGGGAATGTTGCTGCTGGAAAGCACTCCCCCCACGTCCATTCCACGCACTCGCACCAGTTTCACCTGAAGCTCGATGGGACTCCGATCTTCGTCATCCAGCACAAAATACAGGGTGATGGTCTTTCCCTCCGGCAACTCATTTTTAGTGTTGGTGCGAAACCTGATTCCCGTCCGGGAAATGTCTTCAATGACGACGGGCCTCGATGCCTCAGACCCGTCGTCCGTGTGGTATCGGCCGATGAAGTTCACCAGCTTTCTGTAATGCTTTCTTTTTTCAAGGAGTATGGGAAAGGCGAAGCCGCAGGAGCATTTCACCATGATGGTTTTTGTCAGATCTCTGAATTGGCCGGCTTCGATGGTTTTTTGCCGGTTGCATTCGGAACACCGGATCAGGGCCAAATTGTCTCGCGTCACATAAACCTTCAGGGGTTGCATGCGATGTCACCTCTCCCCATGAAACAGAAAAACTTTACGGCGCTTGACGAACTTCTGTCACGCCTGCCAAAACGCTTAAGAAACATCCGAATGTCAAAAGCCGGCGGGGTCTTCCTGAAACAACCTTTCCGCGGCACTGGATTTGGAGTATCGCGGGTTGAAAACCTTCAGCCTGTCCGGGAGAAAAGTCAGACGAATGCATGCTGCATTGGACAGACCGAAAGATTCATCTGGAGCCATAAAAAGGTTGAAAACTGAATCGCCTCCGTATTAAGCATACCTCTTTGCGTTCCATGGGGGACACAGGACGGTCATTCCGCCCTCGCCGGGCGTGTCGGGTCCTGATCATGGACTCTGCCGTGGAGCACTCCGGTTCACAGCCCCACGTTTGCATCTTTGGGACCAATTTTATCGACCTACGGCAAATTCATGGGCGATCCCCGTAAAACGTCCATTTTTTTATATGAAAACAGTGTAGTAAAATTAATATGTTACTTATTTGTTGTCAAAATCTGTCATTTTGACTAATATCACTTGGCTTTTGACCGGTGAGGCTGGTGGTCGGTCCTGAAAATCCTGGGGGGGACTCCACGGTTTTCATGAAAAATGTTAGGTCATTGCGGAGTCCCGTCATGCCCCCGGGAAGGGTTGGCAATTGTATCCCGGCAGCTCGATCCACGGCGGTACCGGGGTCAATTGAGTTCATTGCAGAGACCAAAAGGAGAGAGCAGCGAGATGTGCCGTTTATTTGCGTTGACCAGTGAGGCGCCCCAGTCGCCCATGATGGCCATTCGAGCCCTCGACGTGATGCGGGAAGGTCATGACGGTTCGGGTGTCGGCCTGTTTCTGAGTGACCTGGGCGGCCCTTTTCAGGACCTGAAGGGAGCACCCATCCTGTCGGGGATCTTTTCCAACGACGGATTGAAGCGGCTTGATCAGTTCATGATCGGCATCGGCTTCATGACCAAGTACAAGATGTCCATCAAGATTCCCAAGAGCCCGCCTCCCGGCGTTCCCAAACGGGATGTCTACCTCATCCGAGCCTACGAATATCCCGAAACCTGGGAGGGGCTCAGCCAGGAGGAACTGGATCACCGCCTGTTGATGACACGGCTCCAGCTCCGCCAAATGGGTGAGGAGACGGGCGACATGATCATCTACAGCTTCTGGCCCGACGTCATCATGCTCAAGGAACTGGGCGACCCCCTCACGGTGGCCGAATACCTCAAGCTGGACCGCCAGGAACTGCAGGCCCGGATCATCCTGGCTCAGGGGAGGCAAAACACCAATTACGCCATCAACCTCTACGCCTGCCATCCCTTTTTCATTCAGGGGATTGCCTCCATGACCAATGGGGAAAACACGGCCTTCGTGCCCATACGCGAGTTCCTTACCTCGCGCGGCTTCCCTGGCTACATGGGATATCAGTCCGACTCGGAAGTCTTCACGCACATCCTGCATTTCACCCTCAAGCGCCTGGGCCTGGGCATCGAAGCCTACAAACACATCATCACGCCGCTGCAGGACGAGGACATCAAAAATCATCCGCAGGAAAAACTTCTCAAGACCCTCAAGCAATCCTGCCGGCGTCTCATCATCGATGGTCCCAACTGTGTCATCGGTTGCCTGCCCGACAAGACGCTTTTCATGGTGCAGGATCGCAAGAAACTGCGCCCCGGTGTCGTGGGAGGCCGGCCGGGGTTGTATGCCTTCTCCTCCGAAATCTGCGGCCTGGATGCCACCATCCCCGATCGCAACAAGAACGAAGATTTTCAACCGATGCACCTGGACACAGCCACCGTCGGCCCGGAGCGTCTGGAGGTTAAAATATGCTCTCAAATGGATTCATTACCCCTTCCTCGCTGAGCGTCAAAGATCTGCCCTGGCAGATCCGCTGGGACAAAGACAAATGCACCCTCTGCGGCCGCTGCACGGCCGCATGCCCGGTTCACACGCTGGAACTGGGGGTCTTCAGGAAGCGGCTCGTGAGCACCCCTGACCTGAGCCTGCTGAACCCGGCCAAGGTTCCCACCACCGTTTATGAAACCTATCACGGCATTCGCCAGAAGACGGATCCCGCTTATGCCTGTGTGGGTTGTGCCACCTGCAGCCTGGTGTGTCCCAACGACTGCATCATGCCCTACCGAAGCGACGAGGTGGACAAATTCCGCTTCCACCTGAACCGGGGCGGTCAGCCGCGCAACCGGGGCGGCCGCAGGAATGTTCCCGATGCAGCGCAGGGCGGGGTGCTCGACCAAATCAAGTTCACCCGCATCTCCATGCTCACGGACCCGGCCCTGGATGCCGGCCGGCACGAATTCGAGCTGCGAACCCTCCTGGGCCGCATCCTGCCGCCCGAAGAGAGTTTGAGGCTCTACCACGAGCAGGGCTGGACGCCGCCTGTGCGCGAAATTTATCCGCTCATGATCGGCGGCATGTCCTTCGGGGCTCTCTCCCCCAACATGTGGGAAGGTCTCCAGATGGGCGTGGCCTACCTCAACGAGGAGATGGGCATGCCCGTGAGGATCTGCACCGGAGAGGGGGGATGCCCGCCGCGCCTTCTGAGATCCCGCTTTCTCAAGTACGTCATTCTCCAGATCGCCAGCGGCTACTTCGGGTGGGACGAAATCATCCACGCCCTTCCCGAAATGAAGGAAGACCCCTGCGCGGTGGAAATCAAATACGGCCAAGGGGCCAAGCCCGGCGACGGCGGTTTGCTCATGTGGTACAAAGTGAACAAGCTCATCGCGGCCATTCGCGGCGTACCGGCCGGAGTGAGCCTCCCCAGCCCGCCCACGCACCAGACCAAGTATTCCATCGAGGAAGCGGTGGCGAAAATGATCCAGTCCATGTACATGGCCTGGGGGTTCCGTGTGCCCGTCTATCCCAAGATTTCCGGGACATCCACCGCCCTGGCGGTCCTCAACAACCTGACCCGCAATCCGTACGCAGGGGCGCTGGCCATCGACGGCGAAGACGGCGGTACCGGCGCGGCCTACACGGTCTCCATGGATCACATGGGACATCCCATCGCCAGCAACCTGCGCGACTGCTACCTGAACCTGGTGAAGCTCGGCAAACAGAACGAAATCCCCCTCATCGCAGGGGGCGGCGTGGGCAAGAACGGCAAACTGGCGGCCAATGCGGCTGCACTCATCATGCTCGGCGCCAGTGTGGTGCAGACGGGAAAATACATGATGCAGGCCGCTGCGGGGTGCGTGGGTTCCGAAGCCGACCGCTGCAACATCTGCAACATCGGGCTGTGTCCCAAGGGAATCACCTCCCAGGATTCGCGCCTCTATCGGCGGCTGGATCCCGAAAAGGTGGCCGAGCGGGTGGTGGACGTTTTCCTGAGCTTCGACACGGAGCTCAAGAAAATCGTGGCGCCCCTGGGTCGATCCACCTCGCTGCCCATCGGCATGTCAGACGCTCTGGCCCTCAACGACAAAGCTGCTGCGGAGAGACTCCAGATCAGCTATGTGGTGTAAAGGCCTCGAGGGTGGGTGCAGGGAGGGAAAACGATCGCCCTGGTGTGTGAATTTCATCGTGGAGGTGACGCTTCAGTGCACGCCGCGGTTTACTGTCTCAGTTTGGAGTGACGGGTATGGAGAGTGAACAGTCGATTCGGATATCCGGTATAGAGAATGACCACCGCATTGAGTCGCGAATTCTCGAGGAGCGCATTCAGCAGGCGGTGGAGCAGGGCTGCCGGAATCTGGAAATTGAAGCCTTTGGGCAGCATGGCATTGGCGGTCGTTTGTGGAAGGCCGGTCAGGAACCGGTCTATGTGAAAATAGTGGGCTCCCCGGGCCAGCGCGTCGGTTCCATGGGGTTTGCCAACACAACCATCGAAGTCATGGGACCCGCCTCAGACGATGTGGGCTGGCTCAACGGCGGGGCCCGCATCATCGTCCATGGCAATGCGGGCAACGGCACGGCCAACGCCATGGCCCAGGGCAAGGTCTATGTGGCCGGCAACATCGGCGCTCGCGGCATGACCATGACCAAGCACAATCCACGCTTCGAGCCGCCCGAGCTCTGGGTGCTGGGTTCCGTGGGCGACTACTTTGCCGAATTCATGGCGGGCGGAATCGCGGTCATCTGCGGCCACATGCCCCAGGATGCGCACAATGTGCTGGGATACCGCCCCTGCGTGGGCATGGTGGGCGGCCGCATCTATTTTCGAGGTCCGCACAAAGGCTACAGCCAGGCTGACGCCAAGCAGGTCCCTCTCTCGCAGGAGGAATGGGAATGGCTCACAGCGGGCCTGGAGCAATATCTGGAGTCCATCGGACGGCTGGATCTCCTGGGGACCTTGAGCGTCCGGGAAGAGTGGCAGGTGCTGGCGGCACGGGGTCCCCTGGAGAAGACGGGCCGGAAACGTCCGGCCATGCACGAATTCCGCACGAATGTCTGGGATGCGGAACTGGGCCGGGGAGGTCTCATTGGAGATCTGACGGATGTCGACCGATCACCCGTTCCCATCATCACCACGGGAAATTTGAGACGGTGGGTGCCGGTGTGGGAGAACAGGAAGTACGCAGCGCCGTGCGAGGCCAGCTGTCCTACGGGAATCCCCGTGCACGAGCGGTGGCGTCTGATCCGGGAAGGGCGGGTGGATGAGGCCGTCAATCTGGCTTTGGCGTACACCCCCTTTCCCGCTTCCATCTGCGGGTACCTCTGCCCCAATCTGTGCATGCAGGGCTGCACCCGCACTTCGGCGAACATGGTGACCCTCGATCTGCCGCAGTTGGGCAAGGCGAGCATCGATGCCAAACTGCCCGACTTGCCGCCTCTTTCAGGGAAGCGCATCGCCGTGATCGGAGGCGGCCCGTCCGGCCTTTCCATGGCCTGGCAGCTGCGCCGGCTCGGCCACGAAGCGGTCATCTACGACATGCACAAGACCCTCGGCGGCAAGATTTCCTCACAGATCCCCAAGTCGCGCATTCCCGACGAGGTCATCGAAGCCGAAGTGAGCCGCATGCGGGAGGTCATTCCACACGTGCACCTGCAGCAGAAGCTCAACCGGGACGATTTCGAACAGGTCAAGGCGGACTACGATTTTGTGGTCATCGCCGTGGGAGCCCAAAAACCCCGGGTCATCCCCATGCCCGGACACGAACGGCTCATTCCCGCTCTCGATTTCCTCCGAAAGAGCAAGGCCGGGGAAATGACCGTCGGGAAACGCGTGGTTATCATCGGGGCCGGAAACGTGGGGTGTGATGCGGCCACGGAAGCCCACCGGCTGGGTGCCGAAG
Organism: uncultured Syntrophobacteraceae bacterium; assembly: GCA_964654275.1. Taxonomy (GTDB): domain Bacteria; phylum Desulfobacterota; class Syntrophobacteria; order Syntrophobacterales; family Syntrophobacteraceae; genus SLCH01. The sequence goes on from CAZZHS010000038.1 coordinate 33,262, forward strand.
AAATCACCCTGGTGGACATCCAGCCCCCCGCGTCGTTCGGCAAGGAGCGCCAGGAAGCGGAGGCCGCCGGGGCAAAGTTCCGCTATCCCGTCTTCAGCAAAGCCGTGACGGAAGAAGGGCTGGAATTGACCACGGGTGAGGTGATCCCGGCCGACACGGTCATCATCTCCATCGGTGACATGCCCGACCTGGAATTTCTCCCCGAAAACATCGCCACGGAGCGCGGGTTCATCAAGGTGAACGACCTCAATCAGACCACCGATCCCAAGGTCTTCGCCGTGGGCGACGCGGTCAAGCTGGGGCTGCTCACGGAAGCCGTGGGCGCCGGACGCAAGACCGCACAAATCATTGCGGACATGATCGAGGGCAAGCGCCCCACGGGTGACGCCAAGAAGATCTTCGATTATCACCGCGTCAAGCTCGAATACTTCGATCCGCGTCAGCTCACCTTCGACGGCGTTCAAAAGTGCGCATCCCAGTGTTCCTCGTGCGGAGCCTGCCGCGACTGCGGCATCTGTGAGGCCATGTGCCCTCAGGGTGCCATCTCCCGCCAGGAAACCAACGGGGGCAAAGGTTTCGAAATGGTGGTGAACCCCGATCGATGCATCGGGTGCGGCTTCTGCGCGGGTGCCTGCCCCTGCGGCGTCTGGGACCTGGTGGAAAACGATTCACTGGATTAGGACGAAGGAGTCGGGCAGGTCCTCTGTTGTGGGACCGCTGCCGCGTGCTGTGAGTTTTTGCCATGTGAAAAAGGGAGTGCCGCGTTCGCGGTCCTCCCTTTTTTTGATGAAACAGCTCGTTCAATCCGGTTGGCAAATTCGTTAAGGTTGAGAAGTTGCGTTCTGCTTCGATGCCTCTCAAAAACCGTATCTTTGCACTCCATGCCGCCCTTCGATACCTCAGGGCGAACGTGGCTTTTGTCGGTTTGTGGTCCTTCAGAATTTTGTAAGGAACAACTGTTTCTTGTCGGTCACCTTGCCATGCCCATGGCAGGGCTCACCTCGCTCAGGGCGAACGTGGCTTTTGTCGGTTTGTGGTCCTTCAGAATTTTGTAAGGAACAACTGTTTCTTGTCGGTCACCTTGCCATGCCCATGGCAGGGCTCACCTCGCTCAGGGCGAACGTGGTTTTTGTCGGTTTGTGGTCGTCCAAAATCTTTTGAGAATCGACTGTTTCTTATCGGTCAACTTGCCAAGCCAAAGCGGGGCTTGCTTCACTCAGACGAACGCATTGTGGTTGCCCATTCGTCCTGAAGTATCGAAATCCATCCCCTCCCAGCCGTTCGATTTCTTTTTCCTGAAGCACGCGCAGGAGTCTCAGCTGAGCCTGAAGCGGCAAGTGCGCCAACACAGGGGGGCATCCGTGACGGACATCATCGATCAAGGCAGGGCAGGTGCCGGCCCGCTTGACCGCCTCTTTCATTGTGACACCGGCGAGTGTCGCAGCATTGAGATCTCGCAGAGCTCCTCCAAAACTACCAACGGCCGTGCGGGATGCTGAAACGATGACTGCTTCTTTCAATGTTCTTTCAACACCTTAACTCAACGTCAGTCACCGAGCTAAACGGCACACTCAGCGAGGACATACTTGGCGATGGTGAGCTTTTCCGCTTCCTTGGTGCCTTCGTAGATGTCGAGGATCTTGGCATCCCGGTAGAAGCGCTGCACATCGTACTCATCGATATACCCATAGCCCCCATGAAGCTGCAGCGCCTTGTCCGCCACCCATACGGCCGTTTCCCCGGCATAGAACTTCGACATGGCGCTGAGCTTGGGATCGATCTTGCCCTGATCGAGCTGCCAGGCGGCTTTGTAGGTCAACTGGCGCGCGAGTTCCACTCGGGTTGCCATCTCACCGAGCTGCATCTGCACCCCCTGGAGCTTGGCAAGGGGCTGCCCGAAAGCGGTGCGCTCCTGCACGTAGCGAGCTGCCTTATCCAAAGCCCCCTGAGCCAGCCCGACTCCCTGGGCTGCAACCATGGTGCGGGTGGTGTTGAAGAAGTCCATCAGGTAATAGAATCCCTTCCCCTCCTCTCCAATGAGGTTTCCAGCGGGAACGCGGACGTCTTCGAAGCTGATCTCGGCGGTATCGCTGGCGCGTATCCCCATTTTCCCGAGGATTTTGTTGCGGGTGATTCCCGGCAAATTGGCATCCACGATGAGCAGACTCAGGCGGTTGTGGCGTGGCGCATCCGGGTTGGTGATGCAGAGAACCACCATGAAATCGCAGATCGTGCCGTTGGTGATGAACATCTTGGAGCCGTTGAGCACGTATTCGTCTCCGTCCCGCACGGCACGGCTTCTGATCCCTGCCACATCGGTTCCTGCATTGGGCTCTGTGTAGGCTCCGGCGAAGATGATCTCCCCTGAGACCAGCCTGGGAAGGTAGGCTTGCTTTTGTTCTTCCGAGCCATGAAGGTAGATGTTTTCAGACCCGAAGACCGCTGCACCGATCAGGCTGAGGCCAAGATCCACCCGCGCGAACTGCTCGGTGATGAGCGCATGGGCGAGAAACCCTGCACCGGTCCCGCCGTATTCCTCGGGGATCCATGCGCCGATGAGCCCGACCTCGCAGGCATTCTTCCACACATGTTGGGGGTACTTCTCTTCCCGGTCGCATTCCTTTGCAATGGGGCCAAATTCGCGCACGGCGAATTTGTAGGCTTCCTGTTTCAACATTCGGAGTTCATCGGGAAGTTCAAAGTCCATGGTTTTCTCCTTATCTGAGTTGTCCACTGGATTTTCGCAAAACAGATACTATGTGTTAGGTTTTTTGGGCGTGACGCTCCCCACCTCACCGGCTTTCGGGCCCTATCATCCCGTTGCTCCAATGATGCTTCGTCTCGGCCCTGCTCACCTCACAGGATCAAAACTTCCCAGCCTCTCCAGTTCTTGTCACCACCGTTTCAGCATGCTCATAAAACCATCGGCAAGCTCATCGACTGTCAATTCCCCTTCTCTGAGCAAAGCCTGCACCGCGATTCCCTGGGCGGCACTGAGAAAGGTGATTGCCGCTGCCCGTGGATTGGTGATGCTCACATTGTCCTGAAGTATGCGCGCGAAGGAGTCCGCGAAGACGTCATAAATCTCCTTCAGCCTGGTCTCCATGGGGTGGTTGCTGCCGGCGAACTCCGTGGCCAAAGCTGCAAGACATATGGTCGCTTCAGGACTGCGGTGGAAGTGGCTGCACATGGTTCGCACGACTTTTTCAACCACAGCGGTGGAACCATGCTGAGCGCCGTCCGCAATCTCTGAATAGTCATGGATCCCGCGCTTCAGCCAATCGACCACGGCATCGAGAATGGCCTCCTTGGTGGGAAAGTGGTGAATGATCGCTCCCGAAGTCAAACCTATGGCCCTGGCGAGATCCGCTATGGTGGTTCTGTGGTATCCCTGTCTGGCAAAGAGCCTGACGCCGGCCTGGATGATCCGGATGTAGGTCTCTTCTGCCTGTTGGTCTCTTTTGTTGTTTTTTTTGTGTCTCATGGTATTTTCACATAATACATATTATGTCACAGGTCAAATGAAAACCGATTCTTTGGTTCACTTGTCCATAACCGGTCACACAGTAACGGGCGAGCAAACGCAGCGTTCCGTATTCCTCCATGGCATACCGGCAATGAGAAGATTTTCAGGAATACCACCACGGTTTACCTTGATGAATGGCCCAACTTTTCTTGGGGGAGAGCTGTGGATGGCATCGGCGATGAGCTCTTTCCCTGTGCCGGTCTCTCCCCTCAAGAGCACCGGACTGCAGCGCGGAGCCACCTGCTCGACCATTTTCCTGTCCCTGCCCAGGCCGAAGTCCGCACACACGATTTCATCTTCCGAAACCGAACGCAGCTCATCCAACAGGTATTATTTCATCTGGGTGGAAGCCCGAGCCGGCCTTGGTTGAATTCCTCGTGAGTCTGCACGGATGCCTTTCTTGCCCAACATCGTTTCGACAAGCCGGAATCCGGGATATTTCTCGTCGGGTGCATGGTGCATGTGAGCCGAAAGTGTGTGAAAGTGATGAAGGGTAACGATGGATGTCGAAGGGCAGCTGAAAAAATGAAGCTTCTACCCTCAGGGAGTCTACTTCACTAGGGCCTCCAGGGTGAGCCCGGCGCTCAGCCCGGCGTCTTCGGCAAAAGGTTCGGGGTTTGACGCCACCAGGCGATCTGCCGAAATGCCGGGTGTTTCCTGCAACTCCACCATGACCTGCTTCGCACGGTTGTCTGCAAGTTCCTGCAGCGCTGTCTCGGAAACCGGTTCGCTCTCAACGAGTCGGTCATAGAGTTCTGCAGCCAGGAGCGCCGATTGCTCCGGACTTTTGACCCCGGGAATGATCTTGTGAGCTTGTATCGTCTGGAACACTCTCGAAAATCCTCTGCGCTTCTTTTCTTTTATTTTCTCGCCCGGTTCCTCCCTCGGTTTGATTTCCCCCTGCTCGACCGCGCGGTCGATCGCTTTCAGCGCAGGCTCGCCGAAGCGTTCGACAAACATCTTTTCCAGGGCGCGTCTCGTCTTGGAATCACTGAAATCGGGTTCTTCCGGATCTTCGTTCGGGGCTGGCCCTGCTCCCGCGCGAGACGCCAGCGCACGACGCACACCGCGGTGTCTGAATTCGAGTCCGTCCGCTTCGGGACTGTACCGGCCCTGCACCGCGAGCTGGAGTTGAGGTCGCTTCAGGAGCAATTCGGCCACCTTTTTTAGCTTTTCCTGTTCCGGAGGGGAGATGTCCGCGCTTCCCGGCTCGAATTGAACGGCATCGAACTTCTCTCCATTTCCACCCAGCAAAGCTCCCAATGCCCTGAAGGGGGCAGTGACCGCTTTGGTGATGACGCTCACCAGGGCCTTCCAGATGAGCGGGCCCAAACTGAACTGGGGATCGTTGAGATCCCCCGCCACGGGAAGCCCGATGTCGATGCGGCCTTTGGAGTCCGAAAGCAGTGCGACCGCCAGATCGAGGGGAAGATTCACCGCGTCGGGGCTTTTGACGTGCTCCCCGAGCACCAACCTGTCCACGATGATCTTGTTGTCGCCAACGAGTTTTGTGTCCTGGATGCGGTACTTGAGGTCCATGGTCAGTTTCCCGGATTTGATCTTCCGGCCGGCGAATCTGCCGGAATAGGGAGTCACCGACGCCATTTCCACGTTGCGAAACGCCAGGACAATGTCCGTGGAGCGCTTGAAATCACTGAGATCGAGTGTCCCCGTGATTCTGGTCGTGCCGTATTGGTCCACCCGCCCGTCGAGCTGGATCTCCGCCACCGAATTCTTCCGGGAAGAAATCCTGGTCACTGTGCCTTTCAGGCTATGGATCCGGGTCATGAACTTGGGCGTCAGACTCAAATCGGCAAAAACCAAGTTGCCGTCCTGCACCCGTACTTTCCCGATATCGAATGGAAAAGTTTCATCCCTTTTGCCCTGGGAGTCGCCAGGCCGTGTCGGGGACTTATCCCGCGAGTCTTTAACGGGGAGTTGGTCCGACGCATTCGGTGGGGTTTCACGGGGCTGCTCTTTGATGATTTTTGCCAGGTTCACGGTGCGGTCTTCATAGATGATCAACTGCCCGACCGGTTTGGAGAGCCTGATCTCATCGATTTGAAGCGCATTGGGTTCCAGATCCAGCTGGATATGGGGGATTTCCATGGCATTCCACCCGAGATACGTTTCACCGGACCCAGGTTGCTTCAGGCTCAGTTGTGCCAGGTTGATCCGGCCCTGGTACGCGATCCTGGATTCTTGTCCCGGAAGATTGTAGCGAAATGTTCCCTCGGAAGAGAGGGTGGCGGATTCCAGGGTGAGCGTGATGAACGGCGCGAGGTAAGGCTGAAGGGCAGCCAGATTGACGTCGCTGGTTTTGATCATCGCCTCGACCGATGGCGAGGAAAGGTCAACGGTGCCGCGAAAAGCGGCACTGCCGCCTTCGGCTGCCTCAAAGTCCGCTTCAAAATTCATGGGTGAAGTGCCGTCGATGTCGGTCACATGGACACGAATCTTCCGGAGGCTGAAGATGGGGGCTTCCGACAGAGTTGTTTGGTCGGAAAAGGCCGATTGAAATTTGGAAACTTCAAAGGATTTGACCAGGAACTTCAAGGGAGCGGCATTCTCTCCAGGGGTTTCGGAACTCGAATCGGCGGCAGGGCCGGTCTTCGCCTCCAACAGCTTCTCCCAGTTGATTCGCCCGTCGGTTTCCCTTGTAACATGGAGATGTCCCTCGTCCAGCCCGACGCGGGCGATTTCGATCGACCGGGCTCCCAGGTTCAATTCGCCCCCCTCGACAAAGAGCCGATTCGCGGCAAACAGGGGCGGGGAAGCTGTTCCGGTTCCCAGGCTCACGCCATTCAACTCCGCCGAGATAGCTCCAAGGGCCGCCTCTGTCCTCCAGCCCGCTTCAAGGTGGATGCTCGAACGGGCTGCGATGCTGGAGACGGCGACCGTAAGGGGCTCCGTGCGGCTCCGGTCCTCCAGGTTCAGCGCAACATTCTGAATCTGAACGGTTTCGACATGCACTACCCAGGGTTGGGGATCGGCGACCGATTCCTGACCGTCCCCCTTGTGAGCCGATTGCGTCACACGTTGCTCGCCGCTTTGGGGGGCTTCCCGCCGAACGACCCGCTGAAGATCGGCTTCCCCCCTTTCGTCAATTCCAACCCGCAACACGCCTCCATCGAGAAGAACCTGGTTCACCTGAAGCACCCTGGTGACGAGATCGAATCGCGCGCGGTCGATTTCCAGCTTCTTCACATTGCAGAAGTCATCATGGGCTGCGGAAAACCTCAGGGTCATGTCGGAAAGACCCGCCCGGACGTCTTCAAGAATCAGTTGCAGGGAGGGTTCGCCTGCGTCGATGCGATATTGGGCTGAGAGGTCCAGCCTGCCTCCAGGCGAATCCAGTTGAAGGCTGTCTTTCACGAATCCCCAGAGGGTTGCCGTCCGGAGGTCGCTGAAGGAGAGGGTGCCGTGCGACCGAAAGGGTGTCAGATCCATATTCCCCTGCCATTGGACGGCCTCCCCGTCGGCAGTTTTTGCCGTGAAAGTAAAGCTCCCGCTTTGATCACGCACCGTGGACAAGTTTTCAAAATCGAGGTCCAGGGCCTGGAGGGACAAAATGGCAGGCGTGCTCTGACGCCTGTCGGTCAGGGTCAGCTCGCCGTCTCGAATGGCAACGGTTTGGATGATCAGTGCAGTCGGATCGGATGGATGGACCGAAGGGGCCGGTTCCTCTCCGGGAGGTGCAAGCTGGGTCAGGTTGAGGGAACCATCCGGCTCAAAGGTCACGTGAAGCACGGGCTTTTCCAGGAGGAACTCGGCGAAAGCGGCCTTCCAGAGAAAAAGACTTTTCATCTCGAAATCGAAAAAGAGTCTTTCAAAGGCTGCGAGCATCTCCCCGTTGGGGCCGATGAGGTTGAACGCATTCGCCTCGAAGGTCATCAGGAAAGGGTTGATGCGCACGGCACCGAGGCTTGCCCTGCAGTGAAGGCGATCCTGGAAATATTTGGGCACGGTCCAGCGCACGGCGTAGGGGGCGAGGAAAAAACCCGCCAGCGTGTAGAAGAGCAGCAAAACCGCTGGGATCAGAAAGAACCTGATCCTCAGGAAACTCAGAAAGCGCTTCATCTTCTGAACCTCTTCAGGCTTTCAGGTGGAAAGCACACCGAATCGACCCGGATGTTCCGGCTCGCATCGGAGAGGCGCTCCGATGCTGACACCGTGGCGGTTCAGCCGCCAAAAAAAAGAGCGCGTTGGAACCGCGCTCTCTTCTCATCAGGAAACTTTTATTCTATGCGGCAAGCTCAACCACCTTGGCCACCAGCTTTTCGATCCCCTGGGCCACGTCCTTGATGCCCGGACCGAGCATGTACGCGGGGGTGGACACGATCTTGTGGTTTGCGTCCAGGTGGATCATGTCCACGGTGCAGACCTTGTGGGTGCCGCCCATGGTCTCGATGACGGCGGCGGTTTGAGGATCGGAGCCGATGGTCACCTCGACCTTCTTGTCTGAGAGGGCCTTGGTGAGGGTCGCGGGGGCGATGCAGATGGCTCCGACCGGTTTGCCTGCTTTGAGGAGGTTTTCGAGCAGCGTCTGGACTTCCGGCAGGACTTTGGCGTCGGCCCCCTTGAAGGCGAAGTCGCTGAGATTCTTGGCCGCTCCAAAACCGCCGGGGATGATGAGCCCGTCGATCTGCGATGCGTCGACCTCTTTCAAGTCTTTGATGTTGCCTCGGGCGATCCGGGCGGATTCGACGAGGACGTTGCGCTTCTCGTCGGTGGGTTGCTGGGTGAGATGGTTGATCACGTGGTATTGATCTATGTTGGGGGCCATGCAGACGGCTTGTGCACCCGCTTTGTCGAGAAACAGCAGGGTCAGCACCGCTTCGTGAATTTCCGATCCGTCAAATACACCGCAACCCGAAAGGAGCACTCCTATTTTGGGCATTTTTTACCTCCTCGCTTGAAGTTGAAAGCCTTGGGCCTCACAGGATGGCCCTGATTGACGATTCGTCCAGGAAGAAACAGGCTATTCAGAAAGAGCGAGTTTTTCAACGACTTTTTTGCTGTTGGCGGCAGCGATCCATGGCCCGCTTCAGCGCGCTCTTGTGCACCTCTCCCGCGAAATGGACGGGGCTCTTGCCGTACATGGGGTCCCATCCCGCGGGATTGGCACCGCAAAAGAACTGAGTTTCCAGGCCGATGCGGATGGCCGCTTCCTCCCCATCCATTCCCACGACGGCTGCAGCCGCGTCCCAAGTGGCGCCGCACGGTGCGCCGCGAACCACCCGGAGCGACTCGATGCGTCCCGCTCCATCCAGTTCCACCTCGAAATCGGGGGCCCCGAAGAGCTTCCCGTACCTGCCCAGGCCGACCTGCCGGGCCAGGCCGCATCAGGTGGGCGGCGTGACGGCCTCGGGGATTTCCAGCTTCTTGCCCGAAGCGATGATGGGAATGGAACGACGGGCACACCGTTTGGCTAGTTCGTGGGAAAGGTCCGGGTGGCGGAGAAAATCCAGCACCAGGTCGCCCTCGAATTCCTCGGGGAGATATTCTTCAGGATCGTCCACGATGGGGGGAAGAGGGGTATCGATGGAAATGACTTCGAGCTGAAAGAGGCCGCCCCCAAAGTTTCGAATCCCCTGAATCTTGAATTCCCCGCTGCCGTTCTGTTGAAAAACCAGGATCAGTTGAGGTCTTTGAGCCTCTCTCCTGGAAACTGCGACGGTGCTTTCCATGCTGTTATCTCCGGTGCCGACCGCAACGGCCACAAGGTAAGTGCTGATTGAACCGCAAAAGCGCCCGCTCCATCCAGCCTCACTGACGCCGCTTTCGATTCGGACGATGTAGGCCGGGACCGACACAACACCTGCTCATGGAGGAGCACTGGATCCCATTGCGCACAAGAGCTGAAATTCCTGAACACACCGATATAGTTTGACCCAATGGCGATGTAAGTTCAAGTGGCTTGAGCCCCCTGTGTTTGGGTGGTTGTCGCCCGGATGGCTTTTCGCACTGAGCTGTTCCCGGGGTGAAATCAAGTGAACGTAGCGAGAAAATGACGGGGCCGCGAGGCTTGTCGGCCAATGTGCTGAAAACCTGTGGGCTCGATATGGATGATGTGGCACGAAGAGTGGCGGCGCTGCTGAACATCGCCTAGGATGACCTGTTGCGCGAGGACCTGAGAATGAAGCCGGTGCGGGCTCGAAGCCTCCTGTGCTTCCGGGCTGTACGCGAGCTGGGCGTGAACATGAAGGCCCTGGCGCGCCGGTTGAATATTTCCACCGTGGCCGAGAGCAAATCGTGTGCCCCGGGAGTGGAGATCGTGAAAAGAGATAAGCTGGAGCTGGCCCAAGTTAACTAAGTTAATAAGTTAAGGGCGTCCCTTTTTTCCGGGGAAGCCGCCCCACCCCGCATGTGATCTACCAACTGCCCTGAGGCCGTCGGCTGCACTCCTCTTCGCCCCGTCTGAATTTGTGCTTTCCCTCTCCTCAGCGGCCACGCGGTCCGTTGTAGGTCAATGACTGCAGCTTCATTGAATGGTTTTGGATTCAGCGACCTCCCGTCTCCAGTCTGCACCGTTTCAAGAAGTTTTCCCTCATACCCATTTTGGAAAAAGCCGGGCCGTTGGCGATGCTCTTATTCTTATGTGGCCTATTAATTGCTTACAGCGAACAATTCGTAAGGCTGAGCGATTCTTGCGAGAAGAATCGTTTTCCCACAACAGCAGACGAAGGAGCTATGCGTGAGGGTATCGAGACGTAATTTTCTCAAATACTGCATCGGGTCCGCAGCCGCTCTCGGGCTCGATATGTCCACCATCGGAGCCCTGGAAAGGGCCCTTGCAACGGGAGGCGGTCCCCCCGTCGTTTGGCTGGCGGCGGCCAACTGTACCGGCTGCACCGTGTCACTGGCCAATCGCTTCTCCTCCAGCGCTCCCGCTAGGGATGTGGGAGACCTTCTCATCAACACCATCCACCTCGCCTACCATCCCAACCTCATGGGGGCGGCGGGTGAGAGCGCCGTGGATGTGTTGCGGGACGCCACCACCGGAGATTTTATCCTTGCCGTCGAAGGGGGAATTCCCACGGCCTTTGATGGCCACGCCTGCATCCTGTGGTCCGAAAACGGTCGGGATGTGACCGCCATGGAAGCGGTGATGCAGTTGGCGCCTCGGGCCAAAGCGGTTTTGAGCATCGGGACCTGTTCCAGCTATGGCGGGATTCCATCGGCCAACCCAAATCCCACGGGTGTGAAAAGCGTGGCCGCCCTGACGGGTGTGAAGACCATCAACATCCCCGGTTGCCCATCCCACCCGGATTGGATTGTGTGGACCATCGCGCAGCTCCTTGCCAACAAGATTCCATCCCTGGATTCCACAGGGAGGCCCAAGACACTTTTTGCTACTACCATTCATGACAAATGTTCGCGTCGGGGAAAGGAATGGGCTCTTTCTCCAGGGGAGGAAGGAAAGTGCCTCAGAGGGCTCGGATGCAAGGGACCCAACACCCGTGCCGATTGCGCCACCCGTTTGTGGAACAGCGGAAACAACTGGTGCGTCGGGGCCAATAGCCTTTGCCTGGGCTGCACCGAAACGGGGTTTCCAGACCGTTTCAGTCCCTTTTACAGCAGTGCGGGAGCTCTCCCCGCGGGCCACAAGAAGGTAGACACCACCAAAACCTGCAACCAGTGCCACAAAGGTGGAAAAATCGACGATTGACAGACTCTCCTTGAAGGGGTGCCTCGTTCAAAAGAGAGCGTGGAAAAGCAATTTCTTAACAATCTCTCAGCTCTGACCACATGGTAAGGAGTTTTCAGTGGCGACAATCACGGTGATGGATCCGGTGACCCGGATCGAAGGACATATGAAAGTGGAAGTGACCATCGACGGGGCACCCGGTAAGCTCAAAGTGGTCGACGCCAGGTGCACGGGCACCCTTTTTCGGGGATTTGAGAGCATCCTGGCGGGGAGGGTTCCCTGGGATGCTCCCATCATCACGGAACGCATCTGCGGTGTCTGCCCCGTGTCTCACGGAATGGCGTCCGTCATGGCCCTGGACGCGGCGGCCAACAAGCTGCCCACCACCAATGGACGGATACTCAGGAACCTCGTACTCGGGGCCAATTTCATCCAGTCCCATATTCTCCATTTTTACCTCCTGGCGGCATTCGACTATGTGACCCCGCCCGACAGTGCCCCATGGAATTCGGCCTGGGATGTCGATCTTGGGCGCGGGGGACTCACTCTTCATCTTCAGGAGGCTCTGGAAGCAAGGCGGGTCGCCCATGAAATGGGCGCCATTTTCGGAGGCCGAATGCCCTCCCCCCATACCTACATACCCGGGGGATTCACCAACGTTCCCACCGCAGAGAAAATCTTCCGGTTTCGCGAAAAACTCTACAAACTCAGAAATTTTGTCGCGAACGACTACCTTCCCGATGTGAAATCCATTGCCGGTGAGTATGGCGATTACTTTTCCATCGGGAAGGGTTGTGCAAACCTCCTGGCATTCGGTGTTTTCGATTTGAACGATTCGGGGACCACCAAGTTGTTGCGAAGGGGCAGAGTGGCTGCGGGTACACCGGGTCGTGTGGAGAGCGTCGACACCAATCGCATCACCGAATCGGTCACCTGGTCATGGTATGAGGACGCCACCAACGACCTCGTACCGGCCAATGGGCTCACCAAACCTCTGTACCCCAAGGGGGCGGCCTACTCCTGGCTCAAAGCACCCCGCTATTCCAGCACACCCTATGAAGCAGGGCCTCTGGCGAGAATGTGGGTGAACGGCGATTACCGAAGAGGAGTTTCCGTCATGGATCGTCATCTGGCCCGGGCTCAAGAAGCTCTCAAAGTTGCAGAAGCCATGGACAAGTGGCTTGATCAGCTGGATCCCGGGGCTCCCGCATTCAACACGGCCGGCGGCCTGAAGTTTCCCTCCAAGGGGAGCGGGATCGGGCTCACGGAGGCTCCCCGTGGCGCCTTGGGGCACTGGGTGAACATCACCGGCGGCAAAATCACCAACTATCAGGTGATCACGCCCACCTGCTGGAACGCCTCTCCCAAGGATGCCAAGGGGGAGAGAGGACCCATGGAACAGGCCCTCATCGGGACACCCGTCACGGACCCCGATCGTCCCATCGAGGCTCTGAGGGTCATTCATTCCTTCGATCCCTGCCTCTCCTGTGCGGTGCATGTCATGCGTCCCAAGGGGAGACCGGTGGTCGTGAGGACCGGTCCCCGGTAAACTGTCAGTCTCGTCAAGTTTTGATGAAACGAAAGTTTTTCCTGATCTGCGGCCTTCCATAGGGTCGCAGCTGGTAACTGAATTACGGGGAATCCTCGGTTCCCCCTCCGGGGAGGCGAGGATTTTCAGAGTGTCACTCCGCTCATGGACCGATCTTCAGGGGAAAGAGAAACATGAGGGTCTTAGTGCTGGGGATGGGCAATTTGCTGTTGAGGGATGAAGGGGTGGGAGTGCATGCTGCGCATTGTCTCATGAAACGGAGCCTCCCGAAAAATGTCACCGTGATGGACGTCGGTACCGCCATCCTCGATGCGCTGCCCTTACTCGAGGAGGTCGACAGGGTGGTCGTGATCGATGCGGTCCAGGGGGGGGACTCCCCTGGAACCATCTATCGAATGCCCCTGGATGAGTTTGCCCCCAATCCGTGCATCGCTTCCATGCACGGTTTCGACCTTTCCAGGGTGCTTGCCATGACCCGGAGACGGTCACCCCCTGACATCCTCGTGATCGGTGTGGAACCTGCGGAGATCACGTGGTCCATGGAACTCTCTCCACTTGTCGGGGAGGCGCTTCCCGAGGTCATGGAACTTGTCCTGGAGGAGATAGAAGGCGCTGTCCCCCAATCCCATCCGATGACTGAATGAAGCCGGCGCCCGTTCGACTTTTGGGCTGCGAAATTGGGGTCATGTCCTGAAATATCATCACTTCTGATGGTTGATCTCTTTGCCGATTTCAGGAAACCCTCGCCGGTTCCATCGAGGGTCCTCTTTTGATTGAAAACTATTCCGTCCATGGCGTCTCCCTCACATTTCCAGGAACGCGGCTTTCCTGGATCGTCCTGAGGAAGCAATCGGCAAGCTGTGAAATACCTTGGGAATCCTCGACTCGGGACGACCATCGCGTGGGGATCTCAGTGTGTCCCCAATATGCCCCCAATATCGCCCCCGCCACCGCTCCAGCCGTGTCCCGGTCGACGGACTCATTGACAGCCCTGATCATCCCTTCCTCGAATGAGGGCAGGGTCTTCAATGCGACTCCAGGACAAAGCCCCAGGATTCTCTCCGTGACGTGCCGCCACATCCAGAGGCCGGTGGTCACGGGAACGCGTTCGAGGGGAGCATGCCTGAGTGAAACATACTCCTCGTAAGAGTTGATCGTTCCAAGGGTTTCATTGTTGATTTCCTCGCAGGCTTGAAGGGAGTCCATGGCATTCCTTCCGATGATCTGAAACGGACCGGCAATTTGCGGCAAGGCGTCATCTCCGACCAGAATAGAACGCAGGGTGAGCACGCACTCCACGGCAGGCAGGGTAGCCATGGGATGGCCGTGGGTCAGAGCGGCAATCTTGTGCGCCAATTGAGCTGTCCGGAGACGGTTCTGTCCTTTCAGGTGAGAGAAGAGGGCAACAGGGGCAATGCGCATGAGTGCGCCGTTAGCCCATGAATCGATATCCGGCTCTCCGAAAATGGCTGCGTAGCGAACAGTTTTTCCCGGATTGCGGCACCTGCCGGCAAGAAACCATTCTTTAAACCTATGGCGAAAACATGTCTCCAGCGATTTGTTCTTGTTCCCGCTCGAGACATGATCCATGAATGCGTGGCAACTGGCGAGAGTCATCCCCGTATCATCCGTCCAGGACCCAGGCGGATGGTTCCAGTAAGGCTGGAAGTCCGTGATCACGCCGTCCATGCGCTCCAGTGCCTGGTTGGTTTGGCCGGGGAGGAGATGTTCAAAGGGGGCCCCCAGGGCATCGCCGATAGCGACGCCGAAGAGACATCCTTTCACCCTGTCGTGCAATATTTCGGCTTCTGCAAAAGTATTGGTTTCAGCCATCGCCTTTCCTCCAAAAACAAAACCCTGTTGCTCGAAGCCGTGCAACAGGGTTTGCAGAGGCATTTTAGCAACATTGATTTACGTGGGATGCAATAGCCATAAATCGGCCCACATAGAAGATCTTTATCCAGGTGAAGGTAAGGAACGATGCCTCATGGTGGAGGTCTTGGACGGGGATGTCTTGCCTGGGGAGAGGAAATGAGCAGATGCGGGAGATTCTCTTTTGTCATGGCGACCTCATGGCTCCCTTGCGGGCTGGCGTTGGCACCTCTGAGAGGAGGTTGCCGGGTGCTTCGCAGGGCCAGATCCCTCAGCACCACTCTTCATGAACGATATTGTCATTCTTTTTACCCTATTTATTGCCGCAGAGCAATCAAGAGTATTCGCAGCGAGCATCAAGTTTAACTTACGGCAACTTACCCTGGTCAGCTTCATCCGGAAGAGAATCCCATGTGAAAAAGCCGCCGACCGTCATAAAGGCACATCCGGCAGCGGCGTCCCAGGTTGGCGCAATCCATGAGCTTGGAAAAAATAGGTACGCCCTTAATTTATTAACT
>CAZZHS010000039.1:0-33850 GCA_964654275.1 uncultured Syntrophobacteraceae bacterium
CTGAGGAAATGTTTGTGCACGCGGATTCTTTTCCCTATAATCTCACCAAATGAGGCGGCAGTGAGGAAAGCAGTTCACGGGAATTCAGTCGGCCCTGTTCCAACTCCATTCTCTGCGCATCGAGCGGGATCTTGTTCATGAAATGCATCGTTTCTCATCCTAGCGCAAAAAGCGATTCCCCTCCATGGATTTGTGGCGGAGCTCGAGAGGCCGAGTCCCCGGTCCCTGCGGAATGTGGTCAATCGGACGCAGCACTGCTCGCCGCGGTGGTCCAAGGCGACACGGGGGCCTTTGAAGCGCTCTTCCTTCGATATTGGGCAAGAGTCTATCATTTTGTCGTCAGATACCTGGGAGACCGGTCGGCTGCCGAGGATGCAACCCAGGAGGTCTTCTTCAAGGTGTTCCGGGCGGCTGGCCATTTCAAGGACAACGGGAATTCGAATGCAGCTGCCTGGATCTTTAAAATCGCCTATCATGTTTCCCTCAATGAGTTGAAGCGCAGGTCCTGCGTGACTCGCAAGCTCCGGGATTTCTGGTGCTGGACGAAGCAAAATCCCGGGGGATGCACCACGGCCCAGACCCTCGCCCGTGCAAACCTGGAAGGGGAGCTTCACCGGGCCCTGCAACAGATTCCGGAGACCCAGCGCGCGGCCCTGATGCTCCGGGTGAACGAGGGCTTGTCCTACGCAGAAATCTCTCACATCTTGAACAAGTCGATATCCAGTGTGGAATCC
Source organism: uncultured Syntrophobacteraceae bacterium (assembly GCA_964654275.1). Lineage (GTDB taxonomy): Bacteria > Desulfobacterota > Syntrophobacteria > Syntrophobacterales > Syntrophobacteraceae > SLCH01. The sequence goes on from CAZZHS010000039.1 coordinate 735, forward strand.
CTGATCTTCAGAGCGCGCACCCAACTGAAAAAGCTGCTGCGAGATCAGGTGTGAAGGACAATCATGAACTGTCGAACTTCCAGAAGAAAAATTTCGGCCTACCTGGACGATGAACTGTCGGCTGATGAGACGCGTGAGCTGATCCTGCATCTCCTGGAATGCGGAACGTGCCGCGAGGAGCTGGAACTCCTCAGAACAGTCGATCGAGAACTCACCCGGGACATGTGCAGCTTCCAGGATGCCGTATCGCCGCACGGAATCCAGATGCAGATCGCCGCAAAACGAGCATCGCGGAAACCGACCACCGGACTGCTCGAGGCAACGGTCTCCCTTTGGTGGTCACTCCGGCATCATTTGCTGGAACTCCTCGGGGGGGAGTGTCCTGCGACGGGCTCGCTGGAAGAATTCAGCGATTTTCCGCCACTCCTCATGAGCCACGCCTATTTCCATGCCCTCTCCGGTGAGGAGTGAGCTCCGGGCCCTCAACACGTCCGGTCAGAAGCGAGATGGAGACGTGCTCTGAGAACACCCGGCCCAGGCCGGGAACGGGGATTCTGAAGTGTCCGTCACCAACACCGTCCTTAAAGCCATGCTCTGGCTGTTGGTCTTCTACGGCGCAGCCTGTGCGCTGCTCTACCTTTTTCAGTCGCGGCTCCTCTATTTTCCTGAGAAAACGTGGTACGCAACACCCCGGGACATCGGCCTGGCCTTTGAGAACATCACGCTCAAGAGCGAGGACGGATTGCGCTTATCCGCATGGCACATTCCCGCGGAGGGAAATCGTGCCACGCTCCTCCTTTGCCACGGCAATGCCGGGAACATCTCTCATCGTTTGGAATACGTGAAGATTTTCAATCAGCTCGGGTTGAACACCTTCCTTTTCGATTATCGCGGCTTCGGGGCGAGCGAGGGTGAGCCCTCAGAGGAAGGCACCTATCTGGATGCCCTGGCGGCCTGGAGGTTTCTGGTGGAAGAGGCCGGCGTGCCCCCCGAGCGGATCCTGCTCATGGGGAAATCACTTGGAGGGGCGGTGGCTGCCTGGCTGGCCACCCAAAAACCGGTGGGCGGTCTCGTGCTGCAATCCACTTTCACCTCCCTCCCCGAACTTGCGCAGAATCTCTATCCCATATTTCCCGTGAGACAGCTGGCGCGCTACCGTTACGAAACGGCGGCATACTTGAAAAAGGCGAACGTTCCCGTATTGATCGTGCACAGCGTGCAGGATGAAATCGTCCCTTTTCGCATGGCAAGGCAACTGTTCGATGCGGCGGCCGGTCCCCGGACCTTTCTGGAACTGCAGGGTGGACACAACACCGCGTTTTGGACTTCCCGGGATCTTTACCAGCAGGCCCTTGAACGTTTCCTTGCCGAATTCTTCTGAAATTCAGCCGTTTGCCTGCTCTAAACCGGAAGCGCTTTTGCATCTTTCTCGGAAGATATCTATTTTTCACTCAGTTGGAACAGAGCTGAATGATGACCGCACGCGGAGGAGGTTTGTCATGCAAATGGAGACGCTGAGGAAAAGAAGAGTTGTACAGTGGATCGTTGTTGCTTTCGGAGCGGCCGTCCTGATGGGATGCCAGACACTGGGTTCTCCCGTTGGAAGAACACTCGCGGACGAGGCCGGCATCGCCCTGCAGGAGACAGGGGTCCGGCCTGGGACGTGGTCCACCAGGGACCTGACCGTGACCTACGATTCGAAGATCTCCGGAAACACGCTTGATCTGGCGGGGCGCGTCTTTTTCGCGGGTCCCATTCGAAACAACTTCACGTATCTGGACTACTTTCAATTGGCAGTGATTTTTGCCGACGACTCGGGAAGAATCCTGGAGATGCACGGCCTTGTGAGTGCGGCACGATCCGGTTTTGATTACCCCCTTGCCTTCCAAAGGACATTCGTGCTGCCCCAGGGAGCCGGATATTTCGGCTTCAGCTACACGGGGCGCGCCATCGAGGGGGGATCGGTGGATGGCGGAGGGTGGTCCAACTTTTTCTATTATCCTGTGCGATGAATTCAGGTGCCGAAGCTTTTGACGAAGTATTTGTAGGCATCCACGGCAAAAAGGCAGGAAAAGAACAGGAGCACGATGCCAAGCACTTTCAGGGTATGGACATAGGCCTTTGTGGCTATAAAATCTTTAATGTTTTCAACTAGAAAAGCGATGATCACTTTCGAAGAGACGATGAAGAAATAAAACGACAGAAGAAATGCCGCACCATGCCAGAGGGTGGTTTGAACCGATTTGAGAATGATGGGCGTGCCGACGGAGGCCCAGAAAATGTAAGGGTTGGGATTGAGAAAATTGGCGGTGATTCCTTTCAGGAGAGATGAGGGAGCCGAAGTTTCCTGGGCGATATTCCCCGTGCGAATTCGCAAATTTTCCAGGCCGAGATGGAGAAGGTATGCGGCACCCGTCAAGGAAAGGAACCCAAGAAACAGGTCCATTTCCCTGAGGGTGCTCAGGACAAGTACCGTGAAAATGATGATCGGGGAATCCGTAATCAGCGGAGCGAGAGCAACCTTGACACCTTCCTTGCGGCCGTATTTCACCGTCTCCGAGATCACGAGCATGAGAAGGGGCCCGGGAGACACCCCTGCGCTGATGCCAAGCAATGCGCCGGTGAGAAGCAGGTATTCGAGACTCAAGGTATTCTCAGCTCTTCAGTTATCCAGGTGTTTTTTAATTCCCGTTCGACATCATTGCGACTGAATGTCTTTCCCGCCACCGGTGCCGTGATGCTTCATCATGGGGCACCTGGAAGAGTCACCCAGAGGAAAGCCCAACACCGGATGTCTCCTCATCCCGTGAGCTTTGCCCATCATGGGGCACATGGGACAGCCCTGCATGCCGTGAAAGTTTTCCCTCATGAACCTGCGCTGTTCCGCCATTTCGTTGATGACGGCAGCCATGGCTTCGAGCTTTTTGTCTCCCGAGGCAGCGTTCATGGCTGCAATCTTCTCTTCCAGGTTTATATCCAGGACCTCCATTTGCTGCAGAGCTTCCTGGCGCTTTTCCATCATGGCCCTGCAATGTTCCATCATCTTCTCATCCATCCCCTGCGGCGATCCCTCGAGACTTTTTCCGGGATGGTGATGCTCACCGGCTGAACTGTCCTGCTGCGGGGCAGGAGAGGGGGCGGGTTGTTGTGCTGAAGCCGCCGCAGGGATCAACATCAATGAAGTTATCAACAGAATCCGCAGCCACATTGTCTTCATGACTCACTCCTTAGAATTGAGAATTTCTCAGCAATTGAGTTCCGGGTTGTGTTCCATGCTCGTAGTCTATAATAATGGTTTTAAGTTTTCTGTCGAGATGAGTTCAGTCCTGGCGCGTTTGCCTCAAAAGATTCAAAGCGTTCCGATAATACCTAATATCCTGAGGCAGGCGGTCTCGGTCCTATCGAGGCAAGGTTCACACCCGCGACTTGGTGGGGTCGAATAGAGGTTTCGAATCGATCGATTGCAGATTGTTTTGAAAAAGACCTCACCGTGCAGGTTGACAATCGGGGAGAGAGTATATTTTTTGCTTCCTACAGGTCGACAACCTGCCAATCGATGCTGTCAACCCGTCAGAAGAGCCCGCATCGCGAAAGAGAGCTCCGGAACCTGGATCATTGTGGAGCCGGAACGTCCTGTTTTCCATCGGGAAGTCGTGTGTCCCGACGCACGACCGTTCTACGACCTGTCAACTCATCAATAGGGAGGAAGTGCATGCGTCCAAAAAGTATTGTGATTCTTGTAAGCTTTGTCTTCTGTGTTTTGGCAGCAGGGATATCTCAGGCTGCGACCCCTTTTCAGATCTTCAGCGGCAGTGTCTTGAACGACGTCATCAAGAAGAACAAGCTGATTGTGGGCATGGAGGTCGAGTTTTTCCCCTTCGAGTATGCCAACGAAAAAGGGGAGCCGGTGGGCTTCGATGTGGACATAGCCCGATTGGCGGCGGAGGAGTTGGGCGTCGAACTCGAAATCAAGGACATGAAATTCAGCGGACTCATTCCGGCGCTCCAGGGTGGAAAAGTGGACATGATCATCTCCGGGATGACGAGAACGCTCACCCGTGCCAAGTCCGTGACCTTCACCGATCCCTACTTTGAAACCGGGCTCTGCGTCCTTTTGAGTCAAAAAAAGGCCCAGGGGGTCAATGAGGTGAAGGACCTCAACGCACCCGACCGCATCATCGCCGTTAAACTGGGCACCACCGGAGACCTCATCACTGCCAAGCTTTTTCCAAAGGCCCAGGTCAACCGTTACAAAGATGAAACGGCCTGCGTGCGGGAAGTGGTGACGGGACGCGCCGATGCCTTCCTCTACGACCAGCTCTCCATCAGCAAGCATCACCGCGAAAATCCTGAGACCACCCGTGCGATCCTCGAGCCCTTCACCTACGAACCCTTCGCCATTGCCATCCGAAAGGGAGACTTTGATTTTCACAACTGGCTGAACATGTACCTCGAGACCATCAAGCGGGATGGTCGTTACCAGGAACTCTATGAAAAGCACTTCAAAGACATTCTGCAGTAATCTTTGACATGAAATACGCTCTGCCCTTTCGCATTCTGATAGCGCTTGCACTCTTTGCGGGCCTCTTCCACCTCTTCACGCAGATCGAATACCCGTGGAACTGGCGAGTCCCCTGGGATTACCGCGAGTTGTTCATTCGGGGGTTTTATTACACCCTGCTGGTCTCTGTCGGGGCCACCGTCCTCGGGTTCATCATCGGCGTGCTGGGAGGGCTCGCAAGGGTGTCCGGAAATTTTGTCCTGAGAGAGGTCGTCACGGTTTACGTGGAGCTCTTTCGGGGCACACCCCTTCTGGTGCAGATCTATATTTTTTATTTCTGCATCGCTGCCGTGGTGAATTTCGACAATCCGCTCATCATCGGAATGGTGACACTGGCTTTTTTCTCGGGGGCTTACATCACGGAGATGGTCCGGGCAGGCATCGAGTCCATCGACAAGGGCCAGGTCGAAGCGGCCAAATCCACAGGGCTCAATGAGTGGATGACCATGCGCTACATCGTCTTCCCCCAGGCTTTGCGGCGCATCATTCCTCCGGTGACAGGTCAATTCGTTTCCCTGGTCAAGGATTCCTCGCTGCTTTCCGTCATCGCGGTGCGGGAACTGACCAAGGCCTCCGAAATCATCAACGCGACAACTTACCGAACCTTTGAATCCTACCTGCCTCTGGCGTTTCTTTACCTCCTCATCACCTATCCGCTGTCTTGCCTGACTCGGCGCCTCGAAGAGCGAATGAAACACGACTGAGTCGCGTGGTCCGGCACGAGGTTTCAACCCGGCCCGGGTGCATCTGAATGCTTTTGCGCACGAATGGGAATTCCGCCCCTTCGGCAAGTGGTCCCTTTCACTCCCTTGTTATGGAAATCATGGACAATGGCAGGGCTCGCTGAACATGACCTTCCGTATGCGTTCGATCCATGTTTGACGACCAGGGCAGTGGGCTTGGGAGCCGGCCCCCTGCTGGTGAACCGCATCATTCAAGAACACCAAGGTTCGGTCACCCTCGAGAGTCAGCTCATGAAGGGAAGCCGGGTCAGCATCGAACTTCCACCGTCCGATGGGGATTGAACCGGCGCATATTGGCGGGCATCAATGGAGCGGTGACAGGATTTGTTTGAGAAAATGGCGCGCCCTGTCATGGGCCGGGTGGGTGAAGAAATCTGAAGGCTTGGAAATTTCAAGAATTCTTCCATCATCCATGAACGCGACACGGTCGGAAACCTCCCTGGCAAACCCCATCTCATGCGTGACCACCACCATGGTCATGCCCTCCTCGGCGAGATTTTTCATGACCGCAAGCACTTCCCCGATCATCTCCACATCCAGGGCGGAGGTGGGTTCGTCGAAGAGCATGATTTTGGGTTTCATGGCCAGGGCTCTGGCGATGGCCACCCGCTGCTGCTGGCCTCCCGAGAGCTTGGACGGATAGGCGTCCCGCTTGTCCGACAGGCCGACCCGGTGAAGCAGTTCCATGGCCTGCTCCTCGGCGAGACGCCGTCCGAGTTTGCGGATTTTGGTCGGAGCGAGCGTGATGTTTCGAAGCACGTTCAAGTGAGGGTAAAGGTTGAATTGCTGAAAAACGAATCCAATTTCAGCGCGCAACTTGATGATGTCCGTCTGCGGCGAAGAGAGTTCCATGCCGTCGACGATGAGGCGTCCCTGGTCGATGGGTTCCAGCCTGTTGATGGTCCTGATGAGCGTCGATTTGCCAGAGCCGGACGGACCACAGACGACCACCACCTCTCCCGGTTCTATGAAAAGGTTGATGTCGTTCAGGACGTGAAGATCATTGAACCACTTGTGGACCCCGCAAAACTCTATCATCCCGTCACCCCTTGTGGGGTGATTAAAAGACCTCCCCGCGCTCTCGTCAATAGAGACGGTGACGGAAAAGCCAGGTCGCCAGCGTGAGGTTGACAAGACCGATGATCGCCATGGGCCAGTACTGATGCCGGAGCACGGACACGGTGGCTCCTTCGAGGAACACTTCACGCAGAATCACGAGAAAATATCGCATGGGATTGAGCTGGGTGAGCGTCTGCATGAAGGGCGGCATGTTGGCGATGGGGGTGGCGAAGCCCGAAAGGATGATGGCCGGTACCAGGAAAAGAAAGGCTCCCAGGAGACCCTGCTGCAGGGTGATCGACATGGAGGAGATCATGAGCCCCACGCCGATGGCGGACAGGAGAAACAGGAAAAGCCCGAGGTAAAGTGCCAAAACACTCCCGAGCAGCGGCACTTTGAACCACCAGACGGCCAGCAGGATGATGAGGGTCGCTTCGAAGGTGCCGATGATGAATCCCGGAAGTGCTTTGCCGAGAAGAATTTCCCAGGGCCGCAGGGGCGTGACGAGCAGTTGATCGAAGGTCCCCGCCTCCCGCTCTCTGGCCACGGAGAGGGCCGTCACCAGCAGGGTGACCACCAGGGTGAGCAGCCCCACAATGCCTGGAACAATGAACCAGCGGCTCTCCAGGTTGGGGTTGAACCAGGCGCGGACCTGGAGCCTTGCGGGGGGCGGGGGCAGCCCCCGCTGAGCGGACCAGCGACGGTTGAAATCCTCCACAATGGTGGCGGCGTAACCCAGCGCCAGCAGGGCCGTGTTGGAATCCCTGCCGTCGATCAGGATCTGCAGGGGCGAAGGCTCTCCACGCAGCAGGTCCCTCGAAAAGTTGGAATGGACGCGCAGCACCATGAGCACCTTTTTGCCCGTGATCAGGGCGTCGATCTCCTCGTGCCGCTGAACGACGGTTTTGAGCTGGAAGGCCGAGGAGCCTTCAAACCGCGCCAGGAGTTCCCGTGAGGCTCCCCCGCGGTCTTCGTTGTAAACGGCGTAGGGCACTTCCTTGAGATCGTAGGTCGCGGCGTAGCCGAACACGATGAGCTGAACCAGGGGAGGGAAAATGATCACGGTGCGGCTTCGCTTGTCTTTGAGCAAAGCCAGGAACTCCTTGATCATGAGCGTCAGGATGCGCTGCCACATGGAAGTCACCTCACTCCAGTCGTTTTCGGGTGCGATGTTTGACGAGCGTGAGAAAGAAGGTGGCCATGAGGAAAAGAGCCCCGGCATTGACGGCGATCACGGGCCAGACGTCCCCCGCCAGAAAAACGGTCTTGAGAATGGCCACGTAGTATCGGGCTGCGATGAGGTGCGTCATGGTCTTGATGGGCTGCGGCATGCTCCCGATGTCGAAGATGAAACCCGAAAGAATGAAAGCGGGAAGAAAGGTGGAAAGAATCGCCACCTGCCCGGCCACAAACTGATTTCTGGCCACCGTGGAAATGAGAAGGCCCATGCCGAGGGCCGTGATCAGGAAGAGCGCCGACACGCCAAAGAGCACGGCCAGGGAGCCGCGCAGGGGCACATCGAACAGGAAGATGGCCATGGTGACCGAGAGAAGCAGGCCGCCCATTCCCAGGAAAAAATAGGGAATCAGTTTGCCGAGCAGGATTTCCCGTGCTGCGATGGGGGTCACCATGAGGGCTTCCATGGTGCCCCGTTCCCACTCGCGAGCCACCACGAGGGCCGTCAGGAGGGCTCCGATCAAGGTCATGATGACCGCGATGAGTCCCGGAACCAGAAAGTCCGTGCTCCGCAAGCCCGGATTGAACCAGACCCGGGGCTCCACGGGCACCTGGGGAGCGAACGGCCGCCCCTGGTCCCTCGCAAACTGTTGCAGCCAGGTAGACCAGGCTTCCTGGATGTACCCGCGAATGATGCGGGCGTTGTTGGCGTCCACACCATTGATGAAAACCCCGATGGGAGCTCCATCGCGCGAAAACAGGTCACTGTCGAAGTTGCTCCGCAGCCACACAATGACATCGACTCGGCCGTGGCGCATGGCTTCCTCTGCTTCTGCCATGTGGACATACTGCGTCGTACGAAAGTAGGGCGACTGGGCAAACGCACCGGTGAAGGAACTCGATTGCGCGGAGGGCTGTTCCACCACCAGGGCGACGGGAACGTTCGTGGCGTCCAGTGAGACGCCGTACCCGAATATGAGGAGCAGCACCAGGGGCAGCAAGAAGGCGATGGCGATGCTCGACGGGTCTCTGAGAATCTGCAGCATCTCCTTGCGCATGATGCCTCGCAGCCGCATGAGTCGCGATCCCCTTTTCTCCTGGCGATGCTTCACCCTGCCGGTCATTTTCCGTTGCTCCCTCCGCTGTTTGCCTCGATGAGAGCGATGAAGGCATCTTCCATGCTGGGTTCAGGCGCACCGGGCTTGCGACAGCGTTCCTTCATCTCCTCGGGCGTGCCCTCGGAGAGGATTCGGCCCTCAGCCATGATCACCAGGCGGTCGCAGTACTCGGCTTCCTCCATGAAGTGCGTGGTGACGAGGATGGTCACTCCCTGTTCGGCGAGGGCGTTGATTCGGTGCCAGAATTCCCGGCGCGCCAGGGGGTCGACCCCCGAAGTGGGTTCATCGAGAAACAGGATTTCGGGGGAATGCATCAGAGCTGCCGCCAACGCCAGCCTCTGCTTGAAGCCGAGAGGCAGCTCCGCGCTGGTCGCATCGGCAAAGGGCCCCAGTTCGAATTCGTTCAGGGCCCAGGCCAGGCGATCCCGTTGCTGAGATTTTTTCAGGCCGTAAATATTACTGAAAAAATTGAGGTTTTCCCGGACCGAGAGATCGCCGTACAAAGAAAATCGCTGGGCCATGTAACCGATACGGCTGCGTGCCCGTGCCGCGGCGCGCCGCAAATCTTCGCCCGCCACCTGCAGCCTGCCTTCAGAGGCGGGAAGCAGACCGCACAGCATGCGAAACGTGGTGGATTTGCCCGCTCCATTGGCACCGAGCAGCCCGAACACCTCCCCCTGGCGAACGGTGAAACTGATCCCGTTCACAGCATAAAAGCTGCCGAAGCGCCGCTTGACGTTTTGAACCTCGATGATGTCGCTCGTTCCACGGCCCGGGGAGACGGGTGGGACGTCCATGACGGAAGGCCGGGTACCCGTTTCTTTCTTGAGCATCACGATGAAACTGTCTTCGAATCGCGCTTCCACCGGGGACACGAAGATCTTGTTTTCATCGTCGAACGGCTGCTCGAAGACGGCCGGCTTGGGCCGGTCCATGACCATCCGAACCCCTCCCCCCTGGATGATGGCGTCCAATACCCCGGGCTGTCGAATGAGCAGCTGCTGCAGAGCGCGCTTTCCCAGGGTGGGCGACACGGCATGGAAGCTTCTTTCCGCCACCTGCCGGCTGAAGTCCCGGGGTGTTCCCGCCCCCAGCAATCTTCCTTCGTAGAGCAAAAGAACCTGTTGGCACCGTTCCGCCTCATCGAGGTAGGAAGTGCTCAGAACGACGGTCATGCCCTCCTGCTCCACCAGCCGGTATACGATGGACCACAGTTCCCGTCTTGAAACGGGGTCCACGCCCACGGTGGGTTCATCGAGGAGGAGCAGTCGCGGGGGATGCACCAGCGTGCAGGCGAGGCCCAGCTTCTGCTTCATGCCACCCGAAAGATCTCTGGCAAGGCGCCGAGTGAAAGGCCCGAGACCCGTCATGCGTGTCAAATCGCGGTAGCGTTCCTCACGCGCGGCATGCGGCACGCCCTGAAGGTCGGCGTAGAGGTCCAGATTCTCCTGGACTGTGAGATCCTCGTAAAGGCCGAATCTTTGCGGCATGTAACCCACAGAACGCTGGACCTGCAGAGGGTCTTGCAGGACGTCGATGCCGAGAGCATGGAGGCGGCCGGAATCGGGCAGAAGCAGACCCGTGACCAGTCGCATGAGGGTCGTCTTTCCGGCTCCGTCGGGGCCGATGAGACCGGTGACCACTCCCGTTGGAAGCGTGAGAGTGATCCCGTCCAGAGCCTTCACCGTTCTCCGTGCCCTGCGGAAGGTCTTGGTGACCTCTTCCAGGGACACGGCCCATGAGGATTCTTTTTCGGGGGAAGGGTGGGCACACATGTCATTTGGCCCGGCACGGGTCGACCGGGTCGCGGTCACTGGAGGGGCCAGGCTGGTCCAGTGAAATGATCACGGTGGCGGGCATGCCGAGGCGAAGCTCGTTTTCCGGGTTGCAGACGTGGATGCGGGCCTGGTAAACGAGTTTGGATCGCAGTTCGGTGGTCTCCACGTGCTTGGGAGTGAACTCCGCGGTGGGGGATATGAACCCCACCCAGCCCTCGTAGACCTTGCCTGGAAAACTGTCTGTGATGACGGCGGCCTTCATGCCCGGCACGATCTTGCCCAAGTCCGGTTCGGCCACGTAGGCGCGCACCCAGATGGGATCGGTGAGAGCCAGTGTGTAGACGGGCGTCTGGGGAAATGCCATGTCTCCCGGTTCCAGGATGCGGTTTTGAATGATCCCGTCGGCGGGAGCGTAGAGGCGGGTGTCTTTCAGTTCCGTTTGTGCCAGAGCCAGAGCGGCGCGGTCAGCCTCCAACCCGGCCCGGGCCGCATCGATATCTTCTTGCCGGGGTCCTTTGACCGCCAGGGTCAGGGCCTGCTGCTCCGCGTCCAGTTGAGCCATGGCGGTTTTGAGGGCGGCTTGGGCGCTGTCGAGCTTCTGCTGCGAAGCGTATTGGGATTGAGCCAGCTCCCGGGTACGGCGGTGGATTTGCTGCGCGTCCCTCACCGCGGCCTCCGCTGCCTGGACCTTTGCGCGAGCCGCCGCAATCTCCTCGGGACGACTGCCGGCAAGCAGGCGCCCCAGTACCTCTTCCTGCGCGGAAACCTTTGCCCGGGCAAGATTCACGGCCTGCTCATACCGCGCCGCATCCAGTTCCGCGAGCAGCGCGCCCTCTCTAACCGCCTGGCCTTCCTCCACGTGGAGCACCCGGATACGCCCGGTGCCGTGAAACGCCAGCTGAATTTCCCGAATGTCCACATTTCCGTAAAGCTTGAGGCTCCGGTCAGACTGCTCGTCGGGATGAAAATAAAAGTAGGAACCTGCGGCAATCCCGATGAGGACTGCCACCAGCACAAACGTGCCACGCAATTTGCCTTTCATGATGCATTCGCCTTCAAGTCATACAGAGCATCGTCGAGTCTACCGCTCACGCACGCCGAGCTGCGCCGGGGGATGGCCGTCCTCTCTATCCAGAAGAGCATTCACCGCCTCCACATCTTCTCCAGTGAGTACGCCTGCTGCCGCTTTGAGCTGCACACGCGCCAGGATCTGGTTGTAAAGGGAAATGTTGTAACCGCGTTGGGACTCCGCATGATCCCGGATGGCGTTGAGCACATCCACGATGGTGCGGGTGCCGATGGAAAAGCCTTTTTCTGTCGCATCGAGAGCGGTCCCGGCGGATTTGAGGGCCTGCAGGGAGGCTTTGAATTGCGCGACGCTGTCCTCCAGCATCAGAAAAGCATTCCGGGTGTTGAGGATCACCTGATCTTCGACGGCCGTGGTTTCCTGCCGGGCCGCTGTCGAGTACGCCTGTGCCTGACGAACTCTGGCTGCAATTTCTCCACCGGTGTAGAGCGGCAGAGACAGGTTCAGGCCGATCTGGGCCTGGTTGCTCTCGATGCTGGGCAGGAATCCGCCCCTGGTGTAAACGTACCCGGCATCGAGGTTCAATTTCGGCCAGCGTGAGCGTTGTGCTATTTCCACCTCGTTTTGAGCGATCTGCAGATTTTCGCGAGCCTGTCGAAGGAGGGGCTGGCGTTCCCGGGCCGAATCCAGCCACGGCTCGACCTCGTCGGGGCGGGGACCTTCGGGTTCCAGGGTCGAGAGATCCGCCAGAGAACCTGTGAGGGGCTGATGCGTCAACCGTTCCAGGCGGTTTTCAGCGGTTTTCACTTCGTTCAAGGCCAGGATCAGGGCGGCCTCCGCGCCATCGTAGCGAGCTTTGGCCTCTTGAACATCCACGATGTCCCCCGCGCCGATGTCGAGAGCCTTTTGGGCCTGATCGAGCACCCGCTGCAGCAGCTCATGCTGACGTGCGGCGACCCGGTGGTCGGCACGGGCTCTCAACACTCCAAAATAGGCGTTGAAAACCTGCACGATCAGGTCCTGCTCAACAGCCAGCAGTTGGGCTTCGGTCATGCGAATGCGGGCTTCCGAAGAGCGCAGCCCCACCCAGGCCTGTCCGTCCACAATGGGCTGGGTGAGTGTGACGCTGTAATGTGCCCCCAAGTAATCTTCGTCGATTTCCGTCGCGAAACCGGGGAGCTCGGTGGCTGCGAGAAAGTCTTTTCCGAATCCCTCAATGTGAGCGCTGTTGCCGCTCACACCGGCGCGAACTCCCATTTTGGGCATAAGGGCGGATCGGGCCAGTGCACCGCCGGCGCGCTCTCCCTCCAACAGAGCTTTCGTTCGTCCCACCAGCGGACTCGTGGCCTCGGCCTGGCGGTAGACAGTGAGAAGGTCCCGGCTGTACACGGCTGAGGGAGCGACGCCGCAGCAAAACACGGCCAACGAGGCCAATAAAAAAAAACGGCGGTGCGACTTTCCCATCCACAGGCGGAGCATCATGATCCTCGGTCCTCTGAGTTTGAAGGGCTGCGAGCCTTTACGGGCAACCACTATAGCACAGGCAGGCTTCAAGGTGATGGGCAAATATCATCGCGCAAATGGAGGGTTCGACCCATGCGGTGAGCCCGGGGGGCGGGCATGGGTCTTCCCGATGCGGTCAAGGTGTCCCGCATGGTTGAAGATCTCAGGGGATCGTGATCTTGGGGCGGTTTACAGGATGATCCCGACGACAGCTCCCGTCATGCAGGTGGCCAGCGTTCCTCCCACCACGCAACGGAAGCCGAGTCCCACGATTTCTTCTCGTCGCGAGGGGGCCATGGTCCCCAGACCCCCGATCAGAATGCCGAGGCTTCCAGGATTGGCAAACCCGCACATGGCATAGGTCATGATGAGCATGCTGCGGGGTCCCAGCGTTTCCGGCTGGAGTCTGCTCAGCTCCAGGTAGGCGAGGAACTCGTTGAGGATGGTCTTGGTGCCCATGAGCGCCCCGGCGGTGGAGGATTCGGACCACGGGACTCCCATGAGCCACACAACGGGTGCCATGAGAGCACCGAGGATGCGCTGCAGGGTCAGGACCTGCCCGCCGACGGGCGGAAGAAGGCCCAGGGAAAGGTTCACCAAATGAACCAGGGCCACGAGGACGACCAACATCCCGATGATGTTGAGGAGCAGTTCCAGCCCTTGAAGCGTCCCCTTGGTGACGGCATCCATGGAGCTGTGGTAATCGCCCTGAAGAGTGAGCCTGCCGGACGTCGCCTGCATCGTCTCGGGCACCATGAGCTTGGAGATAGTCACGGACGCCGGCACGCTGATGAGGGACGCAGTCAGGATGTGCCCCATGACGTTGGGAATGGTTTCGCTCAGAATCCCTGCATAGAGGACCATCACTGTCCCGGCGATGGTGGCCATGCCGCAGGTCATGAGCGTGAACAGCTCACTGCGGGTCATGTCCTTCAGATACGGGCGGATCAAAAGGGGCGACTCGACCATTCCCACAAAGACATTGGCGGACACTCCCAGCCCTTCCACACCGCCGATGCCCAGCGTCTTCCGCAGAGCCCAGGAAAACCCCCTGACCACCTGAGGGAGGATCTTCCAGTAGAACAAAACAGCGGAGAGGGCGCTCACCACCAGAACCAGGGGCAGGGCTTGAAAGGCCAGGATGAAACCGCCGGCGGGATGGGTCACGTCAAAGGGCGGGGTTCCCCCTCCCACATAGCCAAAGGCGAAGGAGGTTCCCGCAAGGGTCGCGTCCTGAAGGATCAGCACGAGGCGGTTGAGCGCCAGGAAGAAGCTCTGGAAAATAGGAACTTTCAGGAGGATGAAGCCGACGATCAACTGGACCAAAATTCCCGTCGCGGCAATCTTTAGCTTTGCCGCTTTGCGGTTTTCACTGATCAGCCAGGCAAACAGAGTGAACGCCAGCAGACCCGCAGCACTCTGGTAAACCATCGAGGTCTCCTTCCCTTCGGGTGATCAAAAATAAGCAGACAGACCGTTCATGAAAAAAAAGCGTGTGCCGATCGGGGCCCGAGCCTTCCAGAAGACAAAGATATCAGGCAGGGGCGCTTGCGTGAAAAAAAATCAAGGGACATCCGTTGCAAATGGGCTCAAACGACACGCCGCCTGCAATGGGAGGAAAAATCTCCATCGTGTAACCTTTTCCGTAGTTTCCTCGACTTGAAACTCAAAGGCGGAAGATGAGGTTCTTTTGCCGGAGGGATGAACCAAACTGGAAATTGATGTACAAGGAGTGAAACATGAAATCAGTGAAAACCCTGAGTGTTGTCCTGACCGCTCTGCTGTTTGCGTTTGTCGCGTTTGGAAGCGCCGAAGCCCGTCGAGGGCACGAACGGCAGGGAATGCGTGGCGAGGGGGGACCGGGAATGCATTGGGGCCATCTGCACCTGCTCAATAAACTGGATCTTTCCCAGGAGCAGAAGCAGGAAGCGGCTGCGATCCTCAAGAGTCATCGGGAAGCGATCGGCACGAACTCGAAGGGCATGATGGAGGCCAGGAAAAATCTGAGGGATGCGGTGATGGCCGAGGAATTTTCTGAGGGAGCAGTGAGGGATGCGGCTGCCGAGGTTGGCCGGCAGATTGAAGAGTCCGCCGTTCTCTCTGCCAGGATCTTCAGTGAGTTGAGAGAGGTCCTGACCCCCGAACAGAAAGAAAAAATGCTGCAAATGCGAGAGAAACGAGGAGGCAAGGGGAAGTACTCTCCTGAAGGTAAGCTCTCGGCGCTCGACAAATGGATCGAAGAAAACAGAAAGTGAGCGGTCTGTGGGGAAGAAGCCCGGGCTTTTTCCCCACCTTTCCCTGAACGCCTCGCTGAGGATCTCGGCAGGGGATACGGATTGTTTCCATCATGACCCAGGCAGACAACGGACCGCACGATTCCGAGATCATCGGCCGCATTGCGGAGGGAGACGTCAATGCGTTCGAGCTGCTGGTGGATCGCTACAAAGCCCTGGTCTTCGGCATCGTTTTGAAGCATGTGCCTCATGATCGCGCCGAAGACGTGGCGCAGGATGCCTTCATCGAGATCTACAGGTCACTTGGAACCTATGCCGAAAAAAGCCCCTTCAGCCACTGGCTCTCCAAAATCACCGTGAGATGTTGTTATGATTTCTGGCGCCAACATCACAACAACAGGGAAAAGCCCATGAGCAGCCTTTCGGAAGACGCCGGCCAGTGGCTCGATTTCATGCTGGCCGACCAGTCCCGGGAGCGGTTTGAACGGGAGACGGAGGGCAGGGAGGCCGGTGAGGTTCTGAACCACGCGCTCGATCAGCTTTCAGCGAAAGATCGAATGGTTCTGACGCTGGTCCACCTCGAAGGACGTTCCGTCAAGGAGACTGCGGAGCTGCTCGGATGGAGCAGGATTTCCGTCAAGGTGCATGCACACAGATCCAGGGGCCGGCTGCGTAGAATCATTTCGGATCTGTTGGATGGGAGGTCGGGGAAAACATGAAGAACCGTGAAAAAAACATTCTGCGCGTGGAAGAGGCGCTCATTCGCTTTCATCGCCGCCCGATCAGCCATCAGACCGGACCTTTCTGGGAGGCGCGCCTCATGGCACGGCTTCGTGAAGAACGCGTGGATGAAGGCGCCGCAGTCAACAACGGGTCCCGCATCAGTCGCACTGTGTGGCGGTTTGCCGCCGTAACGTGTCTGATCGCCGTGGTTCTTGCCGTGTACGTTTCGGGCCTGAATCTCGAAACGCAATACCAGGTGGCGGAGCTGATCCTCGACGATGCGTCGGGCGTGGATCTCGCGCTGCTCTTCGCGAGCCTGTGACCAGGAGGTGGATTGCGTTGAAAAAGTTCAAATTGTTGGCGGGTCTCACCACGCTGTTTCTGTCGGGCGTTTTGATCGGGGCCATGGGAACCTGGATCCTGGCCGAGCGCAAAGTCATGGATCCTCTCGTTCGCGGTAAATCGGGTGTTCCCGGAGTCATCGTCGAGAAGCTCACGCGTGAGTTGGACCTCGATGAGGGCCAGAAGAAGCGCATCACCGACATCGTCTGCGAGAGCCACCAGGCCGTGATGGAGTTGCGAAGGCGCATGCGGCCTGAAATGGACGCCATTTTTCAAGAGAGCCGAACCCGCATGAAGGAGGAACTCTCTCCGGAGCAGCAGAAGAAGCTGGATCGGTTCTTTGAGAGGCTCGAAGAACGACGTGCCGGACGAGACCGCAGCCTGGGCGGGAAGGACCGCCCCAAGGATCCCTGCGAGTGAGTCGTGGCATTCGGTTGGTTGCATGAAACAGATTTCCCTCTCGAGCAGCGTTTCCCAGGGCTCCGCTCTTGAAACGTGAAGCAATGTGGGAGGGGGAAGCGCTGCCGGTTTGAAGACAGGGCTTTTTCCATTGAGAAGACCACAGTTAAAAAACGGATGCCCTCTCTGCGGAACCTCGCGGGTCCGCCCTTTTGTGGAGGTTCGCTCATCCCGCTATTTTCGATGCGAACAGTGCCGTCTCACCTACCTCACGCCTGAACAGCGCCTGCAGCCTCGTGAGGAATTTGAGCGGTACCGGCTGCATTGCAACGATCCAAACGACCAGCGTTATCGCCGGTTTCTGAGTCGATTGTCCGACCCCCTCCTTGAGCGGCTCCGGGAGGGTGCTCGCGGATTGGATTACGGCTGCGGCCCGACGCGGGCGCTTGCTGAAATATTTCGGGAAAGGAACCATCCCGTGGTGGTCTACGATCCATATTTTGCGCCCTATGACCACCATCTTGCCGGTTCCTACGATTTCATCACCTGTTCCGAGACGGTCGAACACTTCTACTATCCGGGGGACGAATTTGAACGGCTGGACCGAATGCTTCTCGCCGGCGGCTGGCTGGGCATCATGACGCAACTTCAGGAAAACGATGCGGCTTTTGCCTCGTGGCACTACGTGCGCGATCCCACACACGTCTGTTTTTACCACAGGCAGTCGATGGAGTGGATCGCCGAAAAGCACCGATGGCACCTGGAATTCCCTCGAAAAACCGTCATCCTCTTTCGCAAGTCTCCGGCTTGACCGTCTGTTCCGAGCGAAGTAAGCCCCGCTTTGGCACAGCAAGTTGACCGACAAGAAACAGTCGTTTTTTACAAGATTCTGGAGAACTACAAACTGACAAAAGCTACGTTCGCCCTGAGGCCTGTCCTGAGGTAGCGAAGGGTATCGAAGGGCGGCATGGCGGCCAGATTACCGGCTGTTTCTTGAGAGAGCAGTTTTAATTCAGCGGGATGCCAGGACATGGTCGAGCAATTCTTTCAGGGTCTGGAAGCGGTAAGGCTTTTGGATGAACCCCGCGAGACCTTTCCCGGTGAAACGCCGTGTCGCTTCCTCTTCCGTATAGCCGCTGCAGAGAATGACAGGGACCTGGGAATTGATCCTTCTCATTTCAGCAAAAGTGCTCACGCCGTCCCGGTGGGGCATGTTGAGGTCAAGGATCACGCAGCAGAGTTCGCGGTGATGGGAACGGAAAATGTGCATCGCCTCCAGGCCGTTGGCGGCTTCAACAGCTTGAAAGCCGAGGTGCTGCACAAATTCTTTACACAGATGCCGTACAATTTCCTCGTCATCCACCACCAGGATGGTGCCCGAGCGGGCGGTTTGCAGAAATTCCGTGGAGGAGGGGCGGACCGCTTCCGTGGAGGGTTCCGCTTGAATCACTGGAAACAAGACCCGAATTTTCGTTCGGACTCCCGGGGTGCTCTCCACAAAAATCGCCCCCTTGTGTCCCCTCACGATTCCCAGCACCGCCGACATGCCCAGACCTCTACCGGCGAACTTCGTGGTGAAAAACGGGTCGAAAAGCCGCCCGAGCGTCTCGCTGTCCATGCCGCGGCCTGTGTCTGAAACCTCCATGAAGACAAACCTTCCGGGCTCCGGGCTCTCTTCAACGCGATTTCTCGAGAGACACGCCTCATCACAGTCCTGCACTCCGGTGGTGAGGGTGACCTCGCCGGAGTTCGTTCCTATCGCTTCGTAGGCATTGGTGATGAGATTCATGACGATCTGCTGGATTTGGCCTGCATCAGCCCGGATGGGGGGGAGCCCCGACGGAGTGTCCAGGCGGAGCGTGACCGTTCGGGGAAAGGAGGCCCGGAGGAGAATGGCGTTTTCGTGGACGAGGCGGCTTAGATCCAGTCGGCTGAGCATGAAATGGCCCTTGCCGGAATAGGCCAGCATCTGATGCGTGAGATCCGCTGCCCGCCGTGAGGCTGCCATGGCCCGCTCGATAACCGGACGGACATCGGAATCGTCGGGAAGATCCAGGAGGGCGAGATCGAGATTGCCATGAATGGCCATGAGCAGATTGTTGAAGTCATGGGCAATGCCTCCCGCCAACACTCCCAGGCTTTCCAGCTTCTGGGCGTGCAGCAGGCGACGTTCCAGCGTGATCCGCCCCGCTTCTGCGCGCTTTCGTGCCGTGATGTCCTTTGCAAATTCCGTCATGGACACCACGTCTCCCTTTGCATCCAGGACGGGATAGCCTCGCACCAACCAGACTCGCCCGTCCGCCGTGGTGATTTCCTCCTCGTGGGGTTCGCCCGTGTTCCGAGCTTTAATGACGGGGCACTGAGGGCACGGTGTGTCCGATCCGTGCCAGAGTTCGTGACAGCGTCGTTTGGAAATCGTTTTCAGGTCCAGGCCCAGCGAGTCGCTCACGGCCCGGTTGGCCCAGAGGAGATTCATGTCCAGGTCGTAGTGGACGAAGAGTTCGGACATGGAATTCAAAATGAGGGACTTTTCGTATTCCGAGCGGCGAAGAGCCTCTTCCGTCTGCTTGCGTTCCAGGTAGCTCCCGATCAGTTCGGCACCTGTCTGCAGGAGGCTGATGTCGCGGTCTTGCCACCGGCGGGGGATCAAGGTGTCGTCGAAACCGATGAAGCCGAACCAGCGGGAGCCCACGCGAATGGGGAGCACCAGCAGGGAGAGAATCCCCTGGGGGACCAGGATGTCCTGTTCACTCTGAGGGAACGTCTCCACCAGCCCGGATATGGGTTCTCCCCGCGACAGAATCTGCGGCCAGCGAAGAAATCCATTTTTGAAGGGCTGATACTGCAGAAGCGGGTTCCCAATCTGGGGCTCTATACCGGGAGCACACACTTCATGGGTTTGTCGGCAGCAGAGACCGTCGCGGGGGTCTTCGAAGTTTTCAAAAATATAGATCCGGCTGACATCGGCGGCTTTCAGAAGATGTCCCATGGCCTCCGTCAGAGAGTTTTCATGGTCCTGCAGCAAAGCCCGGGAGCATGCGGAGAGACCCTCTTCATAACGGATCCTCGCAGCCAGTGCCTGTTCGGCCTGCTTGCGCTCCACCATGGTGCCGATGAGGCGTGCCGAAGCGTGCAGCCGCTGTTTGGCCAGCCTGATGATGAAAGAAGAGCGACCCTGGTAGGCTTCGGCTCTTCGGCGAAGTTCTTCCAGCTCCACCCCCCAGAGATGAGAGATCCGCATCGGGTCTTCCGGGTGAGAGGGCGGGTCTCCGAGGGAAAACCCAATGCTGCCGACGACCTTGCCGCATGCGCGTATGGGCACCGCATACAGCCGAAGCCCAGCATCGCAGATTCCCTCCACGGGCTTGCCGCTTTCGATGGCGGGTCGGTAGGCATGAGTCCAGCAGGAGTGCGGGCATTTTGTCGGGCCGCTTCCGGAGGCCAGGTCAGGATCCAGGATGCCGGAGGTTTCCTGAGAGAAATCCTCGAACATGCGGCACCAGGCGGACGAAAAAGTCCTGTAGGCGCATTCCCCGTTTCTTTCGTAAATGGCGGAAGAAGTGTCGAGGAGCTGCAGATATTCGGCCACGATGTCGCGCAGAGCATTTTCCCCTACCGCTCTGAGAATGCTCCATTCCGCATGCCCCTGGACTGGATTTGCATCAGCACCGGGCTTGGAGTTCATCATGTCGACCGCTTCCCAGGAGCACCCGCGCGAGGGCATTCGGGTGTTTGAGATCGATGGTTCTTGAAGAGACCCTGGTCCTTTTGAAATGTCCTGGGCCTTCAGGTACGGGTTTTGGGAATCGCCGGGGTGGGTCGATGCGCGAATCCGCTCCCTGCAGGCAAGGGGAGGAGGAGGAAGAGCCTTCATGTCGTCTTTCATGCCCCTGGTTTCCTTCAGGTGATCTCCAAATGCCGCGAGTCAGCGAGGTGGTTCACTCCGTGTTGCATTGCTTTCGAGCTCCGAATAGGTCTGTGACCTCTGGAGGATGTGGATCGCTCAAGAGTCCAACCTGATCAAATTCGCCCCTGGGAACGCCGAGACACAAGCTGAAGTCGGAAAAAACTCAAAAATATGGATGATTAACTTCTGCTACTAAATTCCGGCATGAGGATCAATCATAAAATCCAATGAAGCATTTAATCAGGTGCACAATTGGCGCATTTATACCTTCGGGGTATGATTTACGAGCGGAGTCGGGGGAATGGGGAAATGCAGATGAAAATCTGGAGGCCCAGCGCAGACCGGGCGGGAGTGAGTCTCTGGAAAGTGATCATTTTTTGTGCAGCGCCGCACTCGATCTCCGAGGATTTTGAGGAAACATTTCGCGCAAACATACTGTTTGACAACATCCATTTTGATCGTGCATACCATAAGCATGACATGTGTGAATGGTTGTGGCTGTTTTCGCGGCCGATTTTGAATCAACTTCACAATGGAGGTGCAGTATGCGTTTCAGTAAATGGATTGTGGGTCTAGTCGTCGCTTTAGGGTTGGCAGTTTCCGCTCCCCAGGCCATGGCCAAACAGGACGTCTTGTTTGGAGGCGCCTCCATCACCGGGGTTTATTACCAGGTGGCGCTGCAAATCAGCAACATGATGAACAAACACATGGGGGACAAGTACAATTTCATCGGCCGGCCCACGGGGGGATCCGTGTTCAACATCAACGCCCTGGAGCGGCTCCTGGACTTTGGCGTGGCCCAGTCCGACCGTAACTGGCAGGCCTACAACGGGGCTGCCGACTGGGAGGGCAAGCCGGCCAAATATCTTCGGAGCGTGTTCAGCATGCACCCGGAAACCGTTCTCCTGGTGACCCGCAAGGATGCGGGGATCAAGAGCGTGGAGGACCTCAAGGGGAAACGGGTGAACATCGGCAATCCCGGCTCGGGTCAGCGGGGCAATGCCGAGGATGTTCTGCGGATTTACGGGCTGGATTACAATAAAGATTTCCGTGCGGAAGGACTGCAGCAGCACGAGGCCTCCCGAGCCCTGGTGGATCAAAAGATCGATGCGTTTTTCTTCACGGTGGGCAACCCCAGTGCAGCCATCGAAGAGCCGGCCCAGTCGGTGGATATCGACATCATCCCCGTCAACTCCGATGGGATCAAGAAATTCGTGGAGGAAAACCCCTATTACATCATGACCAAGATCCCGGCCGGCACTTACCGCGGCGTCGATCATGATGTGGAAACCTTCGCGGTTACGGCGACGGTGGTTTCCACGGAGACCGCATCCGAAGAACTGGTGTACGACCTGGTCAAAACCGTCTTCGAAAACCTGGACGAACTGAAGGCGTCTCACGCGGCGTTTCGAAACCTCAATCCCCAGGAGATGATGAAAGGCCTTTCGGCGCCTCTGCATCCGGGCGCTCTCAAGTATTATAAAGAAAAGGGCCTGATGTAACCGGATCCGGATTCCTGCCATGAAGGGGGGAGGAGGGTTCCTCCTCCCGTTCCCTCTACGGTTCTCATGGCTTCCCCGCAGGGTTGGGTATCCATGAGACCCGGAGGAGGAGAGACCTCATCGTTTTGAACGGGCAGCATCCGGGATCTCCCTCGGGCAAACCTCCAGGACCGTGTGGACGTCATGCCGCCGCTTCTCCTCTTCCTCCACAAGCAGCAGCCCGTGCAGAGTGACGGGACCTTTCCACCTGATCGGACTTCAGATGGGTTGCACTCACGAGAAAAGCGAAAGGTTGCCGTTGGGACGCCCTGCCGGGTAGTCCCTCTCCGTTTGTCCGTTGCTCCAGTCGCGTTCGTTACAAATGGATGAATTTTGTACCGTCCTGAAAGGTCCCGGGGCCAACGACCTCTCCTTGTGTGCACTTAGCGATCGTCGGTAGTTTGGATCCCACCGACCCTTCCGGCGGCAGGAGAACGAGCGAAACACAGCAAAGGAAATCTCTCGATGGATGAGCGGGACAAGGTCGGGCAAAAAGAAGAGGGTGCTTTTGTCAAAGGCAAGAAGGGGCTGAGGCAGTCTGCCGAGGACTTGGTGGTGATGGTGGAGGCCGGGGCCCGGGCTCCCCAAAGTGCCTGGGTCAGAGGCATCATCACCCTGCTGTGTCTCGCCTGGTCCGGCTTTCAGCTCTATCTCGCCTACCAGCCCATGGACTCGCAGATTGCGCGGGCGTGGCATCTGGGGTTCGCCATCTGTCTTGCCTTTCTGGCCTATCCTGCCTATAAGCAGGAAACGCCGCCCATGTGGATCGCCTGGACCCACAAAGTCATCCCCAACTTTGCCCGCCGCTCCATTCGCACCCACGTCCCCTTCTACGATTTCTTGTTTGCCGTGGCCGCTACGGCCTCAGCCCTTTATATCTGGTGGGATTACGGCGGCGTGATCAACCGCATGGGCATGCCGAGCCAGACGGACATCGTGTTCGGGGTGATCATGATCGTCCTGTTGCTGGAAGCGGCCCGGCGTTCCCTGGGCCCCGCTCTGGCCGTTCTGGCGGCGGTTTTCCTGGCCTACACCTTTGCGGGGCCCCATTTGCCGGAAATCCTGAGGCACCGTGGCATACCCCTCGAATTTGTGGTCAGCGACATCTACCTCACCACCACAGGCATTTTCGGCGTGCCTCTGGGTGTTTCCGTGGACTTCGTGTTTTTGTTCGTGCTGTTTGGTGCGCTTCTCGACAGGGCCGGTGGGGGCAAATATTTCATCGATGTGGCTTTTTCCGCGCTGGGCACCTACCGAGGCGGGCCGGCCAAAGCCGCTGTCATGGCTTCGGGGCTGACGGGCCTGGTTTCCGGATCTTCCATTGCCAACACAGTCACCACCGGGACTTTCACCATCCCCCTGATGAAAAAGGTGGGGCTGCCCGCTTACAAGGCTGCGGCCGTCGAGGTGGCGGCTTCCACCAACGGGCAGCTGATGCCGCCCATCATGGGCGCCGCAGCCTTCATCATGGCGGAAATGATCGGCATCGCCTATCTCGATGTGGTTCGAGCCGCCCTGTTGCCCGCGCTCATTTCCTACCTGGCCCTCTTTTACGTGGTGCACCTCGAATCTCTGAAGCTGGGGCTGAAGGCCATCCCGAGGACTGAACTTCCCGCGTTTGGAAAGACGTTTCTGCGGGGGTGCCATTTTCTCCTTCCCCTCGGCACCATGCTTTATTATCTGGTGATCCTGCGTCGTTCACCCGTGACCGCGGCCCTCCTGGCGGTGGAATCCCTCATGGTCATCATGATCATTCAACGGCCTGTGATCGCATTCCTCGCCTTGGGGCTGCAACGCAGAGCCGGCACCCTGGATCCCTCTCTGGACCTCATGGCCCACCTGGGGAATGCCTTCCGGCAGGGACTCCTGGACCTTTGGAACGGCCTGATCATGGGGGCCCGCAACATGATTTCCGTGGGCGTAGCCACGGCCACTGCGGGGATAATCGTAGGGGTCATCACCATAACGGGACTGGTGGGACGATTCATCACCCTCATCGACACCCTCTCCATGGGGAACGTCGTGCTCATGCTGCTTCTCACGGCCATGACGAGCCTCATCCTGGGCATGGGAATGCCCACCACGGCCAATTACATCATCATGGCCACGCTCACGGCTCCCGTCATTGTGCAGTTGGGGGCAGACGCAGGTCTTGTATTTCCACTGGTTGCCGCACATCTTTTTGTGTTTTATTTCGGCATCCTCGCGGACGACACGCCACCGGTGGGTCTCGCGGCGTATGCCGCAGCGGCCATCGCAAGGACCGACCCCATCAAAACGGGCCTGCAGGGGTTTTCTTATGACCTGCGGACAGCCATTCTCCCCTTCATTTTTTTGTTCAACAGCGATCTCCTGATGATTTCCGGGGTCACGGAGACAGGGGCCATCATCTGGTTGGAAGACCCCATGCGCATCGGCTGGGTGTTCTTTTCCGGCCTCATCGCCATGTTCGCCTTTGCCTCCGCACTGCAGGGGCAACTGATGGACCGCTGCAATGTGCTGGAGCGCCTTCTGCTTTTTGTCATCAGTGCCTCCACGTTCAAGGCCGGGATCATCGAAGTCTATTTGCCGTTCGGCACCGTGACACTTCAGGCCATCGGTGTCGGCGTCTTCGCCGGCATGTTTTTCTGGCAAAAGGCGCGCATTACAAGACGCAAGGCCATGAAAAAACAATCCACCACTCGCAGGAGTTCCTGAGGCATGTACAAACGCATCCTGGTTCCCATCGACTTGCAGGAAAGTGACCGGCCCAGATCCATGGCCCTCCAGAAGGCCGTAGAAATCTGCCGCTCTTCCAACGGGGAGTTGTATGTCCTCACGGTGGTTCCGGACATGGGCATGCCCATTGTGGCACAGTATTTCCCCCCTGATGCAGGGGACAAAATCGTGGCCGATGCGGAAAACATGCTTCACGATCTCGTGGGAGCGCACATTCCCGACGACATCGAGGTCCACCACATGGTGGCCCAGGGATCGGTCCACCGCCGCATTCTGCGCATGGCCGAACGCGTCGGGGCGGACCTTATCGTGATTCCCGCCCACCGAATGAAGCTGCAGGACTATCTGCTGGGCACCAACGCAGCACGCGTCGTGCGACACGCACGATGCTCGGTTCTGGTGGTGCGGTGCGAGCCCGATGAATGCCACGAGTCGGACGAAGAGGAATGATCGGTGCCGCCGTTTGATATTGGCCGGAGAATTGGTGATCCTTCATAAGAACCGATGTGCTGCGAGAGGTTGAGCAGGCAACAGAGCTTCAGCGCCGTGAGCGAACCGGGAGTCGCGCCAGGTCCCGGCCTTGTGCTGCAAAGGAGCGTGGGCGGCGCACCGAAAACGGGCTTTTTCGAAGAAAGGGTCCGCCTCCGGATGTGTGATCATGAAATATGGTTTTTTCCAGAGCCTTTTTTGGATCCTTGCATACCTCGCCCTGGCTTTGGCACCCACAGCCCTGGCTTTGACCGGGGGTGTGCCGCAGTCGCGTCCGTTCTGGGTTGAATTCGGAGCCCTCCTTGGCTTTCTGGGTCTGGCGATTCTCTCCCTGCAGTTCGTCACCACGGGGCGCTTTCGCTGGTTTGCGGCCGGATTCAGCCTGGACAACCTGCTCCAGTTTCACAGGCTGACGGGAATATTTGCCCTCCTTCTGATCGCGGCCCATCCCGCCGTTCTCATGATGGCCGACAGAGGTTTCCTCGAATTCTGGGATCCGACCGTGAATCTGCCTCGCGTGGTGGCTCTAAGCCTGGTGGTCATAGCGGGGCTGATTGTCATCGGCACCTCACTGTGGCGCCTGCCGCTTGGCCTCGCCTACGAGCACTGGCGATTGGTCCATGGATCGCTGGCTTTTCTGATCGTCTTCGTGGCCTTAGGACACGTGATGATGGTGAACCACTACAGTGGGCCCCTGTGGAAAAAGGCGACCTTCTCGGTCATGGGCTGCGCGGCACTTTACCTGGTGGTGCACTCGCGGCTTGTGAGGCCGAAGCTGATGCGTCGGCGACCCTACCGGGTCGTGAAAATTCGTCCCGAGCGCAACGACTCAGTGACCCTGGTTCTGGAGCCGGAGGGGCACAGTGGAATGAAGTTTCGCGCCGGCCAGTTTGCGTGGCTGACCCTGGGAGACACTCCGTTTTCTCTGCAGCAGCACCCCTTCACCCTTGCCTCCAGCGCAAGGCAGCGACGCATCGAGTTCACCATCAAGAACCTGGGGGACTTCACCGGCTCGCTCAAACGATTGCGTCCGTGGGGACGCGCCTGGCTTGAGGGACCCTACGGCTCATTTTTCCACGAGTCGTCTCAAACCCTGGGCGCGGTGTTTATCGCAGGCGGCGTGGGCATTACGCCCGTCATGAGCATGCTGCGCACGTGCTCCGATTGCGAGGACAAAGTTCCCTACGTTCTCATTTACGGGAACACCGACTGGGAATCGATTCTTTTCCGTGAGGAAATCGAAGCCCTGCAAGCACGGCTGGACCTGAAGGTTGTGCATGTGCTTCAACAGCCGCCCGAAGGCTGGGAGGGGGAAGTCGGCTTCATCGACCGTGAGGTGCTGAACCGCCATGTGCCGACGAATCTCAACAATTACGAGTACTTCATTTGTGGTCCCGATCCCATGATGGATGCCTGCGAATCCATCCTGAGGGAGAAAGGAATCGCTGCCTGGGACATCTACTCCGAACGTTTCGACCTGGTCTGAGCGTGCAGGCGTGCACCATTCACCTCTGGAAACAGGGAGGTTGGAAGGGTGCCGATTCAGGGGGGCGAACCGTTTCCGTCTGCGAGACGTATCCATGCTGCACCTTTATGCGCGTCGACTGGCAGTTGCCGTGAGCCTGATCCTCGTGCTGGTCATCGCAGTCCTCGCTGCCTGGCGAGCCTTTGAATGATCGGCGTGATAGCTCGGAAGAGACGGATGCGACAATTTCTGAACCATAAAAGGCTGGAGGGGGCTGATGATCTGCTCCCCAGCCGTCGTCTGTTCCGACCGCCGGGGAGAGTATCAAAAGCCTTTTTTCTCGAGCCACCGAAAGAGCAGCAGACCTCCCGCGATGAAAAGGGGGATGATGACCCAGTGGCTCACGCCCAGCACCTGGGGCAGAGTGATTTTGCCCAGGTCGCCCCAGGTGTAAACGGTGGTTTTGAACAGGGGATCGCTTTGTTTCAGATTTGCGACTGTCGAGTGTTGGAGATGATTTCCCAGGCCTCCTCTGCCGTTTCGACATACTGAAAAAGCTCGACATCCCCGGCATCGATGGTGCCCTCCTCAACCAGCGCGTCGAAATTCAGGATGCGATCCCAGAAGGTCCGTCCAAAAATGAGAACGGGAAAGGGAGTGATCTTCCCGGTTTGAATCAGGGTCAGCGTCTCAAAAAGCTCGTCCAGAGTGCCATAACCCCCGGGGAAGACGACCAGGGCCCTGGCCCGCATGAGAAAATGCATCTTGCGAATGGCAAAGTAGTGAAACTGGAAGGAAAGTTCAGGCGTGATGTACAGGTTGGGATGCTGCTCATGGGGCAGGACGATGTTGAGACCGATACTGGGCACGCCGGCATCGTGAGCGCCCCGGTTGGCCGCCTCCATGATTCCCGGGCCGCCGCCCGTTGCCACCACCACGTTGAACTCAGGGGATGCCTTGTTGGCTTCCGAAATGAGAAATGCAAGCTTGCGGGCCTCGTCGTAATATTTTGAGGTTTCCACTCTGCGCCGTGCCGTGTTCAAAGCTCTGGCCAGGTCCGCATCGTCGGGGTCCCTGGCCGCGTCGGCTTCCGCTCTGGCCAGCTGCCGCCTGGCTTCCTCCGGTTCGGGAATGCGTGCCCCACCGAAAACCACAACGGTCCCTTCGATGCCATGTTCATTCAGGATGAGCTCCGGTTTGAGCAGTTCCAGCTGGAGGCGTACAGGACGAAGCTCATCCCTGAGCAGGAAGTCGTGATCTCGGAAGGCCAGTCGATAGGAAGGGGAAAGGGTCTGGGGGGTTTTGGCGCACGCTTCGGCATCCTTGGCATCTTCCCGGGCCGAAGGGAACGGTTTGATCTTTTTCGTGGTCCTCATGGGCGATTCTCCTCATTTTGGACTGGAGTTGCCTGGAGCAGCCGCTCACCGAAATGCGCAGAAACTTGGGAGAGATTAATTTTGCTGTGAGTCCTTGGGATATTTCGGGTGGGTGGAAGATTCCTGCGGCACTTTTCTCTTGGGTGGAGCGGTTTATCTTTTCGAGGGACGATCTTCGAGTCAATGGAGCCGCGGAGAATCCCTGCCGCATTTTGAACCGATTTGCGGATTCATGTCTGAGGGTCCCTGCAGACCGCCGTGGGTTTTTGCGGAGAAAGCCGGCAGCACCGGAGTTTGAAATGCCCCCGCTGCCAGCGCGATCATCCCCTGCTGCAGAGTGGATCGCAGCATTGCGGGTGCAACCGCTCATTCTGAAGCAGTGAGCGATCATACAGGTCAGAGACATCTGAACGTTGGGCAAATCAGCCCCTGATTTCACACTATGTTCCAGTTAGGGTTGAGAGCGCGCGGGGGAGAGGGCTTTGAAGAGAAGCCTGCTCTATCGTGAGGGGATTCAAAGGTTCCCATCAAAGCCCCGGTAGCTTTCCGGCGGTCATCCTCCCACTGATTCCACTCGTTCGTGATGTCTTTTGAACGCTTCGCATGGGGATTTGCGTTTCCGCATTCAACGTGGGCGGCTCCCTCGCAACCCTCCCCCGGGCCGAAAGATTTCACTCCACCAGTTTCATGGGTTCACCACAACAATACAATTCACCACCGCCGGCCTTTTTCACTTCCACCACATTGCCACACAGATCACACTTGTAAACTTCGCCTTCTTTTTTCACTTTTGGCATTGTCATACCTCCGAAAATTGGGTTTGTGAGTTCTGCGAACCGCGACCGCCGAGTCGAAAATCTCTCAGGACCAATGCCACGACGTTTTACGTGTGAAACAGCACGGTCTTGCGACCTGATGTTTCACGTACGCTCCCGAGAGGTACTGCGCCGATTGATAACCGCTTCCGCTTGTTATGAGGTGCTTCCAGTCCAGGTGATTGACTTCCGCAAGCAGAAACCTCCCACTCTTCGGCACTGCTCCACAACCTAATACCCCCGGTTGGGAAGGGCAACCTTGCCCTGCCAAATTTGGAGGGCGAAAGGTGAACATGCCGTCGGGTCCCACGTGGTCTCTAAGCGGCGGAATCTCTGCGCGCAGGACCGCCTGACAACCGGTCACGACCCGTCCACGGAATCGAGGGATCGTCTGGTTGAGTTTTTCAGATTCTTGACTATCTCCGCACCGACAAGAAAGATGCATGCCGCATAAAAGACCCACAGGAGGAAGACCACTACGGCAGTGAGGGAACCGTAGACCATCCCGAATTGTGAAACCTTCACGATCGTGTAATACGTAAAGAGGTGCTTCCCAGCTTCCAGGAACACCGTGGTGAAGAGCGCCCCGAGCAGGGCATGTCGAAACATCGCCCTTTTCTGGGGGAGAACCATGTAAAGGGCCGACATGGTGATGAAAAGCAGCGTGCCGGGGAGGACGAACGCCATGATCCACTGCGCCATTTTGCCCACCTTGATTCCAGGGAAAAATTGTGACAGGGGTTCCAGAAAAGAGAGGGCAATTTTGACGCCGAAAGCAAGAAAAAGCAAAACGAGCAGGGTCGTGGCCACCAACAGGGAAAAGAGAATGGAATTCAGGAAAGAGCGTTTTCCCGGCGATTCGAAAATGATGTTCACCGCTCGTTCAAAAGCAAAATAGAGTTGATAGGAAAAATAGGCGTAGAGTCCAAGGGTCAGCGGATCGACACGCCGGTACGCGATGATCTTCTGGAACTCGTCCAGGACTCCCGAAGTGGCGGCTGGAAAAAAATCAGCGATTCGTGCCGCCATAAAATCATAAAACTCCGGGCGTTCGCCAAGGACGGTCCCGAAGATCGCCACCAGGAGCAGCAGGAACGGGGCGACGGACATCATGAAAAAACACGTGATCGACCCGGCGAGCATGGGGCCGTCATGACGGAAAAAATCGAGGAGACTCCTCCAGACTATTCTCAAAAAGTCCTCCCCGAGCCGACGGATTTGTGCTCCTGTTTCATTTCACCTGAAGCGTCGAGACGACCTCCCGAGCCCCCTCCGTTTCGAGAGCAAGATTCACGGCCTTGCCGATGAGATCATAGGAGGCAACGGTGCCTGCCAGGGTGACCACGCCGAGGGTGGTGTTCACCGAAATGCTGAAGACTGACAATTCGGGGTCTGCCGCAAATCTTGCCTTGACCGTCGCCGTGATGCGCGTGTCTTCGGCGGCGTCGGCAGCCTTTTCGGCCATGTCCTGGACCTTCCGGTGGATGACTCCGCCCGTTTCAGACAGTTCCTTTCTGATATCCTGCGCACTCAGGCTCAAAGCATCCCGTCGAGAATCCAAAGCCTCCCGGGACCGTTCGTAAATTTCGCGGGCCGTCTCCTGCGCCTTGTCCAAACTTTCCGTGGCCCGATCCTCAAGTTTCCGACCGGTCGGAGTTTCGCGGCCGGTGTTGTAAAACCAGACGGTTCCTGCACCGACGGCGATGCCGAGTATCAATAGAATGACGTACTTCATTGGATCCGATCCTAAAAACGATAAATGGCGGCGATTCCGGTTGGCGTCGGCATGTGCTCTGCGGGCACGACCACCACGTTTCCACCCATCTTCAGGACCAGCTGACCCAGGTCGTCCAGAAGATCGTCCACATCCGGGTTGGCCAGATCGTCCAGTTGGATTTCTCCGCTCGCGGGGTTCAGCTGCCCGGGGACGTGGCGGTCGGCTTCGATCAGCAGGGTTTCGACCCGACCGGCCGCAGCCGCCTCGGCCACCTGCGGAAGCTCTTCGGACCCGAGTCCCCGTGACTTCGCGCTTCCGAATTGTTCGATCAATCGATTCAGGCGTTTCAGATACTGGGGCAGCAGGACCTGCCAGGCCTGATCCCGCAGTTCATCCAGCGACAGGGCATCAGGATGGAGGTCAATGCCTTCCGCCATGAGGAAAGGGTTGTGACTGATCTGGCGAAAGAGACCATGGTATTCAGGGAGAGCCGCAAGCATGAGGGGCAGCCCCGAAGGGCGTGAGAGGTGTTTGAGGACCGCCCGGTCTACGGCTCGAAAGAACCGTTCCGTGTCGATGTCGACTTCATCGGCCTTGGATCCATGTCCATGGCGCATGGGGGTTCCCCCGACACCTTTCCCGTACGAGGCGACCGTCTGGTGGGGTTCAGTCAGTTCCTCCCCCAGTGCTTCCGTGAGGGTTTGGGGAATTCCCGGTGACGGTTCCAGTTCATCCAGAACGTCCCGGTTGCCCTCGAAGAGCCTGATCCTCTCTCGGCTCAAGCCGAGGATTTGGTAGCGGTCCGCCGATTGCAAGATGCGCAGCAGGGGTTTCGTGTGGAAGTTGTCCGCCGCCACAACCAGTTCGGAAACCGGGCGCTGTAGTCGATAATAGCGAAAGAATCCCGGGGCGCCGAAAACGGCAAGCCCGTCAAGGGTGTGGTTCCAAAGGTGCCGGTTCGCTGCCAGAGCCTGAAAAGGCTCCAGGAGCGACTGAACCTGCCGGGTGGGGTACGCTTTGAGCAGGGATGTCTCCAGCTCCTTCAAGAGATTTCGAAACCGAATGGGGTCCTGCTGATTGTCCGGTCGATGGCGATGAGTGGGCTGGTAAATGGAAATGCAGGGCATTTGGTGCTCCTGCAGGAGCTCCTCAAGGTGTTGATGATCCAAAGAGTCCATGATTTCTCCTTTTCTGACCGGAGCGGCGGGCCTGCTGAGGGGCGTTCCAAACACGAGCCCGGGTCTTGCCGAATGGTGGTGAAGGAGCAAGATCCTGGGTTGCTGGGGTTTGAAACACTTTGAATCACCCGCTTCCCGAGCCTTTTTCGGTCTCTGTAGGCTCAATTCACTGTCCCGCGAAAGGCAAATCACTGCGACACGTCATCCAATCGACGATGATCTTGAAACAACAAGACTCCCTGTTTCATCACGCCCTTCATATTGCTTCAGCAGACGAGCGCAAGCTGATGGTGCCGCGGTTGCCGGGGACCCGCAGATTGATTTGAAAGATCTCGTTGTCAACTTTGTAAATCCTGAGTCATTGTACACAAGGAACTGAGATCACGGAACCAAAACCGTTCCATGATCTCAACTCTTTGTGTGAGATCGACTGTGGCGACCGCTGGTACGTGATTCGAATCAAGCTGCGATTGCCCGGAAACCGCATGTCTTGTCACCGCTGTTTATCGGGTTCTCCCCGAACCCAAAACATTGCGTGGATCAAAGCGGGCGACACGCGACGATTGCATGCCCCTCCGAACCGGCCCCAACCTCCCACTCGGATTTCAGATCCAAGCAAACTCAATAGATCGTATTGGCAAAGGGGCCGCTATCCGCATTGGACCAACCTGTTGTAACAATATAGTAGGTAGTTCCGGCGGTGAGGTAGATATCCGGAATACGCGATGTTCCGACCCACCCCCATCCATCGTCGTTGCAAGCCAATGCATTGGTCAACGGGTTGTTGGGATCAAAAGTATTCTGGTACAGGCACAGGAAGCCATCCCACCCCGATTGAGTGCTGTCAATGGTATAGGTTCCCGAGACATCAGCACGTGCCGCTTGGACATGATACGGCGTGCTCGTTCCGACGTCACTGAGAGATGTCGGCGGATTGTTACCATTTTCCACAGGGCGTCGCCAGGTCGGGGAGCCGATCGTCGTACCCGTATAATTGCCGGGTATCGTGACAACGTCACTGACCGGGGTTTCATCCAACAATAGCAATGAAATGGAGAGCATTACATCTGAGGCCGCTGCATTCACCCCGGTTCCCGAGCAGGAGATCGTATTTGTTCCGCTGGTTTTGTCCGAATCGACCGTGATGGTGCCGCCGTAGCTCGCAACCTTTGTTGGGCTGAAGGTGACGGCGACGCTTCTCGACGCTCCGGCGGCAATGGTGCCGCTGTTCCAGTTGCCGGTGAAGC
>CAZZHS010000039.1:33950-46744 GCA_964654275.1 uncultured Syntrophobacteraceae bacterium
ACGCTTCTCGACGCTCCGGCGGCAATGGTGCCGCTGTTCCAGTTGCCGGTGAAGCCTGCGGGGTAGCTGACGGCACTGACAGCCAGAGTCGCATTCCCGTCGTTGTAGATCGTCATGGTTCGCTGAGCGCTCTGCCCGACCATCACACTGCCGAAAGCGAGATCACCAGCCAGGCGAATGATGCGGGTCGAGGTCACACTGGTTCCCGTCCCTGAGCAGGAGATCGTATTTGTTCCGCCGGTTTTGTCTGAATCGACCGTGATGGTGCCGCCGTAGCTCGCAACCTTTGTTGGGCTGAAGGTGACGGCGACGCTTCTCGACGCTCCGGCGGCAATGGTGCCGCTGTTCCAGTTGCCGGTGAAGCCTGCGGGGTAGCTGACGGCACTGACAGCCAGAGTCGCATTCCCGTCGTTGTAGATCGTCATGGTTCGCTGAGCGCTCTGCCCGACCGTCACGCTGCCGAAGGCGAGATCACCAGCCAGGCGAATGATGCGGGTCGAGGTCACGGCGGTTCCCGTTCCCGAGCAGGAAATTGTGTTTGTTCCGCTGGTTTTGTCCGAATCGACCGTGATGGTGCCGCCGTAGCTCGCGGCTGCCGTGGGGCTGAAGGTGACCGCCACGCTTCTTGACGCTCCGGCAGCAATGGTGCCGCCGTTCCAGTTGCCCGTGAAGCCGGCGGGGTAGCTGACGGCAGTGACAGTCAGTGTGGCGCTTCCGTCGTTGTAGATCGTCATGGTTCGCTGAGCGCTCTGCCCGACCGCGACGCTGCCGAAGGCCAAATCACCTGCCAGGCGAATGATGCGGGTTCCCGGCAGTGCATTCACGGCATTGTTGAGGTTGATCCTGGGTTTGGATATCGAAACCTTCGAATCGGTCACCAAATCCCCATGATTGACCAGATATGATTTCACTTGCGCCGGCGTCAAATAGGAGCCGGTTCTCGCATTTGCAGCGCTTTGAAGCACTGCTGCCGCCCCAGCCGCATACGGGCAGGCTGCCGAGGTTCCCCCGAACGTGGGAGCATAATCACCCGTCGTGTAGCCTCCCGCCCCCACTATGTCGGTCGTGTAGGCATTGTTCGACGGAGCAAAGAGCGTGAGGAACGAAGCAGAGTTTGAATAAGTGGTCACTTGATCCGGGGCTGTAGTCGAATCGACATAGCATTTGTTCATGAGGCCGCTCACCGGATCCGTCCCACAGGCCGTACAAGAATACCCTGCACATGACGCGGAACCGATGCATCCAACATATCCGGACGGTGGATTTGGTCCAAAGTTCGCGTCATACACGGCCCCCACACTGATCACATGGCTGATACAGGCCGGCCAGGCCATGGCATCACAATATCCCTCGTTGCCGGATGATACAAAAACGGTGATTCCCGCAGCTACCGCATTAGCTGCCGCAGTGGTCATGGCCGGCACTGCGGTATCGCATTGAGCGGTGAACCTGTTGCCCCCGAAACTGGTACTGATGATGCGGATGGGATTGCCCGGATCATCATTTTGATGCGTTATCGCCCATTCCCATCCGGCGATCATTGAGGAGGTTGAAGCGCTCCCGGTCGTCCCGGTGCTGATCTTGATCGCATAGAGTTTTGCGTTATAAGCGACTCCCCCAATGTAATCGCCGACCGTGCCGAGATTTCCGGCGGCTATGCCGGCACAGGCCGTGCCGTGCCCTTGAGCATCCATCGGGTCTGCATCGCCATCGCCAACGTCGTATCCTCCGATCACTTTGGCGTTGGGGAATGCACCGTTGCCGAGCCTCGGGTGGGTGTAGTCGATCCCTGTATCACAAATCGCAATGGAGATGCCGCTTCCATTGTATGAACTGCGGGGAGTCATCCCGTTCATTAAAGGGATCCCCTGATTTAAGTGGGGATATAACGCCATATCTTCGTTCACCGAAGCGACATCAGGATGACCGATAATCGCCTGCAATCCCTCCACAGTCACTTCAGCCGAAAATCCAAAGATGTAGGTGAATCTCTGGGTGACTTGCACCTCCGAGGACGGCAACGCCATGAGCACATGTTCCTGAGCAACCTGAACATCCGCTTGAAGCTGCCGTCTTATGGAAAGATCGGCAAAATCACGGTCGGCATCTGCCCCAAGGGGATCCCTCAAATTCACAATCACTCGTGTGGTCTTTTCCCCAACCCGGAAACTTCTCAGCACCCCTTCCGGGTCGAGAATCTTGGAATCCTGGGAAAGGGTTTCGATCGCTTGCGCGATCTCAGGTGAGAGCACAGAATTTTGAGCGCTCACAGTGTTCACCACGCCAAGCAGGGCCACCACGGTCACAGCACAAACAAGCACCAGCCATCTCCCATTCATCGCCGTTCTCCTTGCCTTTGTCAGTGGATCAAGAATCGAAGGTAACTGTTCGCATGCGCCGCCTGGCCAAGCGAGCCGGCAGAGCTGCTGCATGGGGCGCGGCTCATTTGGCGCGCCCTCTTGTCGACATCGGGTGGTTATGCTGTGAGAGTGACTGCTTCCTCGCAGGAATGGTTATTAAAAAAGCAGATGACTGTGTTCAGACACCGGGCAAGTCAAAAGCAGCGCAAATGGTTGTGCCGAGACGTTTTCGACACCGCAGACAGAGCAAGTTGCATGAGGGGAAATGGCCGGGACGGTGTCGCGCAAGTGAACTTATAGTCCTGATACAGTCAGCTGACGAGATACTCCGGTACGCATTGAACCCCGGGCTGCCTCCGAAGGAAAGCGCACGACCGCTGGGGTGTCATAAATACAGCGAATCCGCAGGTTGGCTGAAATGAGTTTCTCATCTGCTTGACGTATTTATATTACACAAGAAATACACATCCTGGAACAGCACTGACCCGAGAAAACGGCGCTCTACAAAAAGTTTTTCAAACGCGGGTTACAGAAACTGTCAGGCCCATCGGCAGCGGCACCTCATGGGTGCATCAGAGGCAATGGGCTCTGAATTGGGAGGCGCGAAACGTCTCTTGTTGATGTTGCTTCATTGCGGCAGGGAGTTTTCAAAGGAAACGGTTGAAGCGCGTTGCGGGAAGGCCAAAGTGCGCATGGAAGGCTGGTACTGCCGGGCGCAAGTCCTGAACCACTTGCTGGTTTCCAGGCTGGAGCCTGGAAACCAGCCGATCTGGGCAATCGTTTCTGCCCGGCTGTACTGGTGAAGTGACATGCCGTAAGCACTGGAAAGTGGGCATACAGTAAAGGATCGCCGCAAGCGCCCGGGCTCATGCAGTAGATCCTTGAAGAAACAGACCATGGAGGGTTTCATTGGATCGTTGTCGTTTGAGCTCAAAAAGAGACACCAGGTCTGACGCCGACAGGAATTCTGTTCTCGCCCGCTACAGGCTGTCTTGTCCTTGCCCCTCCGGTCTATATCGCCTGACAATGATAAAAGTCCGTCATGGCCCAAAAAATTCTTGCACCGCCGGGGTCAGCCGGATGTCATGGGATCTATCCGAATCGCCGACCCCGGCAGCATCTGGTGTCCGGAGTTCACTCAAACGTCACGCGAGCTGTGTCTCGAATGGTCTGTCCCTGGATTACGGCGCTGACCACCGAAGTTCCTGGTTGTGTCGAACTGATCCGGCCCCGCGCCAACCCCTGCGGATCGGTTTTGGGTGGATGAACGAGGATATCGGCCTGACGCGTGGAAACCAGGGTCGCCTGGGCATTGGGAACCGGGTTGTTGTAGAAGTCGCGGACTTCGACGATGATCTCCGAAAACGCTTCCCCATCGCTTGCAAGCACCGGATAGATCACGCGAATCCTGGAGTTTCCCGGGTCGGGCTTTCCGGAGACCACCGTGACATAGGCTTCCGCCTGGAGACCTCCCAACGTCGCGGTCACCTTTCCCTTGCCGACGCGCGTGGCCCGCAAAGTCCCCGGCTGTTCGAAGACCCCGATGCCGCCCACCTGATCCCAAGTCATGGCCGAAGCCACCAGGGGAACCGCGTTTTGTTCCACGTCAAATCCTTTGACCTCGAAGGTTTGGGTCGTGTTGCTCTCAACGTCGACCGGGTTGGGTTCGATGAAAAAACGGTGAAGCTCTCCAGGTTTGACTTCCAGGGGTTTTTGCACGGTGAGGCCATGTCCATAAACGACCACCATGCCTGTACCCGCCTTGATGGCGTGGAAGACACCCGTATCGAGCTCGATCTTCCCAATGCCCTCTGTCGCCGCCCAGCTCACCTCGGCAGGGATTTCATTGCCTCCCTTGTCGTACGCCGTCACTTTCAGCTGATACGTCTTGCCGGCCACAATGTCTTCCGAGGGAAGCTGGAGGGCAAGTGTGTGAATCTCTCCGCTCATCACTTCCACCGGGATTCTCACCTGGATTCCATTCGCGGCGACTGTGAGACGGCCTTCACCACGCTTGTGAGCCGTAAAAACCCCTGCCTCGGTCAGTGTTCCGAGTGCGGGGGGGGCCACCTCGAATTTCGGAGAGACCGCAAGGGTATTGCCGAAGGCGTCTTTGCCGACCACGGAAATTTCCAGACTGTCACCGGCTGTAAGCCGGATGTTCTCGTGTGAAGCGGTGATCTCTGCCAAAGGGCCCGGTTCGATTCGGATTTTCGCTTCACCCTGGACGCTGTCAGCCTTTGCAATCACCCTGCTCTCGCCGGCTTTCAACACCTCGAAGACCCCCGCAGGGCTGACTGCCCGTCCACTGCCCTCGGGTTCCATTGACCAGGTGAACTCTGCGGATGTGACATTGCCTTGAGCATCCAGCGCTCTGGCGGTGAATTCCAGGGTTTCCCCGGCTCGAACATGGGCGCTTTCAGGTGTCACCTCAATGCGCGCCATGGGCCCCGGTTGGACAGTGATTGAGGCGACCCCCATCACTCCGTCCATGCTCAGGGCAACGTAGCCTTCTCCCGCTTTGAGCGCCTCAAACACGCCGCCTTCCGCGATGGAACCCACTCCTCCGGCAACAGTCCAGGCGGCCTCAAGGGGAACCTCGTTGCCTTCGCCATCCAGTGCTTTTGCCGAGAAAACCATTTTTTCTCCCGCAGTCAGATTCACCTCAGCGGGTTCGATCTCGATGAGCCGCACCTTGCCCACCTGGATGGTCACCGGCACCTGGACCGTCACATTCCCGGCCGTAAGCCGCAGAAGGTCCTGGCCGGTTCTCTGAGCATGGAACCGGTTGGGTTCCACCATCGTGCCGAGGCCTTTGTCCAGCTCCCACCGGATCTGTGGATCGGTGATGAGATTGCCGTTGGCATCGAAGACCTTGAACACGATTTCTTCCCGGTTCCCGGCGGTCGTGGCGATCTCTCGGGGTTCAACCTCAATGGATGCCGGCGGTCCCGGCAAAATCAGGATGCGGGCTGTCCCGCGAATTCCCTCGACAGAGGCCGATACTTCGCCGGATCCTGCCTTCAGGGCGCTGAAAAGCCCGTTTTGTTGAAGGGCGCCGAGTTGCTCGTCCACGGACCATTGAGGTGTGATGGGCAGAGGATTTCCGGCAGCGTCAAAGCCCGTGGCTTCAAATGTGACGGTCTCTCCCGAGGAAACCGCCAGTTCAGAGGGTCTGACCTCGATGGAATACAGTGGACCTGCTTTCACTTCCAGGGGAGCGAGATCCACGATGTGCCGCGCGGTCGCCACCACGTAACCCTTGCCCTCCTTTTGCGCCGTCAGGGTCCCTTCGGCCGAAATATTTCCCAGGGACGGATCGGAGAGCGACCACAACACCTCGGCATCCACCACGTTTCCAAAAGAGTCTTCACCCAGAACTTTGAGCTCAATGGTCTCCCCGGCCTTCAGAGAGAACTCTTCGGGGATGATTTTGAGAAAGGCCACTTCTGCCGGCACCACTCGAAGGTTTCCTTCTCCTGACACATTTTCGTAGCGCGCCACGACTTTGCCGCCGCCGGCCTTGACGGCGGTGAAAAGACCGTTGTCCGAAACGGATCCCAGGGTGGGTTCGCTCAAACTCCATGAGAGGGGCACCGCAGTCTCATTCCCAAATTGGTCATAAGTGACGGCGGAAAACATCACCTCTCTTCCTGCCGTCACCTGGATCTCCGGAGGCTGAATGTCGATCCTGGTGGTTTCGCCGGGTGCCACGCCCACTGCCGTCTTCGCCTCGAGCGTCCTGCCCGTTCGAATCTGGGTCAGGGCAGCGATCACTTCCCCCTTTCCCGCCCTTTTGGGAAAGAAGATTCCCTGGTCATCCATCAACCCGAGATCCGGATAAACACTCCAGCGGATGGAGGACTCCACGATGTTTCCAAACGAGTCCGAGCCGTGAGCCTTGAATTCCTGGGTCTTGCCGGCAGTGAGGTCCACGGGGCCCACAGGTTCAATCACCACGCGGACCACCTCCGCGGGGGATACGGCAAGGGTGCTCTCCACGGAAAGATCTTTAACGCGGGCGCGCACCACGGTGCTTCCAGCCCTGGTTCCTCTGAAATGCCCGGAGGCACTCAAATCTCCAAGAGGTTCATCGATGGAGAATTCCGGTTCCACCGCGACCGAGTTTCCAAACCGGTCGAATCCCTGCACCTCAAACTGGACTTCCTCTCCGGCAATCATGTCGAGAGCCTGGGGCACTATCTGCAGGCGTGCCAGTTCAGCCGCCATGACCTCCACAGGCACACTTCTGAGGATGTTGCCCACCGATGCCCTGATCTCGCCTGTTCCCGCGTGCAGAGGCGTGAAGGTCGATTCCTGCTGCTGCACGGTTCCAATGGAACGGCTGAGGGACCATTGAGCGCTGATTGGGAATCGATTCCCGTAAGCATCCACTCCCTGGGCGCTCAATGGGACGGTTTCCCCGGCTGTCAGCCTCTTCTCGGTGAGTTGGACCTCGATGTCTGCAAGGGGGCCGTGCTGGACGGTCACAGGAACCTCTGCGACGACGCTGTCGCTCGATGCCCTGACCGCTCCCTTGCCCGCCGTTCGGGCGAGGAATGTGCCGTCTTGAGCGATGGTTCCCACCTCTCCCTCCACTGACCACTGAACCTTGGCAGGCACTGGAAGTCCATGGGCATTAAAGCCTTTTGCCGTGAAATCGGCGCTTTGACCTGCCTGCAGCTCGATGCTGGAGGGCTCGATTTCAAGCCGGGCGACTTTCCCGGCGACCACCATGAAAGGGTGTCCCTGGCGGACTTCCTCGTACGTCGCCAGAAGAATGCCTCTTCCTGGCCTTTGCATGAGGACGGTTGAACCCTCCCTGATCACGGCGTTTTCACCACTGAGGGACCATTGTGCCGCGATGGGAGCCTGATTGCCGAAACTGTCAAATCCCACCGCGGTGAAGACGACTTCCTGACCCGCTTCAAATTGATCTTCCCTGGGAAGGATGTCGATGCGGGTGACCTTCGTTGCCTCCACTCTGAGTTCCTTGACAGCTTCGCCGCTTCGAAGGGTTATAATGTGGGGGCCGGGTTGGGGTGCGAGCATGAGGGTGAACTGCCCTTCGCCCGAGGGACCGAGGGTTAAAGTCTTCGGGGAAACGGATGAGCCTTCAGGGGAAGAGGAAAGGATCACCTCGCTGTACGCTGCAGGGCCATGGGCAACCGTGAGGGCTGTGAAACGGAATGTGAGGGTCGAGCCGGGCAGGGCCGCGGTTTCATGGGGCTCCATGTCAAACTGTGCGACCACTGCGGGA
This sequence comes from uncultured Syntrophobacteraceae bacterium, assembly GCA_964654275.1. Taxonomy (GTDB): domain Bacteria; phylum Desulfobacterota; class Syntrophobacteria; order Syntrophobacterales; family Syntrophobacteraceae; genus SLCH01. The sequence goes on from CAZZHS010000039.1 coordinate 41,571, forward strand.
TGGACCGTGACCCGGGCTTTACCCGTGATCCCGTCGGCTGCTGCAAGCACCATCGATTCTCCCGGCTTTTGTGCAGTGAAAACACCTGCCTGGTCCACAGAACCGGCATCGCCCTCGAGGCTCCAGCGGAGCGTGACCCCCGGCATTTCTTCGCCTTTGCCGGAAAGGGCACGGGCCTTGAAAGTGGTGTTCTCGCCCACCGACAGGGCCACTGTGTCGGGTGTCACCTCGACGGTTTCAAGTTTGGGCTCGGCGCAGCCCCATAATCCAAACAGGCCGAGGGCGGCCCAAAAAAGAGCGATGGCGAATGCCCGTGTCATTTTCACTTCCGTCATGATTTCCTCCTTATTTTATTTTGGCAGGTCAATGCGGGTCCCGGGATCTGGTTGGGACGGATCAAAAGAGGCAGCGGATGGCGCGATGTTGAGGCAGAAGTGTGAAGTCCCTGATGATCGGGTTCATCAGGATGTGTTGCCCACACAAACGGATAAAAGACACGTGTCTTTTTCAACAGCAAAAGCAGCCGAATTCCATACCGGCATGTATTTAATTAACATAATCGTTCAATGAGCAGAAGCTCTAAGTGGAAGTGTTTCATGCCCTTTGTCCGCCTCCAGCCGGGGAAACTTTGACAGGCGTGGGGGATTCTGGTAATCAAAACGACTTGCCGCGATTCGGTTTCACTCCATTTGGAGAAGGGCCGACCTGGCGGAGGTTTTCGTTTGGTTCTCTGAATCTCGCCAGGATACCGGAGTGGGTCACTGTCCAGTTTTCAAATGAAAAGGCATGCCTTGTGTCCTCAGGATTACTGTCCTCTGAAGAAATAAAAGCCATAGAAGCGCGCTTCAGTACCGGCACTCTGCTGAAAGATGACATGAAGCGACTGCTGTTCACTGTGCGGAGCCTCCTCGGTGCTTCGGATGTCCGAAAGACAGCAGAAGAGGGCGCGGAACCGGAGAAAGAGAAAGCTCCAGAGCCTGCGACTCCCGGACATTCCATCAAACGGGCGGTGAAAGCAGAGGTATTCACCGATGGAGCCTGCCAGGGGAATCCCGGCCCGGGAGGGTGGGGAGCCATCGTGAGGATTGGGCGGCGCACGAAGGAAATATCAGGAGCGGAAGCCCGCACGACGAACAACAGGATGGAAATGACCGCCATCATAGAAGCTCTGAAAGAGTTGCCCCCCGGTTCTCACGTGGTTCTCACCACGGATTCCCAGTATGTTCAGAAGGGCATCACACAATGGATCAAGAACTGGAAAAGAAACGGGTGGAAAAATGCGGCCAAAGAACCCGTTAAGAATGCGGATCTCTGGAAAATCCTGGATGAGTTGAACCGGAAGCATGTCATCGAATGGCGTTGGGTGAGAGGTCATGCCGGCCACAGGGAGAATGAGCGTTGCGACGAACTGGCACGGAAAGCGATTCAAAGCGTTCTGAAGCCCTGAGGCGGATCACCCTCCGGGATGCAGTGGGGTCCATCCGCGATCGAGGATGGTTTCGCCCTGGCTCGATTGCTGAGGCCCTCAAACAGGCGGCCTGAATCGCAGGCCGTTGCTGCTCCATGAAGAGCCGGCGGTCCCTGATCCGAGGAGCCTCTGCATTTACGCGGCAGGAGACCTTGGACGCCATCGGAGCAGCTTTGAGGGGCATTGACGCCTCAGAGCTTTTGCTGAAAGAGACCTTCACGGTGCGGAGCCTTGCCGTCGAGACCTGGTGAAAATCAGGTGAAAGAGGGAGGTCATCAGCAGGTTGATGAAGGCAATCATGAAGAAGCCATGACGAAAGCCGATCCGCTCCACAACGGCCCCCATGGTCAGAGCACCCAGCATCATGCCCAGGTAGATGGCACTGTTGTACCCGCCCATGGCAAGCCCTCGGCAGTTCGGTTCCACGAGTTCGGTCATGAGAGCTCCGATTGCCGTGAAGCCGATGCCCATGCTGAATCCCACTCCCGCCGAAGACAGCACGAACGTGCTGAAACTGGAAGCGGCTCCGACCGCCGCCACGCAGAGAGCAAAACAGGTGAGGCCGGCCACCACCAGATGGTTTCGGCTGGAGACCTTGTCGCTCAGATGTCCGAAGGGGAGGCGGGACAGTGCGTTGAAAAGGGCCTGGGCACCAAAGATCAAGCCGATCTGCCCGACCATGAGTCCCTGTTCCTTGGCGTGCAGCGGCGCAAAAGTGAGAAATGTCCCCATCCCCATGCAGGCCCCCAGAGTCACCAACCAGCAGGCGACCAGGGGAGGGTTGCCGACGAGTGTCCGGGCCAAAGCCAGGAAAGGAAGCGCCGGCGCCCGTTCAGGTACCAGATCCTTTGCCCGCGGCAGAAAGAGAAACGTCAGGAACAGCACCACGAAAAGAAGACCTCCCGACGATCCGAAAACGACCTGGTAGCCCATCCACTGGGCGACGGCTCCCCCCGCTGCCGGGCCGATACTCATTCCGGCATAGATCGCGAGTGTGTACCAGCCGTAACTGCGACCCATGCGGGCTTTCGGAGAAAAGTCAGCCACATAGGACATCATGGTTGGCGCCAGAGCGGCCTGTCCCAGGCCAAAAAATATATAGGCACCCATCATCTGCCGGGGAGTGGTACAAAATATCAGGAGGAGAGAGGTGACCGTGGACATGAAGAGACCCCAGAGGATAAACCACTTCCGCTCGATTCGGTCCGAGAGAATGCCCAGAGGGAGCGAAAGCATGCCCGTCAAGGAGAGAAACGATGCATTGATGAGACCGACCTGAAGGGCGTCTGCGCCCACCTGCCCTGCATAGAGAGGTACCACGGGCATGCGCATGTAGGATCCAAAAAAGCTCAAGAACCCGACCCCGCAACTGGCTGCAAGCAGGAATTCATAGGAAGGAATTTTTCCGGGAGCTTGCCCGCTTTTCATTGTCAGGACCTCTGTGAATGGAGCCGTGAGGCGACCCTCCAAAAAATCCGGAAGGCATGGGCAATGCTGATTGCGATGGGATTATGATGCAACGGCAGGAGGTTGCCAACATTTTTTTTGACGGTCGACGGGGGTTCCCCTCTCCTGGCTCCTTGACTCGGTGGGCGGCAACGGGTTCCGGTTCTCGCGGGGGTTTCATCTCCCCCTTCGCATTGAGCTTCATTGCGGGTTGGATAGGCTTCTGACGGGAGTTTGCCATGAATCGCGACGCTGCGAGGCAGAGGGCGCCTTTCCGGTGTATTTTGCAAACGGGTCGGTCGGGTTCAGGGAGTTCGTTTCGGTTTTTCATCTTCGGCGTGGTTTGAGTTGAGAGGTCTGAGTGTGAAGATCGAGGTCGCATGTGCCATCATTGAGCGGGACGGCTTGGTGCTCGTGGCCCAGCGCAGTGCATCCATGAGCCGCCCACTCAAATGGGAATTTCCCGGCGGCAAGCTCGAAGCACATGAGAGTGCCGGGGCATGCCTGAAACGAGAAATTTTCGAGGAGTTGGGCGTCATGGTGCTCATCGGCGCGCCACTGCCCCCATCGGATTGGCAGTATCCCAATTTGACCGTAACCCTCTATCCGTTTGTCTGTGCCTTGTTGGGAGGAGAATTGCGTCTTGCGGAACACAAGGCCGTTCAGTGGGTTCACCCCAATGACTTGCACCTGCTGGACTGGGCTGAAGCGGATGTGCCCGTTGTGAACAGCTATCGACGTCATCTCGGACTTTCAGGCGCCACCTGAGGTGGCTCGCCTCTTCAGCAGTTTACCCGCTGATGAGTCGCAGCCCGTTCGGTTCCTGACGGCCTGCTGACTGAACGGCTTCCAGGACAGTCGGCGCACCGATCCGAACTTCAGGTAAAGTTCCAGCCGGCCGTTCAAAAGAAAAGGGGCGTGCAAGGGGCGGGGCGTGGCAGAAATCTTCCCTTGAAACTGAGAGGTGAATGTGGAAAAAGTCTCAGGAAAGAATGGCCAAAGGTTACCCTCCAGCGGAAACATTCCCGTGCGTTGCAGAGATCTGCCGGTGCTCCAGCCGGCGAGGGTTTTGATGGCGCGAAACGCATGCGTCGACCGGGGGCCATCCCCTCAGCGTGAAAAACGATCGCTATGGGAGCCCGCTCGTGGGGCACCCTGTTCAGGAAACACCATGCCACAAGGAATCACCCGTGACCACCGCGCCGAAACAAATCAGGGGGAATGGGCCCGTTTGTGATGACAGGGATGGCCCTTCGACTGTTGAAGAGCTCAGGGAAAAGCTACTAAAGGCCGAAAGTGACCTTTTGCAGGAACGGGAGGAACGCCGCCGAGTGGAGGCGGCACTCAGAGAGAGCAGGGAATACTATCGGAATCTCTTTGAGTACTCACCGACCGCTCACTGGTTGCAAGATTTTTCTGAAGTCAAGCGCGAACTGGACCAGATGCGCCAATCCGGCGTGCATGATTTCAGGGCCTATTTCGAAGCCCATCCCAACGAGGTGGATCGCCTGGCGGAACTGGTGAAAATTGTCCGAGTCAACTCGGCGGCGGTGAAGCTTTACGGGGGACGCTGTGAAGCGGACCTCCTGCCTGGACTGAAGTTGTTCAAGCCGCCGCAGAGCGACCGCGATTTCATGAAGCAGCTTGCGGCCTTTTCCGAAGGAGCGACGGTTTACGAAAGTGAGACCACCAATCTCAACCTCAAAGGAGAGCTGATTCACATTCACATTCGCAAGGTAGTGGTCTCCGGGTGCGAGGAAGATCTCTCAAGGGTCATGGTGTCAATCACGGACATCACGGATCGCAAGCTCGCTGAGCAAGCCCTGAGGGAGAGTGAAGAAACGGCCCGCACCGTGCTCAATGTGCTCACCGATTCTGCGTTGCTTCTGGATTCTGCAGGCAGGATTCTCCTGCTCAACAAAAACGCTGCAGCCATGCTTGGAAAGGAGGTGCCGGAGGTCCTGGGGGGGTGTCTCGATGATCATGTGCCCCAGATGTTTGGAGAGGCGATCCGAGAGAGTCTTGACAGGACACTGAGCGGCAAAGTCTCTGTTCACTACGAAAACCAGTGGCAGGGACGAACCTACGACACCAGCATCCATCCCGTCATGAATGCTCAGGGAGAGGTGACACGCCTGGCAATTTTTGCCCGGGACATCACGGAGCGCAAAGAGCTGGAAGAGGAGCGTATCCGAAGCGGCAAACTGGAAGCCATCGGCCAGTTGGCGGGGGGCATTGCCCACGATTTCAATAATATTCT
>CAZZHS010000040.1:0-44492 GCA_964654275.1 uncultured Syntrophobacteraceae bacterium
TCACGGGACCGTTGAATCGCCAGTCGGGATGGTCGACCTGCAGCCCCTTTGTCTGCAAAGCTTCCAGGTGAGAGCCTCTGGCGATGAAGGTAACGCGTTCTCCGTGAGCCTGGAGCCGTGCGCCATAATAGCCGCCGATTCCCCCCGTTCCGATGATGACAAAATGCATCGTACCGATCTTTCTTCTCATTCAGGATTCGCGGGCTCCCAGGACGGGCCGGTCACAGCGGGCATGCATGAAATCAAGGCAAGGAGCCCCACTCAGACCACGAAACGCGATCACCGCCGACGCCTCACTCGGCCACCAGCCCATGCTTCACCGCAAAGCGCACCAGTTCCGCCGAACTTTTCAACCCGAGGGTCTCCATCAGACCATATTTGTGAAATTCCACGGTTCTGGTGGAGATGTTGAGTATCGACGAGATTTCCTTGACGCTGCGTCCCTCGGCGAGCAACTGGAGCACCTCTCTCTGGCGCGAGGTGAGCCTGGCCGTCTCACCGACCTCGTCCGGGCGTTTTTTTCTGTGGAAATCCAGCAGTTCCCCGGCAAGGAGAGGGGTGATGTAGGTCCTCCCCTTCAGGGCGCTTCTGATGGCCGTGACCAGCTCGGAGGGTGCGGAGTGCTTTAGGACGTAGCCCAGGGCACCCGCTTCAAAGGCGCTGGCGGCATAAGTGACATCCAGATGCATCGTGAGAAAGACCACCGCGATGTCCCTGTGCTTCTTTTTGAGCTGACGCACGGCTTCGATCCCGTTGAGCAGGGGCATGGTGACATCGGCCACCACCACATCCGGTTTGAGCTTCTCTGCAGCCTCGAGCATGGCGCGGCCGTCTTCCACGATTCCGACCAGTTCGAACTCCGGCTCCAGCAATCCCCTCAGCCCCTCGGCCACAATGCGGTGATCATCAGCGAGCAGGACCGTTGCCCGTCTCATGGCACCCTCCTTCCGCAGGGACGGTGACTTCGATTGATGCACCCATTCCCGGTTCCGAATGGATTTTGAAATCACCGTTCACGTATTCAACCCGTTCCCGCATGCTCGCCAGTCCGATGCCGGGAGTGTGCCGCGCATCCTGGGGCACAAACCCAATGCCGTCATCACGAATTTTCAAGGAAATCCTGTGGGAGTTGCCCCGAAGGGATATGGCGACATGCGCAGCCTGTGAGTGCCTGGCAATGTTGCGCAGACTCTCCTGGATGACACGATAGACGCAAAGGGCCGTCTCCTCCGCTATGTTCTCCGGAAGATTCTGTGAATCCAAGTCGACGGCGATCCCCTCCCTGTCGGAGAAGCTGACGCACAGGGACTCGACGGCACGCACCAGCCCGAGGTCCCTGAGGATGGCGGGGTGGATCTGGCGGGAGATGGCGTGGACATCTTCCGACAACCCGATCAACTGGTCTTTGATGCGGCTGATTTTCTCGAGAACGTGAGGTTCCATGTCTTTTGCCTGCAGCTCGAGAGTCCCCGACTCGATGGCCACCACGGCCAGCCGCTGGGCCAGATCGTCGTGAAACTCGCGGGACAGGCGCCTCAACTCCTCTTCCTGGGAAGAGATCAACCGGCCTGCAAGATTTCTGAGATCCTGGCGACTTTCACGAAGGGCGATTTCGGCCCTCTTGCGCCGCTGCAGGTTGACCACAAGGGCAATGATGAGCAGGGATTCCAGGACGACGAGCGAAAACGCACCGATGATGTAGAATTTGTAGAGATCCCACGCCGTCGCTTCCCGATACATCACCCGGCTGCCGAGAGGCAGTTCGTGTTCGCTGATTTTCCAGCGCTTCAGCTGACGCCAGTCATAGGCGGTGACTGAAGTGTCTTCCCCGGCGTCAAAGGGCGCCGCTCCGGGAGGCACCCCAGAGAGAATGCCGAGCCCTATCTCGGCGGCCCTTTTGCCCTGCAGTTTCAAGCTGACCAGCCGCCCACCCACAATTCCGTGGCCCAGGTAAGATTCATAAAGACCAAACACCGGGGCTCCGGAGGTCTCGGAGATGGTTTTGAGCACATCGCGCGGCACAAAACTCCGACCCGTCCCGTCCACGAAAAAGGTTGCAAAAAAGATGACGGTGTCCCGAGGCAGCTCTCTGCAGCGCTCCAGGAGCACCTCCATGGAAAGACCGGTCAGATCCAGGAGTTGAATCCTGTCGCCAACATCCTGGAGCGCCTTGCGCAAGGCGACGGCGCGAATCTGGTCGTTCTCGAAGGAGCCGGCAATCAAGGCGGCGTGTTTGGTGGACGGCCTGAAGGAGAGCGCTGCAGCGACAAGTTCCCTGGCGTTGGAGGGCTCCTGGACGCCACTCGTCCTGACTCGGATGGGCGAAGCCTCGATGCGCTCCCTCAGAGCCTCTGGAATGGAGCACAGGACAATGGGAACGCCGGGGAAAACCGTTTCGGCGGTTTCCATCAGAAAGACGGCTGCAGGCACATCCACCCCGATGATGAGATCCGGCCCTCCGTCTCCATACCGCTGCCTCAGAAGATCCGCCAGGGCCTCCTTCTGGCGCGTGTCTCGAAATCTCGAGAGATCCAGGTACTCGGAATAAAGTTGAACGTGAAAAGACGAGCTCGAGAAGAACACTTCCCGAATGCCCCGCTCGGTCATTTCCGTAGCCGGAAAATCGAGCGGCCCCGAATACAGCATCACAACCCGCCGGACCTGCCTCGCTTCAAAAGGCGGAGTGGAGGCCTCCAGGGGCGGCAGGGCGCACAGCAGCCAGAATCCCGCCAGCAGGATACCGAACCACGAAGAGCGAGGCATGGAGAATGGGTGTGCCGAGTGTTTCATGAGTGACCGTCTTTTCACGCCCACAGAGAGAGTCTCCAGGGAAGGCCGCAGTTGCCTTCCCCCTGGTTTCTATTGGCAAACATCTTTGAGAGATCGAATGTAGCGTTCCGCGCTCAACGCGGCAATGGTCCCATCCGAGACCGCGGTGGTGATCTGGCGGAAGAGTTTGTCGTTGATGTCCCCGGCACTGAACACACCGGGAATCCCCGTGCTCATATCTGGTCCCGCCTTGATGTAGCCTTGATCCGTGAGCGCCATCTGGTCTTTGAACAAGTCGTTGTTGGGCTTTTGCCCCAGGAACACGAACACGCCATCCACCGGGATGGTCGTCTGCTCTCCCGTGTCCACGTTTTCCAGGATGGCACCATGGAGTGCATCATCTTTCACGATCAGATCCGCCACCCGGGTCGATGTGTGGCCGACGGCTTTGCCGCAGCTGAAGAGCTGATCCTGTGTCGCCTGGGCCGCAAAATACCGGGGCATGATTTCAACCAGTGTGATGTGCGCGATGCCGATGGAGAGCATGTAAAGGCTTTCGTCGAAGGCGCTGTTGCCTCCCCCCACGACCAGAACCCGTTTGCCCACGTAAGGCATGCCGTCGCAGATCGCACACCAGTGAACCTGCTCGGACTGCGTGGGGGTTTCCAGGGGAATGGGCTTGCGGCCGGTGGCGAGGATCACCGCCTTGCTCACGAATGTGCCGCCATCGGTCACCGTGCGCTTTTCGGGGCCCGTGAGGTCCAGCCGCTCGATCTCACAGACCTCTTCCACCGTGACCCCGAGGCCGTCCACATGCTCGCGCATCTTTTCCATCAGCACCATGCCGTGAATGCTTGGGTACGAGGGAAAATTTTCCACGGTGTAGGTCGAATTCACCAGCCCCCCCGTGATGTTGCTTTCCAGCAGGATGGTTTTGAGGTTGGCCCGGGCGGCATAGATGGCTGCCGTCATCCCTGCGGGGCCGCCGCCGATGATCACCAAATCGAATGTGCGTTCCTGGTTCATGATTTTATCCTGGAGTTTTATGGTATCGCCCAAACTGATGCTTGTCACCACCGTATTGTCCGCACGGGTGCCCGTCAGGCGCTTTTGTAGAAAGCGAGCATCTCCTTCGGGTTCATGAGCCCCGCCTTTTTACCCACCAGCCTGCCGTTCTTGATGACCAGGATGGTGGGGGCGCGCTCCGCTTCCAGCGCCTCCGCCGCTTTCATGCTTTCCTCGATGTCTATGGACAGCAGGGTCACGCCCGGCTGGAGTCCGCTGAACTTCTCCAGCACTTTCATCATGTTTTTGCAGTGAGGACAAAGCTTCTTGAAAAAAATGCACACGCCGGCTTCTGTGGCGCTGAAACGGCTTTCGTAAGTGGCATCCGTGAGTTCTTCAAACATGGCTGTCTCCTTCAAAATTGGGGGAAGGGGAAAGATGGGCTCTCCCCCTCCGGATCGTTCTCTTAAAGTGTTCGCAGTTCGCCGATATAGAGCTTGAGCTGCTTGAGCAACTCTCCAGCCGTCTCGGGGTCTTTATCGATGATGTTGTTCAGCTGAAAGGGGTCCGTGCGCCGATCGTACATCTCGTCACCTTCGGGGCATTCCTGCTTGGCGCCCGCGGTGCAGGACCACATGCGCTCATCCTCCATGCTCGCCCTTCCGGGATTGTCCTGGCTTGTGTAGTCCCGTTGACTGGCGTCTTTCAAAATCCAGTGGATGTAGCTGTGGTCCTCGGTGATGATGGACCAGGACATGCCGAAGTAACCGGCGATGGCAAAATCGCGGACCCTGTCCACTTCGCCGCGAACCAGGGGAAGGAGGCTCTTGCCCTGCATGTCGATGCACCCGTACACCGGAAAACCGTGACCTCCATCCATCGTGTTGATGTCTTCGTAGAGTCCGAGAGCCTCCAGCAGGGTGGGCGCGATGTCCACATTCTGCACAAAGCTCTCGATGCGCTTGCCTCCCTCCACCCCGGGAATGTGCATGAGCAGGGGCACATGCACGAGTTCTTCATAAGGCCAGGGGCGGCATTTGCGCATGATGCCGTGTCCGTGCTCTCCCTTGCCCATGGGTTGTCCGTGATCGGACGTGATCACGATCATGGTTTCGTCCCAAAGCCCCTGTTCGCGAATGGAGTCCAGAAGCCGCCCCACCTGCTTGTCCACCAGTTCAATTTTCTCGGCGTAAAGGGCGCGGATGTGCTCGCATTCTTCATCGGACATGCGCCCTTCCACAGGGGTCCAGGGGGCGAGCAAAATCGGGTTGCCGTTCCAGTCCGGGTTGTAGGGGCAGGGCTCTTTCTTCCAGACGGAAGGAGGATCCCAGGGTTCATGGGGGTCAAAGGAATCCACCCACAGAAGGAAGGGCCGGGTCTTGATGCGGACGTCACGCAGCCAGCGGTCGGCTTCCCGCGCCACCACACTGATGTAGTTGTCCTCCTCGGAGCGCCAGTTTTGGCGGAATTTGAGGAAACACTCGATTTCCGACAGGAGGGCCTGGCTCGCATCGTCGATGAATTCCCCCTCTTCGTTGTACACCATGGACGGGGACGTGTAATCGATGGGCCTCATACCGGGATCGAGGGGATCATCGGCGTAGGTGGTGTGGTCCAGTTCATGACCCGGACAGAATTTCACATAGTCGAAACCTCTCGAGTAGCCGTATTTGGGCAGCCGCATGGGGGGGGTGTCGTACACCAGTGCGGTCTGCAGCTTACGTCCCCAGAGAATGTCCGTGACCGTGGTGTCGTCGTGACCGAGGGGCTGCCACCCGCTGAAGGGAAGGGTGAAACGGCCCGTCATGATGGCTCGGCGCACGGGAATCGTCGGCAGACCTTCGCTGTAGGCGTTCTCAAACAGGATGCCGTTGCGTGCGAATCGGTCGAGATGGGGCGTCTTGACCCGCTCGTTTCCGTAGCAGCCGAGATAGTTGAACTGCAACGTGTCCAACATGATGAAAACGACATTCTTGACTTTTTGTTGCTCCATTTTTCGTCTCCTGTTCTGGTTGTGAATGTTCATGGGACGGTTTTTAAAGAATTCCGATGAATTTCCAGTAGGGAACCTGAATCACCAGGACCCCGACACCTGTGAGGACCATGCGGATGGCCAGGCCCTTGAAAATATGGCCGGCGGTGATGTAACCCGTGGTGAAGGTGTACATGTACAAGGCGTATTCATAAGGAAAAATGTATTGGTCGAGTCCGTAGAGAAAGGCGAAGAGCATGGGCTTGGGATTGATGTCAAGCGCATGGGCGATTTCGATCATGGGGGCCGTCAGGGAGGAAACGGCTGCCAGGGGGTGAGTACAAAATTGACGGCCACGGAAGTCCAGTAGGCGGTGACCACACTCATGGTGGGCGAGAGGGTTTTCATAAACGGCAGGATCAGGGCGGCCATCCACTTGTCCGCGCCCAGGGACTGCGCCACCGCGCCGATACCCAGGCAGGTCACGATGAAGACGATGAAGCCGACGTTCAGGTGCCTCACGTTTTCAGCCTTGGAAATCCCCAGGACCGGCAGGTAGCAGAGCATGGCGCAAAAAGCGTAGACGAAGGTCCCGGGCATGCCATGGAACTTTTCCGTGAGCAGTCCCGTGATGGCCAGAATCAACACGCCCAGCAGCTTCCATTCCTGCGCACTCATGGGACCCATCTTTTCAAGGCGCATGGTGATGACTTCCTTCAGGTGGTCTTCATGGGGCACATGCTCCTTGCCGGGGATGATGAACACACAGATGCTCACGGAAAGTGTGCAGTAGAGGAGGTTGAACGGCAAATTGGCCATGGCAAATTCCCACCAGGAGATGGGACCGATGACCGGAGTGGCGATGGAGGCTGCAATCAGGGCCATTTCCGTGCCCGTCAGGAAGCCGTAACCAGGGGATGTTCCCGCGCAGAAGCCGGCCATCAGGATGGCGGAGGCGATGCGGGATTTGGGATCGAGTTCCAGAGCCAGCGCAAGCCCGTGGGCAATGGCCACAAAAATGATGACCCGGCACATGATGTCCGGGAGCAGGAAGGCCATAAAAATTCCCGTGACCATGAGCGCGATGATCGTATTTCTGAACGTCGCCCCAACGAGCAGCATGAGCCGCAAAGCCATGCGACGCGTGAGGCCGGTGTGCTCCAGCGCCTCCCCCAGGACCAGCGCCGCAAAACAGAGCCAGGGCAGAAAGGAGCTCCAGGGCGCATAAACCACCTTGGCAGGCGCCACGCCCCCGAGAACGTAGAGAAAAGTCAGGGTGGCGGCCACCGGAATGGCGGGCAGAATTTCCATGGCCCACACCGTGACGGCCCAGGTTGTGAAGGCAAAGAAAAGAGCCAGTTGAGGGTTGTTGGACGGGTCAACCAGGTAGTAGACCGCAGCGGGAAAGAGCAGACTGAAAATCCACTTCATGTGCGTTGCGCTGAGCATAAAGACTCCTCTAACGATGGCTCTCAAAAAAACCCCCCGGAATTTGGATCCGACCTGCCCGGACCCTTCCACTGCCGCTCCATCCAGGGCGCGGCAGTGGAGCCAAATCCCCATGGCTCTCGAGCGACGTGGCAGCCGATCTGATGGCAATCAAACCACACGCCCGGGAGGAATACAGCTCGGGAAATTACGAGGTTTTGGAAGTATTTTTCCGGGGGTTTTTACAGGTGCATGACCCAGGTGGGGTGTTGCGAAGGGTCAGATTCAGGAAAACTTGAAAAAATTTGGGTGTTTGGAGAAGATGCGCACAATGAGAAAGGAGAAAAAGCCTCTCGACCCGATGGACCTCAAGTCTTTTTCTCCCCCTGTGTGTTTGGATGCGGATATCCGGAAAGCGCCTTGCTCAGCTCCAGTGCCCGGAAACATCGGGGGCCTCTGCGGGTGAGTACTTGCCCCGGCGGTAATTGAGCACCGCATCCTTAACGGCCCCGCCCACGCCGAGGACCACGGGGATTCCCGCCGCTTTGAGGGTTTGAAACGCCTTGGGGCCGCAGTGCCCGGTCAGCACCGCCTCAGCCTGGTTGCGAACGACCAGGGTCGCTGCCTGGATTCCAGCACCCTGAACCGCCTGCAGATTCTGCGCGTTCTCCACCGGTTCAAATTCCAGGGTGTCCGTGTCCACCAGAAGAAAGTAGGCTGCCCGCCCGAAACGCGGGTCCACCGTTGCATTCATGTCCTTGCCGTCTGCGCTCACTGCAACCTTCACCCGAACCTCCTTATTGAAATGCGTTGGGACACGGGGCCGGCCTCAGGACCCCAAAACATCCACCTTGTGGTTCAATGATCGCAAACATTGGGGCCGGTGACGAGCGAACGGGACACGTAGCGTTCGATGAGCTCCTCAGGCGTCAGATTGGGCGCTCCGGTGATGACTTCAATGTTTTGAGCCCGAAAAAGGTCCTGGGCCCGGGCTCCCATGCCTCCGGCGATGATCAGATTCACGCGCATTTCCCCGAGCCAGCGGGGCAGCAGTCCCGGTTCGTGCGGAGGCGGCACCACCCACTCCTTGCGGACGATCGCTCCGTTTTCCACATCTACAATGGAAAATTTCTCACAGTGTCCGAAATGATTGGTCAGGACCTCATCGGCCACGGGAATGGCCGCTTTAAAGGTCATCGCATCCATTTTTTTCAGCATGGCTTCCTTCCTCTCTCCCACGTCGTTTTTTCCCATCGCCTGCGGCGCTCTCACGGGGCAGGACTGCACCACACCGCTGACGATTTTGCTCAAAGCCTTCCCGAAAGGACCGGCATCGGTTTGCTCGGTGAGGGGCATCCCGCTGTCACCGGTTTCCACCACCCGGGGATCGAAGGGGAGGCCCCCCAGGAAGGGCACCCGCATGTGCTCGGCCATGCGGCGGCCTCCATCTTTCCCGAAAAGGGGAATTTCCCGGTCGCAGTGAGGGCAGATGAGGCCGCTCATGTTCTCCACAACTCCCAGGATGGGCATGTCGACCTTACGGCAAAAATTGATGGATTTTCGAACATCCGCCAGCGCTACCTCCTGCGGCGTCGTGACAATCACCGCCTTCGTTCCGGGAAGGGTCTGCACGACGCTCAAGGGCTCATCCCCGGTGCCCGGCGGCGAATCGATGACCAGATAATCCAGATCCCCCCAGTCCACCTCCGCCACAAACTGCTTGATCACCCCGTGCTTCACGGGACCTCTCCAGATCACCGCCGAATCCCTGTCGTGAAGGAGACAGTCGATGGAGACCACCTGGAGGTTTTCATTGTAGAGGTGAGGGATCAGTTTGTTGTTGTCCCGGTTCATATCGAACATGCCCTGGATCCCCAACATTCTCGGGATGCTGGGCCCATGGAGATCCACATCCATGAGTCCGACCCGATAACCGAGCCGGGAGAGGCCCAGGGCGAGATAGACCGCTACCGAGCTCTTCCCAACCCCGCCCTTCCCGCTCATGACCAGCAGCTTATTCTTGATGCGCGCCAACTGCATCTGAAGCAGAACGTCCTCTCCGCCGTCACCACAAGCCTCTTTTCCACTGTCACACTGACCCGTTCCGCAAGATCCCATTTTCCGACCTTTCCTTTCTAAATGATTGCAGCTTACAACGTCCAGCCGCGGACTGGGGCGTTCTCGGCCCTTTCCGCACCAAAAGGGAGGTTACATGGACCATGCCAGTCAAGACGACAGCTGGAAAATGAAAGCTTGAACCATTTTAAACAAGCATTTAAGTGACTTAGGATCAAACACGGAAGGCGTGTCTGAAGGACGGCTCAGGAGAAGGTGCTCGGCGGATGCATTGTGGCCCCCGCAAATGACTGAAAAGGGTTCACAATGCACCCTTTTCTGAACGCTTTCAAGAAAGTCAAATTTGTTCGCATCGGAAATCGCCGGCGAGAATCGAAATGAGGGCAGAGGAGGCCCTCATGGACTCAAACGGTGTCCACCACCGGCCTTGTGATGGGCAAAAACACACTGAAAACGGAACCTTTTCCCAAGTCACTGGAGACAACCAGGCGGCCGCCGTGTCCATCCACGATGGCCTTCACCGTGGCAAGGCCGAGGCCGAACCCTTCAGTTTTTTCAGATCCCTGACCGCGACGGAAGGAATCGAAAATATAAGGCAGGTCCTCCCGTGCGATTCCCTTGCCGTGATCGATGACCATGACCACGATTTCCGATTCCGTCGACCTCGCGGCCACCTTCACGGTTTCTCCGCTGGGCGAATACTTCACGGCATTGTCCAGAAGATTGGCGAAAACCCGCCGAAGGCGGCTGCCGTCGGCCTCGATCACGGGGAGCAGATCCTCGATGTCGATTTCCAGACGAATGCCTTTCTGAGCCGCGCGTGGCGCATAGGACTCGTAGACTTCCATGAGCTCCTTGTCGAGGGAGATAGAGCTGAAGTTCAGTCTCAGGTGGCCCGTTTCCAGGCGCGAAAACTCCAGAAAGTCGTCCACGAGCGCCTCCAGTTTCGCAGCCTCCCGCGTCATGACCTCCAGGTATTTCCTTTCCTTGGAATCCTCTTTTTCCCTCTCCCGGTTGAGGAGTCTCAGGCCCAAACCATGGATTCCCGTGATGGAGGACCTCATGTCATGGGCAAACATGGAAATGAGATTGACCCGCTCCCGCTGCAGTGTGCGAAGCTGTGAAATATCGGTCAGCACCTCCACAGCACCCAGGAGATGCCCCTCCCCATCGAAGAGCCCCGCAGCTTTCAACCGCACGGGAATTATCTCTCCATGGCAATTGCGGATGATGGTTTCGCCTTCGATTTCGATCGAAGGTTCCACCTGGTTGAGGACCATCTTGATGGGGCAATTGCGACCGCACATGTCGCTCTTGAGAATCTCCCAGCACTGCTGCCCCAGGGCCTCATGCCGTTTGTAGCCCGTCAGCTTCTCCGCCCAACTGTTGAACCAGGTGATCCTCAGCTGATCGTCCATGGCCAGTATCGCAATGGGCAGACTTTCGATCACAAACCGATTGAAATGCACATCGGAGAAGACATCCCCCGATCGCACTCTTCCGCGCGAGACTCGGGAGAGCCGCCCTTCAAGCCGCCCCATCCATTTCCTGAGAGTTCCCATGGCGCTCCCTCTTTCGTCCTCGGGGTCCATCAAGGAACGCCTCACATCCCCCATCACGGCGATTCGGGTGTGAGGGCATACTGATGAATCTTACGGCGCAGTGTGTTCTTGTCGATGCCAAGTTCCCTGGCGGTGGCCATCCGCTTCCAGTTGTTCCGCTCGAGCGCTTCCCATATGGCACGCTTTTCCACCTCCTTGAGCGTGCCACCCTGTACACAGGCGGGGACGGCAGCGGCTGACCTGACCTGCTCCGGAAGGTGCACCGGCTGGATGAGCCCATCCCGGCACAGGATGAAGGCAAATTCGATGGCGTTTTCCAACTCCCGGATATTTCCCGGCCAGGGATAGCTCATCAAATCCGACAGAGCTTCCTGGCTGATACCCGGAATGCTCCTGCCCCTCAGGCGATTGAGCTTCTCGATGAAATGATCCACGAGAAGCGGGATGTCTTCCTTGCGCCGGGCCAGGGGGGGCAATTCCAGCCGCACCACGTTGATGCGGTAAAAGAGGTCCTTGCGAAAGACCCCTTCTTCCACGAGTTGCGCCAGATCCCGGTTGGAGGCCGTGATGATCCGAACATCCGTTTTGATGCTTCTGGAAGAACCCAGCGGCTCGTAGCAGCGCTCCTCCAGAACCCGCAGCAACCGAACCTGGAGGGCCGGAGAGATGTCCCCGATTTCATCCAGGAAGAGGGTCCCGCCTTCCGCCACGGCAAATCTGCCCAGCCGGTTGCGGCGCGCATCGGTGAAAGCCCCCGCCACATAGCCGAAAAGTTCCGATTCGAGGAGCGTGTCCGGGAGAGCGCCGCAGTTGAGCGCCACGAAAGGGCCTCCCGCCCTGAGGCTCAGATTGTGGATGGCACGGCTCAGCAGTTCCTTGCCGGTTCCGCTTTCTCCCTGAATAAGAACCGTGCTATCACTCACGGCCACGTGGGGCAGGATCGAGAAGATCCTCTTCATGAGAGGAGACCTGGAAATGATGTCCTGAAACCGGTACTGACCCTCCAGTTCCCTCCTGAGCGTTTCCTCCAGGCTCAAATCTCGAAACGTCTCGACCCCTCCAATGACTTTCCCCGAATCGTCTTTCAAAAGGGCCGTGCTGATGCTGATGGGAGTCTCTTTGCCGTCGGCCCTGAGAATGACGATGGGTTTGTTCACCACCGGCTTTCCCGTTTCCAGGGTATAGTTGAGCACGCAGGCCGACTGGCACACATTGGCCCGAAAAACCTCACAGCAGGGCCGTCCGATGGCCTCCTCCACCGGGATGCCGGTGATCAGTTCCGCGGCGCGGTTGAAAAACGTGATGCGCCACTCCAGATCGACAGTAAAAACGCCGTCGGCCACACTGTTGAGAATGATCTGGTTTTGAGGGGAAATATCGGAATGGTTGAGCTTCACAGTATCTCGCTTTTCAGACGCTCCCACAATTTCACGACGGCTTCCCTCCCCGGGCCTGAAGGATGCTCCATGATCGTTCTGCCCTCGACCTGAGCCTGCGTGAAGCGGGGGTCGAACGGCAGGTGTGCCAGAAAGGTGTAGCCCCTTTCTCTGCACGAGGACTCGATCCGGCGCGACACTTCCCAGTAGAGATCCGCCTTGTTCACACACACCAGGACGGGCAGTTTGAAATGCTCGCCCAGTTGAGCCACCCGGTCCAGATCGTGCCTGCCCGAAACCGTGGGTTCCGTGACCACCAGCACGGCCGAGGCACCTCCCATGGAAGCAATCACAGGGCAGCCGATGCCCGGAGGACCATCCGTGAGGATTAAGGTTTTTCCCTCTTCCTCGCCTCGCCGTCTTGCCTCCTGACGCACCAGGGTGACCAATCTTCCCGAATTCTCCTCGGCGATGCCCAGTTGCGCATGCACCATGGGGCCGAAGCGGGTTTGAGAATAGTACCATTCGCCGCAGAGATTCTCTGGAAAATCTATGGCCCGGGAGGGGCAGAAATAATGACACACGCCACAGCCTTCGCAGGAAATCGGATCCACCTCGAACTCGCTGCTGATCGCTTCAAAGCGGCATCGCTCCAGGCAATCTCCGCAGCCGGTGCACCGCTCGGGATCGATGACGGCCCGATGTCCCGCCCAAAAAGGGTGGGTTTCCAGAATTTCGGGTTTCAGGAGCAGATGCAGGTCGGCCGCATCCACATCCGCATCGCACAGAACGGCCTCCTCGCTGAGAGCTGCAAAAGCTCCCACGAGGCTTGTTTTGCCTGTTCCACCTTTCCCACTGATGATCACCAGTTCTTTCATGATTCCCAGCATCCCCCATGAGTGTGCACTTCCGGCGGTCCTTCCTGCAAGGTTGAGGAGCTTCCGTTTTCATGAACGCGTTGTTCGGGACACAATCTCCCCATAGAGCTGAAGCATCCTGTCCTTCCAGTCCGGCAGGGCCTCCACCAGGATTTCCCCGCGGGCATAGGTCTCGGCCACGTGGCGCTCGAAGGGGATCTCCTGAAGAATGGGAATCGCTTCCCCCCCTGCGTATTCCTGAACCTTACGATCGCCCACATCGCAGCGATTGATGACGATCCCCATGGGAATTCCCAGAGTACGCACAGCACCCACAGCCAGTTTCAAATCGTGGAGACCGAAGGGCGTGGGCTCGGTCACGAGAATCACGTAGTCACTGCCGCGCAGCGCCGCAATGACGGGGCAGGACGTCCCGGGAGGTGCATCCACGATGGTCAGTCTATTGCGTCCATCATAGCGGCGCACTCTCTTGATGAGGGGTGGCGCCATGGCTTCTCCCACTCGCAACCGTCCGTGCACAAACCCCAGAGGTCCACGATGGCCTTCCTCTACCGTGCCGATGGTGCGCGATCTGGACATGACCGCCCCTTCGGGGCACACCATGAAGCACCCGCCGCACCCATGGCAGAGTTCCTGGAACGTGAGCGCCACCTCCGGCAGAATGCCAATGGCGTTGAACCTGCAGATTTCCTGGCACTTTCCACACCAGGTGCACTTGTCCCCGTCTATTTGCGGCACTTCCATGGTGACAATGTGTTCCCGTTCCAGATGAGGCTTCATAAAAAGGTGAGCATTGGGCTCCTCCACGTCGCAATCGAGCAGCTGAACGTCTTCCCCTTTTTCGGAGAGAGCCGTTGCAAGGTTGACGGCGATGGTCGTCTTCCCCGTCCCCCCTTTTCCACTGGCGATACTCACAACCATGTCATCGATCTCCTTGACAAAGTTTCGGTTCTGCTATTTTCGCCTCATGCTTTGCCCACATTGGGGACACGACACTTGAGCGCAGGGAATTCCACGCTGATGGACCACCTCCATTCCGCACCGGGGACACAGGCACTCTCTCTGCTGCACCCCCCCACGCGCTGCTCGCGGCCCATTGCTCCCCGTCGCTTTCTCGCTGGACCGCGCACATCCCCTCCCACCAGGATCCTCCGTACCCCGGCTCCATTGACCGGTCGCATCTCCAATATTTTTCTCGGATTCCCGGGCGTTGGAGACTCCGCCATTCAAGCGTCCCCGTCGATATCGGCAGGGGCCCCTGCAGCCCGGCAACCAATACTGAGGTCGATCCAACGCTTCAGTGCGATAGGCCTGAAGAATCTCCGGAACCGCCCCCGCCACCCCATAAATGACCTGTATCCCCAGGTTTTCCGCGTAGTCGAGCAATTCCCTTGTCAAGGCCCCGCAAATGACGGACATGACCCCACGATCTCGAAGGTGCTTGAGAATCTCGTGGCACCGTGAATTCTCAAAAACGATCTCGGCTCCATCCGCTTCCTCTCCAGCAGCTTCCGGATAAATCTCAAACCTCGAACACCAGTCGAGAACCGGCGCGACCCGAGCGCGCAGCACTGCAATGGCTATCATGGCACTCCCTCTTGACCCTGGTTCAATTTTGTTGCCCCGACCCGTTCCCTCTCTTGAGGGAAAGATCAACTTCCATGCCAGCAACTTTTAAAAGAATCCGGCACCGGGAAGTTCAGGCACAATGGCACGATTTTACATTGGATTTCAAATGGTTGATCAAGAAGGCCATGCGGATCGATTCGGGTGCATCGGGGTGGATGAGGTGGAATGTTGCGCTTTGTGCAAGCGGACTGGGTGCGTTTTGAACCCTTCAACTCATTCAGCATCGTCCGAAATGGATGCAGAATACCCTGGGAGACGAAGATCTTTTCTCAAAAGACTCAAAGGGGATTCTCTCCGAGGGCGGGAGCGGATGTCTTCAAAGCATTCCCGGCAGATTCAATGCCGTGCGGTCGTCATCTCCCGTCGGTCTCCTGCGGAGTTATGGAGGTTCCCAAAGACTTGCTCGCTTCGAAAGCCCTGGCCGGTATCGCCTGCATCAGGTTGCTCTCCGTGAATCGCCCCTCCGAATCGAAATCGAAGGCAAAAACCGCGATACCGATCAGTGCACAGGCATGACAGCCATCCCGAAGGCGATAGTTGAAGACGAACTGCTGACCGCCATCTTCAAAGTTTCTGAATGACAGGAAGCCATCGGGTGATCGATCCCCCGGCCACAAGGTCACCTGGGGGTACTCCTCCCGGAGCGCCAGGTAATCACTGTTGCCCTCCAGGGAAGTGACGTCCAGCCACTGGAGATCGTCCACATCCAGGACGGGAGGGTCGCCATTCACGAGGTAGGCACCCTGGTTCTCATTGGCGCGAAAGGGGAGAACCACGTAGCCCACATCCACGCGCCCCACTTCTTCATGATAGACCAGGAACGCCTCACTCGAAGTCATCCTGGTGAACGCCGCGGCCTCGGGAGTTGCGCCCCACCGCTGCATGACCATCCCGATGCAGGCGGCCCTGTCGGGAACCTCACCGTCGAGACAGACTTTGCGCATCTCATTGAGGGCCCCTTCCGAAGGCAGCCAGACGGAATGGTCTCCAACAGGGACGAGAACCTCTCTCTCTTCCGCCAGGGCTTTCGGGGGAGAGACGATCATCAGAGTCGCCAGGACAAATGCCCAGATCCAGTTGCCAGCAGCCAAAACTTCACCTCCCCATTTCGTTCAACAGGGTGTCCTCCTCATCTTTCCGGGCAAAATCCGAATAAAATATTCTTGAGATGCTAGCAGACAATGCCCCTCCCGTCACCTTTGAAACGTTTCGGAGAGATCGAATTCGATTCTCCCGGGATGAAATCCGGCGAACCCCAAACCCGAAACTTGAGAGCAACGCATTGTAAAGCCTCATCGCGAGGCACGCAATTTGCTAAAATTGTCTGCGAGATCAGAGTCGCGCAGGAGCGCTTTTCCGGGTCGGCACCGCCCATGTGGCGGACACGCTGGAAAAACGCCGCTGCGCAAGTTCATTGCAGAAGCACTCCGGATGGAATCCGACGGGGGACTCACGGGGATGCCGCTGATTCATTTCGCTCCGTGACAAACAGGCAGATCATGCCTCCTCACACCGGAATGTCCTCTCTGTGCAGAACTACTTTCTGCCTGCGACAGGGCTTGCGCGCGACGGGACGAAATGGTTGGCTTGAAACAATTCATCAACGGCTGCTTTTCATGAATGTTTTTGTCGCGCGTCAGCCCATTTTCGATTGTCAACAAAATGTCTACGGGTACGAGCTTTTGTACCGCGCAGGCAGCGAGGAGGCTTTCAGCGGCCAGGACGGCGACCTGGCATCCCTCTCGGTGATCATGAACTCCATGCTCCTGTTTGGGTTTGATCGCATCGGAAACGGGAAGCGGCTGTTCATCAATTTCACCAGGAATCTGCTGCTGAACAACACAGCCCTCTACCTGCCCAAAGAGGCCGCCGTGATCGAGATCCTGGAGGACGTGGCCCCCGACAAGGACATGATGGCCGCCCTGATGCAGCTCAAAAAGAACGGCTACACCCTGGCACTGGATGATTTCGCCCTGAACGGTAATGCCCAAAACCCTCTCCTCAACCTGGTCGATATTCTCAAGGTCGACCTGATGAGCAACACCGTCGAGGAGAGACGCCTCATCGCCGAGCGCTTCTCCCGGCAGGGCGCCGTGCGGCTCCTGGCCGAAAAAACCGAGACGAGGGAAGAGTTTAAAGAAAGTCTGCAGCTGGGGTATTCATTGTTTCAGGGTTATTTCTTCAGCAAACCCGTGATCATCTCCCGACGAGCCATCCCTCCGCAAAAACTCATCTACGTTCAGATGCTCCGGGAGTTGAGCAAGGAGGATCTCGATTTCAACGCGCTGCAAAAGGTCATCATGCGGGACCCCTGTGTGACGTACATGCTGTTCAAGTACATCAATTCCACCTTTTTCGGGGTCAAGTACGAGGTCACATCCATCCGGCACGCATTGCGACTCCTTGGAGAGCAGGAGATCAAGAAATGGTGTTCCATGACCGTGCTGATCCATATGTCCGGTGGGCAGCCGGACGAACTGGTGCAATCGGCTCTTCTGAGGGCCCGATTTTGCGAAACTCTGGGCCGCAGGCTTTCCATGAAATCCCTGGAGTCGGAACTGTTCCTCATGGGGCTTTTTTCCTACATGGATGTCCTGTTGGGGCGGCCTTTGAGTGAGGTGCTCGAAGAAATTTCTCTTTCCAGTGAACTGAAAGACGTTTTGCTGGGGAAAACCAACAGCTTGAGTTCCATTTACGAGCTGGTTTTGAGTTACGAAAGGGGGGACTGGGATGACGTCACGGACAGGATCTCCAGGCTGAACATCGGAGCGGAAGAGATCACAACCCTCTACACGCAGAGCTTTCAATGGGTTTCCCAGGCCCTCACGGTGTGATTCTCAGGATCAGGTGCAACCCAACAAAGCAGAGTCCTCACCATCGCCGAGTTTCCTTTCCGCAGCTCTCGCCGGGAAACGAAGCAACGGGGTGGAAGGTCGCCGATTATTGATGCGGAGTCGCAGGCAAGAAGGCAACACATGGAACAAGATGGGGTCGTCACACGTCAAAGCACTTCCACTAATTTCCGCATGGAACCCGGCAATCAGCTGCTTTTACAGATCCAGGGATTTGCCAGTCGCCTCAAGAGTGTTCTCATCGGCGGGGAGTACAACGGCTACCTCATCGTCACCACGCCAAAAGTCAGCGGCATGGACACGATGGTTCTCGATGGCCTTTCCGTGACCGTTACGTTCCTGCACGACGGGGTGGTCTACGGCTTTCGATCCCACGTCACCCACCGCCTGGTCTCTCCGGCGCGCCTTCTTTTCTTGTCCTATCCCGAGAATATTGAGAGACACGAACTGCGGAAACACCAGAGAGTGGAATGCAACATCCCCACCGGCGTCAAGATAGACAACGGGCAAAACAGCTTTGAAGGAATCATGGCCGACATCAGCACGGGAGGTTGCAGGGTGATTTTCCTGGCCACCTCGGAAATCATCCATGAGCAGATACATCCGGGGACGACCATCGATCTCTCCTTCGAACTCATGGGAATCGGCGGTGTCAAAACACTGAAGGGAACCATCAAGAGCTGTAACGCAGAGGAGACCAAATTCATGCTGGGAGTTTCCTTCCAGCAATCCAACAATGAGGAGGCGTTGAAAAAAGTGGAAATGTATGTCCAAAGCGTCATGAAATTTCATTGAAAGTCCAAAAACGTGCTGGGTCCACAAAGCGAGCGGAGAGTCTGCGGCTCGGAAGGGCTTCGAATTTTCCGCAATCCACTTGATTCAAGACCTGACGCTTCGGAAGATCGGCAAACGCCCCCATTCCTGATATATCCCGGCCAGGGAATCTCTCCCTATAAAGGCCTCCAAAGTCTTCTCGCATCTCACTTTTGATAAAATCGACATGAACGCCGCACCATCGATCAGGGCTTTGTTTGTGCGCGCTCTTCTCCCAAATCCCTGTGCTCAGGCACTCTCCAGACCATGCGGAAACCGAAAATATTCGGTTGATGCCCGAGAGGACAAATGGTATCGATGAACAGATTTATGGGCGCCGATGCATCGAGATTGGAAAGGCTGATGAAGAGTCTCCCGTCCAAATCCCTCAAATCCCATACCGCCGGCGGAACGGGACGATGGGCTGCCGTGTGGTGGACCGATCCCACATTGAATCCCGGCCAATGTCCGATTCGAGCACAGTGAAAATTCAGTACGCGCCTGCAAAATATCGCCACTTGCAGATTGTCCCGAGGAATCGGCCTCGGAAATGGACCTCCAGTATGAAAATGGTCGGAGAATCAAAGATTGTCCGAAAGCTATCGTTCATGCCGCCCAAGACGCCCGGTGAAAGGAGTGAGTTTCAACATCTCCCTTCTGCCGGCAAGGACACTCGGCGAAACACGGAAAGAAGCGGGGGCGGTTTTTCTGCATTTCTCGCCAGGCTGACCTTTTCGGGATCAGTTGACCGGGTCCCGGACTTCGAGGAGTGCCCATTCCATGACTGAAACCGGTTCGTGTTCCCTTCAGGAGGGCGTCGGTCATGTGCTGATCGTCGACGATGAGGCTTTCAATCGAGAACTGCTCAACGCAATCCTCAAAAGCAAAGGCCATGAGACGTCGGAGGCTGAGAGCGGGAACCAGGCTCTCGAACTGGTGCGGTCTCGCCCGGTGGATGTGGTGCTTCTGGACGTGATGATGCCCTCTCCGGACGGCTTCGAGGTGTGCCGCAGATTGAAGGAAGATCCTCAAACCGCCCACATTCCGGTGCTCCTCGTGACCTCCCTTTCCGATCGCAGAGACCGTCTCATGGGCATAGAGGTGGGTGCCAGCGATTTTCTCATCAAACCGGTGGACATTCAGGAAGTGCTTCTGCGCGTGCGCAACGCGATTTATGCCAAGCGACTCTACGACCGTCTGCAGGAAAGCTTTCAGAAACTCAAAGACCTGGAAACCCTGCGGGATAAGTTGACCCACATGCTGGTCCATGACATGAGGTCTCCTCTGGCCGGCATCCACGGTTATCTCGAGATGATCAAACTTCACAGTCAGATGCAGCAAAACCGCAAAATTCTTCGCTACGCCGACCAGGCCCTTCAGTCCACCTCCTCGCTGATCGAAATGGTCAGCTCCATCCTGGATGTCTCAAGGCTGGAAGAAGGCAAGATGCCTCTCGACCTTGTCCGGGTCGATCTGGCGGAGTTGGCTCGACAGGTCATCGATTCCCTGGCGTCCGCGAAAAAAGAGAGCCGGGTCTCCCTGGTCTGCCGTGATAAAACGGTCGAGGCAGTCTGCGACCCCTACATCATCCGGCGGGTCATCACCAACCTTGTGGCCAATGCCCTCAAGTTTTCCGAGGAGAACACACCGGTGGTCGTGGGGATCGAGAGGGGGGAACACGAGGTAAAGCTGTGGATTTCCGACCGGGGCCCGGGGATTCACCGGGACCACCTCCCCATCATCTTCGAAAAATATGGCCAGGTCCAGTTGAGGAATCAGCGCCAGAAATACTCCACCGGGCTTGGCCTGACTTTTTGCAAACTCGCTCTGGAAGCTCACCATGGCCGCATCGGCGTTGACACCGAAGTGGGCAAAGGGAGCACCTTCTGGATCACGTTGCCCGCCTGAAAAAAGCCGTCCGGGCGGAGCAACGAAAAACCCGTGAGCCTTTTAAAAAAAGCCCACGGGTTGACCGATCAAGCGACCCGTTTCAGAAATCAATCCTTGATATTGTTATGAACCTTGCAGGCGCGCACCGTGTTTTTCATGAGCATGGTGATGGTCATGGGTCCCACGCCGCCCGGAACGGGAGTGATGGCACTGGCCACATTGACGGCTTCGTCAAACGCCACGTCTCCCTTGAGAATGCGCTTGCCGTCGGCCGTCATGCCCACTTCGTTGACTCCCACATCGATCACCACGGCGCCGGGCTTGATCCAATCCCCTTTGACGTACTCGGTGACTCCTGCGGCGACAATGAGGATGTCCGCCCGCTGGCAGTGAAACTTAACATCCTTGGTGCGCGTGTGGCAGACGGTGACCGTCGCGTTGGCGCCCTTGCCCTTTTGCATGAGCATGGCTGCAATGGGTTTTCCCACGATGTTGGAACGACCCACGACGACGACTTCGGCCCCTTCAATCTGAGCACCCGAACGCACCAGCAGTTCCTGGATGCCTGACGGCGTGCAGGGAAGATAGTCGGGTTCCCCGATCAGGAGCTTGCCCACATTCACGGGATGGAAGGCGTCCACGTCTTTGCTGGGATCGATGGTCAGAAGCACCTTGTTCTCGTTGATGTGTTTGGGCAGAGGCAGCTGGACCAGGATGCCGTGGATCTGAGGATCCTTGTTGTACTGGTCGAGGAGCGCCAAAAGCTTGTCCTCGCTGAGATCCTTGGGCTGATTGTCCTGAATGGAGTGAAAGCCGAGCTCATGAGCTGTTTTCTGCTTGGCCCGCACGTAGCTCTGCGACGCGGGGTCCTCCCCGACCAGGATGGTCACCAGCCCTGGGACCACCCCATGTTTCGCTTTCATGTTGCCCACTTCGACTTTCAATTCCGCACGAATTTCTTTGGCGACTTCGGCCCCTTTGAGCAGTTTGGCCGGCATAGTTCAACCTCCTCCTGAAAGAGGGCAGGACTTACATCCTGCCCTCACATTCACAGTGATCGTCATGCAACGGGATTTGCCTTCAACGTCCCTTCAGCCCAGACCTAGAAGAGGCCGCTCACCTTGCCGGTGTTCACATCCACATCGATGCGGCGGAAGGCCGGGTTGGACGAGGTGCCCGGCATGAGGCTGATGGCGCCGGCGCAGGGACAGAGGAACTTGGCTCCGGAATAGATCAACACATCCCGGATGGGCAGAGTCCAGCCTTTGGGCACACCCTTCAGAACCGGGTCGTGCGTGAGGCTCAGGTGCGTCTTCACCATCATCGTGGTGTAGTCGTCGTACTTGGGATCGGCTTCCAGCATTTTCGCCTTGGCTTCGGCTTCCGCCGTCCAGGACACTCCATCGGCGCCGTAGACTTCCTTGGCGATCAGTTCGACGCGATCCCGCAGCTTGGTTTCAATGGGATAGAGGAACTTGAAGTCGTTCTTTTCGTTGCAGGCATCGATGACGGCATCGGCGAATTCCAAGGCTCCTTCACCGCCCTTGGCCCAATGTTCCGAAAGGGCGCAGCGGGCACCGGCGGCTTCCGCATGCTCACGGACCAGGGCGATTTCCGCCTTGGTGTCCGTGTGGAAGGCGTTGATACAGACCACGGGATTGATGCCGGCTTTGCGGATCGTGTTGATGTGATGGACCATGTTGGCGATGCCCTTCTCCACCAGCCCCACATTTTCCTTCGTGTATTCCTCGGGGAGCGCGATGCCCGCGACGACCTTGGGGCCTCCGCCGTGCATCTTGAGGGCGCGGATGGTGGTGGTGAGCACGGAAACGTGCGGGATCAGCCCGCTGTAGCGGCACTTCACGTTCCAGAACTTCTCGAAACCGATGTCCGCGGCAAACCCGCTCTCCGTGACGTGGTAATCGAACATCTTCAGGCCGATGCGGTCGGCGATGATGGACGACTGGCCCACGGCGATGTTGGCGAAGGGGCCTGCATGGACGAGGCAGGGGTTGTATTCGGCGGTGCACATGAGGGTGGGATTGATGGTATTGCGCATGAAGGCCGTCATGGCGTTGCCCACTTCCAGATCCCCTGTAGTCACCGGCTTGCCGCTCTTGTCGAAGGCCACGGTGATTTCATTGAACCGCTTCTTCATGTCGGCCAGATCGTTGACGATGGACAGAATGGCCATGAGTTCGGAACTCACCGCAATGCCGAACTTGGACTGCATCATGAAACCGTCCTGGCGTCCGCCAATGCCGATGATGATGTTGCGCAGAGACTGTGCGCAGAAGTCGATGATCCAGCCCATTTCCACCCGGGTGGGGTCGATATCCAGGCGCCGCATCTTGGTGAGACGGGCCAATTGCTCGTCGTTGTAGTTGCGTTCGTGCTGCATGCGGGCCGTCAACGCCACCATGGCCAGGTTGTGAGCGTTCATGATGTCGTTGATGTCACCCGTGAGGCCCAGAGAGAACTCCGTCATGGGAATCAGGAGGGCGTTGCCGCCGCCGGCTGCCGTTCCCTTGACGTTCATGGTGGGGCCGCCCGAAGGCTGGCGCAGCGCGCCCCCCACGTTCACGCCGCGCTTCCCGAGACCTTCCATGAGGCCGCAGGAGGTGGTGCTTTTGCCTTCTCCCAGAGGAGTCGGCGTGATGGCGGTCACTTCGATGTATTTGCCGTCGGGACGATCCTTGAGGCGGTTGATGATCTTCATGAAGTCCAGTTTGCACAACCTGCCCATGGGCAGAATTTCATCTTCCTGGAGCCCCAGCTGGTCTTTCCAC
Organism: uncultured Syntrophobacteraceae bacterium; assembly: GCA_964654275.1. Lineage (GTDB taxonomy): Bacteria > Desulfobacterota > Syntrophobacteria > Syntrophobacterales > Syntrophobacteraceae > SLCH01. Next base: position 23,040 of record CAZZHS010000040.1, read on the forward strand.
TGCATGGGAGTGGGCATGTTTTTTTCGGCTTCTTCGGAAATCTGCCAGTCTTTGAGCTTTGTTGCATCGTAGGGCATCTTTGACCTCCCCGTCATTTCAATTGAGTCCCTGATTTAAAATCGTCTGCTGCCGTTCGCCTGTTCCGGACACAAGGCACCACTGGAACCGACACCACTAGGATTCGTTTCACCTCCCTCAGATGTTCTCTGACCTGGAATTGCAGATATGTCCATTGGCCTGATTTGCTTGATAAAAAAAGAACAAACTACCACCGCAGATCGCCGATTCGGATGGGGAAGAGGAACGTTCGAATAAGGAGAGGTTCGGACTGGGATAGAAGGACCCTTGCACAACCCGCAAGGACCCGCACTGGAAAAAGCTGCTTGAACGATCACCCGTTGAATATGAAAGAATATCTTTTCACACGTGCGCTCAAACTACGTGAAGCCGAGGTGGTTTGTCAAGGAGAAAAGACAAATGCCAAAGGAGTTCAAGGATCAATTGCCCGAGACATTGACAGATGGAGGGTCCGGTTTCGCAAAACCCCATTGAGACCCTTCCGGTGAAAAAACTGCCGGAGTCCGATGCGGAAGCGGTTCACATTCTGTTCAAAACTTGTGGAATAAAGAGAGTCCTTCACGCCCTGAGATCGGAAAGGAGAAAAACCTTCAGATCACTGGAGAGAGATATCACACGCAAAAACAGCAGGTTAATAAACTTTTTGACATTTGAACAGGGTCTGATTATTATGGCGGTCTTTCTGAGCGAATAAAGCAGTAGACATCACCTTAGCAAAACGATCGGAAAACCCCCATGAAACTGGTCATCGACAAGGGAGCCCTCTCGCACGTTCTACAAAAAGTCCAGGCCGTCACTGAGAAGAAAAGCGGCATGCCTGTCATGTCCAATGCCCTGCTCGATTTCTCCCGGGACCAATTTCTGGAAGTTTCCGCTACCGATCTCGAACTGAGCCTGCGGTCCAGAGTGGCAGCCCAGGTGGAAACTCCCGGCAAGACGACCGTTTCTGCCAAAAAACTGCTGGAAGTGGTTCGTGAACTCCCCTCGGAACAGGTCCTTCTGGAACATCTGCCCAACAGTCGCCTGCTCATCGAATCGGGAAAGACGAGGTTTCAGCTCTCGACCATACCCGCAGAAGATTTTCCGGAAATGAAATTCTACGAGGACCTGGAACTGTCTCCCTTCAGTGCGGCCCTCCTGCGAAAATGCTTCGGCAAAACGCTCTACGGCATCCCCATGGACAACGACCCGTTCAGTGTGGCCGGCGTCTATTGCCACCCGGTCGGCGAAGAGCTCCTGCGCTTCGTGTCGTCTGACGGACATCGCCTCAGCTACTATGAAGTGCCCAGGGAGAACGCTGCCCCGCTCCACATGGACCCGGGAATCGTCATTCCGCGGAAAGCCGTCCAGGAAATCCTCAAGGCCATCGAGAAGGAGGAAACCGTCTCCCTGGGTCTGCAGGGCAACCGGCTGGTTCTCAAAACAGCCGACACCACGTTGAGCATGCGGCTGCTCCAGGCGGAGTTTCCCGATTATCAGCTCATCATTCCCGATCACAGGCCTTTCGCCTGTCTGGTGAACCGGGATGAATTTCACGCCGCGCTGAAACGCGTGGCCGTGTTGACCAACACCAGATGGCGCTACGTCCGTTTGGTTATTGCTTCAGGCACCCTGAACCTGGAATCGGAAAACTACGAGCTGGGCAATGCTTCGGACGTTTTGGACATCGACTATCAGGGTGAAGAATTCACGGTCGCCTTCAATGTCCGCTACGTGATGGAAGCCATCCAGGTCATCGACAGCTCCCAGGTCCGGTTCGAATGGGTCGACCCGTTTCACGGGGGCGTCTTTCTGGACGCCGAGGATCCAGGATACCTTGGATTGATCATGCCCATGGTGGTGTAGAACCCCGCACCCGCATCCCCCTCCAGGGGAGCCCCTCGAAAAACCTCTCCCTTCGTCTTCCACGGGCTGGGGCCTGCCGCCCTTCTTCTGACACACCGGGAAGTGCCCCGGCTAAAATAATTTGAAAAATTCTTGCAATATGGTATATTTGGGCGTTTGAGATGTTCCTTTCGTTGACAGAGGCCGTTTCGGGTCCACTTTTTCGTTTTACTGCTTTAAAGACCTTGAAATTATAAAGGAATTCCACCGTTATCAGGAACCCTCAGAGGTTGCGTAGATGTCAGAAACCACGGCAAGCGATGTGAACAATCCCGTCGATCAATACACTGCTGAGAAAATCACCGTGCTCGAAGGGCTCAGCGCAGTCAGAAAACGCCCGTCCATGTACATCGGCAACGTCTCCACGGAAGGGCTCCACCACCTTGTGTACGAGGTGGTGGACAACAGCATCGATGAAGCCCTGGCCGGCTACTGCAATCACATCCGGATCCATATCCATCAGGACAACTCGGTCACGGTCGACGACAACGGCCGCGGCATCCCTGTGGATCTCCACGAAAAGGAAAAGGTGCCCGCCGTTCAGGTGGTCATGACCAAACTGCATGCGGGGGGCAAGTTCGACACCAGCACCTACAAAGTTTCCGGAGGTCTGCACGGGGTCGGCGTTTCGGTGGTGAACGCCCTGAGCGAATGGCTCGACGTGGAAATCCGCAAGGACGGAAAGATCTATCACCAGCGCTATGAGCGGGGGGAGCCGGTCACGCCCCTGACCATCAAGGGCGAGAGTCAGAAGCGGGGAACACGCATCACGTTCAAACCCGACCCCCAGATCTTCACGGACACGGAACTGAGCTTCGATGTGCTGGCGCAGCGACTTCGAGAGCTGGCTTTTCTCAATCCGGGAGTTCGCATCGACCTAGTGGATGACAAAATCATCAAAGAAAGGAGCTACTGCTATGAGGGCGGGCTCCTGTCCTTTGTCCGTTATCTGAACACCAACAAAGAACCGATCCATCCGGAAGTCATCTATTTCAAGGGAGAACGACAGGATACCCAGATCGAAGTGGCCATTCAATACAATCAGACCTACAATGAAAAAATCCTCACCTTCGCCAACAACATCAACACGAAGGAAGGGGGAGCTCATCTCGTGGGTTTCAAGGCCGGCCTCACCCGCTCTATCAAACAATATGCCGTTCAGACGAAGATGTCCAAAAGCGACCTTGACAAACTGACGGGAGAGGATGTGCGGGAGGGATTGACGGCCATCATCAGTGTCAAGCTCCCCCAGCCCCAGTTCGAAGGCCAGACCAAAACCAAGCTCGGAAACAGCGACGTGAAGGGGCTGGTGGAAAATCTGGTGTATGAGAAACTGTCCGTATTTTTTGAAGAAAATCCCAAGACCATCAAGGCCGTTCTCGACAAGGTCCTGGAAGCCGCGAGGGCGCGCGAAGCGGCGAGACGCGCCAGAGACCTGACCCGGCGCAAAGGCATCCTGAGCGATCACTCGCTGCCGGGGAAACTCGCCGACTGCCAGGAACGGGACCCGGCCAGGAGCGAAATCTTCATCGTGGAGGGTGATTCGGCGGGAGGTTCCGCCAAGCAGGGACGAGACCGCAGATTTCAGGCCATTTTGCCCCTCCGGGGAAAGATCCTCAATGTGGAAAAAGCCCGCTTCGATAAGATGCTCGAAAACGCCGAGATTCGAACCATGATCTCGGCCCTGGGCACCGGGATCGGCAAAGACGAGTACAACCCGGACAAACTGAGATATCACAAGACCATCATCATGACCGACGCGGATGTGGACGGAGCCCACATTCGGACGCTCCTGCTCACCTTCTTCTTCAGGCAGATGCCGGAGCTCATCGAGAGGGGAAATCTTTTCATCGCACAGCCGCCTCTCTATCGGGTGGCGGTGGGCAAGCAGGAAACCTATCTCAAGGACGAAGAGTCTCTCGATGCCTTTCTTCTCAGCCGCGCGGTGGCCAAAAAACAAGTCCATCTGGGGGAACAGGACGAGCCGCTGCCCACCGACCAACTGATCCACCTCATGAAGACCTTTTCCCGCTACGAAGAACTGCTCGACCGTCAGGTCCAGAAGGGCATGCCGCGAGAAATCGTGGAGGAGCTGGTCAAAATCCTGAGTGGTCAAAAAACGTCTGTGGCGGAAGGCGACGTCATGACGGTCATCATGACCGAGATCGAAAAAGCGGGCTACGAAGCGCGGCCTCTGGGAGAAGCGGGTGTGGAGGGCGGCTTCGACCTGGAGGTCTGGAAGCCGAAGGATTCCAACGGTCAGGTTCGAGTGCGCGTGCAGCACGAATGGGTGGAATCGGTGGAGATCAAGAAGCTTTCGGAGCTCTACGAAAATTTGGAGATTTTTCACCGGACTCCCTACAAGGTGAGGGACAACGAGCGGGTGGAAGAATTCGACCACCCCAGAGACCTTTTTCACTACCTCATGGAAGAGGCCAAGAAAGGCCTCGGAATTCAGCGGTACAAGGGCCTGGGTGAAATGAATCCCGAGCAGCTCTGGGAGACGACCATGAACCCGGAAAAGCGCACGCTGCTCCAGGTGAGGATCGAGGATCAGTACCAGGCCGAGGAGCTGTTCACGACACTCATGGGCGATCGCGTGGAACCCCGCCGTGATTTCATTCAGTGCTACGCACTGGATTTCAGAGAACTCGACATCTGACGGCCGCATCCCTGCCCTCAGCCTTAAAGCCTTTTAGCCAGATCACAGGTTGATTCCATGGATCAAAAAACCATCAACATCGAAGACGAGATCAAACTTTCCTATCTCGATTACGCCATGAGCGTGATCATCGGGCGGGCCATTCCCGACGCCCGGGACGGGCTGAAGCCCGTGCATCGGCGCATACTCTACGCCATGCACGAACTGAAAAACGACTACAACAAGCCTTTCAAGAAATCAGCCCGTGTGGTCGGCGATGTCATCGGTAAGTACCATCCTCATGGAGATTCGGCGGTCTACGACGCACTCGTGCGCATGGCCCAGGATTTTTCCATGCGCTATCTGCTGGTGAACGGCCAGGGAAACTTCGGATCGGTGGACGGGGATCCCCCGGCGGCCATGCGGTATACGGAAGTGCGCATGCACCGGCTGGGCCATGAATTCCTGAGAGATATCGAAAAAGAAACGGTGGCGTTTCAGCCCAACTATGACAACTCCCTGCTGGAACCCACAGTGCTCCCGAGCCGGGTGCCCAATCTCCTGCTCAACGGATCTTCAGGCATCGCCGTGGGGATGGCCACCAACATCCCCCCGCACAATCTCGGAGAACTCTGTCGGGGGCTCCTCCTGCTCCTGGACAATCCCAAAACGACCGTGCGTGAACTCATGCAGCACATTCCCGGTCCCGATTTTCCCACCGGCGGCTTCATCTACGGCCTGGAAGGCATCCGGGAAGCTTACGAAACGGGGCGGGGCATCATCAAGATGCGTGCACGTGTGGAAGTGGAAGAGTCGGGAAAAAGAACACACCTCATCGTCACGGAGCTTCCGTACCAGGTGAACAAGGCCCGGCTGCTGGAAAGAATCGCCGACCTGGTCAAACTGAAAAAGATCGAGGGGATTTCCGATCTCAGGGACGAATCGGACCGCGAGGGCATGCGCATGGTGCTCACGCTGCGGCAGGGAGAAGAGCCCAAAGTCCTGGAGAACCAGCTCTACAAACACACGGCTCTGGAGAGCAGCTTCGGAGTCATCATGCTGGCGGTCGTGGACAACAAGCCGGAGGTGTTGAACCTCAAGCAGCTTCTCCAGCATTTCATCGACTTTCGGCGGCAGATCGTCGTCCGCCGCACCCAGTATGAACTGAAACAGGCGGAAAAACGTCTCCACATCCTCGAGGGTCTGAAAACAGCCCTGGACCACCTGGATGAAGTCATCCAGATGATCCGCAGCGCATCCAGTCCCCCGGAAGCCAAGGCGCGCCTCATGGAGCGATTCGCGTTCACGGATGTGCAGGCGCAGGCCATCCTCGACATGCGACTGCAGCGCCTGACAGGCCTGGAACGGGAAAAAATTCTCGATGAATATCAGCAGCTCCTGAAAGAAATCGAAAGGCTGCGCCGGATTCTTTCGTCGGCAGCTCTGGTGGATCAGGTGATTCGCGAGGAAATTCAGGAACTGGAACAGCAGTTCGCCGATGGACGAAAGACGGAAATCGTACCCGACACAGGAGAGATCAACATCGAAGACCTCATCGCCGAGGAGGAAATGGTGGTCACCATCTCCCGCGCGGGCTACGTCAAGCGAACCCCCCTGTCCGTCTACCGGAGTCAGAAGCGGGGTGGGAGGGGTCGCAGCGGCATGAGCACCCGCGAGGAAGATGTGGTGTCCACGTTGTTCACGGCCTCCACCCACGACTATCTCCTGGTCTACACCAATCGCGGGCAGGTTTTCTGGCTGAAAGTCTATGAAATCCCCGAAGTGGGTCCGTCAGCCATCGGAAAGGCCATGGTCAACCTTCTCCCGCTTCAGCCGGGAGAAAAAGTTCAGACCATTTTGCCGGTGAAGGAGTTCAAGGAGGGATTCTTCACGGTGATGGCCACCAGGAACGGCATCATCAAGAAAACCAGTCTGTCGGCGTATTCCAATCCCCGTTCCAACGGCATCAAGGCCATCGTGCTCGACGACGACGATGAACTGATCAGCGTCGTCGTCACCGATGGAAGCCAGGAACTGTTCCTCATGAGCAAAGCCGGAAAATCCATCAGGATCCGAGAAGAGGAATTTCGACCTCTCGGCCGGGTCAGTCGCGGTGTTCGCGGCATGAACCTCGATGGAAGCGAGCTCGTGGGCATGGACATCATCGAGCCGGGAAAATCCATGCTCGTGGTCACGGAGAAGGGTTTCGGAAAACGCACCCAGAATGAGGATTACCGTTGCCAGAGCCGCGCAGGGAAAGGGGTGATGAACCTTCGCATCACCGAGCGCAATGGAAATGTGGTGGGATTCCGGCAGGTGGCAGATGACAGCCAGATCCTCATGATCACCGACAGTGGCCGTCTGATCCGGATCCCCGTGGAGCAGGTTCGCAAGATCGGCCGTGTGACCCAGGGCGTGAAGCTCATGGATCTGGACGAGGGGGAAAAGATCGTGGATCTCGAGGTGTTGCAGGATTCAGAAAACATGCAGGAAGAGGTGGAGGATTAATGGAAATCACCGGACCCATCGGAGTTCTGGGGGCGGGCAGTTGGGGAACCACTCTGGCCCAGGTGCTGGCCGAAAAAGGGCATGATGTCGATCTGTGGGTCTTCGAAAAAGATCTGGTCGAGACCATTGCGGCAAAGCACGAAAACACGACCTACCTCCCGGGCTATGCACTGAGTGAACGCATCGTCCCCCACAATGACGTCGGGAATGTGGTCAAAGGCCATCGTCTGCTCGTCATGGTGGTGCCTTCTCACGTGTACCGTGGCGTGGTGAGCCGGATCCTCCCGTTCATGGAGGATTCCACGGTTGTGGTCAATGCCACCAAGGGCATCGAAAACGACACCCTCCTCACCATGTCGGGAATCTGGAGGGAGCTCATGCCCCAGCCGCGGTTTGCCCACCTCCTTTGTCTCTCCGGGCCTTCTTTCGCCAAGGAAGTGATCCAGGGGGCCCCGACGGCCATCACTCTGGCAGGAGAGAACCTCGAGCTCGCCAAATCGGTTCAGCAGGTGTTTTCCACTCGAAATTTTCGCGTCTACACCAGCCTTGATATCATCGGTGTTGAACTGGCCGGCGCACTCAAAAACGTCATTGCGCTTGCCGCCGGCGCCTGCGACGGCCTGGAATTCGGCTACAACACCCGGGCCGCCCTCATCACTCGGGGGCTGGCCGAGATGTCCCGGCTGGGAGTCGCCATGGGTGCAAACCCGCTGACCTTCTCAGGTCTTGCGGGCATCGGCGACCTCCTGCTCACCTGCACGGGAGATCTGAGTCGCAACCGGACCGTGGGGAAAAAACTCGGTCAGGGGATGAAGATCCAGGAAATCCTTGCGGACATGAAGATGGTGGCGGAAGGAGTCAAAACAGCCCGATCCGCCTACCAGCTTTCGAAAAAACTGGATGTGGACATGCCGATCTGCCGCAAAGTCTACGAGGTGATCTATGAGGACAAGAATCCCCAGGAGGCGGTCAATGAGCTCCTGGAGCGGGATTTGAAGCACGAGCTGGAGTTTGACTGAACACATCCCCCAGGCCATGGACGCTCCCTCCTGCGCATGGTCTGGGAAAAACCACTCTAAATAGGTTTTGAACGGTTTCGCCTCAGCGACATCTCGTTTTCAGTTCATCCGGTCAAGGAGCCCCTTTTCACTGTCGTCCCCTGACACAGGTGTCTCTGCCCACCTCCAAAAAAGAAACATTTCACGCGCATCACGTGTGCCTCAACAAAAACGATTTTCTTGTGGTATACATTGGATCTATATTCCATAATATCCTGAAACGAAAAATCATCTCCTTCATCGAGTTCATGAATTTTGCCGTCTTTGTTGAAAGGAAACGACGCAGGCATCAGCCCGCGAACACAGTTCATTATTCGCTGCTCCCTTCCAGGAACCTCCGGATTTTGTGGAGTGCCCCATGGCCGGAAACATTGATCTGATTCCAAGTCAGGAGGAAGCCCCTCAGGCGAGGTCATCTTCTCAAAGCTCTGACGGGTACATTTTCCAACGGGTTCGAGAAAAGAAAGAAAGCTACGAACAGTACAATTTCAAGCGGCACCAGGAAGAGGCTCTCTCCACCTTTTTCGACCTGGCTCAGGAATTTACAAGTATCGAACATTTCTACCAGATCTGTGTCGCCGTGCCCAGGGAATTCCTCGGCATCGAAAGCCGCCTCTATGTCTTCGATCCGAAGAACTCCCAGCTCGTCAAAGTCTGCAGCAGTGGAGAAGGTTTAGTTTCGGAGCGGCAAAGAGAGCCCTGCGCCCTGGAGGTGAAAGAGAGCCCCTACGAAACAGCGGAAAGCCTCATATTTCCCATCCCGGGCAATCAGGCGCTGACCCGCTCCGTTCCATTCCTGACCCCCACTTCCATTCTGGGATTGTTCGAAATCTCTCCCAAGGACAGAGTCAAGCGCAAGGAGAGATTTTTTCTGGAAAAATTTGCGAACCGCATCGGTTTTCAACTGCACCAGAAACTGCTCATCCAGCAGAATATCGATCATCTCAAGTTCATCAATCAGCTGCTGTCGGACATCGAACACAACGTCATCAATCCGAACCTGCATTACAAACTCTTCCTCATTCGATTCAGAAAGGGCCTGCAGGCCTTCCGGTCGGTCCAGGATGAACTCCAGGCCATCATCGCAGATCAGGGGGATGCCCCGGATTCGATGGGCTCCAGGCTGCTGCAGGTGAAGACCCGGATGGAGGAGCTCAGCGCCGGCATGGAAGAGGAATGGAACGCCTTTTCCAAGCACTATGAACACACGAGCCTTTTCCTCGAAACGCTGCTGCGAAGGGATCACTTTGAAAAGGGAACCTACGTCCTGAGAAGGCAAACCTGCAATTTCCTCAAGGAGATCGTCCAGCCCTTGCTCGACCGTTATCTTCAGATGTTCCGCAAACGCAACATCGCCGTAGACAACTTGCTGGAGGGCGTTCCCGACGATCAGATGACGCTGCACGTGGATAAGGGCCTCATCTCCCAGGTGTTCGACAACATCTTCTCCAATGCGATCAAGTACACCCAGGAGGTGGAGGACCAGTTGGGCAACCGGATCAAATTCTTTTCATGCAACCGTAAGATTTTGAAGGATTTTTTTAAGAAGGGCACCGACGGTCTGCGCTTCAGCTTTTTCACGACGGGTGTGCCTCTCCAGGAGGAGGAGGCTCAAAAAATATTTGAAGGGGGATACCGGGCCCCTTCGGGCCTGGAGGAGCGCGGAACCGGCCATGGACTCAACTTTGTCAAGAATGTGGTGGAAGTTCATGGGGGAAAGTTTGGATGTGAGCCGCAAAAATACGGCAACCTCATCTATTTCATTTTGCCGTTGAAATAGTCTGAATGAATGCGCCTTAACACATGAGCCTCTTGCAAGGGTATTTCCGTTCATGGTTCGATACCTCACCACGAACGGAGAACCAGCGCCGTATAGTCAATCCGATCGTTCGCCCTGAGCGAAGCAATCCCTGCCTTGGGAATGGCAAGTTGACCGACGAGAGACAGTCTTTTTTTTAATGGTTTTGGACGAACCAAACCGAAAGAATCTCCGTTCGCCCTGAGCAAAGCAATCCCTGCCTTGGGCACGGCAAGTTGACCAACAAGAAACAGTCTTTTCTTGAATGCTTTTGGACGAACCAAACCGAAAGAATCTCCGTTCGCCCTGAGCAAAGCAATCCCTGCCTTGGGCACGGCAAGTTGACCAACAAGAAACAGTCTTTTCTTGAATGCTTTTGGACGAACCAAACCGAAAGAATCTCCGTTCGCCCTGAGCGCGGCAAGGTGACCGACAAGAAACAGTCGTTTCTTACAAGATTCTGGAGAACCACAAACCGACAAAACTACGTTCGCCCTGAGGTATCGAAGGGCGGCAAGGAGTGCAAAGAGACAGCTGTTTCTTGAGAGATATCGAAGGGCGCTATGGCGAACCAAGAGACGGCCGTTTCTTGATGTGTATCGAAGGGCGGAACGGGGTTTTGCAAAAGGCTCCCTATGTTTTTATTGAGTTGCGGAAGACAATGTCGAAGAAACATTGAACAGCACAGCCGCCGGGTCTCCGGAGGCTGTGCTGTTTCTGCCTGACCCGGTGCCCGATCACGAACAGGAGCATCCGCATCCACAGGAAGAGGGGGTAGGTTCGTTGCTGATGGAAACGACCTCGATGTCGAAGGAGAGGTTGCGCCCCGCCAGCGGGTGATTCAGGTCCAGGATGACCTGTTCGCCATCGATTGCCTTGACCGTGGCGGGGAACTGGCCATGAGACGGATCCTGAAGGACAATGACCTGTCCCACTTCCGGCTGAAAATCCTTTGGAAAATCAGCTCGATTGAAGCCCCGCTCCAGATTTTCTTCGCGCAGCCCGTAAGCTTTGTCCGCATCGACCGTGAAAGATTTTTTTTCGTTCTCGCCCATGCCGAGCAGCGCGTTCTCAAAGCCTGCAATGACTTCGTTGGCTCCCATATGGACCTCCAGAGGCTGGCACCCCTGGCTGGAATCAAAGATTTCCCCGTTGGAAAACTTGCCCGTATAGTGCACTTTCACGTAATCGCCCTGCTTGACCTTCCTTGTCATGAAATTCTCCTCGCTGATACCTCAGAGCAGGCGCTGTTGCGCCCGACATCCGCCTGGTAAGAATTTAAAAAAGGGAGCACGAAACCCACACCGGTCTTCCGTGCTCCCGTGCATTCCAAGTAAACTTAGGATATCGAGCCGGTCAAGTCAAGGAAGCCTCCCCGTCTGTCGCCGGCTCGACTGAACCGGGACAGCGTAGGGAAGTTCCTCCAGGAATCTGTAGAGGGTCTCACGAGCCTCCGCCGTGTTTTGCACATCGTTCAGCAACACTGTGGCGGCGAACAGGCCCCGCCCCGGCGCAGAAACGTACCCGGAAAAGGCGACCACGTCTTTCAGGCTTCCTGTTTTACCGCGCAGCGTGACCTCGGAGTCTTTGAGTCTTCGTCGAAGGGTTCCTTCCTCTCCGTTGACGGCCAGCGAAGCAATGAACCGGGGCCCATTTTGAACATCCCGGTAGATATCGAGGAGAATTTTCGAGAAAATCCTGGGACTCGCACGGCAGTCTCGGCTGAGCCCCGAACCGCTGGCCAGAGAAAACTCGGCGGGTGGGATTCCCAGTCCCAGCAGATGCGTTTCAATGGCTCGGATCCCTTTTTCCTGAGTGCCCGGTTCCCCGTAAACCCCGGCGCCCAGGGATCTCAAAAGCATCTCTGCCATGAAATTGTTGCTGAAGCGGTTGAGTCCGTGGAGCAATTCCCCCAGGGGATCCGATTCATGGGTCACCACCCTGAACGCTTGGGCCGGTGTGGCCCCCTCCCGGACTCCTCCTCGAACCTCCACACCTGCTTCTCTGAGCAGTTCCCGGAAACTGTATCCAAAGAATGTCGGGGGATTTTTCACGTTGAGACAGACTTCCCAGGGATCTCTCGATCCCAGGGGCATCTCTCCCCGGAGCCGGAAGTGTTCCCGGCCATCCTGGCCGACTCCCGTCGAGTGCAGTTGAAGCGGCTGCTTGGGTCGGCCCTTGATGGTTCTGGATTCGTTAATCAACCGAACGTAATCCCCCATGGGGGACCAGGTCACCAGGTTGGAGGCCCCGGCACGCCCTGCGGGGGTGACCCGGAAGGTCAGGGTATTGTAATCCAGGGCCGTTCCGGAAATGACCGGGTTATAACTCCGGCTGCAGCGTTCATCCACGCAGATTTGTTGCGTTGGAGGATCGAAGTAGCGATTGTCCACCACGACACTTCCCTCGATCCGCGTGATGCCGGCGGTTCTCAGGCGATGGGCGAGATCCCGGGCTTTTTCGTCGGTGAAATGAAGATCTCCCTCGCTCTTCACCCAGATATCTCCCGGCAAGATTCCTCCGCGGGGATTATGAAGGGTGAAAACCCGCGTTTCAAACCGGTGCAGGGACCCCAAAGACTTCAGGGCCGCATGGCTGGTCAGCAGCTTCACCAGGGAAGCGGGCACGAGGGGTTCCCGGGCTCCCCGCTCCCAAACCACTTGCCCGCTGGGTAGGGAGACGACATCCACAGCCACACTTCCTGCCTGCCCGAAAAATCTGGAGACATAAGATTCGAAAAAAGGGGAGGCATGAGCCGGTCCCGTCCAGGAAAGGAGCATGCCCCACAGAAAGAGAAAAGCCGGGAGTGCTTTTTTCGCCTCACGCTTTTCCATAGCAGAGCCCTTCAAAAAGTTGCCAAAAATCAGGCAGGGACTTGGCCACGGATTCCGCACCCCGGATTTGCACGCCGTCCACGCGCAGGCCTGCCAGGGCGAACGCCATGGCGATGCGGTGGTCGTCGTGGGCCTCAAGGGGTTCCCGCGGTGATTTCACCTCCCCCCCCTCGATGACGAGACCATCTTCCAGTTCATCCACGGGAACGCCCAGCTTTCTCAATTCAAGGGCGACCACGCGCAGCCGATCCGATTCCTTCACGCGCAGGTGAGCCACGTTACGGATGTGGCTTCGGCCCCTGGCAAAGGCTGCCACCACGGCCAGGGTGGGAACCATGTCGGGCATCCGGTTCATGTCCACATCCACCGGAAGGAGCGCTTCCGGGCCCAGGACCCGGATCCCCTCCTGTTCCCGCACAATGCGGCAGCCCATCCTCTCGAAGACGGAAACCAGCCGGCAATCTCCCTGAACGCTCCGGGGCGAGATGGGATGGGCCTCGACGTCTCCCCCCGTGAGGGCCGCTGCGGCCCAGAAATACGAAGCCGAGGAGCAATCCCCTTCCACGGTGTGGGTGAAGGGAGGGTAAACCTGCGGCGCCGGTATCCTGATCTGGTAGTCATTGAGCCACTCGAATCGGATTCCCAGCTCCTCCATCATGGCAAGGGTCAAGTCGATGTAGGGGAACGAAGCCACCGGCTCTCTCCAACCCACCGTCACGTCTTCTGTTGCGCAGGGAGCTGTGATGAGCAGAGCGGAGAGGAACTGGCTGCTCTGTGAGGCATCAACCCAAACCTCTCCACCTTTCAATCCATGGCTCTTCAGTTCCACCGGAGGAAACCCCGGCTCCAGGAGGCATCGGCAATGAACCCCGAGACTCTCCAGCGCGGCCAAAATGGGACCCAGGGGCCGTTCCCGGAGACGGGCCGTGCCATCGAAGCAAAACGTCCCGGTTCCCACTGCGGCCACCGCAGGCAGAAGCCGCATGCTGGTGCCGCTGTTGCCGAGAAAGATCGGCTCCCGGGGTTGAGTCCATCTGACCGGCGGAGGCTCGACCCGCACCTTGTCTTTTTCCCGGCTGATCCGAACTCCGAGGCTCTCGAGAGCATTTGCCGTCAACTCCGTGTCCTGGGACACGAGAGGATTGTAGATGTCGCATGCCCCCCGGGAGAGAGCCGCCATGATGAGTGCGCGGTGGGTGATGGATTTGGATCCCGGCAGGCGCACCCTTCCCGAAACCCTCGTGGCCCGTTCAATCTTTTTGACTTCTTCGGTCATCTTCAGTCACCGCTCTGTGAAGGATCTCTCGCATCTCCTGAATGAGCTCTTCAGGAAGGTTTGGCAGGTCCAACCACCATTTGATTTGTTCCACTCCCTGGTGCAGGAGCATTTCCAGACCGGACACAACCCTGCAGCCGGCCCTCATGGCCTGTTTCACAAAGGGGGTGTGACAAGGACGGTAGACTGTGTCCATCACGACCATTCCTTCTCGAAACAGGTGGGGAGGGGCAATGGAGTTTTCTCGGTCACCCTTTAGCCCCACCGGCGTGCACTGCACCACCAGGTCAAAATGCAAGGCCGTGGATTCGCTGTGAAGATCATTCAATGAAATGAAGGGGCAGCGAAACGCTTTGGCCAGGGCCGCACCGCGTTCTTCCCCCCGGTTGGAGACGGTCACCGCGACCCCCTCGTGCTGGAGACCGTAGACCAAGGCTCTTGCTGCGCCTCCGGCCCCCAGAACCAGCCCTTGCTTTCCTCTCAGATCCAAAACCGCCCCGAGAGCTCGATTGGAACCGAGCCAGTCCGTATTCCGCCCCGCCCATCCCTCCGGCGATCTTTTCAGGGTGTTCACGGCCCCGATGATGCGGGCCGTCTCGTCCGCCCGGGTCGCAAGGCGAAGAGCCCACTCTTTGTGGGGCAGTGTGACGCTGAGCCCCAGGAAACCCATCTTGTGCAGAGTGGAAAAGTCCTCTTCAGGATTGTCCAGTTCGAGGGCGACGTAGATCGCCCGATGTTGCAGCTTCTGGAAAGCCGCCTGCATCATGAGAGGGCTCAGGCTGTGGGCCACGGGATTTCCCACGACGGCATAGAGTGCTTGTTGGACGGGTTTTATCACGGCTCACCTGTTTTGTGGCGCCCAAGAAGTCCAGTTTCACGGAGATGGACCGGGGGTCTCATGCTTTGAGGATTCCCATGGCTTTGAGGATCAACCGCATGTCCCGGGCGAGCAGTTGGCCGGGAGCCGCCTGTGTTTGCCCCGGCATCTGCACGTAGGTCCACGGACTGCCCATGGCCACACAGGCGATGCGGCTCCATCTGCCCAGCTCCCCCATGCAGAAGGCAATGACCTTCACCCCCAGTTCCTTCTCCGCCCAGGGAATCAAACCCAGAACGCGCAGGTTGTCCTCCTGCTCCCCGGCGATCGTGGCCATTTTGATGACGTCGGGTTTCAGTCGGGCCATCGCGGCCACGCGCTCCTGAAGTTCGCCCGTCGGGGGGGTCCCTTTCATTTCGTGGTGGGACAAAACGATGCCCACGTTTTTCATGCGAAACCAGTTGAGCTCACTTTCAGGCACGTCCGGTTCCAGGTCAACCCATTCGGCGCCGGCCTCCACGGCGCGCTGCAGCACCTCGATGCGAAGCCTTTCCCCTCCGTCGAAAGCTCCGCCCTCTCTCACGGGTCGGTTGGTCACGAGAAACGGCAGACGGTGCTGTCTGGAAAAGAGGGAAAAGGCTTGCAGCGCGTCCTCGATGGAGTGTTGACGGATGTGAATGTCGAGGCGCCATTCCAGCAGGTCGACCTCGGCTTCCTGCATGTGCCTCATGATTTCTTCCTGGGAAAAGTCCAGCATGCAGCCGCAGATGGCAGATTGTTTCATCGGTTTTGTCGGCATGAGAATCCTGTTCCTCATGAAATTCATAGCCAGGTGAGCACAACCCTCAAGATCCCCGATCCCCGGGATCACGGCACCCTTGCCGATTTTTCGGGGCCTCTTCCCCAAAATGCTCATGGCACGCGATGGGCCGGGCGTCACGCAACCCCGCTTGTCCTGAGCTTTTCTTTTTCCAGCCGGATGGGTCTCTTGGGGTCGCGTTTGGGATAGGACCCCAGAATCTTCATGAAAGACACGTGCCGGCGAAGGTCCTCCAGAGCGAACCGGACGGCATCGTCTTCCTGGTGGCCTTCAATGTCCGCATAAAAGAGATATTGCCAGGAAAACATTCGGTTGGGCCGCGATTCGATCCGCG
This sequence comes from uncultured Syntrophobacteraceae bacterium, assembly GCA_964654275.1. Classification (GTDB taxonomy): domain Bacteria; phylum Desulfobacterota; class Syntrophobacteria; order Syntrophobacterales; family Syntrophobacteraceae; genus SLCH01. The sequence goes on from CAZZHS010000040.1 coordinate 39,088, forward strand.
TCATGTTCACCCTGGCCCGTGCAAAGGACTCGATGGCACTGTGCAGGGCACCCGGCTGATCGGAAACGGCGAAGAGGAGCGATGTCTTGTCGTTTCCCGTCGGGGGCGTGAGATGGTGCGAGAGGGCCAGGAAGCGGGTGGTGTTTCCCGAGTGATCCTCGATGCGTTCGGCCAGAACTGTGAGCCCATAGTGGTGGGCCGCATAGAGATTGCAAATGGCCGCACCCTGAGGATCCTCGACGGCTCGCTGTGCGGCGCGGGCCGTGGAGGCGGTTTCGTGAAGTTCCGCATGTCGCAGGTGCTGCAGTATCCAGTGGCGGCATTGGTCCATGGCCTGGGGATGGGCGTAAAGTCGCCTGATGTCCTCCAGAGAACCCGCACGGCTCGACAGGTGGTGTGCCACCTCCAGGTAGCATTCCCCCACCACACGCACGTCCCATTCATACAGGAGGTCCATGCTGCGCCCCACCCCTCCCTGCAGGGAGTTTTCAATGGGAATCACCGCCGTGTGCACCTTGCCCTTGAGCAGGGCTTCGAAGACGTCTTCCAGGGTAGGGCAGGGAACATAGCGCGCCGAATGGCCATACAGGGAGAGGGCGGCGATGTGCGAATAGGTCCAGTCGGGTCCTAGAAACGCCACCTGGAGCACGTACTGAAGGAGACGCGAGGCTGCAAAAATTTCACGGTAGATGGCCCGCAGGGATTCATCCGTGAGAGGGCCGGGATTTTCCCTGCTCAACCTCTCGGTGATGAGTTCCTCCCTTCCCGGATGAAACAGGGGAAGCCCGCGTTGTGCCTTGTACCTTCCGACGTCCTGGGACAGTTCCATGCGCCGGTTCAGAAGCTTCAAAAGCTCCGTGTCCACCGCATCGATGGCGTCCCGCAATCCTTCCAGTTCCTTTTCCACCGTCATCGCTCCCGGATGATCTCATCCACCGTCATGAAAAACTGTCCGCCAGGATTTCTCCCGGGCTGTCCTCACCTGATTCGTCGATCAGGCGTCCCGGAGAATCCAGGCTTCTTTTACCCGGCACGGCCGGTGTGCCCCCAAAAAAAAACCGCAGGCGGTGAACCTGCGGTTGGGGGAATCCTCGGGGGATTGGGTTGAGGGGATGCCTCAAATGCAGGTCGGCGCCGACTTTCCTCGCAGGGGAAAGTAATAATAATAGCCATCGAAAATCTCGAAACGGCGCTGATCCCTCATGAACCCTTCAACTCCTTCCATGGTCAATTTCCCTTGGCGTCTGCACCTCTCAAACAGCGCACCGAATAATATATGCCTCACGCCTCGCCATGGGTGATAGTGAAAACAGGGTGACAGGATAATTTGGAGGCAGAAGAGCTGTCAAGAAAATATTTGGTCCTGGATCAAGCTCGGAAGCGGCTCCGGAGATTGCCGCATCCCCCCGCTCCTAGACAAAGTTCCAAGGCTAAAATATATTTAATCAAAATGGCAAGCTCATCAGTCTCTTGCACGGGAGTTCGCGCTTCCTGTTGCGTTCTCCGTCCCTCACTGTCAGTCGAAGGGATGAAATCCCCCTTCTTGAAGTCGCGATCTCGAGGGGCTCGGCTTTTTCACGCATCACGGATGGAACACATGACCACATTCAAAACATTCAAGCGAATCAGCGAAACCATCTGGGAAATCCCTCCCGGTTTCAAAAAGGGCATGCGGGTTCCCGCGCGGGTTTATGCCACGGAAAAGCTGCTCCAAACCATGGATGAAGGGGTGGTCGACCAGGTCACCAACGTGGCCACGCTGCCCGGTATCGTCAATTACGCTCTGTGCATGCCGGACGGCCACTGGGGATATGGTTTTCCCATCGGAGGTGTCGCGGCCATGGATGTGGAAAACGGCGTCATCTCCCCAGGAGGAATCGGCTTCGATGTCAACTGCGGCATGCGCCTCCTGGTAACTCGACTCACCCTTGAAGAGGTGCAGCCCAGGCTCAGAGAACTGGTGGATCGGCTCTTTCAGCGCGTCCCTGCCGGCGTGGGGAGCAGAGGTTTCGTGAAGCTCTCCCAGTCGGAATTCCGACAGGTCGTGGAAGAGGGTGCCCGGTGGTGTTTGAAAAACGGCTATGGATGGCCGGAAGACCTCGAGCGCACGGAGGAGCACGGTTGCTCTCCGGGAGCGGACGCCTCCGCGGTGAGCGACAAAGCGGTGGAGCGAGGCTTCCAGCAGATCGGTACCCTGGGATCGGGAAATCACTACCTGGAAATTCAGGTGGTGCGCCCGGAAAACGTCTACGACCGAAAAACGGCGGAAGCTTTCGGCATCACACTGCCCAATCAGGTGGTGGTCATGTTTCACTGCGGCAGTCGGGGTTTCGGTCATCAGGTCGCCTCCGATTATCTCGCGCTGTTTCTCAAGGTGATGGAGAAGAAATACGGCATCACAATTCTGGACCGGGAGCTCGCCTGCGCACCGTTTCATTCTCCTGAGGGTCAGGACTACTTCAAGGCGATGAAATGCGCCATCAACATGTCTTTTGCCAACAGGCAGGTCATTGCCCACCGCATCCGTGAGGTCTTCTCGGACGTTTTTGGGAAAGATGCGGCGGATCTCGGGATGCACCAGGTCTACGACGTGTCTCACAACACGGCCAAACTGGAAAAACACCGGCTCAGCGGCGAACTGCGGGAAGTGCTCGTGCACCGAAAAGGGGCCACGCGAGCCTTTGGGCCGGGAGCGGAGGAACTCCCCGAAATCTACAAAGAAACGGGTCAACCCGTGATTCTGGGGGGGAGCATGGAAACGGGTTCGTATGTCCTCGCGGGGGTGGAAGAGGGGAGCCAGACATTTTACAGCACCGCCCACGGGAGTGGACGGAGCATGAGCCGCCATCAGGCCAAGAAAAAATTCCGCGGCCGGAAACTCCTGGCCGATCTCGAAGAGCGCGGAATCTACGTGCGGGCGGTCTCCTTCTCCGGAGTGGCGGAGGAAGCCGGTGCAGCCTACAAGGACATCGATGAGGTGGTGACGGCGACAGAACGGGCGCGCATCAGTCGAAAGGTCGCACGGATGACTCCCATCGGCAACATCAAGGGCTGAAGCAGAAGATGCAGACCAAAACCCCCATCACGCTCATCGCCGGCTCACTGGGAAGCGGCAAGACGACACTGCTTCAAAGAATTTCGGACACCATCCATCGTCCCATAGCCATTTTCATCAATGAGTTCGGTGAGCTCTCCGTTGACTGCGAGGTTTTTCGAAAAAAGAACATCGAGGTCATCCCTCTGCCGGGAGGATGCGTCTGCTGCTCGCTTCTGGGGGACTTTGAGGCAGCTGTGAGATCGGTCCTCGAGCGGACGAGGCCCCATGCCATCGTGGTCGAAACAACGGGAGCGGCCGAACTGGAAGCCCTCGCCGATGAGGTGCGTCAAAATCTTGTGGAAACCCGGCTCGACAGCATCATTTATGTGGCCGATGCCTATTCCGGAGTCCGGCAACCAGCCCTCATCCACAGCGCACGGTCACAGTTGTCCGCAGCAGATATCCTGCTCCTGAACAAAATAGATCTGGTGACCATGGATGAGATCAGGGAAGTGGAAGCCCTCCTTCGTCACTACAATCCCCACGCGGTTCTCTTCAGGACCATGGGCTGCGATGTGGACACCCGTCTCCTTTTCGGTCTGGATGTGCAGCGCTTGAAACGAGAGATGAACCACCATGGAGAACCGCTCTTTCAATCGTTTCTTTTCGCCTGTGACGCCCCCCTCGACAAAGCGCGGTTTTTGGAAGTTTTGGCCGATCTCCCCAGGGAAGTCTACAGGGGCAAGGGGTTCGTCGTTTTCCAGGAAGGCAGCTGCCTTTTCAATTATGTGGTGGGGCGTGCCGACCTCGAGGATTTTCCGGCGGAACGGACGCAGATTGTTTTCATGGGACGAGACCTGGACCCATGCAGGGAGGAGATCGTCCATCGTTTGAGGTCCTGCGAATGCAGGGGCGGATGAGGTGAGCGTCACCCGATCGGGGGGATGTGCCTCGCCTGGTTGTAAACCCACTTTTGACGAGGTCTACCGAACTTCCAGGTACGATTCTTGCTGCTGGATATTCCCGTGCCATACAAGTACATCGAGGACATCGCCACGGCCGATGCCGCATTCGAAGCATGGGGCGAGACCGCCGAAGAGATGTTCACCGCGGCGGCGGAAGCTCTCATGAACGTCATGGTCTCGGATCTTGAGACGATCCGGGACGTGGTGAGAATTCCCATTCAGCTCCAGTCGGATGACATGGAGATGCTGCTCTACGAACTGCTCCAGGAGCTCATCTTCTACAAGGATGCCAGGCTGCTGCTGCTCCGGGTCGAGCGGCTTCGAGTGGACCGTTCCCCCGGTGCACAGCAGCTCCACGGAGAATTGTACGGGGAGGAACTCGATCCGCTCAGGCACGATCTCGTGGTGGACGTAAAAGCCGTGACCTTTCACCGCTTCCGGGTGGAGGAAACGGAAAAGGGCTGGGAAGCCTTCGTCATTGTGGACATTTAGAGGCTCTGTGGATTTTGATGATTTTGGTTTTTTCTATCTATATAAAGTTCATCATCATAACAAGCACTGAAGGAATGTCTGAAAGTGTAGATAAACGTTGAAATTAAAGGATTTTTTTGAACATCCCTTCGACTTTTCTCTGACGCTCCCTGCCCGTTCAAAGCACAACCAAAGGTTTTCTGAAAGTTTTGAACACACTTTGAACCGTTACTGCCCCTCACCTGCCACCCTCAAGCAGGCCGGGCACTGCTGCATTCTTGTGGATTGAATCCGGATTTTGATAGGTCGTTCCGGAGGGGTCTCGAAGAGGCGGGATGTTTATCCCTGAAGCAGTCGCCAGGGGATCAGAGGATAGCGGTAAGGCTTCCCGTTGCTCACGCGGACGCCGGCTTTGATCGCGAGGCAGGCCGAGCAGACAGCCAGCCCGGTGACGGCATAGGTGGACAGGAGCCCGAAGGGAAGGAAGCTCAAAAGGAGGGCGCAGACCGTGACGAATAGCTGGAAGTTGAGGGCTTCCTTTCCATTCCTGTCGACGTAGGGTGAGCTTTTCCGCTTGAGGATCCAGACCAGGAGGGGGCCCACCAGGTGCCCGACAGGGACCCAGTTGTGAAAAACGGGTGCCCACCACACGAGCCCCATCAGGGCACTGAAATGGCAGAGACTTCCCCAGGTCAGCTCAGCTTCCGTCAACTTTTCTTCCAATGGGGGAACCTCCATTGTCGCAGTCTCGTCATTGAGATCTTCGGGCCCTGAGGCGGCAGCGGCGAAATTCAGATTAACCTTTTGCAAGTCGAAGAGAAAGCAAAAGATCCTGGACGATGCAGCCTCCTTTTCGGTCTTTAGGGTTGGACACTATATTAACCCAAGTTTGTCAGCGTAGTGCAAAAAACTGTGGAATTTAAATAAGTTGA